>JAZQEP010000031.1:0-2891 GCA_045539075.1 Faecousia sp. | reverse complement strand
GCTTCGGGAGCCTCGTTGGCCTCGGTCTCGATCATGACCACCTTCTCGAAGGTGGAGGAGATGCAGACGAAGCACTCGCAGGCCTCACGCTCGTCAGCGGAGGGGTTGACGATATATTCGCCGTTCAGATAGGCCACGTTGGTGGTAGCCACGGGGCCGTTCCAGGGAACGTCGGAGGAAGCGATGGCGATGGAAGCGCCCAGGGAAGCCACGATCTCCACGGGGTTCTCGTGGTCGGTAGCCAGCACGGTGCAGGTCACGACGGTGTCGTTGCGCAGCTCCTCGTCGAAGAGGGGACGCATGGGACGGTCGATGATGCGGCTGTTCAGAATGCCACGCTCGGAGGGCTTGCCCTCGCGGCGGTTAAAGGAGCCGGGGATGCGGCCGACAGAATACATTCTCTCCTCAAACTCGATGGTCAGAGGGAAGTAGTCGATACCGGCCTTGGGGATGGGGTTGCAGGTGCAGGTGACCAGCACCACGGTGTCGCCGTAGCGGCAGATGCACTCGGCGTTGGCCAGCTCAGCAACCTTACCGGTTTCCACGGTGAAGGGGCGGCCGCCGATTTCCATCTCGTAAACATGATGGTTGGGATACTGCTTGCGAGTAATCATTAAATTTTACCTCCTAAAGTATTTTTGTGTTGTTCGGGAGGTTTAGCACTTGATACAATTGCCGAAGTTCGGCAGCTCTATCAACTGCTAAAGCACTTCCCGATGAATAGATGTGTTTTGTAAGAAATAAGGGGCGACGTTGTGCGTCGCCCCTTCGATATCTTACTTACGGATACCCAGCTTGGCGATCAGAGCGCGGTAACGGTTGATGTCCTTCTTAGCCAGATAGTCCAGCATGTTGCGGCGCTTACCGACCATCATCAGCAGACCACGGCGGGAGTGGTTGTCATGCTTGTGGGTACGCAGGTGATCGGTCAGCTCGTTGATGCGGGCGGTCAGGATAGCAACCTGGACCTCGGGGGAACCGGTGTCGCCCTCGTGGGTAGCGTTCTCCAGGATAACCTGGGTCTTCTTTTCCTTCTGAATCATGGTTAAATCCACCTTTTTAAAAATTTACCTCGCGCCAAGTAGAGGGTGGGTGGTGTACTGCAAAGAATACAGCTTTCTCCCTAAACTGAGCTGCGGGCATAGTAATTGCGTCTGGTCTCAGACCAGCCTGACTACTATACCATGAGTTTGCCCAAAAGTAAAGCGGTTTTTTCGTAAAAAAGTAAAAATTTTCAAGGGAAAACCATCTCCCCGCCCGTCATTGGGTGAACAATTCTTCCATTGTGCCGAAGCTGTAGCCAAGCTCCTTCCATTTGGTGAGCAGCTCGTCCAGAATCTCCGCGTTGGTGGCGGAGGTAGAGTGGAGCAGCACCACGGCGCCGTTGTGGACACGGGGGATCAGCTTGGAAAAGGCCTCCTCCCGGCTCGGCTGGGCATCGTTGTTCCAGTCCACATAGGCAAGGCTCCAGAAGACAGTTTTATATCCCATCTCCTGCGCCATTTTTAGGTTTTCCTCGCTGTAAGTGCCCTGGGGCGGCCGGTAGAATTTGGGAAGAGACTCCCCGGTGACCTCCCGATAGAGGTCTTCGAGGCCTGTAAGCTCCTTCTCGAAGGCGGTCCGGTCCGTCAGCTTGCTCATATCCGGGTGGTGCAGGGTGTGGTTGCCCACGGTGTGCCCCTCACTGACCATCCGCCGCACCAGATCGGCGTTTTTTTCCACATAGTTGCCCACCAGAAAGAAGGCGGCGGGCACCCGGTGCTTTTTCAGAGTGTCCAGAATTTTGGCGGTGGCGCCGTTTTCGTAGCCGGCATCGAAGGTCAGATAGATTACCTGCCGGTTTGTGTCCCCCAGGTAGGCGGCGTCGTATTTTTCCAGATGTTTTTGGTCGCTGGTGCCCACCGGCGCGGCGCCCTCCAGCCGGAAGCTGAGCCCCCAGCCGGCGGTCTGTTCCGCCGTGCTCCGCAGGATGATTCCCAGGCCCATGACCAGTGACAGAAGCAGTACACCTGCTGCCAGGGCCAGATCTCGTTTTCGCATAGTATCCCCTCCTGGACAGATTCTATGTGCCGACAGCCCGGAAAATGTAATATTTCTGTGACGAATCTTGTATTTTGATGGCTTTGCGGTATAATGAGGTGGAAAGTATGATATTTTTCTTTAAGAAGAAAGGAACCATCATGAAAAAGAAAACAGTTTTATCCCTCATTGCCCTGGCTTTGGTCCTGGCGCTCACCGGCTGCTCCTTTGTGGGAGCCTTTGTGAGCAAGCTGAAGGGCGAGCTCTTCGGCAATGACTATATCATCCGCCAGTATGACGATTTCGGCAATCTGGTGTTCACCATCCGGGGCGACAAGGTGACCATGGACTGCGAGCTGGATGAATACGGCGAGGTCAGTTCCTACATCGATATCACCATTGACGGAAAATCCTGGAAGCATGTGGGCAGCACTATGGTTTTCATGCAGGATGGGGTGGATATGATCACCGACTTCCAGATCCCGGAGGAAATGGAGGATGCCGGTACCAGTACGGGCCTGATGCAGGTGGACCGGAAGATCAATTCCTATGCCAACCTCTTTGGCAAGAAGCTGGTCGTCCTGGTATCCAGCCAGAACGGCACCCCCATCGGCCTGTTCCAGGGAGACAACTGCTATACGGAGATCCCCGGGGATCTGCCGAAAACCACACTGATCAATGTGGATGGAAAACTGATCTATGTCCACCGGGCCAATGTGGACATTTTGCCTGCGTCTTTGTTTGAAGAGTAAGGGAAAGCGGGTGTGCAAAATTGCACAGCCGCGATTTTTTATCGGTTTTTTTCATACAGGAGCATCAGACCCTTCAGAAGCAGGTCTTCGTCCAGGATCACTTCTTCCGTGCACAGGGGG
>JAZQEP010000030.1:0-2750 GCA_045539075.1 Faecousia sp. | reverse complement strand
ATGAAGTCCACCGGCGAAGCCATCGGCTACGACAGCACCATGAACCGCGCCCTGTACAAGGCCCTCCAGGCCTCCGGCATGCACCTGCAGAACTATGGCACCGTCTTTGCCACCATCGCTGACCAGGACAAGGAGGAGGCTCTGCCTCTGATCCGCCGGTTCTACCAGCTGGGCTTCAACATCGAGGCCACCCACGGCACCGCCAACTTCCTGAAGCAGCATGGCATCCGCACCCATGCCCTGAGCAAGGTCAGCGACGGCAGCGACGAGATCCCCAACGCTATGCGCCAGGGCCACATCGCCTACTTCATCAACACCAAGGATCCCGGCTCCAACGCCCAGAACGACGGCACTCTGCTGCGCCAGATCGCTACCGAGTACAATGTGACCATGTTCACCGCTCTGGATACCGTTAAGGCTCTGCTGGATGTCCTGGAAGAGACTACTCTGACCATTTCCACCATCGACGCCTAAATAGAACTATGCAAGGGAGGGTCCATGACCCTCCCCTACCATAAATTCCCCCAAAGAAAGAAGGAGGAAGCATGAAACAATCCATTTTTACCATCATTTCCAACGAAGCCCTGACCCGGGATGTATTCAAGATGGTCCTCTCCGGCGATACCGGTGCCGTGACCAACTGCGGTCAGTTCGTGAATATCCAACTGGATGGCCTGTTCCTGCGCCGGCCCATCTCCGTCTGCGACTATGACGCAGAAACCCTGACCATCATCTACAAGGTGGTTGGCAAGGGCACAGAACAGATGGCTGGCATGAAGTCCGGCGATAAGCTGGACATTTTGACCGGTCTCGGTAACGGCTACGATCTGACCCTCTCCGGCGAGAATCCCGTCCTTCTGGGCGGCGGCGTGGGCGTGCCCCCCATGTACAACCTGGCCAAGAAGCTGGTAGCGGAGGGCAAGAAGGTCAGCGTGATCCTGGGCTTCAACACCGAAAGCGAAATCTTCTATGAAAATGAATTCAAGGCTCTGGGCTGTGACGTGACCGTCACCACCGTGGACGGAAGCTACGGCGTCAAAGGCTTCGTCACTGACGCCCTGCCCGAGAATTATACTTATTTCTACACCTGCGGCCCTGAGCCCATGCTGAAGGCCGTCCACAAGGCAACCACCACCTCCGGCCAGATGAGCTTCGAGGAGCGGATGGGCTGCGGCTTCGGCGCCTGCATGGGCTGCTCCTGCAAGACCCTCACCGGCTACAAGCGCATTTGCAAGGAAGGTCCCGTCATGAAGAAGGAGGAGATCTTATGGTAAACACCAAAGTCAATCTCTGCGGTATCGAACTGGATAATCCCGTGATCCCCGCCTCCGGCACCTTCGGCTACGGCTACGAGTTCGCCGAGCTCTACGATATCAACTGCCTGGGTTCCTTCTCCTTCAAGGGCACCACCCGCGATCCCCGGTTCGGCAACCCCACCCCCCGGATCGCAGAATGCCCCAATGGCATGATCAATGCTGTGGGCCTGCAGAATCCCGGCGTGGAGAAGGTCATCTCCCATGAGCTGCCTCTGCTGAAACAGTGCTTCCACAAGCCCGTCATGGCCAACGTCTCCGGCTTCTCCGTGGAGGACTATGCCTACACCTGCGAAAAGCTGGACAAGGAAGAACAGGTTGGCTGGCTGGAAGTGAACGTCTCCTGTCCCAACGTCCACGGCGGCGGTATGAGCTTCGGCACCCAGCCGGAAGCTGCCGCGGAAGTGACCCGGGCAGTGAAGGCTGTGACCACCAAGCCTGTGATCATCAAGCTCTCTCCCAATGTCACCGACATTGTTTCCATCGCCAAGGCCTGCGAGGACGCAGGCGCAGACGGCATCAGCCTCATTAACACTCTGCTCGGCATGCGCATCAACCTGCGCAATCGCAAACCCGTCATCGCCAACACCATGGGCGGCTTCTCCGGCCCCGCCATCTTCCCGGTGGCCGTCCGGATGGTCTACCAGGTGGCCAAGGCTGTGAACATCCCTGTGGTGGGCATGGGCGGCGTCAGCAGCGCTGAGGACGTCATCGAAATGATGCTGGCAGGCGCCACCGCTGTGGAAGTGGGCGCTGCCAACCTGGTCAATCCGTATATCTGCCGTGACATCGTGCGGGACCTGCCCGAAGTTATGGCTAAGTACAATATCAACAACTTAAGTGAAATTATTGGAGGCGTAAAGTAATGGGTAAGGACGTTATTGTTGCATGTGATTTTGCTTCTGCGGAAGCCACCTTTGCATTCCTGGACAAGTTTGCTGACTGCGAGCGCAAGCCCTTCCTGAAGATCGGCATGGAGCTGTACTACGCAGAAGGCCCCGCCATCGTCAAGGAGATCAAGGCCCGGGGCCACAAGATCTTCCTGGATCTGAAGCTGCATGATATCCCCAACACCGTCAAGAAGGCTATGAATGTTCTCTCCCGCCTGGATGTGGACATCACCAACCTCCACGCCGCCGGCACCAAGAACATGATGAAGCCCGCTCTGGAGGGCCTGACCCGTCCCGACGGCACCCGTCCCCTGCTGATTGCTGTCACCCAGCTGACCTCCACCGACCAGGAGTCCATGGAGAACGACCTGATGATCCATGCACCCATCGATGAAGTTGTCATCCACTACGCCAAGTGTGCCGAAGAATCCGGTCTGGACGGCATCGTCTGCTCCCCCCTGGAGGCAGGCAAGGTCCAAGACAAGTGCGGCAAGAACTTCCTGACCGTCACCAAGTCGGATCGTAGCCATGTCGTTCTGTGAGCCAA
>JAZQEP010000029.1:0-52188 GCA_045539075.1 Faecousia sp. | reverse complement strand
GACTTGCCGTCAATCACCTCGTCATTGGAAAGGACTGTACCCAATTCCTCACACCAGTTCACAGGCATTTCGATCCGCTTGGCATAGCCGGCCTCATACAGCTGCTTGAATATCCACTGTGTCCACTTGTAGAAATCCGGGTCAGAGGTAGCGATCACCTTGGACCAGTCATAGTCAAAGCCCAGCTCCTTCAGCTGCTTGGAGAAGGTTTCAATATTTTTCTGGGTAAAGCCGTTGGGATGGTTGCCGGTGTCCACCGCATACTGCTCCGCAGGCAGGCCGAAGGAATCGTAGCCCATGGGGTGCAGCACATTGTAGCCCTGCATGCGCTTCATGCGGGACATGATATCGGTAGCGGTGTAGCCCTCGGGATGGCCTGCGTGCAGGCCCACGCCGGAGGGGTAGGGGAACATATCCAGGACGTAGTACTTGGGCTTGGAGAAATCCCACACGTCAGTGGCGAAGGTGTTGTGTTCCTCCCAATATTTGTGCCATTTTGCCTCAATGGCGGAATAATCATAGTTCGGCATTTTTCTCACCTCAAGTGTAAGTAACTGAAAACGGGTGTTTTCAGCATTTTATAAATTAGTCGGGCAGCAGAATTCCGGTCAGATCAATCTGCTCGGCGTCAGCCCACAGCCGCTCCAGGGCGTAGAATTCCCGGGCTTCCTCGGTGAACACATGGATCACGATGGTGCCGTAATCGAGCAGTTCCCAGGAGTTGCCCCGGTGACCCTCACGGCCCAGCATGCTTTCGCCCAGCTCTTCCAGCGTGTACTCGGCGTAATCACAGAGGGTCTTGACATGGGTGTTGGAGGTGCCGGTGCAGATCAGGAAGTAGTCAGCCAGGGAGCTGACCCGGTCGATCTTCAGCAGCTTAATGTCCATGCCTTTCTTCTCGTCCAGAGCCTTGGTCACGGCGATGGCGATTTCTTTGGGTGCTAACATATATTTTCATCCTTTCTGGATAGTCTTTTATTGATTCAGCCAGGCCAGCGCCTCTCTCGATTCGGGAGAGACTTCATTTCCCTGGCGCTTCAAATGCTCCAGGGTCATTTCGAGCCCCAGCTTCAGCGCGGCATCCATATCGGTATACGCAAGCTCTCTGAGTTTCTCCACCCCGGGAAAATCCCGGTTTGGTTCCATATAGTCCGCCACATAGATGATCTTTTCCAGCAGGTTCATGTCCGCCTTACCGGTGGTATGATGGCAGATGGCATCCACCACAGCCTTATTCTCTCCAAAAATCCGCTCCGCAACCAAAGAGCCGGTCAGCGCGTGGAGGGTTTTGGGGTATTTTCTGGAAAATTCACTGAGTATTTTACCATAAGCCTCGCACAATGTCAATTGGAGCGGCCCGTCGATGGCTTTTGTAATATCGTGGAGAATACCGGCTCTGGCAGCATCGGTTTCATTGGCACCCCAGCGTCTTGCCAGCTCCACCGCCGTATCCCGGCAGCCCAGCACATGGGCCACCCGGTTGGGATTCAGCAGAGAAATAACCACCTGCTCCAGCTGCTCCATGGGAAGGTTCTTCCACTGGGCACGGGTATCGTACAGCCGTTTTTCCCGGATGTAGTCCAGAACACCCTCCGGAAGAAACTCTCCCGCGCAGCGGAAGGCCAGCAGCCGCCGCATCTGGGTGGAGGAAATCACGGTAACCTGGTTTTCGATGATCTCCGCCTCATATCCCATGGCTTCTATGGTCTGCTTCTGAGCCTCGATTGCCGCCGCCTCTCCCCTGTCGCCCCGGCTCATCACCGCAAGGGCGGCATGCTTCATGATCCGCTCCGGATTCCGCCAGCTTAAGAAAGAGGTGAACATATCCGTACCCATGAGCAAATAAAGCTTGGCATCGGGGTACAATTCGTGGATTTGCTCCACGGTGATATAGGAATAGCTGGGCCCCTCCCGCTTCAGTTCGATGTCGGAGACCTCCATTTTTTCGGAATGGGAGGCAGCGATCCGGATCATTTCCAGCCGCTGTTCCGGCGTGGGAGATCCCGAGGGGATCTGCTTATGGGGGGCGACCCGGTCGGGGATCAGGATCAGCTTATCAAGGCCCAATGCATCAATTGCCTGGGCAGCTCCCCGAAGATGTCCGATGTGGGGCGGATTGAAGGTTCCGCCGTAAATGCCGATCCTTTCCATAACTCTCCTCCTTGCTATGTTGAAAGCGTAAAGTGGAAAATTAAAAGTTCATATGCTCGTAACTTTCCGCTTAAATCAGTCCTCGCCGCGCAGCTGCTTCTCCCGGTTTTTCTCGATAGCCTTTTCGATGGCCTGCTGGCGGAAATATTCGTTTCGCTGCTCCCGGACCTTCTTGGCAGCGGCCTTACGGGCCCGCATACCCTTGCCCACGGGATCGGCCTTGCTCTTGGGAGTGGGCTTACGGTGGGCACGGCCGGTGGCGTTGCGCTCAGCCTGGCACTTTTCGGAGAAGCGGTAGATCACGAACTTGTTGCCCACGCAGCTGACACCGTCGGCGCCGGTGGCAGCACAGATTTCGTCAGAAACTTCCCGGGCGGACATGAGGGCCGTCTCCAGCACCTTGCCCTTGATCAGTTCCCGGGCGGTGAGCAGATTCTCAGCCTCGGCAATGACAGCCTCGGAAACGCCGTCCTTGCCCACGATGAGGGTGGTTTCGATACCATTGGCCTGAGCCCGCAGCTCAGAGCGCTCTTTACTTGTCAGCATAACCTGCCTCCTTTAATTTGTCATAGAATACCCGCAGGGCATTACCGCGATGAGACACCTGGTTTTTGTCCTCGGGGCTCATTTCCGCCGTGGACATACCCATGGGGGGATAGTAGAAAATAGGGTCATAGCCAAAGCCGTTCTTACCCACAGGAGCACGGAGCAGCTCGCCATGGATCTCGCCCCGGGCCTGGATTACCTGGCCCTCCGGGGTGACCATGGTGATGACCGCTACAAACTGGGCCTGGCGCTGGCCATCGGGCACATGCTCGGTATTTTTCAGCAGAAGCTCCAGGCGGCCCCAGTCGTCGAGAGAATCGTCAAACCCATACCGGGCAGAGTATACGCCGGGCTCGCCGTTCAGGGCGTCCACGCAGATGCCGGAGTCGTCCGCCAGGGCGGGCAGGCCGGTGGCCTTCATGACAGCCTCCGCCTTGATGAAGGAATTCTCCTCAAAGGTGGTGCCGGTCTCCTCCACATCGATATCGATGCCCAGCTCACTCTGGAGAATCAGCTCAAAACCGAATTTCTCGGTAATCTTGCTGATCTCCACCAGCTTGTGCTTGTTTTTGCTTGCCAATACAACTTTCATGCCTGGTTCCCTCTTATTCCTCGCCAATCAATGCGGCGGCGAAGGCCTCGGGCTCGAAGGGCATCAGATCGTCGGCCTGTTCGCCCACGCCCACAAACTTCACAGGGATCTGCAGGGCGTCGGAAACAGCGATGACGATACCGCCCTTGGCAGTGCCATCCAGCTTGGTCACCGCAATGGCAGTGACACCGGCGATCTCCTTGAACTCCCGGGCCTGGATCAGACCGTTCTGTCCGGTGGTGCCGTCCAGCACCAGCAGCACTTCCTTGTCAGCGTCGGGCAGCTCCCGGCTGACAATGCGGCTGATCTTATTCAGCTCGTTCATCAGATTGGACTTATTGTGCAGTCTACCGGCGGTGTCGATGATGATCACATCACTGCCCTTACTCTTGGCGGACTGGATGCCGTCAAAGACCACAGAGGCAGGGTCCGCACCCTCATGCTGACGGACGATATTGGCGCCGGAGCGGCCTGCCCAGATTTCCAGCTGATCAGCTGCTGCAGCACGGAAAGTATCGCCGGCCACTAAGGTGACCTTCTTGCCGGAATCAGTAAGCTGCTTGGCAATCTTACCGATGGTGGTGGTCTTACCCACGCCGTTGACGCCGATGACCAGGATCACGGAAGGTGTGGTGGTGATGTTCAGCGCGAAATCGCCCACTTTCAGCATATCGGCAATGATTTCCTTCAGTGCCTCTCTTGCCTTCTCGGTCTTTTTGATACCCGTATTGTTGACCCTGTGGCGCAGCTTCATGACAACCCGCAGGGCAGTCTCCCGGCCCAGGTCGGCCAGAATCAGCGTCTCTTCCAGATCGTCGTAGAAGTCTTCGTCGATTTCATTGGCGGCGAAGACATCATCCATGGCTTCGCTCAGCGCAGCCCGGGTCTTGGTCAGACCCTGCTTGATTTTATCAAAAAATCCCATAAATAACTCCTTAATCTATTATTCCACAATTCCCAGATACTGCTCCATCTGATTCAGGTCCAGCCGCAGCAGCTTACTGACACCCTGCTCCTGCATAGTCACGCCGTAGAGCACATCGGAAGCTTCCATGGTGCCTCTTCTGTGGGTGATGACGATAAACTGGGTCTTCTGGCTTAAGTTGTGCAGATAGTTCGCGAAACGCTCCACGTTCCGGTCATCCAGCGCCGCGTCGATCTCATCCAGTAAGCAGAAGGGCGTGGGCCGTACTTTCAGAATGGCGAAATACAGCGCCGTTGCCACAAAGGCCTTCTCGCCGCCGCTGAGCAGCGTGATGGTCTTGACCTGCTTTCCGGGGGGCTGGACCCGGATCTCAATGCCGCAGGTCAGGGGATTCTCCGGATCCTCCAGAAGCAGCTGACCCTTACCGCCGCCGAACATTTCTTCAAAGACCTGGCCGAAATAGTGGTCGATCCGTTTGAATTCGTCCACAAAGATCGCGGTCATTTCTTTCGTGATATCCCGGATGATGCTCTCCAGCTCCCGTTTGGAGTTGAGCACATCGTCCCGCTGGCTGGCAAGATAGCCATATCGCTCGTTAATCCGGGCGTATTCCTCGATGGCACCTAAGTTAGGTGTACCCAGGGCGGCGATCTTTTTCTTCAGTTCTCCGATCCGGCGGTTGCCCGCGGCCATGGACTCGATCTGGCCCTTATGCTCGGCTGCGGTGCCGGGGGTCAGGCCGTAGGAGTCCCAGAGCTTATCGATGATGGTACGCTCCTCCATCTGCGCCATGGTCTTCTTCTGCTCCAGACCGGAGCAGGCTCTGTCCATGTTCATGATGTTCTTGCTCTTCTCCTGGGCTTCCCGCTCGGAGCGGGTGCGGGTGGCCTCGGTCTCGTTCCGGTCAGCGATGGCCTCATTGAGACACTTCTCCATCTGGGCGCTGTCGGCATCGTTCCGGGTCTGACGGACATCCAGATCTTCCAGTTCCTTCTGAAGCCGTGCGTTATCAGCCCGAATAGCATCCATCATCACCAGTTTCTTATCCCGGTCGCCCTCCATGGAGGTTTTCAGTTCTTTCAGATTATCAATATGGGCCCGGGCAGCGGCGGCCTCCGCCTCCAGCGCGGCCTCTTCAGTCTTCAATACCGTAATTTTTTCCGTAATGGCGGCAGCTGCCTCGGCAGCCTCCGTCTGGGAGCCCTCCAACGAAGTCAGAGATGCCCGGGTCTGCTCCAGCTGCTGCTGGTAGACCTGAATTTTGGCCCGCTGGGAGGTGTAACGCTCCCGGTCGGAGCGTTCCCGGTCGGTAAGAGACTTCTTCTCCCGGTTGGCACCCTCTTCCGCATCCACGATGGCCTGCAGCAGCACTTCATACTGCTTTTCCTGGCCCTGGAGCCGGAGCACCTGGTCTTCGGCAAAACGCAGCTGATCCCGGGCAGTGGTGATCTGGAATTCCACCTCCTGGGCCTGTCGGCGGGCCTCCCGGAGCTCGTCCTCCCGGATCAGCTTCTGCTCCTGCAGCTGCTTTTCCCGGGCGGTGAGCTTTTCCAGCTCGTTGGCACGGGAAAGGATGCCGGCGTCCTTGTTGGTGGAGCCGCCGGTCATGGAACCGCCGGGGTTCATGACCTGTCCGTCCAGGGTGACGATCTTAAAACGGCTGCGGTACTTCTGTGCCATGGCGATGGCCGCGTCCATATCGGTGACAATGACGGTTCTTCCCAGCAGATTTTCCACGATCTGCCGATAGCGGTTGTCGCAGGACACCAGATTAGAGGCGATTCCCACGAAGCCCCGGCAGTTTTCCAGTCCGTTTTCCTGGAGGGAACGGCCCTGGATGGCGCTCAGAGGCAGGAAGGTAGCCCGTCCGCCGCCGGTGCGCTTCAGATAGGAGATAGCAGCCTTGCCGTCAGCTTCACTGTCCACCACGATCTGCTGCATGGCAGCACCCAGGGCGATCTCAATTGCCAGGGTGGTGGCATCATCTGTCCGGATAAGGCGGGACAGAGGGCCGTGAATATTGCGCAGGCCGCCCCGCTGGGCTTCCTGCATGACAAGCTTCACTGCCTTATTATAGCTTTCAAAGTCCCGCTCCATGGCCCGGAAGACCTTTGCCTGGGTACTGACGGAATCCAGCTGGGAAATCAGCTCCCGAAGATTCTCCTCCAGTTCATCCCGGCGCTTGACGCGGGTATTCTGCCGCAGGGTGTAGCCGGCGATGGTGTTGTTTGCGGCAGTCACATCCTCCTGGGCTTTTTTCAATTCAGCGCGGGTAGTATTCAGATTGTTCTGGGCCTCATGGCGGCGGGATGCACCGGAAGCCAGGTCCGAAGCCAGCTGCTCCATCCGCTCCCGGGTCTGCATCATACTCTCTTCCAGGCCCTTGCAGTCCGCCTCCCGTCCCGCAATGTCCGCGGTGAGGCTGGACTCCTGGCCCCGCAGTTCCAGGAACTGCTTTGTCAGTCCCTGGGCGCTGGCAGTCATAGCGGACAATTCCAGCTGCAGCTTTCCGATCTGCTGGGTCCGTTCTGTCAGATCGCCTTCGATCCGCCCGATCCGCTGCTCAGTCTGGGTTATCTGTTCCGTAACACCGCCGCTGCGCTGGTCGCTGCCCTGGAGTTCTTCCTCGATCCGTTCCAGGTTGCCGTTGTTATTTTCCATGTTGCTGCGCAGGACCGCAGCCTGACCCTCCATCTGCTGCTTGGCAGCGGAAAGCATATTGACCTTCAGCCGGAGGGTCTCCAGCGCGCCGTCCTTTTCCCGGAGGGAATCGCCCAGACGCTCATTCTTCCGGTAGAGCTCCTCCAGATCATCTTTCGCTTGCTGCAGGGCAAAGGCTGCGGACTTATAATCCTCCTCCGCCTTCTGTGCCACGGCGGACTGCTTCTGCAGATTCTCCAGCCACACGGCAACCTCAATGCCCTTCAGTTCTTCCTTCAGCTCCAGGAATCGGGTAGCCTTCTCGGACTGGGCCTTCAGAGGCTCCAGCTGCAGTTCCAGCTCAGACACCTTGTCACCGATGCGCAGCAGATTATCCTGGGTCTGCAGGAGCTTGCGCTCCGTCTCCTCCTTGCGGTGGCGGTACTTGGAGATACCTGCCGCCTCCTCGAAGATCTCCCGGCGGTCGGCGCTTTTCAGAGAGAGAATCTCATCGATGCGGCCCTGGCCGATATTGCTGTAGCCCTCCCGGCCCAGGCCGGTGTCCATGAACAGCTCATGGATGTCTCGCAGACGGGCGGACTGCTTGTTGATATAAAATTCCGAATCGCCGGAGCGGTAGTACCGGCGGGTGACCATCACCTCATCGGCATCGTAGCCAAGTGCCCGGTCCCGGTTGTCCAGGGTCAGGGTGGCCTCCGCAAAGCCCACGGCGGCACGCTTCTGGGTTCCGCCGAAGATCACGTCTTCCATCTTGGCGCCCCGGAGGGTCTTATAGCTCTGCTCGCCCATGACCCAGAGGATGGCGTCGGAAATATTGGATTTTCCCGAACCGTTGGGACCCACAATGGCGGTGATATCATCGCCAAAGCGGATCAGCGTCTTATCCGGGAAGGACTTGAAGCCCTGTAATTCCAGTGATTTAAGATACACAATAAAACCTCAAACAGAAAATATGTATAAAGAATCAGTTTATTATACCCAGAAAGTTTTTAAATTGCAAGGATTTCTTTCCCTTTCTTCCCGATTGAGGCAAAAAAATTCCCGGCTTCACAGCCGGGAATTTTATATGATTTATTTGCAGGCAACAGCCTTGGTGGCAACCAGGGCCACGCCGGTTCCGGCAATATCTTCGCACAGAACATCGCCGATGGCTACAGGTGCGGCAACCTCAAGTGCGTTGACGGCCTCCATGACCTGAAACACAGCATTCTTCGGCACATCCGTGGCGGTGCGTACAGAAACCACCGGGGCTTTGCCTCCGCTGACCCGGACTGTACTGGTAACTGTCCGGCGGGGTGCGGTCAGTTCCTTCCGGGCGTATTCCAGTCCCCGGCTGCAAGTATATCCGTCCACCTCCCAGGCATTCTCCGCCAGGGCTTTGGCCGTGAGCGTACAGCCCAGAGGGCAGCCGATGCAGGTCAAAACTCTATCTTCCATCGTCAGTCCTCCAATCTCAGAATGATCTTTTTCGCTCCGTCCAGCTTGGTCCGTTGGATTTTGATGGTTTCCATCTCACCGGGGGCCATTACGATCCGCTTTCTGCGGACCAGCCGTTCCCCATCCCGGTAAAGGCAGAGGTACTTGTTCTGGTACACGTTATCCACCCGCATCCGGATGGTCACCTCTCCCTCCCCGGCATCTTCCCGGATGGCCGTGGGTACACTGTAGCGAACACCGTCGGTGGCAATGACCGGAATCGCACGGCAGACGACCTTTTCTTCTCCCATTGCAAATCTCGCCGCAGCCCGGCCTGCCTGGCCTGCCTCCTCAGAGACATAGTCCACCAGATCATGGACATGCAGCACATTGCCACAGGCGAATATACCGGGAACGCTGGTCTCAAAATTATCTTTCACATAGGGTCCCCGGGTAATGTTGCTCAGGCGCACATCCGCCCCCAGGGACAGCTCATTTTCCGGGATCAGTCCGGTGGATAGGAGCAGGGTGTCGCATTTGTAAGTAATTTCCGTACCGGGAACAGGCTTTCCGTTCTCCACCCGGGCAATGGTCACACCTTCCACTCTTTTTTTGCCCTGGATATCCACCACCGTGTGGCTCAGCTTCAGCGGAATGCCGAAATCGTCCAGACACTGGACGATATTGCGCTTCAAACCGCCGGAATAGGGCATCAGCTCCGCAACCACGTGGACCTTCGCCCCCTCCAGGGTCATGCGCCGGGCCATGATCAGGCCGATATCGCCGGAGCCCAGGATCACAACTTCCTTACCGGGCATAAAGCCCTCCATATTCACCAGCCGCTGGGCAGCGCCGGCGGTATAGATACCCGCGGGACGATAGCCGGGGATATTCAAGGCTCCCCGGGGCCGCTCACGGCAGCCCATGGCCAGCACAACGGCATCGCAAACGTATTCCACCATGCCCTCTTCCCGGTTCATGGCCAGGACCCGCCGGTCTGAGCTGATATGCATGACCATCGTATTCAGCTTATAGGGAATCCCGGCTTCCTTCACCCGATCAATAAAGCGTCCGGCATACTCCGGTCCGGTCAGTTCCTGTTTGAAAGTATGCAGGCCGAAGCCATTGTGGATGCACTGGTTCAAGATGCCGCCCAGTTCATTGTCACGCTCCAGGATCAGCACATTGTCCACACCGCTTTCCCGGGCAGCCAGCGCAGCGGCAAGGCCGGCGGGACCGCCGCCCACGATCAGAACACCGATTCTATGCATGATCAGCCCTCCTTCGTCCTGCCCACCAGCATACGGCTGCCTGGGCCCGCCTTGGTCACTTCCATGGGATCTATTTTCAGCTCCCGGGCCAGGATCTCCAGCACTCTGGGTGCACAGAAGCCGCCCTGGCACCGGCCCATACCGGCCCGGACCCGACGCTTCACGCCGTCCAGGCTCTTTGCGCCCAGAGGACGGTGGATGGCATCCAGGATCTCTCCCTCACTGACGGATTCACAGCGGCAGATGATCTGGCCGTAGGCAGGATTTTCCCTGATCAGCGCGTTCCGCTTCTCTGTGGAAAGTTCCATGGGGTTCAGAATTCCCTTTCGGGTGGGAATAAAGTCTTCTTTTTCCTCCAGCGTCAGCATCCTACACACCATTTCGGCCACATATTCGCCGATGGCAGGAGACGCACTAAGGCCGGGGCTTTCAATACCCGCCACATCTACGAACCCCGGAGCATCTTCCACCTGCTCGATGATGAAATCATCCCCCGGATGATGGGCCCGGAGACCTGCAAAGGTGGTGATCACCTGCCGCAGAGACAGATCATTCACCATATAGACTGCCTTCTCAGCCGCCTGGGCAAGCCCATCGGCTGTAGTAGCGGTATTCTCCGGGTCGGGGATATCCATAGCCGTGGGACCCACGATGGTATTGCCATGGACCGTGGGAGAAACCAGAACGCCTTTGCCCATCCGGTTGGGCAGGGTGAAAATGGTATGTCTGACACAGCTTGCCTGCTTATCCAGTAGGTGATACTCACCCTTGCGGTTGATGATGGTCATTTTTTCGCCGGATACCAGATTGTGGATCAATCCCGCGTGGACACCCGCGGCGTTGATGACCACTTTCGATTCATATTCCCCCTGCGCGGTAACCACCTTCCAGCCCTTCTCCGTTCTGACAACATCCAGGACCTCCGCATTGAACAGAAATTCGGCACCATTGGCGGCAGCATTTTCCGCCAGGGCAATGTTCAGCCCGAAGGGGCACACAATGGCCCCGCTTGGCGCCCACAGGGCCGCCACCGCCTCATCACTGACAGCAGGCTCCATCTGGTGCAGCCGAACCGTGTCGATCAGCTCCAGGCTCTCAACACCGTTGGCAACGCCCTTCTCGTAAAGCTTTTGCAGCCGGGGCTTATCTTCCTCTGACATGCACAACACCAGACTACCACAGCGGTCATAGTGAAAATCCAGTTCCCTGGACAGTTGCTCCATCATCCGGCTGCCGCGGACATTCAGTCTTGCCTTCAGTGTTCCGGGTTCCGCGTCAAAACCACCATGTACGATGGCGGAATTGGCCTTGCTGGTACCGCAGCAGACATCCTCTTCCTTGTCCAGCACCAGAATTTTTACCCGGTATCGGCTCAGCTCCCGGGCAACGGCGCAGCCCGAGACGCCGGCACCGATTATGATGATATCAAACAATTTTCGCACCCGCTTTCTGTCGTCTTTTGTTCTTATTGTCCAGTATACTACTGTCAAACAACTTCGTCAAGGCATTGCTCTGAGAAAGGATACAGAAAAAGCATGCACTGTATTCACACAGTGCATGCTTTTTCTTTATGGAATTTACATCTCACCTTTGTGCTTGGATGCCTTCTTCTTATCAGAGGTCAGCGCCATCTCGCCGTTCAGATACATAGCGACCAGTCCCAGCAGGACCATCACAGTAGAGGTCTTGATGATGTAGGGAACGATGGTCTTGTAGATGAACACACAGATAGTCGTAGCACTTTCACCGCCGATAATCAGAGCAGCCATATAACCAAAGAAGGTCATGCCGCCTGCAAACAGGCAGAGCATAATGCCCCAGCCGAAGACAGTCTTCAGCACGGCAGAAATTTTCTTGCACATTTCTTTCATTTTGCTACCTCCTTACAGACCCAGAATAGGCAGCCAGCCCATGAGCACAGCAACTTCCAGAACAAACTGAGCGCCAACCCACCACAGGTTGTTTCTAAAGGTCTTATCGAAATCGGATTCGGCCAGAGTCATGCCGGCGTACATACCTAGACCCAGAGGCGGGGTGATGCCGCACATAACACCGCAGATACAGGGCAGCATGGCAGCAGCCAGCAGCGGATCGCAGCCAACGCTGGCCAGCACGGTGATAAACATAGGTCCGAAGATAACCACCAGAGAGGAACCGGGAATCACCATGCCCATGAAGCAGGTGATCAAGCAGATGGCCACCACAGTGCCCAGCTTGCCGAAGTTCCAGCCGGTGATGATTGCACCCATCTCCTCTGCCACATTCAGATCGCCGAACAGAGCGCCGATCATGTAGCCGAAGACGCAGACACCAATGGCAGGGGCAATGGTCTTGACGCCGTTGGCAAACATCTTTGCAATGCTGTGGGGCGTGACCATGGACTTATCCCTGGCAATCAGGCAGGTATACAGAGAAGCCAGGCCGCCGATGAACAGCAGGATAGAACTGGACATGTACTTGGCGCCAGTTTCGCCCAGCCGTGCGGTGAAGAAATTGTCCTTAAACAGGAAGTCCAGCACAAAGGGCAGCAGGATAATCACAGGCAGCAGCATTCCCTGCCAGCCTTCCTTCAGGGTCTGCTTCATGTCAGGCAGTTCATCTCTGGACATAGGCTTCACATCGTAATACTTGCAGAAGGACCAGACCATGAACATACGCTGCGCAATAAACCAGGCAGAAACACCCCACAGCACAATCCAGAACTGACCGGTGGTCAGGTTCAGGGTGGGATACAGGGCGGTGAATGCACCCATAGCTGCCACAATATTGGAGGAAGGAGGAATCATATTGCCCATGTAGCTGGCGTTGGACTCAATGTTTGCAGCCAGATGGGCGGGGAAACCGGAACGCTTCATGGCGGGGATGGTAATGGAGCCGGTGGCCATGACGTTGCCGGGACCGGAGCCGGACAGGGCACCCATAAAAGCACTTGCGATGACAGCGGTATAGCCGGCGCCGCCGCGGATACGGCCGATCAGGGACAGGATCACAGCGATACAGCTATCAATGATCTTAGTCTTTGTCAGAATGATGGACATGGCGACAAAAGCCACCATGGAATACAGCAGCGAGGTGGACAGAGCTTTATCTACGTAAAGCCAGAAATTGCCCCATGTGCCGGTGATGGTCAGCAGCAGCAGGAAGCTGATAAAGACCGCCTCATAGACAGGCCGCTTCAGTGCCACAAACCATATAATGATCACCGCGAGCATTACGCCCAGATAGATCAGAGAAGAAGGCATTGTAATTTCTCCCTTCACATTCTTTATTTCTTTTTGGTTATAGGTTTTATATCCGTTACGGAATATTATAGCAAGGAAATCTTGTTTGTCAACAGAAAAAATTCATGTTTTTTTCATGTCAGGCTTGCTTTTTTTTCTGACAACGAGTATTTTAGTATCATCTTCTCCACTGCACATAAAGGAGTGTTGCACTTGAATTCCCGACAGCTTCAATACGCAATTGTGCTTTCTCAGGTTTTGAGCTTCTCCCAGGCTGCCGAACAGCTAAATATGTCCCAGCCCGCACTGAGCAAACAGATTCTGAATCTGGAGGCTGAATTGGGCGTCAAGCTCTTTGACCGGGGAATGTCCCCCATGACCCTCACCCCTGCGGGAAATCACTTCATCCGAGAGGCCCAGGATCTGCTGTATAAGGAGGATCAGCTGCTGCGTTCCATGGAGCGCTTCAAATCCGGAGAGGCCGGACAGCTGACTATCGGCATCACCCCCTTCCGCTGCTCCTATCTGATTCCCGATATCGTCAGGCAGGTACGGGAACAATATCCTGGAATTCAGATCAGGCTTCAAGAGGCAGGTAGCGACATTCTGCGTAAGGAAGCAGCCGAGGGCAAATATGATTTTGCTCTGGTCAATCTGCCTGTAGACGAGTCGGTTTTTGATATCACTCCCCTGGAAAAGGATCGACTGGCGCTGGTTATTCCCTCCGAATACACAGACCGCATATCTTTCGAATCGGATCATCAGGAAATTGACTTCTGCCAGTGTAAAAATTTACCTTTTGTCGTCGTTCAGAAAACCCAGGAAATGCGCCGTCTTTTCGAGAATTTGTGTGCCGCTCACGGCTTTCATGCCAATATTTCGGCAGAAGTTGTCAGTCTTACCACTGCTTGGTCCATGGCCTGCGCCGGAGTGGCAGCCACAATTTTGCCGCTGCAGTTTATATCCAGCAAATCCTTTGAAGCGAATTTGACCGTTGTGGGCATCAAAAACGCAGAATACTCCAGGCAACCTGCGATTGTAACAAAGCGTGGGCAATACCTCTCCGATGCCGCAAAGTATGCCATATCCTTACTAACGAAGTGACGCAGCTACAACTTAATGCACATCATGCTGATGCGCCAGATACCCACCTCCAAGGTCACTCTTTCAGGTTTCCTGTCACATTACAACAAACAGCCCCAATGACGGATCATTGGGGCTGTTTTTCTCATTCAGCACATCCTTGCAAACAATTCAGCGTGACTTTAAATATTGGAGGCGAATAAAACCGCAGAAAATCCTGTCAGTCGTTACTGAGAAGATTTGCTGTTATTCCTATCGCTCACATTCATTCGCTTCTCCTCAAGCGCAATAACACGCTTGACGAAGAATGCAATGCCCTTTTCCACCAGGTTAATCAGCAAAATCAGCAGAGAAACCATTGCCGTTCCCTCGATAAAGGACTGGGACTCCAGCTGAGGAATCAAAAGAGATAACGGCAGCGTGCGGAAATTGATTAGGAAGGAAACGGCGGAGATTGTAATCATGGCATTTACAAAAAAATAGCTGTACATTTCCACAATTGTCGCTCTTGTACTGGGCACATACACAGAGAACAGCAGCCGGATACGGCTGATTCCAAGAGACTGTGCAACATCTTCCAAATTCGGGTTGAATTGGGACAGAGAATTGTAGGCAAGCAGATAAGGAGACGCGAAAAAGTGGACAATATTTACAATAACCAAAATAAATATTGTAGAATAGAACGGAACATTTTTGAATGTCATCACAAAGGACAAGCCCAACACAACGCCAGGAATTGCCAGCGGCAGCATGCTGACAAAATGCAGCAGCTGATTGGATGCCGTTTTTTGACTTCTGGCAGAGATGTAAGCGGCAAAATAAGAAATGCAGGTACCAATCAAGGCTGTCAGCAGCGCAACTGCCAGAGAATTCACGAAATACATGCCGATACCGGTTGCGAGCAGTTTTCTGAATGTATCCAGGGAGAAAGACATGTCAATGGGATACTGCTTCACAAAGCTCAGGAATACAAATGCAATGATGGGCATACAGAGGATCAGAAGCATAACCGCAAATACGATGTACACCAGAAATTCCTTTACCTTATTTCTTTCGATCCGGTATGTCTTCGTCACGGTGCTGCCGGAGGCAGCAATTCCGCTGTTTCTCAAGTCCATCAGGAACGCAGCCACCGCAGGTAGCAGAAGGATAACACCAACCACAGCGCCGCCGGAGAAATTCATCATACCGATCACTTCCCGATACATATATACAGGAAGTGTCATTGCCGTACCGCCGGTCATCAGCGGGACACCGTAATCCGTAAAGATCATGGTAAATACCGCCAAAACCGCGGATACAATGGTACGGCGCATAGAAGGCATTGTAATCGTCAGGAACTGCTGCCACTTGGAAAGACCCAGTACGTTGGCTGCCTCATAAATGGTATAGTCCTCATACTGGAAGGAATCGATGAACATCAGGAAAGAGACCGGGAACGAATACAAAACAGAGCCCATAACAATTCCCTTGTATCCATACAGCCCAATATTCCATCCCAGCAGGTTGGTAATCAGTCCATTGTCGCCAAGGAGCAGAACCAGTCCCATGCCATGAGAAATACTGGGGATCAGCATCGGAATGGTAAATAACACCACAAAAACTGTTTTGTAACGGATTCTCGTTCTGCTGATCACCCATGCCAGCAAAAAGGAAAGCACAACAGAGATCGCAGTTGCAATCAGCGTTGTAATCACAGAGTTCTTCAGCATGGGCAAAAATTGGGCTGCGCCGAAAATTTCCTGAATATGCTCTGCGCGAATCGTGCTGAACAAACACATTACCGGTAGCACAACGGTAACCGTCATGTACGTCAGCAACAAATACTTGAGGCTGAAATACAGTTTATTTTTCATACGCATCCCGTCCCGTATAGCGCAGCAGATCCTGGTATTTTTTATCCAGCTGCTCAACAACGAATTCCTTAATATAGTCATTCGCAGGGTTTTGATAAATACGCTGAGGAGTATCCATCTGCTCAATATTACCCTCATTCATAACCATAATACGGTCAGAAAGGAAGAATGCTTCCTCCTGATCGTGAGTGATGAACAGCATAGTCACGTTAAACTTCTTCTGCAGTTGCTTCAGCTCTGCCTTCATAATCTCACGGTTGGTGACATCCAGCGCAGAGATTGGCTCATCCAGCAGAATAATGTCGGGATTGGTTGCCAGAGTCCGTGCAATTGCAACACGCTGCTGCTGACCGCCTGAAAGCTGATTGGGCCGTTTATGCATCTGATCCATCAGGCCCACATTTTCCAGGGTCTGCAGAGCGATTTCCCTTGCCTTATCCTTGGTTTCCTTTCGCAGAGTCAAAGCATACTGGACATTCTGCAGGACGGTCATGTTGGGAAAAAGGGCATAGTTCTGGAACACAATGCCCATGCCTCTGTCATAGCTTGACAGCACAGAAATATCGCGTCCGCTCTTCATAATCTTGCCGCTGTCCGCCTTTTCCAAACCGATTAGGATTCGAAGCAGGGTGGTTTTACCGCAGCCGCTGGGGCCCAGAATGGACAGGAATTCACCTTCCAGCAAATCAAAGCTTAGGTCATTCAAGACCACCTTGCCATCAAAGCTTTTATTTAGATTTCTTACTGAGAGTTTGGGCGTTAATACTTCCATTGATCCAACAACCTTTCTTTTTCTTTGTCATCCTGGATACCCGTCATATCTGCGTAGGGAATGTCTTCGGGATAGTTGGGCAGATTATTGTTCTGTCCATCATAAACCGTTTCCGGCGAGAAATTCTCTTTGTCGTAAATCAACGCCTCATGGATCAGGTAATGATAAACCTCCACCACACCTTCCTTTTCCTGATGACCATCTACAATGGCGGTTCCTGTCAAGGAATAGGGAGAGCCCTCAGGGGGGAAGATAATCTCAAAAGGTTGCCCGTTATTAATCTCACTAACACCCTGGAAAGTCAGGGCCAGACCAATGGCAACTTCACCCTGCTTCAGCATTTTGATTGGTCCGGAACCCGATTCCGTGAACTGCTTCAGATTTCCATACAGCTTGTCAACATATTCCAGTGTTGCCTGATCTCCCCAGGCGTTAACCCAGTTTTTGTAGAAGAAATAACCTGTACCGCTGGACTTCGGATCGGGCATTGCAATCAAGCCCTTGTATTCCGGCTTCAGCAGATCCTCATAGGTTCTGGGTGCTTCCAGCCCATACTTATCGAGAACTTCCCGGTTGACAATAATTGCGCCGGCCTGCCGTTCCCAAATTACCCATCGATTCTGATTGTCTTCAGGCGTCAGTCCGTTCACATAAGGGATCTGGCTCATGCCGGAGATATCCGCAAGGTTTCCACTGATTTTATTGAGATATCCCGTTTCCAGGCCCAACATAATGTCTATTTCCGTTCCCTTACCTTCCGCATAAACCTTGGCTGCCGCCTTGCCTGTGGACATATACATGACAATGATGTTATACTGTGGGAACTTCTCATTGAGCTGCTGCTGAATGCTGTCGTTACGGTACTGCTCTGTTGATGCGCAGATCACAATGCTTTCCTGGCTTCCGGAATAGGCCATAACGGAAAACAAAATGGTAACAACAATCAATATGATAATTCCTTTTTTCATAAGCCCCTCTATTCAGCAATAAACCTTATCGATTTTCTTCAGATCTGAGTAATTATCAATCTCAATAATATCCTCAAAGGAGCAATTACGTACTTCAATCTGATAGTTGCGCTGACAATAGGTCAATGCTACCTGATCCCAATAGC
Organism: Faecousia sp.; assembly: GCA_045539075.1. Lineage (GTDB taxonomy): Bacteria > Bacillota > Clostridia > Oscillospirales > Oscillospiraceae > Faecousia. The sequence goes on along the minus strand of JAZQEP010000029.1, from coordinate 34,580 downwards.
GTTCCTTGCCGCCGGGCATTGCATACACGCGGGCAATATCCTCATAAAGCTTGGCACCATCTTCTGCGTTCCAATAAGAGATGCCGAACATATGATGGCAGTTGGTGCCGCCAACTTTGACCTTTGTAATGATCTGATTCTTGGTTTCAAAACACCAGTCATCTGTCATATCCACGGGAACGCCCAGGTAATTGGTGGTATACTGATACTTTGTGATCAGTTCAGGATTATACAGAACAAGGTCTGCCTCCAGCACATAGGCATTCTGAAGCAGGTGACGGACACACATTGCAGAAGAAATATTGTTTGCCTCGTTGTAAATGGGGTTTTCAATAAAGCGAATCATGGGATATTTGTACAGCAGTTGATCAAACTGCTCACCCAGGTAACCGCGAACCACATAGATTTCTTCGATTCCGGCAGCCAGAACCGCATCCAGGAGGGTATCTATCATTCTGACACCGTTCACACGAACCAGAGGCTTGGGCGTATTCAGTGTAATCGGCACAAGGCGGGAACCAAAACCGGCTGCAATGAAGACAGCCCGTTTTACACGGTAGGGCTCCATGGCAGCATATCCGGCTTCCGTCAGGGCACCGCCGGATAACAATCCGTCATCGTTCAAAGAAGCAATCACCCGATTCACAGAACCCACAGACATACCTACAGCTTCTGCGATTTCTCTTTGTGTCATTGCTTTTTCATTACCTTCAAGACAGGAAAGAACCTCGAATTGTTTACGTGACAATACGCCGATCTTCATTATTTTTTCCTCACTTTTCATCATAATCAAATCAATATCTTCATCAAAACGAAATGATAAACAGAGCACCGCTCCGCCAATCTGTTCGTTCAATTTTCGTCATTATAAACTCATTTTTGAGCACAGTCAAGTGTATTTACCACTTATTTTTGGTTTTTGCTGTTTTCATACATAATGTTAATTCGTAATCCGTATTTTTTGTATTTTTTCACTGTATTCTCTAATGATTTCTGTTTTTTCCTGCAAATTCTGTTAGCGCCGGGCAAGAATCGCCATTACGAGCCTGGCAGAAATCGCCAATCGTAGACAAATAAAAAGAGCCATTACTTTTTCTTTCGAATCCTTTATACTGGAAAGCGCCAACAACCCAGGAAAGGAGCAACATGAAAGAAAGTAAAAGTAATGGCTTGGAGGATATTATATCACAAGCCATAGAAGAAATGAAGTCTGAGCAGGGTAATAATTTCTCCCTGGATAAAATCAACCTCGCTGAACTGGGGCGCCGTACAGGTGTATCCAGATCAAAGTTGCGCAGGCTCAAGGCCAATGGCTTCGTATTCAAGTCTCATGCTCTGGAGGGTCGCAAGGCTCAGCGGACGATTCTTACAGGCTACACAACCATTCTGGACGCACTTCTCCGAAAGGGAATCACCAATTCATCCGTCTGCCTGGAGCGGCTGCAAGCCGTCGGCTATCCCGGTGGACTGACAACAGTCAAAGATTACATTGCATCCCACAAACACCTCGTGCCGGCCAAGCGCCAGTTGGTAGCCCCGCAGGGAAACCGTGGTCGTCGGTTCACTACGGAACCTGGAGAAGCTTACCAGATGGACTGGGGTTTCGCCAAGGTTCTGGATTATGACGGAACGGAATACACCGCAGCCTGCTTCGCCATGGTCTGCCACCATTGCGGCCAGCGGTATGTGGAGTTCTTTCCCAACGCTAAACAGGAGAACCTGTTCATTGGCATGATCCATGCCTTTGGCTACATGGGTATCCCAAAGTATGTCCTGACAAACAACATGAAAAGTGTTGTCCTTCATCGAGATTTCGAGGGCCATCCGGTTTGGCAGAAGGATTATGAGTCCTTTATGAAAACGGTAGGCTTCCAGACGAAGCTCTGCAAGCCTCGACATCCTTTTACCAAGGGCAAGGTGGAACGCTTGGTTCGCTTCATAAAGGAGAACTTCCTTGTTGGAAGGATATTCTGGAACATTACAGATTTGAACCGGGCTGCACTGAATTGGTGCAACCAGCAGAACAGCACCTACCACAAGGCCACTGCCGGTGTGCCGCAGGAGCTACATTACAGCAGATGCGCGGAGCAGATTCGGATGTTGGAAACGAATCCGGCTTTGCTGTTCTATCTATGCCTGGAACGAAAAATCTCCTTTGACGGTTTTGTCAACTACGAGAGCCGTCGCTTCGGTGTTCCATTCAGTTACCATGGCTCCACAGCCCGTGTTATGTGGAAAGATGATATGATTTACATCTATTCCGCGGATCTGAAGCACCAGCTGACTACCCACGATGTGACCTGGAGCAAGCGGGATCGCTTCTGCAAGGATCAATATGCTGCTTTAGAACAGCCGGAAGAATTCCCAACTATGCCGGTAAAAACAGAAATTACCCGGCTTCCGGAGTCAGAACCCAGTCTATCCTTTGAAAAGTTCAACTTTGACAAGGAGGTGATCTGGGATGAATGATTCTGTCTTTGAAATTGTTGAGAAAAGAAGCCAAGTCCTGCGTTTGGATTTCTCGTCAATTGAATTCGCCAAACTGGCAGAGGAACAAGAACTGACTGTAAATGTCAATGAATTTCTTTACCACTGACACTGAAAAAGTTTACCAGTGTTGACAACGAAATAGTTTACCACTCCGGTAAACTTTGACACTGAATTTGTTTACCACCGGTCAGTCATCTATAGTGCTATCAGACTGGGCGGCAAATTTTGCCCGGTAAGGGCTGCTGGAATTCATGTTTAGAACGAAGCTGCGGTATGTCAGCCGGTCAATCATGGCAGCTACCATGGTCTGGTTTTCAAACATGGTCAGCCATTCTGAGAACGGAAGATTCGTGGACACAATAATGCTCTTGCGTTCACTCCGGTCCGCAATGACCTTAAACAGCAGCTCCGACTGGTACCGGTTGAATGTCAGATAGCTCATTTCATCAATAATCAGCAGATCGCAGTTTGCTATCTGTTTCTCCAGCTTCATTAGCCGGTGTCCGTCTAAAGTCTCTATCAGTTCGTTGGAAAGATTGGCTGCCGTATAGAATCTGACATTCATTCCCTGCATGCAGGCCTTGAGGCCCAGGGCAATGGACAAGTGCGTTTTTCCCGTTCCGGGGTTGCCAATCATAACCACATTCTGCTTCTTCTCCACAAAGTCGCAGCTGGCAAGCTGGCGGATCTGAGCCTCCGACACATGCTCCAGATAGGAGAAGTCAAACTCCTCCAGCGTTTTGGTATAGGGAAACCGTGCGGCTCGGATTTTGCGTTTCCGGTTACTTTCCTGCCGGTTTTCCAGTTCTGCACGCATCAGCGATACCAGAAAATCGTCAAAACTTTTATCTCCATCCAGCTGACGGATCACTTCGTCGTACTGGTTAAAGGTTGGAACTCTCAGTTGTTTGGCACACATGGAAATCAGTTGGCGGTTCAGCTCATTCATCTTGCTGCCACCCCTCATTTCTCATCGTAGTAGGCCAGGTTGGTCTGGGTAATATAAACATCATTCTGGAACCGGATGACTGCGGCATTTTCCAGCTCATCCAGATAGCTGCGGATCATATCCACCGTAGGTGCAATGCCCGCCGGGATCCGGTTCTTTGCGAAAATAACCCTGTCCTCAATATAGTCCACACACAGCCGCAGAAGGCGAACCATATCCTTATTGCCGCCGGGAAGATGCTTTCCCAGATCCAGAAGTTCTTTCGTTACTGTCTGTCGGACCGGTCTGGACTGAAATACACTGCGGAGCTTTCGTTCCAGGAGACCAATGCAGTATTCCAGCTTGTAGGCTGTTTTTCCCTGGAGCCGTTCGTAGGTAACCACGGTATTGTGGTCGCAGATTATGGCCACATTGTTTGCATAGCCTTTGACTGTTACCGGCTTCCGGAGAAAACGCACCGGAACAGAGTATTCGTTCCTGTCAAAGCGGACAGTGGAATAATCTCCCACAGTGGGAGTAGCAATCCGGGCTGTTTCATAACGGTATGGAGCAATGGGATGCATACAGGCCTTGTCTGTCAGATACATATCCCTGACGCTCTGGGAGCGTCTCTGTACCTTGTGATTCCTCCGGTACTCCATACACCGCTCCAAAAACTGCGCATTCAGGCTGTCCATGGAATCCATCCTGGGAACCGGAACCAGAAAGTTATTCCGGGCATAGCCCACCAGATTCTCCACCAGCCCCTTCTCGTTGCCGCTGGCGATGTTACAGAAGTCCGTGGCAAACACATAGTGGGCTGAAAGCATCCGGTAATAGTCCTGCGCTACTGCATGAAGGCCGAAACCTTCTTTGACACCGACTTTGCCGTTGTCAAAAATGAGTCGCCTGGGTACGCCTCCAAAGTGGTCAAACATCCGCTACTGAGCCTCCAGAAAGCTCTCAGCGTTCTGATTCAGGCAGGCCATGACATAAATATCGCAGCTATAACAGAGCCTGCCGCAGAAGATCTGAACGACTTTCCGTTCTCCACGCAGATAAATGGTGACTTCGCCCCAGTCGATCTGAATAGCATCGCCGGGGTCATATTCCAGAGGCATATCTGCCTGGGCTGGAATATACTGCGTTCTCATTTCATGGACCACGCGGCGCACAATGGAGTAGGAGCCGGTAAATCCCAGTTCGGAAATCAGGCGGTCATAAATCCGTTTGGCGGTGTGCGTCTGCTTCCGGAGCCCTTCTTCCTGATCTATCTCCAGGCACATGCGAATAAAGTGCTCAACTGCCGGAGTCACAACGCTGGGAGCGCGAAGGTATTCCTTTCGGACACCGGGCATTGTTTCACCCTCGCAGTATTTCTTAACTGTCGGCCGGGATACACCCAGACGTTTTGCAATTGACCTCTGTGATTCTCCGGAAATATAGGCTTCCCGGATCTGTGAGTAAAGTGACATCCCCACTACCATACCTTTCTCTCCTTGCACCTAAAGTTGCCTCTATTCTACAAGGAATCTCATGTTAGTGGTAAACTTTTTCAGTGTCACTCTGGTCAACTATTAGAGTAGCATTTACAACTGACGGATGCACAGATCCAGGCTGTAGCTACAGTATTTGCGCATCTGCAACGGAAGAAGGTTGAAACCACGATCCATACACTGCTGAAAATGAGCCGGCTGCCGCTAAATGATCCTAAAACCTTTGACAACTTCGACTTTTCGGTCATTAAGGGCCGGGATGAAACCAAGCTCAAGACACTGCCGTCTCTGTCAGCCATCTATGCCCACAGGAATCTGGCATTCATTGGACCTGCCGGAACCGGCAAGACCCATCTGGCTCAGGCATTCGGTTATGAGTGCTGCCAGAGGGGCATTAAAACCTATTTCATTAAAATGTCTGAGCTGCGGGATAAGTTCACCGCTGCTCGGCGCGCAGGAAAAGAAGCATCCATCCTCAACGGCTTGGTGCGTCCATCTTGCCTGATTATTGACGAGGTGGGGCACTGTGAGTTCGACAAAGAGAATACCCGGCTGTTCTTTGACCTGATAGACCGGAGGTATAACAAGGAAGGCAACTTCAATATCGTCTTCACCAGCAAGAAGCACCCGTCTCACTGGAGAACCAACTTCAACGAGGATGACGCCCTGCTGTGTGCCCTGGACCGGATCTTTGACGATGCCACGGTATTCAACATTAAGGGCGAAAGCTTCCGAGGAAAGAAGCTGGAGACTGTCGCACTGCAGACCAGCAGAGCGAAAGCACCGTCTTCCTCCGAGACGCCTACACCGTAAAATCTAAAAAACCAATCTGGGTTGTTGGCGATTTTTCTTTGACTCGAATTGGTTGTTTTCGCTTGACTCTAGGTGGTCATTTCTACCCGACCCGAACAATTCAAATTCCTCTTGCTTCTTGATCCGCTTATGGAGATGTTATTTTTCTTTTGTTCAAACCGACGTTGCAAACATAAGATATATAAAATCGTGCCGGAATGTAAAATTCCGGCACGATTATTTATTGATTTGCAGGGTAAATGTAAACAATTGATACCGTTCAGGAAAACGCTCATTTTATTTTTTCAGCACTTTATGCATGACAGCATACACGCGCGTTTTTTCTTCATCATTCAGGCCCATGCACAACAACAAAACAGCATAAATAACACAAAACACGCTGCACTCCGTCACAAACCAGAGAAATCCCTCTGCAGGAACCAAAAGCAAAGGTGTGCAAATTACCGTTGTCAGAACAGCACAGGGTAAGATTCCCTTCATAATACTCTTGAACATTCTGAGCACATTTATGTGAATTACATGTTTGTAGTACAGATTCATCGCAATATTATTACCCACTATCAAAGAAATTCCAGTGGCCAGTGCTGCGCCGATTACGCCCATATACCGAACCAGCACCACCGTGGTTATCAGATTCACAATGGCAATACAGCATAGCGTATAGCTTCGGAACATTCTTTTGTTCATCGCCGTCAGAATGGACAGGCACACATTTTGGATAAGCGGCAGAACAGACGGTATCATCAAAAATAAAGCCACAGCCCATGCGTCCAAAGTTTCCTCTCCGCTCCACAGTGCAATAAACTGTCGGCCAAACAGTATAAATCCTCCCAGGATTCCTCCAACAAGCACAAACTGATAACGTCCTGGTTTTATTACAAAATCCGTCAGTTGCTCCCCGTCTGCACCGGATGTCACCAGTTTGACAACCTGAGGCAGATACAGTCTCTGGATTACTGTAGGAATCTCATCAAAGAACGTTGAGAAAGTCAGCGCTATGGAGTAAATCGTCACTGCAGCAGTACTCAGAGATCTTCCCAGAATAAACTGGTCAATGGAGGAATTTAAGTATCCCACAATGGACTGCAAACACAGTGCCGTGGAAAGCTTAGCAATTCCGCGGATCAAGGCGGGATCAAACCCGTGGTAGCGTACCTTAAGCTTCAGTTTGGATTTGCAGTAGTAAATCTCATAGGCCAGGCAAAAACCGACACCAAAGAAGTTACCCAGCGCAATGGACATTACACCCACGCCGGCAAGCATCAGCATCACCGTAATGGCTGCACGAAGAACAACCTGCACCAGCGCAACGCCTCTGTGCGTCACGTAGCATTCCTCCGAAAGGATGACACCTTCATAGAAATGCTGGAACATGAGCATGATCAGCTCGGCAACCATAAAAAACAGGAGCCACCTTGTCAGTGCAAGACGATTGACCACCACTTCGCCAAAAACAAAGGGCGCAACCATGCCAATGATCAATCCCGCCAACCCAATCAGTACCACCGCTGCAAATGCGAACATCAGCGTATAGAACATGACATTTTCTACGCCGGCTTTATCCCCTTTTTCCCTATACTCAATGGCGAATTTGTTGATAACGGAGCTGATTCCGAAGTCCAGAATCGTCGCATAGGCGGCTACAGAGAACACATACTGGTAAAAACCATATTCCTCTACACCCAGGATGTTCAGATAAATTGGCGTAAGCACCAGGCGAGATACTGTTCTGACAACGGTAGTGACATAGGATAACAGCACACCCCTGGCTCTTGATTCACTTTTCATTGAATTCGTCCTTAATATAGTAATGTACAAATTTGTTTTGGACCCTTACCCGCTTCTCCTCAGGCGGAAGCTGCATATAGTCCCCATACCAGGCACGCAGAGGCGTATCGTAGTCCCTAAAGGCGGGATACTCACGGCCCTCATAGGAATAAAGCGCGTATTCCTTTGTCAATTGATAGGGGAACACAACAGCCGCCCCCGACTCCACCAGGCAGCAAACCTCTTTCCGTTCTTCTTCAAGAACGTTCGTCCACTGTGCAGATATTGCATGCAGCCGCTCATATACCTTCTGCACACTGACAGGAGAAAGCACAAGTTGTACAGCCTGCCGCACCAGCTTCTGAAGTCCATGCATAACATTGGGATGTAAATCTTTCAAACGAATCAGCAGCTGCAAGTTCTTGCGCTGCCTGAGCAGCTTCTCCCGCTGCTTTGCATCGTTCGGCATAATATCCAAAGGGTACACATCAACATGAATACCATGATAATCGCTGTGTTTTCCTGCAGTTTCCGTAACGGTGGTATAGTCAATGAAGTAGCCGATTTTCGTCTTTATCTCAGGATGGTTACGATTGCATACAAACTGATATCTGTTCTTGCAATCGCTGGTGGGGTAAAGCTGACACAGGGATTCATAATCTTCCCGAGGCATTACCAGATCAATATCATCATCCCAAGGAATCATGCCGCCATGTCTGACTGCGCCCAAGAGGGTTCCATAAGCCAAAGAATAGCGAAAATTATGTTTTTCGCACAGAGTATGGAACTCCTGTAAAATCGTCTTTCTGATTTCAATCGCTTGTTCTTGTGAAATCTCTGTCATTGCTTTCTCCTCTTAACACAGTTCTTCCAGATCCGGCAGCAGATCATGACGCATAATATCCCGTCCATTCTCATCCATAACCTTGGCTCTGTCAACAACTTGTCTGTGCTTTTGATTAAAGTTTTCCAGGGTATCTGCAGTAATAGTGAATCCCGCGATCCGGTCACTGCTGCTGGACACGCCTCTGGCCTCTGTGCCCACCGGACGAAGGGCATGATACTCCGTAATAACGCCTGCGTTCATCAATTCCTCAAAGCCTTCCAAGCGAGCAAATTTACCGGGCTTACAGTAAATAAAGTCATTGACGACATAAGCATTGCCCGTATCCACCGGCTTAATTTCCGGAATTATCCCCATTGACAGGTCAATGGCGGCGCTGATCACATCCACACCGCAGGCATATTTGATCAGAAGATACTTCATGTTTCCGCCGGTTCTTGCACAGAATTCCAGAACAGATACATCATCTCCCCTATCGATCATCTGGATCAACAGAGGGCAATTTTCCAAATGGAACGCATCCGCAATCATCTGGGCCACCTGCTCAATCCGGGTCACCACTGTCGAAGAAGCAGAAACAGGATATCTTCCTCTGAAAATGACGAATCTGCCATCGTCTTTTATCTTTTCACTATTGGAGATACAAAGAATTTTCGCCTTACCATTCTGGACAAAGGCATCCACGCTAATTTCTTCACCCTGGCAAAATTCTTCCACAATTACGCCGCCGCTTCGGCTGATTGCTTCCGCTTCTTTGTAATACTGCTCCAGCTGCTCAAGGTTTTCTGCCTTACGAACACCTTTGGAACTATAAGCATCCACTGGTTTCACCACCAACGGATAGCGCAAATGCGCAATCACCTGCGGATCGAAGTGCGTCAACCGGACATAATCCGAAGTAGGAATTCCGTTTTTCTTAAAAATGGCCTTCATGCGGATCTTATCAGACACATCCTGAGCAGTCTCGTAATCGATATAGCAAGGAAGTCCAAGCATTTCAGATACCTGCGCCACAACCAGCAGAACCTGATCTGCACAAACGGTAATCAGAAAATCGACAGCTTCCTTCACTGCTAGATCCCTGACAGCATCAATGTCGAAAATAGGAATCTGATAAAAACAGTCTGCATAAGGCCTGGCTATTGCCTTGTCATTGCCATCGGCAAGAACTGTTTCAACACCGCGGTTCTTTAACTGCTTCAACAATTCAATTTGAGGCAAACCACCGGCAATAACGAGTGCTTTCATAAATATACCTCCAGTAGCGTACACCTATCTGCCATTGCTTCACCGCAGCAAATCATTTATAATACGCAACAAAATCATGCTTTGCCACCCGTTTCTCCTCCGGAGGCAGTTGCATATAGTCTACATATTCCAACCGCAAATACTCATCCACCTGCCCCGGGACAAAGAATTCACGATCCTCAAATCTGTGACGAACGGGATTCTCAAAAACGCGCTTTGGCTTGATATCAGATCCCCAGGGCGAGGGAGAAACCAGATGCCCCACATAATTCGATCTTGTATAGCTGTATTTCTTTACATCGTATTCCAGTTTGCGCAGCAGAAAACGAATCGGCACAATGTGCAATACGGATTTTGCCAGCACCAAAATAATCTTATGAGGAATGTCCAAATCCTTATCCCTCGGCATCCGCTTCCAGGCCAGCACGCGAAAATCCCAATGGAGCTTCTTCATATGCTTTCTGCAAAGCTTTGCATCATTCGGCAATCCGTCAATAGGGAAAATATCCACGTACACACCAAATTTGCAAGGTTCTTCGATGTGCTCAATCACAACTGTATTGCGATCACAGACTTTTGCAAAGCCATAGGGATAGTTCTTGCAGTATCTCGTATCAAATATCACATTTCTCTCAGACTGGTACATATCCAAGAAGCGTTCATAATCTCCTCGCGGCATGCTGATATCGACATCATCATCCCACGGTATGAATCCGCCATGACGAATCGCGCCCAATGCAGTTCCGCAGGCCAAATAATACTGAATCCCATGACTTTCGCAGAAATCGGCAACATCCTTCAAGATCCGGTAACTGATCATTTTAATTTGTTTATCCGAAACTTTCCCCTTGTATTTCTGTTCATCATCAAGTGGTTTCGGGCTAACAACATCCGCAATAACAATACCAAAGTAGAATACTTGGACAAAGAAGCTGATCAGATGAGCCACACAAAACAGCAGCAAAAATGACATGCATGTGCACCAGACATAGCTTGTCCTTTTGCGCATCATCAGATTCGCAAAGCAAACCAGCTCCAAGCACACACCAATCAAGCCAAATTTATATATTGTATCTGCCAAACCCGGTAAATAATACCCATACTCCGTGCTGTTCCCATAACCAACAAGCAGCGTGGTAAAATCCATTGTGCCAATAGCATCTTTCAACTTCCAGAGTCCTAAACGACCAACAATAGCATTGTAACCATCCACAGAAGAAAACACACGCAGCAAAGCAGTTTTTACAAATGGGACTTGGCAAACCGCAAGAACACCTATGATCAGAATCAGACTGCAACAAGCAATTTGCTTCGGGCTATATTTTTTTATTTTCCCGGAAACCAAATACTCCTCAACAAAATACCAGACAAAAATTCCACCGCTCAGCATCATGCCCATGCCTGAAGTTGTCAAAACGCAACCAACTGCAATAACTGCCGCTCTTTCAATATCTGCTTTACCTTTCACTGGGAATAAAACAGAAATCAAGGCAAAACAACAATACTGCGCAAAGTGGGCCGGCTCCAGGAACAGCGCGGAAGGACGATACAGTCCGGCTAACTCACGAAAAACATGGCTGCCCCGGAACTGTTCATGAACCAGGAACTGAGGAATAAACTGAAAATGCCAATCTAGAAGATAATATACAACAGTTTGGATCAGTACCAAACCAGCATTACACATAGCAAACGATACCATAATACGCTGGATATGCTTTATCTGTACAGATCCGCAAAGCATTCCGCACATATGTATAAGTGTAGCGACCGCAAGAACCATAAAGGACAAGTTCCCATCGGACCGCAAGCACAAATAAAGATAAAACAAGGCAAATGGGAGATACTTGGTTAATTCTTTATATCCTTTTTTTTCATTCGTCCAGGCATTCAGAATACAGAAAAAAGAATATGGAAGAAATACAATCAAGAGAAGGGTACCCAAACTTACATTGATCCTGGGAACATTCAGCAAATACAGCGTGGGCATGAGTGCTACAACGTAATGAAACACCGTACAGAAGGCAGATAATCCCGCGGTTGGTCTATTTCTTTTTTGCATTTTTTATCGCCTCCCACATTTTCAGCATCTCAATACCCATTCCGGCTTTGCATGCAGTCAAAAACAACTGATATCTGATAGGGATCTGAGAAAACACGCCCCGCCTGAACATAAATGTCCAGGGTTCCCGGTTCAGAATCGCCTGGATTTCCTTCCGTTTCTCTGCCGCGCTCAGGGGGCATTCTTTTGAAAGGTATTCGCAGCCAACCATATGATAGAAGGAAACTGCCATATTAACAGCATATGGAACGGGATGCGCACCGCAGAATGTACGGTTTCGCTGGTACAGAAGTGTATGGTAATCCTCCAAAAGCTCCGCACGATTCCCATAATATTTGTGCATGGCAGATCCCGGAAGCTGCAGATAGCCATACCAAATGCTACTGACAAAGCAGACTTTGTCACAAGCCTGTAGCAGCCTCATATTCCACTCTACATCTTCGCCAACAACCAGCCTTCCCTCAAACCGGACTTTTCTGGCAATGTCTATCCGCACCAGGCGGGCAACAGGGCCCCTGTTGACTGCACCAAAACCCTGAATATTCGAAAATTCAGAATTTCTCTGGGTAAAGAAGCCGTGCATGACACGATCTATCTCTTCTCCTGCGAACACATGATAAGTCAGTAAATTCTTGCCGTCCGTGCCACGAAACTGGTCATACGGCCAGATGATCTGAACACCGCCAAAGACAAATTGCGCTCCTGTGGTATCAATTACTTCTACGGCTTCCTGCAATGCAGCCTTTGCCAAAAGGTCATCCGAGTCCATATACATCAAATAATCGCCGCGGGCCAAATCAGCACCTGCATTTCTCGCCGTGCTGACACCGACGTTTTTCTGATGGATGACAATTATTCTTGCGTCTTTTTCCTGGATCTCATCACACAATTGTGCACAGGCGGGAGCAGAGCCGTCATCCACGATGATCAGTTCGAAGTTTTTATAGGTTTGCCCCAGAACACTTTCCACCGCAGGTTTCAGATATTTGGGCTCTGTGTTATAGACGGGCATGACGATGCTGATTTTATGGTTTTCCATGATTCGCGCTCCTTCTTTGTTTGATGCAAATTCGTTAGCAAAAAGGGGCCTGAATTAAATCATTTCCTTTCGATTCTGCAAAAACTCACGCCACAAATATTTGGCCAGTTCGTCGGAAACAAGCTGTCGCTTTGGGGCCATTTCTTCGGGATACAGGTTTTTTCTCCTGGAAAGGTACTCATCCAGAGTACAGATCACTTTGGCAGGCACACCGCCCACGATGGAGTTGGGAGGTACATCCTTTGTAACAACCGCACCGGCAGCAATGATCGTATTGGCACCGATGCGCACATTGTTCAGAATGGTTACATTGGTTCCCACAAACACATTGTCCATGATTTCGATACAGCCAACCGTTTCCCGATACGTTTTCTCTCCCAGCATTTTGTTGAGCATGACATGGGTAATATCATGGGTAACAAATGAGACATTGGATGCAATTTTCACATTGTCGTGAATGCGGATCAGATTGGCGTACAGTGGAACTTTGCGATCCATAATTGTGACGTTCTGTCCAATATGTCCAAAAACATTATGTTTTCTTAGGTAAGCAACCCGATCCGTACTTTTGATCATAGTCCACAGCCGGATGGTCTGCCACAGGCGTTTTTTCGTCATGGTATTCTCCTAAATCTCTTCTGACGAGGGTCTGTTATGCCTTTTCCCCGGAAGCTTTGGCCTTTGCCTCATCCTCAAGGATCTGTGTTCTGGACCGGGTCTCGTTCAGGTTCTGGCCATTGAACTTGACGCGGTTGGAATTGGTCCGCATCTCGCTTTTGGAGAAGATAACCTGCACCGTCTTAAGCACCATCTTCACATCCAGCCAGAAGCTGACGTTTTCCACATAGTAGATATCGCTTTCAAACTGAGCGTTCCAGGTCCAGGAAGCGGAGGTCAGCTTGCTACTGCCCTTCAGATTCCAGCAGGCCAGGCCCGGACGGACATAGTGGCGGTACCTGTGACGCTCATTGTAAAGAGGCAGGTAGTCAACCATCAGGGGCCGGGGACCGATGATGGACATAGTGCCGTTGAACACGTTGAACAGGCCTGCCAGCTCATCCAGGGAGGTTCTGCGCAGAATACGGCCGAAGGGCGTAATCCGCTTGCTGGGGTGCAGCAGTTTGCCGTTTTCGTCGCATTCATTGGTCATAGAGCGGAACTTGTACAGATTGAAGATCTTGCCGTCCTTGCCGGGGCGCTTGTCCACATACACCACAGGAGCGCCGTGATAGATCAGCTCCAGAACGCAGATAATCAGCAGCACGGGGCTCAGCACCAGAATAGCTCCGCCGCTGAGGATGATATCCAGCATCCGCTTGATGTACCGGGAATAAATCGTATTTTTCGGAACCGGAATATCCGTACGGATTTCCAATTGTCTTTCCTTTAAATCTTTCATCTGCGAGAACCTCCAAGTTGTTGGCCATGAGATCAGATCACTCACAGCTTTACTTTTCTATTTTCCAAATACCTCGTCCAAAATCTTTTTGGTGTCTTCACCAAAAAGAGGGCCATTGTTAAGCTGAAGCAGATCAATTCCGCCGCGGCACAAATTCGCTTCAATCAGAATAGGAGTACCATCCTCAATAATTGCAATATCCCAGGAAACAGACCGGTAATGCGCAATTCTGGGATGTGTTTTCTTGACTAATTCAACAGCTCGGTCATAGGAAGGAACCTTATATCCCAAGAATGTAATCCCGGACACAGGGTGAGACAGCACCTTCTGTCCCAGCTTATTGAATCCATCTTCCCGCAGGCATCCGTTTTCATCGATACCCACAGACACACCACCAGAAGCATAATTATCCACTTTTGTGTCACCGACACCCATGCGGCACACAGAAGAGTAAATTTTTACGCTACCATCCTTGCCTAAAACTGAGTAGATCCGGTAAGAGTTCACCGAGCTGGGATTAATCGCTGCCAGCGCAGAATGCTGGACAAGTTCTCTTTGAATAATCACATCCGTAGGATACTTTGCGGCAGCAGCCAGCAGTTCTGCGCCATTACATGCAGGTTCAGCGAAATAGGTAACACCATGACCGCCTGCGGTCGTCTGTGCTTCCTTTAAGAAAACACCGCGAGGCTCCTCTGCCAGAATAGCCATGGACTGCTCCGTGGTTACAGGTGTATTATTGCCATCTAGCCAGATTTGGTTAATCCGCTTAAGCACCGTATGGGGCTGGGGAACACCATAGAAAAGCGCCTCATAGTAGCACTTGTTATCCAGGTACTTACTGCCCCGAATATCATTGAAATAGGGATCCACGTAAGCCACATAAATATCCTGAGGCAAATAATTCACACAAAAAACGCCTGTTTTTTCCGTAAAATACCTGTGGAATACCATATTGGGAATTGCGTAAGGGGCATAAAATGCTTTGATCTGAGCTTCCTGCTCCGCACTTAGGGCAGAAGGGTTCGCTTTACGCTTAAACTCTTTAATTCTTCTCTGCTTAGCAGAGAAGCAGCGAACTGTATCATATAGCCGTTCATACAGTTCCTCACCTTTATTCTTAAATCCCATCGTAAATACACCTCTTCATCGTATTGATGCAATTAGGATTATTCCTGGCTGCTCATATACGCATCATAGAGTGCCTTGCCATCATAATTGAACAGTCCTTTATGTGCAAAGAAGTTTTTAATTCTCTGCTTAGCCAAAGTGGGGCCACACATAATCTGCTCATAGTCCATGGCAGGATGAGAATTGATTTCGCACAGTTTCATCCCATCTTCCGTGATAATGATGTCCAGGCCAAGATAATCCAAAGAGGAAACATGCTGGCACAGATCGTTAATCTTCTCCTTCACATAAGACCAATTAGGCAAGGCATTGTCCTGCCAGACCACCTGCGTATCAGGATGCTTCTCCAGCATCCAGTTGCCATCCGGGCAGTAACGCTTGTAGCGGATGCAGAAATCGTTGTACTTGCCGGTTTCGAAATCAAAGCCGACACCCACACCACCGGAAGACAAGTTACTGGCGCCACCATTGATGGAAGTGCCAAATCTAGCATAGGAAATCGCACAGGCCCAAGTAGAGGGGGCATACCGATTCTCCTTCGGCTCCTTGCACATGATCACTCGCAGAGTACACTCACTATCTGGCCATACGCGAGCCAGTTCGTGATGCTGACGGCAGTACTCCGTAATGATATAGTTGCGCATAGAATCCCGGATTTCCAGAACCCGTGCCATATCGATAGGCTTATTGTTTTCCAGGATCACATCGCCCTGCAGTTCCAGTTTAATAAATCCCAGGCCACCGGAGGTACCGGAGTTGGGCTTCATTGCAAGGATTCCCTTATCCTTCAACAGATTCACAAAGAAATCTTCATTCTTCTCAATGTAATCGGGGCAATCCATAAGATACGTAAAACTGCCATCATTTTCCACGTATACATAGTACTTGGGCATGGTGCACTCACAGCCATTGCTGTTCAACACATATTTCAAAGTGGTTTTGTCCAGCCACTTTAAAAAGTGGTTATTCATGGGATGCAGCATGAAATAGTTAAAATCTGGTACATAGTTCTTATAGTTGTCCTCATTCAATCCATACAGCACCACGCGCCCAGGGTAAAAACCTCTCTCCAGGGCCCACTTTTTAGTCTTATCATCCACCTGGAATGCTGCTTCGTCATCCCGCAATTTCTTTACAAACATTCTGGACCATCTGTAGTCCATTCCCAGTTCTCTGACTTTTTCAAGCAGCAGATCGTAATTTGTCATGTTAATTCTCCTCGAATCGAGTAAATGTCAGTTGTTCATGATTAGACAAAGCAGCGGCGCACGACTTCAATGATTACATCCTGTTGTTCAGGGGTCATCTTGTTGTCACTGGGCAAACACAAGCCTCGGTTGAACAAATCCATGCCAACATCCGTTCCACCGCCAGCAATATATGCATTGGTACTTGCTCTGCCATTTCCTTCACGAGTCACAAAGTCATGCATGCGGAAAATAGGCTGCATATGCATGGGCTTCCAAATGGGACGACCTTCCGCATTGATGGCAGCCAGCTTATCCAGAATTTCAGTAGGGCAAGTCTTTCCGGTCTCGTGAATATACAACGCCTTTTTCTCATCACGAACCTGCTTACACATTGCCTGTTCGTCGATAATCATGCAGCTGAGCCAGAAGTTAGGTTCTGAATTCTCCGCATCATAGGGGTTCATCTTCACAGGCAGGTCCTTAAAACCCTCTTGATACCGCATATAGATCGCCTTCTTCTGAGAAATATGCTCTTCAATATAAGGTATCTGGCCCCGAATTACGCCTGCAGTTACATTGCTCATACGGTAGTTGTAACCGATTTCCTCGTGCTGGTACCATGCAGCATTCTCACGGCTCTGGGTAGACCACTTTCTGGCCTTATTTGCGCTAGGCTCGTCATTAGTCAGCAGCACACCGCCAGTGGATCCAGTGATGATTTTGTTGCCGTTAAAGGACAGAATACCCAGATCACCAAATATGCCGGTCTGTTTTCCCTTATAGGTGGCACCCATTGATTCTGCCGCATCCTCAATGAGAACTGCACCATGCCGGTCACAGATAGCTCGGATTTCGTCCAACTTGCCGGGAACACCATACAAATTGGCAATGACCACATGCTTAACGTCCGGAAACAGTTCAAATGCCTTTTCAAGCGCCACAGGGTCCATATTCCAAGTATCCATTTCCGTATCGATAAACACGGGAATGCCACCTTCATACACTACCGGGTTGACTGTGGCAGCAAAGGTCACATCAGAGCAGAAAACTCGCATACCAGGTTTAATACCTGCCAGTTTCATGGCCAGATGCAGTGCTGCAGTACCGGAGGACAAGCCAACCGCATGCTTGCATCCAATTTTTTCCGCAACAATATGCTCTACCTCATTAATATTTTTGCCAACAGTGGACATCCAGTTGGTCTCATAAGCCTCCCGGACATATTCAATCTCCTCACCATGCATTGTCGGAGAGGATAACCAGATTTTTTTCTCAAAAGGTTTGATTTCCATTTTGTTTACATCTCTTTTCTTTTCAGCACTAGTTTCACCGGTTCCGCCTTCTACGACACCGTCATGCTTCAGAACGGACAAAATCGTACCGAAAAAGCATTTGCAGTCAAACAGGAAGCTCATTTTCTGGACATATTCGCCATCCAGCTTTGCTTTCACCGGAATTTCCAATTCGTCACGACCGTTGATCTGTGCCCAGCCTGTGAGGCCAGGGCGAACATCATTTGCACCGTACTTATCCCGCTCCGCAACGAGGTCTTCCTGGTTCCACAGGGCAGGCCGTGGGCCTACAATACTCATATCGCCTACCAGGATGGACCAGATCTGAGGTATCTCATCCAGAGAAAGCTTGCGCATGATCCGTCCGCTTCTGGTGATCCATTTCTGGGGATCCGAGAGCATATGTGTGGGTATATTGGCAGGAGTCTCTGTGTACATGCTGCGGAATTTAGGCATCATAAAGGTCTTCTTATGGATACCCACCCGTTTCTGCCAGAAGAGAACCGGGCCTTCGGAGTCCAGTTTTACAACCAAAGCCAGGACTGCCATGGGGATTGCTAGCACCAGCAGGCCGCAGGCAGACAGAAGAATATCAAAAAAACGCTTGATATACTTATTATACATAGTATTATTCTCTTTTTCGTACCATTCGCTTTTCGGAAATTACACGCCAGCTGTATCCCTGTCAGGGGTATAGCGGTAAGTGGGAACAACCTCGGAAACCAACCGCTTGATCTCATCGCTCTCTGCTCTGCTGGCCTGGTCCAGCTGGCGCAGCTTTTCCTGGAACCAGGCATCATCCATTACGATGGGCTTACCAATGTGAATAAGCTTGTTGTCCGTTTCCTGGAGACCTTCCTCATTCATGAGCAGCTCCTCATAGAGCTTTTCACCGGGACGCAGACCCGTGTACACGATCTTAATATCCACATCCGGGGTATAACCGGAAAGCCGGATGAGATTTCGTGCCATATCGTCGATCTTCACGGGCTCTCCCATCTCCAGAACGAAGATCTCGCCGCCCTTGGCATAGTAGGATGCCTGAAGCACAAGAGAAACTGCCTCCGGAATGGTCATGAAATACCGGATAATACGCTTATCCGTTACTGTAACCGGGCCGCCCTGGGCGATCTGCTTCTTGAACAGGGGGATAACGCTGCCGTTGCTGCCCAGAACATTGCCAAAGCGAACCGCCACGAAGCTGGTATTGGGGCTCTGGCGGTCCATCATCTGCACAACCATCTCACACAGACGCTTGGATGCACCCATGATGTTGGTGGGATTCACCGCCTTGTCGGTGGAGATCAGAACAAATTTCTTTACGCCGCACTCCGCAGCAGCGGTAGCAGTCTTGTAAGTACCGATCACGTTGTTCTTGATAGCCTCATTGGGGCTGTCCTCCATCAGAGGCACATGCTTGTGCGCAGCCGCATGGAAGACAATATCCGGACGGTAGGTCCGCATCACATAGTTGATGCGGTTGGTATTACGCACGGAGCCGATGAGCGTCTCCAGATTCAGGTCCGGGCACTCCCGAACCAGCTCCTGCTGAATGGCATAGGCATTGTTCTCGTACACATCGAAAATGATCAGCTGCTTCGGATTGGCCCGGGCGATCTGACGGCACAGCTCACTGCCGATACTTCCGCCGCCGCCGGTAACCATGATGACCTTGCCTGCCAGGTCTGCAAAAATCTCCTCATTGTTGACCTTCACCTGCTCACGGCCCAGAAGGTCCGTGACCTCCACATCCCGCAGACGGCTGACATTGACCTCGTTATTCAGCAGCTGATACATACCGGGAATTGTCTGGAGTTTGCAGGATGTCTCCTTGCAGATGTTCAGGATGGCGCTGGTCCGTTCCGGCGTATTGCTGGGGATCGCATAAACAATCCGGGTAATGTTATGCTTCTTTGCCATGCTGACGATATCATGACGGTTTCCCACAATGGGAATACCCTCAATATACTTCCCCTGTTTCTGAGGATCATCGTCAATGACGCAGCAAACCTTGCTTGCCAGCTTATTGTAACCCTGGAACTCTCTGATGAGCATCTGTCCTGCAGCGCCTGCACCGATCACCATGATTCGGTCCAAGGCTCCCTCATCCCGGCGAGCGGGGTGAAGGTGGGATAAATACCGGAGCAGGCGGAAAGAAAACCGAATTACAGTCGTTAAGCCGGCACTCAGCAGAAATCCCACAATATAGTATGCCTTTGGCATATTCAGATCCAGCTTGAGAATAATCAGGATATAGCAGGGGAACAGCACCACATAGGCCCAGATGATACGGGTCAGTTCTGCCAGACTCGCCTGGGCCCAGATGCTGTGATACAACTGGAAGAGGAAAAAGACCACCACAGTAACTGCGCACCAAACAGGCATAGACCGCAGATAATTGGGGATATGGTAGACAGAATCCTCCAGAATGAAAGAATACATAAAGTCAAAACGAAGAAGCAGTGCAAATCCATATGCCACAACGATGCTGAGCACGTCGAGCAGGATCAGCAACCCGATCTGGTTCGTTCCGGGCTTTCGGAACTTGTGATCAATCTTTTGCATTTCAAACCTCACACAACATGCGGCAAAGGATTCTTCTGCCGCTGAATATCTCTTTTCTGCAGAATGCGCAAAGTAACGCATTTTGTATCCAGTTAATAATACATCACATAGTAGGCAAAGTCAATAACCTATAAAAGCTTCCGTTCTTTTCATAAAATTCATCATTTTTCCCAAATTACAGCTGCGCGAATCCACGACAACCTATCTTGCAGAAATCTCCGTTTGTAACCGGTCCATATACATACCCCCTGCCGGAAAGAAGAATTCCCGGCAGGGGGCAAAATCTTATTTGGATGCGGCAACACAATCCCCGACGATCTGTTCCATCTGGGGCAGCTTGCGGAGCATATCCTTTGCCAGGGCGATCTGGCAGCGGGTACGAACCAGATTGTGCTCGGGGCTCAGAGTCTTGAAATACAGGTCGCCGTCGATATAGTCCGCCAGGAACCGGGTAGCCAGCTCCACGGTCAGAACAAAGCAGCTCAGCGCCAGGGTATCGATCTCCCGCTGGGTCAGAGTCTTGGCGGTCTTCTCCAGGAAGCCTTCGGCAAAGGCCTGGAAGATCTCCAGATTGACGCCTGCCTTATCATATTCCGTGGAATCCTCCTGAACAAAGTTGGCGGCAAAACGGATGGCATCGCCAAAGTCATGGCCTACAAGACCGGGCATGACCGTATCCAGGTCGATGACGACCAGGGGCTCACCGGTCTCCCGGCTGAAGAGCACATTGTTGATCTTGGTATCATTGTGGGTGACCCGGAGGGGAAGCTCTCCCTGCACCTGCAGATCCGTCAGGGTGCAGGCCTGATCCTCCACGGACATAAGCCACTGAAGCTCCTCCTGGACCTGGGCCACGCGGCCCACGGGATCCGCAGCCACGGAAGCCTTCAGATTCCGGAATCTGGCCCGGGTATTGTGGAAATCGGGAATCGTTTCAAACAGGTCATCCGGTGAAAAGTCGGCCAGCTGCATCTGGAACTCACCAAAAGCCCGGCCGGCATTGCGGATCAGCGCCGTATCCGGAACCACATTGAAGGTGACGGAGGGAATATAGTTAGTCATGCGCCAAAAATTCTTGCCGTCGATGACATAGGTCTTGCGGTCCTCAGTATGGTGGAAATGCAGGGCAATCTGTCCGGGCTTCTTGGCACGAATATATTCGGTGACCTTATCGATGTTGTTCATCAGCTCCACAGGCTGACGGAAAGCATAGGTGTTGACATTCTGGATCAGGAAGGATTTGGACTTTCCATCCGGCAGAATAAACTTCACCTCATAGGTCTTATTGACATTTCCCATCTGGATCAGCTCGCTGCCTACGTAAGTTCCCTCGATCCGGAACAGGCGGCTGACATGCTCCAATTTCTGATTGATATCCAAAATTACATCGTGTCCTCTCTGAATGTAATATTACCGGGAATCCGCGATCACCAAATCGGTGAAGAAAGGAATGTACGGACCTTCCCAATAGTTTGTTCTATTTTATATCATTATTCTCTTTTTGTCAACAAATCCCCGCAAAGACTGTCATAGTGCACCGTTTTTGTGGAGAATCTGCATTTTTCTGCCAAGAATCCAACAAAAAAAATCCCGCCGGAAAACCGACGGGATAGAATCAGTAGGATTATTTGTGATTGGGGAACAGCTTTTCAACAGCGCTGCGGGCAGCCATTTGTTCAGCCCGCTTCTTGCTGCTGCCGCAGCCGCTGCCCACAACGCTGCCGTTGAGAGACACTTCCACGTCAAATTTCTTGTCGTGGTCCGGCCCGGACTCGCCTACAAGGCGGTAGGAAAGCACTTGATTCTTCTTCTGCTGGACCAGTTCCTGCAGCTGCGTTTTGTAGTCGACGTTGTGCAGCTTCGTCACGGGAACCTCCACCAGGATGAACTGCTGAACCACTTTCAGCGCGGCCTCAATGCCCCCATCCAGGAAGCAGGCCGCAATGACGGACTCCATAGCGTCAGCCAGGATGGAATTCCGGTTACGTCCGCCGCCCTGCTCCTCGCCGTGGCCCAGCAGAAGATGCTGGCCAATGCCGATTTTGTTGGCCGCCGCCGCCAGGGTCTGCTCGCAGACCATATCCGCCCGCATCCGGGTCAGTTCACCCTCAGGCCGGTCCGGAAAATTACGGAACAGATACTCCGCTACCAGCATGCCCAGCACGCTGTCACCCAGAAATTCCAGCCGCTCATTGCTCAGGAGGCTGTTGTGCCAGCGTTCATTTGCATAGGAGGAGTGGGTCAGGGCATTTTGCAGCAGGGAGATATTTCGGAAATGGTAGCCAATGGCATTTTCAAGGTCCTTGATCATTCCGCCGCGCCCTCCAGATTCTTCAGCTCCGCAAGCGCCTGCTCCAGTTCCTCAGAGAAATTACCCTCGGCAGACTGCACTGCCTGGCGAATGCCATTGCGGAATGCCAGCCGGTCAGAGTTGCCATGGCACTTGATCACGGGCTTCTTGATACCTAAGAACTGGGTGCCGCCGATTTCCCGGGAGTCCATCAGCTTCATCACGTCGTCCACACCCTTCTTACAGAAGAGGTAGCCAACCTTGGACATGGTGCTGCGCTTAAAGATCTTATTCTTCATCAGGCTGCCGAAGAACATGGCAGTACCCTCGATGGTTTTGATCAGCACATTGCCGTTAAAGCCGTCGCAGACCACCACATCCACTTCGCCCAGAGGTACGCCCCGGGCTTCCACATTGCCCACAAAATTTAGGAGTCCCTGCTCATGGGCCTTCGTCAGCAGCGCATAGGCATCCTTCTGCAGCTGCGTGCCCTTGGTGTCCTCGGTGCCGATATTCAGCAGGCCAACCTTGGGATTTTTCACACCGAGCGTCTTTTTTGCGTACATGGATGCCACCAGGCCGAACTGCAGCAGAAACTCCGGTGTGCACTCGGCATTTGCGCCGCAGTCGCAGATGATAACCTTACCTCCGGTCTTGGTGGGCATGGAGGGAGCCATGGCAGCCCGGCGGATACCCTTGACCCGCTTGACCACCAGCGTAGCACCACTGAGCAGAGCGCCGGTGGAACCGGCAGAGACAAAGGCATCACCCTGACCCTCGGAAAGCATCCGCAGGCCCACCACCATGGAGGAATTCTTTTTCTTTCGGATCACATTGGCAGGATCATCGTGCATATCCACCACTTCATCGGCATGGGCGATCTCAATGCCCTGAGGCAGGTTTTCAATTCCGTGCTTTTTCAGCACCTCCAGAATCTCCTCCCCCCGGCCAACCAGCGTGATCTGGGTGCCGTAGGCTCTGGCAGCGTCAATTGCGCCCAGGACCGGCGCTTCCGGTGCGTAGTCGCCGCCCATGGCGTCGAGAATGATCTTCATATGTCACACCTCTTTCTTTAGATGCCCCCGGCCACCAGCCCGTCGATCACTTCCAGTGACCGCTGGGAGATTGCCTGGTTCTTTTCGGCTTTCTTCTTGATCCGCTTCTCCAGGGAAGCGATGATGCTGAAATTGATATTCATGGGCTGGAAATTTTCCACGCTCTCGTCACTGATGTACAGACCCAGGGCGCCGATGGCTGTGGTCTTGGGGAAGTCGGGCAAGGTTCTGCCCTGCAGCTTTGCCGCCATGGCAACCGCAGCCAGGTAGCCGGAGGCAGTGGACTCCACGTAGCCCTCCACACCGGTCATCTGGCCGGCGAAGGCTACCAGAGGATTCCGGCGGTCGGCATAGTACCGATCCAGCAGCTTGGGGCTGCGCAGGAAGGTATTACGGTGCATGACACCGTAGCGGACGAATTCGGCGTTCCGCAGGGCGGGGATCATGGAGAATACCCGCTTTTGCTCGCCGAATTTCAGATGGGTCTGAAAGCCCACCAGATTAAACACGGTCTTGGCGGCATTGTCCTGCCGCAGCTGCACCACGGCATAGGGCTCCCTGCCGGTATTGGGATCAACCAGTCCCACGGGCTTCAGAGGACCATAGCGCAGAGTGTCGTAACCCCGGCGACCCATGACCTCCACGGGCATACAGCCTTCAAAGACATTCTTATCCTCAAACCCATGGACCTCCGCCTCCTCGGCGGTAGTCAGCGCCTCCAAAAATGCATCGTACTGCTCCTTATTCATGGCGCAGTTGATATAGTCGGGAGTGCCCTTGTCATAGCGGGACTGCCACCAGGCAAGATCCATATCGATGGACTCGGCCGTCACCAGCGGTGCTGCCGCGTCGAAGAAATGGAGATAGCCGGTCTCCCCGAAATATTTGCCGATGGCATCGGACATAGCATCGGAGGTCAGAGGGCCGGTGGCGATGATCACGGGTCCGTCCGGGACCTCCGTGACCTCCTCGGAAACCACCGTGATATTGGGATGATTTTTGATTTTCTCCGTGACCAAGCGGGCAAAGCCTTCCCGGTCCACGGCCAACGCGCCGCCGGCCTCCACCCGGGTGGCATCGGCGCAGAGCATGATCAGGCTGCCGCAGCGGCGCAGTTCCTCTTTTAAAAGGCCCACGGCGTTTTCCAGCCGGTCAGCCCGGAGGGAATTGGAGCAGACCAGTTCCGCGAAATCATCACTGTGGTGGGCAGGAGTCTTCTTTAGGGGCTTCATCTCATAAAGAGTCACCTGAATGCCCCGCTGGGCCAGCTGCCAGGCAGCTTCGCTGCCGGCCAGGCCCGCGCCGATTACTTTTACGTTCATTCAGCTGCCTCCTTTTTCTTTGTCGTCGACTTCTTGGCGGCGGTCTTCTTTTCTGTTGTCTTCTTGGTGGTTTTCTTGGCCGCAGTCTTTTTTGCGGTCTTCTTGGCGGGCTTTTCCTCGGCTGCTGCCTCGGCTTCACCCTCCGCGGTTTTCTTTTTATAATAGCCCCGCTTGTCCTCCGGCAGGAAATTCTCACAGCTCTCGTTGATACAGAAGGGCTTGTTGCGGCCCTTGCCGGACTTCTTGAACAATGTCTGTCCGCACTTAGGGCAATCCTCGGCAGTGGGTACATCCCAGCTCATAAAGCCGCACTCGCCGCCCTTTTCGCAGGCATAGAAGGCGTAGCCTTTCTTGGACTTGCGCTTGAGCATACCGCTGCCGCACTTGGGACACCGGCCGGGCATCCGCTCCACCAGGGGCTTGGCGTTTTTACAATCCGGGAATCCGGGACAGGCCAGGAATTTGCCGAAACGGCCCATCTTGATGACCATATTCCGGCCGCAGAGCTCGCAGATTTCGTCAGTCTCCTCCTCCGGCACCTTCAGCCGCACCCCTTCCAGAGCAGCTTCCGCCTCATGCAGTTCCTTGCTGAAGCCACCGTAGAAATCGGAAAGGAGCTGTTTCCAGTGCTGCTTGCCCTCTTCCACCGCGTCCAGACGGTTTTCCATACCGGCAGTGAATTCCACATCGATGATATCCTTGAACCGGTCGATCATCAGACCGGTGACCACTTCACCAAGAGCGGTGGGAGCAAGGCGCTTATCCTCCTTCACCACGTACTCCCGGTCCTGGATGGTAGAAACGATGGAGGCATAGGTGGAGGGGCGGCCCACCCCCTTTTCTTCCATGGCCTTGACCAGGGTAGCCTCGGTAAACCGGGCCGGGGGCTGGGTGAAGTGCTGTTCCTTCTTCATATTGGTGCACTCTGCCTTCTCGCCCACCTCCAGGTCCGGCAGCGGGGAACCGGCGGCCTCGCCCTCCTCGTCCCGGCCTTCCTCGTAGACGGCAATGAAGCCGGGGAAACGCATGGACTGATGGGAGGAGCGGAAAAGGTGACCTGCGCACTCCGTATCGATGGAAACGGTATCAAAGACCGCATTGGCCATCTGGGAGGCCAGGAACCTGCTCCAGATCAGCTTGTAGAGCTTGTACTGTTCGGCTGTCAGAGAGCTTCGGATTCGCTCGGGATCGTATTCCACATGGGTGGGGCGGATGGCCTCGTGGGCATCCTGGGCATTTCCTTTGGTCTTAAATACATGAAATTTTCCGTAATAATAGGACTTACCGTAACGGCTGCAGATAAAGTCCGCGGCGGCGGCCATGGCCTCATCGGAAAGCCGCAGGGAGTCGGTACGCATATAGGTAATCAGACCCGTGGTTCCCTCACCGGCGATGTCCACACCTTCATACAGCTGCTGGGCCAGGGCCATGGTCCGCTTGGGCGTAAAGCCCAGCTTCCGGGAAGCCTCCTGCTGCAATGTGGATGTGGTAAAGGGAGGGGCGGCAGAGCGCTTCTTCTCCGCCTTTTTCACATTGGTAACGGTAAAGAGCTTACCGGTGATGTCATCGATGACCTGCTGGACCTGAAGTTCATTCTCCAGCTCCCGCTTTTTCTCCTCGCCGTGGTAGTGGGCCACAAAGGAGCCGGGCTTGCCCACGCGGTTCAGTGTCACATCCAGGGACCAGTACTCCCTGGGGACAAAGGCACGGATCTCGTTTTCCCGGTCTACCACCATGCGGGTGGCCACGCTCTGGACACGTCCGGCGGATAAACCGCGGCGGACCTTCTTCCACAGCAGGGGGGAGAGCTGATAGCCCACGATCCGGTCCAGGATACGTCTTGCCTGCTGGGCATCCACCAGGTCGTAGTCGATCTCCCGGGGCTGGGCGATGGACTCCCGGACCACCTTCTGGGTGATCTCGTTGAAGGTGACCCGGCGGGCCTTTTCATCCGGCAGGCCTAACAGTTCTTTTAAATGCCAGGAGATGGCTTCGCCCTCCCGGTCAGGGTCCGTTGCCAGATATACGGTATCCACTTCCGCGGAGGCCTTCTTCAGTTCCCTGATCAGATCCTCCTTGCCCCGGACGGGGATGTACTGGGGCTCAAAATCATGCTCCAGGTCCACACCCATTTTGCTTTTGGGCAAGTCGCGCAGGTGGCCCATGCTTGCCTTGACGATATAGTCAGAGCCCAGGTACTTTCCAATGGTCTTCGCCTTGGAGGGGGACTCCACGATCACTAGGTTGCTTGCTTTCGACATGAGGGGGTATTCTCCATTTCAAATACTTATTTCCGGCAGACGCGGTTACCGGGGAGCCGTTTCACCAAACCTTTGATTGTCAAAAGAGTCAGTGCGGAGGAAATCTTTCCTGCCGGCAGCCCCAGTTGGGCAATAATCTCGTCCACCAGCCGCTCGCCTCCGGCCAGGCAATCCAGGATCGCCCGGTGGTCTTCCGGAAGGGCCGATAAATCATTATTTACGTCACTATAATTCCCTTGTTCAGACTTGTCAACGTCTTTTTTGTAACTTTTTTCTTTTTTGGGCGGTTTATTCCGGGGTACGGACTTGTTTTGCGCCACTTTCCCATAGCTTTCATCCCGCTGAGACGCCACGCGGCGCACCTCATCCGGGTACGCCCGCTGGCGGGAAGCACCGGTGGCCTGCTGAATTTTACCGGGGTACATGGCCTCATATTCCCGCAGAATTTCCCAGCCGCTCTCCGCCAGGATACCGCCCTCCTTCAGCAGCCGGTTGCTGCCGACAAAGGTGGGCTGGTCCAGATTTCCCGGCACCACGAATACATCCCTGCCCTGTTCCAGGGCCTGCCGGGCGGTGATCAGCGCGCCGCTTTTTTCCGGCGCTTCCACCACCAGCACGCCGCAGCTCAGGCCGCTGATGATCCGGTTCCGTTTGGGAAAATTCCATCTGTACGGTGGTGTCTCGGGAGGAAATTCCGACAGAATGCAGCCATACCGCTCCATATCCGCAAACAGCGCCGCGTTGGAGGGCGGATACACCTGCTCCGCGCCGCAGCCCAGGATGCCTACCACACTTCCTCCGGCGCTGAGGGCACTGCGCATAGCCATGCCATCGATGCCAAAGGCCATGCCGGAAACTATCATACCGCCGCAGCGGGCAATCTCATCGCCGAATTTCTTGGCGGCATTGAGGCCATACCCGGAAGCTTTGCGGGTTCCCACCACGCCAATGACGGGTATATTGTCAAAATCCGGGATATTTCCCTTGTAGTAAAGCACCAGAGGCGGATCCGGGATAGCCTTCAGCCGTTGGGGGTACGCGGCATCCCGGTAGGTCAGTACATGAAGCTTGTATTTCATCACATCCGCCAGAATCTTCTCCGATTCTGTCAGATCCTTGTCCATCAGCCCCTGCACCGCCTCTTTGGTGAGGGATTCCAGGTGAGAAAAGTCCTCTGTTCTGGCAAAATAGATATCTTCCGGATCAGAAAAATGCCGCAAAAGCTCCGCCTTCACATAGTCGCTTACGCCGCTCCGGTGGGCCAGCCATATCCAGTGTACCAGCATTTTTCTCAACCTTCTTTCTTTTTATTTCATCTGCCACATGACGATGGTGGCCGCCACCGCCGCGTTCAAGGATTCACAGTGGGGATTCATGGGAATGATCAGCTCCGCGTCCGCGGATTCCAGAATCTCTTTTCGCACGCCCTGGCCCTCACTGCCGATGACCACGGCCATCTGCCGCAGATCGGCGGTACGGATGTCCACCGCCCGGTCGGACAGAGCAGTCACCGCCACCGGGATTTTTGCTTCCCGGCAGGCTGCACTGACCTTCTCCCAGGTAGACTGGATCACCGGGGTGCGGAACACCGCGCCCATGGAGGAGCGCACCACCTTATGGCTGTAGGGATCTGCACAGCCCTCCAGCAGGCAAACCGGGATATCCAGGGCATCCGCGGTGCGCAGCATGGTTCCTAAATTGCCCGGATCCTGGATGCCGTCCAGGATCAGCATGCCCTTTTGGGGTAAAAATGCCATTTTCTCGGGAAGGCGGCACAGAAACAGCGCTCCCTGGGGGCTCTGCATGGGAGAAATGGATTCCATCACATCACCGGGAACAAGAATGACCTTGACCTGCTCCGGCACCTGCGCTTCCACGCCGTCGGAAAGGATCACGGTTTCCAGCCCAGGGCAGTATTTTACCGCTTCCTGCAGAAGCTTCGTGCCGTCGGACACGAAAAGCCCCGCTTCCTCCCTGGCCTTTCGGGAGGACAGCAGCTTCTTCACCTGCTGCAGGAACGGATTTTTACGGGAAGTAATTCTCTGTTCCATCATAGCTTCTGCACAGCCTCCAACGCTTTGTTGTCGCCCAGGACTACCATGATATCCTGGGATTTCACCACATAATCGGCGCTGGGGGATACGTTGGTCTGGGCGCCGCTCTCCACGGCGATAATATTCACGCCCAGCTTGGCCCGGACATTCAGATCCTTCAGGCTCTTGCCCACCCAACTCTTGGGAGCGGGAACTTCCAGAATACCGTAATCCGGGGACAGTTCGATATAGTCCAGCACATTGTGGGAAGAAAGGCTCCGGGCCAGACGTCCGCCGAACTCGCACTCGGGGATCACCACCCGGTCAGCGCCCAGCTTCTCCAGCACCCGGCGGTGGGTCTCGTCGTGGGCCTTGCAGACGATGTAGGGAACATTCAGTTCCTTCAGATTCATAATGGTCAGCACGGAAGCAGCCAGATCATCACCGATGGCGATGATGGCGCAGTCAAAATTACCGGCGCCCAGGGCCTTAAGCACTTCCTTGTCCTGGCCGTCACCCACCACCGCGTGGGTTACATTTTCCGCCACCTGCTGGACAAGATCCGTGCGGATATCCATTGCCAGTACCTCGCAGCCCAGCTGGCAAAGCTGTACGGCAACCTCAGAACCGAACAGGCCCAGGCCGATCACAAGATAGGTTTTCATAGCTTCTTCCTCCTAGCCGATCAGAAGATTTGTCTGGGCATAATGAAACCGATCCTCGGCCTTGTTTCCCATGAGGAAGCCCAGGCTGATGGTCAGCACGCCCACCCGTCCAAAGTACATATAAATAATGATCAGGATCTGTGCCGGGATGCTCAGACTCCCGGTAACACCCGCAGTCAGGCCTACAGTAGCCAGAGCGGATACCGATTCAAACAGCGCGTCCGTAAATCCAATGGGAGAGGTGGCGCTGATGAACACGCCGCCGAAAAGCGCCAGACTGACCATGATCGCGGCGATGGTCATGGCATCCAGGATCTTGGAATTGGGGACGGAACGCTTGAAAACGGTCACCGTCTCCCGGCCCCGGGCCCGGGTCATCACAAACAGGATCAGTACCACCATGGTCACGGTCTTCACACCGCCGGCGGTGGAGCCGGAGGAGCCGCCGATAAGCATCAGCAGCAGGGAAAATCCCTTTGCTGCCTCGGTTAAACCCGCCTGGTCGATGGCAGCGAAGCCCGCTGTGCGCAGGGTTATGGACTGGAACAGGCCGTTGAGCAGCTTATCTCCAACGCCCATGGGGCCCAGTGTCGCCGGATTGTTCCACTCCAGCAGACAGATCACCACCGTGCCGCCCAGGAGCAGCGCCAATGTGGAACTCAGAACCAGCTTCGTATATACGCTGAAATTCCGGAAATGCCGTCTATTGGCTATCTCTTCCCATACGAAGAAGCCCAGGCCGCCGAAGACCACCAGAGCTCCCAGGGTCAGCAGCACGATGGGATCGGAGTTGAATTCCATCAGACTGGCGCCCGGGGTGATACAGCCCAGAATATCGAAGCCCGCATTGCAGAAAGCGGAGACGGAATGAAATATTCCCCACCGCAGAGCCCGACGAAAGCCAAATTCCGGCCAGAACCGGACTGTCAGAATCAGCGCCCCCAGGGCCTCCACTGACAGGCTGCCGGTGAGGACGATCTTTTGCAGCCTCACCACGCCCTCCATGTCATTGAGGTTCAGGGCCTGGGCCATAATGAGCCGCTGCTTGAGGCCCACTTTTTTGCGCAGGAAAAACACGAACACCGACGCGGCGGACATGAAGCCCAGGCCGCCGATCTCGATCAGACTGAGGATCACAATCTGTCCGAAACCGCTCCACTGACTCCAGGTGTCGTAAAGCACCAGGCCAGTGACGCAGGTGGCAGAGGTGGCTGTAAACAGCGCCGGGCGGAATCCGCAGGAGATGCCGCTGCGGGAGGCGGCGGGCAGGGTCAGAAGCACCGCACCCAGGAGAATAATGGCACAGAAAACCAGGGCAATAATGCGGGTAGGGTTCAGAGATTTCCTGCGTTTCGCAGCCAAAAAGTCAAACAAGGTCCTTCCTCCGGCCACTTTCATCCCCTCCTTTCCAAACATTGCGGAATGTTAACACTATGCCATCTTACATTACCTTTTATTATATCAATTTTTATACCGTTTGCAAGACTGAAAAAAACGCCGCCTTAACGGCAGCGTTTTTTATCAAATTCCCAGAATTCCCGCCAGGATACCCACAACTGCGGAGATGCAGATGATGATAATCGGGTGCACCTTCCTGAAGGCCAGCACAGCCATCACGCCGAACAGGACGGCAGAGAACAGCAGCCCCGGCTGGACAAATACGGTCTTTCCGATGGACAGGACGGCGGTGCCGATCATGCCGATGACGGCAGGCTTCAGTCCGGACATGGCACCCTTTACCAGCTTGCTGCTTTTGAACCGGTCGTAGCATTTGGCAACGGTGAGGATGATGATAAAGGAGGGCATTACCACACCCAGAGTGGCACAGGCAGCGCCCAAAATACCGCCCATCTCGCTGCCCACATAGGTGGCCATATTGATGGCGAAGGGACCGGGGGTGGATTCGGACACGGCGATGAAATTGACCACTGCCTCATTGGCCAGCCAGCCCTTGTTCACCACCTCGATCTGGATCAGAGGCAGCATGGCGTAGCCGCCGCCGAAGGTAAAGGCACCGATGAGGAAGAAGGTCCAGAAAAGCTCTAAGTAAATCATTTCTTGTCCTCCTTCTCCATAGCAAAGTAGGTAGCGATGCCAAACACCGCGCATCCTACGATGACCCACAGCACCGGCAGCTTTACAAGGCCCACCAGAACAAAGGCCGCCACCATGACGATATAGGCGGGAATGGACTTTTTACACTTCTTATACATACCCCACATGGCCTTGAGGATCAGTGCCAGCACGCCGCAGCGGATGCCCCGGAAGGCATACTGGACGTACACATTCTCCTGGAACTGCCGCAGGATACCGGAAATAGCCAGAATAATCATAAAGCTGGGCAGCACCACACCCAGGGTGGCGCAGACGGAGCCCAACACGCCGCAGGCCCGGTAGCCCACAAAGGTAGCAGAGTTAATGGCAATGGGACCGGGAGTGGATTCGGCGATGGCTACGATATCCAGGATATCCTCGTCGGTGACCCAGCCGTTTTTCTCCGATGCCTCCCGCTGGATCAGGGGAACCATGGCGTAA
The DNA here is from genome assembly GCA_045539075.1 of Faecousia sp. Lineage (GTDB taxonomy): Bacteria > Bacillota > Clostridia > Oscillospirales > Oscillospiraceae > Faecousia. The sequence continues at coordinate 2,158 of JAZQEP010000029.1, read as the reverse complement.
CCGCCGCCGAAGGTAAAAGCGCCGATTTTGAAGAAGGTGAAAAAGATCTGCCAGAGCAGCCGGATCTTGTTTTTCATACCTCTTCCCTCCTTTCATTTCGTGCATTATACTATATAAAATATTTTTTGTCCATAGCTGTCGCCTTTTGATTTCTGCAAACGTTTACCAGATGAAAGGAGGTGGGGAGATGAACCCACAGCTGGTCCGGCAGTGGTACGAGCTGTACCGCACCGGCATCTACCGCTTCGCCCTCAGCCTGCTGCACAGCCCTCAGCAGGCGGAAGACGTGCTGCAGGAGACCTTTGTGAAGCTCCTCAGTGGAAAATTCTCCTGCCCCACGCCGGGAAAGGAAAAGGCGTGGCTATATAAAGTCGCTAAAAATCTTTGTATGGACATTCTGAGAAAGCGGGTCCGGGAGCTGGAGCTGCCTCCGGCCATCGCCGCCCCGGCAGGAGAAAACTGGGAGTTTTTAGAATTGATCTCTCCCCTGTCCCAGGACGAGCAGATGCTCGTTTCCCTGCGCTTTATTGGCGGCTTTTCCCACAAGGAGATCGCCAAAATCACCGGCACCACCGTTCACGCCGCCAAGAAGCGCTACGAGCGGGCCATCCAAAAACTGCGTAAAGAAATGGAGGTAACGCTATGATCGAGAAGAAATTGCAGAACGCGGCCAGCGCGCTGCCGGAAAATCACAGTGATTTTTCCGCTGTGGAAATCCGCATTCAGGAAAAATCCCGCCGTCCCAGAACTGTCCGGCGAAAGAGGTTGGCCATCGTTATGGTGCTGGTGGCACTGCTGGCAGGCTGTGTGGCAGCGGCAGAGCCGGATTATCATCTGTACAATGGTAATTGGTGGAGCTTCGTCTTCGATGTGGATGCGATTCTTGACATGACGGAACACGACTGGAATCAAACCCAAAAGGCTGCAAAAAAGCTGGGGATCACCTTGCCGCAAACCCTGGGCGGCTATCCGGTTATCGACTACGGACGCTGGAATCTGACCAACCAGGAGGTCCCCATCTGGTTTGCCTGGCTTTCTCCCCAATATGTCCAGCAATACAGCTACTATGGCTACGATGCAGAATTCCCCCATACCATGCCTGACGGTACGGAATCCACCCTCCATACTTCGGTAGGTGTGGAAGTGGGATATGGCTCCACCGACGATAACATCTGGCGGCGGCAGTTCGGCTTCGATGAAAAAGATGTCTACACCGCCGGAGATTACACCCTGGCCAATCACCCGGTGGTGGAGATCACATCCCTGGAATATCAAGGCTTCACCATCTATGTGGGACAAATCGGCATCACCTTTCAAGAGCTGCCCTTATGGGTCGTGACCTGGGTAGACCATAATAATGGTGTCGTTTTCTCTCTGGACGGCTACTACGAAACGCCCGATGCTATGATCGGGTACGCAAAAGAGATCATTGATCTAAACCGATAACCAAAAGCCCGGGGCAAATTCCCCGGGCTTGGGACTGTTAAATGCCTTCTGGTGCGGGATCACCCAAGGCTCCCTCTGACGAGGGAGCTGTCGCCAACGGCGACTGAGGGAGAGAAAATATTGGAATTACACCATTTTATGGACATTGGGGGAGTATTTCGCTAAATTCTCTCCCCCAGTCAGCTTCGCTGACAGCCCCCTCGTCAGAGCAGGCCAAGAATTGCTGATTGAATATGGTCATTCTATCACAAATCTCATCATTCGTAAACAATCAGTAATAGAAGTCATGGTCTCCCACCGACATCAAATACGTCAGATTCTCCCGAAACCATGCGGTGCTGCCTGTACGGGGATTGACGAAATAGGTGCTCTCCCCTGCCAGCCGAACCCCTTCCAGACAAAGCTTCGCTGCCGCAACGGCATCTTCATCAGGGGTACAGTAAATCGTGCCGCTTTTCACGGGACAAAACTGGTTGGGGCTGAACACCACATCCCGCACCGTATCGGGGAAGTTTTCATTTGCAACACGGTTCAGCACCACATTGCCCACGCAAATCTGACCTTCCATGCTCTGGTTACCCGCTTCCGCGTTGATGATATGACTCAGCCACTTCAAAGCCTCCGCATCATACACCTCGCTGCCTGTCGAACACACCTGCAATCCATCGGTATATAACCGCAGGCAGTCTTCCCGCTCTTCACAAACGATGCC
>JAZQEP010000028.1:0-2325 GCA_045539075.1 Faecousia sp. | reverse complement strand
CGGCCCGCTTATCCAGCCTCACTACCCCCGTCGAAACCAGTACGGCCCCATTTGGGAATGCAGAATGCTGAATGCAAAATGCATAATTGTTTTTTAGGGAGGAGCAGGATTCACCATGACGGGGGAGTCACGCCAACGCTCTCTTGCCACGTCCATAAATCCTGCTCCATAATCGAGCAATAATTAGAATCTGCTGTAGGGATCGGGGTGTTTTTCGGTTCAGCAAAGCAATATATTTTAACCGATGGAAGTTCCCCGTATTTCCTTTGTTACCAGAACATCGTTGTAGAGCATGCCGTCGCACAGGTAATAGGTGCGCAATTTCCTTCCGTCCGGATAGAGAAACTGGACAACGTATGCGCCGCCCTCTTTCACAGGGAAGGGATAGTGCGTGGAACCTCTGAAGGTTCCGGTGGGCTCTGATTTTATGAAAGCTTCGTAGGCATCCGGAAGCCGCCAGAATTCCACCTCAGAATAACCATGGTAGGATTCACTTACTGTCCAGGATCCAAAATATTCGGCGGTATAGTCCTTTTTGCTGATGGTTAGGGTCTCCACACGCAAAGGCTGCTTTTTTGCCTGCACAGCAGTAGTCAGATCTTCGCTGAAAACGTATTCGCCGCCAAAGTGAGTTACCAGCTGTTTGCCCATGCTGTCACATTCACCCGTATGGTTGAGGCTGTCCGGATAGATATGGGCTGCTCCGTAAATGCCCATAATGCTCTCTGCGTCCAGTGCTTCGTACTCCCGGATAAAGTTTTGTGCCATGGTATTTTCGCGGTAGACATGATCCTGCTTTCCGTCTCCATAGTACTGTTTACCCTGGCCGATCGCTTCAAGAGTCAACTGATATTCCTGAGTATCGGTCAAATCATTGGCTTCCAGGTATTCCAGATACCGCTTTCCGGTGGTGCTAAACTGGTGTCCCACATCTGTACCGTGAAAGATGGTTTCCGGGCAGGTTTCCTTTATGGCGCGAAAGAAATCCAGTGTGTTTTCTGTGTGGGCCTGTGTTCCAACCAAGTCATTATAGAAATCAACAAGAATGGAATCGTCTTCAGCCTTCATCCAGACATTTAAAAATGCTGCATGATAGTATGCGTATTCGATGAATAAGTGACGCATGCCCTGCTCGTGATAGTAAGACTGCCAAAGCTCCAGTTCCTGGGCCGTAATATCGGGGTTGATATGATTTTCTCCGTAGAGATATATCTTACCCGGTTCCTTGGGGGCGCATCCGGCGAAGGGGAGACACAGACAAATTATCAGCAGCAGTGCAATGATTCGATTTACCATGGGTGAATTAGAATCTGCCGTAGGGATCGGGGAGTTTCTTCAGCTCAGCCAGCTCAGCGCCGTTGACCTCGCAGGTGATGGATGCGATCTTCTGTTCGGTCAGAGGACGGTCCTGGAAATTGGTCTTGGTGGCAGCGATGGCGTGCACCACTTCCATTCCGGAGGTTACCTTACCGAAAGCGGCATACTGCTTGTCCAGGTGCTTGGCATCGGCATGCATGATGAAGAACTGGCTGCCGGCGCTGTTGGGGGACTGGGACCGGGCCATGGAAAGGACACCGCGCTTATGCTTAATGTCATTGGTGGGGAAGCCGTTGAACATGAACTCGCCCTTGATGCAGTAGCCGGGGCCGCCCATGCCGGTGCCCTCGGGGCAGCCGCCCTGGATCATGAAGCCGGGGATGACCCGGTGGAAGATCAGGCCGTCATAGTAGTTGTGATTGCACAGGTCGATGAAGTTGCGCACGCTCTGGGGTGCCTTGTCGGGATACAGTTCGCCCTCGATAACACCGCCGTTTTCCATGGTGATCTTAAAAGTAGGATTTGCCATTGTTAGTATCTCTCCTTCATAGCACGGTCGATCTGACGCTTGGCGTCCCGCTCGGCAGCGGCTTGTCTTTTGTCGTAAAGTTTCTTGCCCTTGCACAGGCCCACATTGACCTTGACCCGGCTGCCCTTTAAGTACACAGACAGGGGAATCAGGGAATAACCGTCCTGCTTGACCTTGCCGTAGAGCCGCATGATCTCCCGTTTGTGCATCAGCAGACGGCGGGGGCGGCGGGAATCCACATTGAAGCGGTTTCCATGGTCGTAAGGGGAGATGTGCATCTGGTTGAGGATCATTTCGCCGTCCTTGATGCCGCACCAGGCATCCTTCAGGTTCAGGGTGCCTGCCCGGATGGATTTCACCTCTCTGCCAACCAACTCAATGCCCGCTTCGTATTCTTCTTCAATGAAATATTCATGGCGGGCTTCCCGATTGGTTGCCATGATCTTGATGCTTTCCTTTCCCAAACGCTCACCTCCGTT
>JAZQEP010000027.1:0-11426 GCA_045539075.1 Faecousia sp. | reverse complement strand
GCTCACAGAACCACATGGCTACGATCCGACTTACCGCTGCGGGCCGCAATGCCAGCGCCGCGCATCACTCCAAACATATCCAGGCAGCCCCATTCCACCGCGCCGTCGGTTCCCAGGGCCACATTCATGCCCGCCTTGACGCAAGCTGTGATGGGGGTGCAGGCTCTGCCTGCCTTGGCATCGGCCAGGGGCAGGGCAACGGCGCTGGCTTTCTTCTTGCCCAGGATTTTTCGATCAGTCTCTTCCATGGCGTTGCAGCCGGCAACGGTTGCCGGAACCGCGAACACATTGTGGCAGGAGAGCAGCTCCGTCTGGCTCAGGCCGGTGCGGTCCAGGCAGGATTCGGCTTCCTCCCGGGTCTCGGCCAGGTGCAGCTGCATGCCGAGGCCCTTCTCGGCGGCGTAGCCCACCAGGCCTTCCCAGAGCTTATAATTGCTGGTGTACTCGGCAAAGATGCCCGCGTCGATCTTAATGCGGCCGCTGTCATAGCCGTGCCACTTTTCGGTGACCTTCACCAACTCCTGACACTGCTCATCGGTGTCGAAGTCGAATTCCTCGTTCTGGTCGATGAAACGGTAGGAAGAGAGGGCCAGATTGGCCTTGATGCCGCTCTCCGCCACAGCTTCGGCGGTGGCGTTGGGATAGTAGTAGAGGTCAGACACGGAAGTGACGCCGAATCGCAGGCACTCGGCAATGGACAGCAGCGCCGCGGCCTTGGCGGACCGGGAGTCCATCTTGTCCTCCTTCATGAGCTGCTGCTCAAGGGCTTCAGCGGAGCTTAAGTCATCCAGGTAGCTGCGGAGGCTGGCAGTGGCCAGATGGGTGTGGCAGTTCACCAGACCGGGAATGGCCACCATGCCGGTGCCGTCGATGATGATGGCGGGCTGGCCCTCGGGGGCGGATTTGGTGATGGACTTGATCTTGCCGTCCTCAATGGCGATGAACGCGCCGAAGAGAACGTCCATCTTGGGGTTCATGGTCACAACGGTGACGTTGGAAATTAAAGTGTCCAAATTATTTGCTTCCTTTCATAAGTGCAAACATTTCTTCTTTTTGCTTACAGACATCGTCGATCATTTCGATGTACTGCTCGGGGAATTTGGGGTTGTGGAACCGCTCCAGCTTGCCTCCGGGGAGGTTGACCTTATTCATGCCGCCGCCGCCCAGGGAGAGAATGGTGTGAAGCTCCTCCATCATGTAGATGTTATACAGGCAGTCTAAATTATCCCGGCTCCACCCCACATTTTCAAAGCTGCCGGACATGTATTTCTGCCGGTAGAGGTAGTAGGGCTTGTAGTGCTTGGTGTTGAGCTGACCATTGGCATAGGCGACCATGGCGGTGACCTCCTCGGCGGAGGGGAGGTCCACCCGCTTTTCAAAGAGGTCTGCACCCTTTTTCAGAGCCAGGGTGTGCACGGTGATGTTGGCGGGGTCCAGGGCAGCGACGGTATCCAGGGAGCGCTTGAAACCCTCCAGGGAGTCCTGGGGCAGACCCGCGATCAGATCCATGTTGATGGCCTTGAAGCCTGCGTCCATGGCCTCCCGATAGGCGCGGACCACATCAGCGGCCTTGTGGGGCCGTCCGCAGGCCCGGAGCACGTGGTCCTCCATGGTCTGGGGATTGATGCTCATCCGATCAGCGCCGTGGGAAGCGATGGTGCGAAGCTTCTCCGCGTCCAGGGTGTCAGGTCGTCCGCCCTCCACGGTGAATTCGATGCAGCGGCTCAGGTCGAAATGATCCCGGATGGCGTCCATCAGATAGGCCATCTGGGCAGAAGACAGGGAGGTGGGGGTACCGCCGCCGATGTAGATGGTACGAAGGCGCTTGCCCGATTCCGCCAGCAGCTTTCCGCTGACCCGGATCTCCTTCAGCAGGGCTTCCAGGTAGGGGTTCAGCAGTTCGGTTTTTCTGCCGATGGTGCGGCTGACGAAGCTGCAATAGGTGCAGCGGGTGGGGCAGAATGGAATGCCCACATAGAGGGAAATGTCGTTTTCCTCCATGAGATTCGCCGCGTTGAGGGTGGAAACGGAGCAGTCGATAGCGAGGCGTCGACGCTCCGGGGTCACATAGTAGACCTCCTTCAGCAGCTTATCGGCGGAGCTGACGGTGCCCCCCTCCAAAATGTGCTTGGTGGAGAGCTTGGTGGGCCTTACCCCGGCCAGGGCACCCCAGGGGGGCAGGACACTCAGCAACTGAATGGCGGCCAGGTAGTAGCTCTGCTGGAGCGTCTGGCGGCGCAGCCGGACAGTCTCCTCAGCGGCTTTCATCCGGCGGCTGGCAGAGACAGTGCGGCCGTTATATGTAATTTTTGTGGAAGCGGTGAGCCAGGTTTTGCCCCGGTGAAGGGTGGAGACTGCGTCCACCTCTGCCCCGGCGGGGAAGAGGGACATCTGCAGCTGCTCTACCGCGTAACGGTCCTCGTGACCAACCAGTGTTAAGTTCATGGGAAACCTCGAATTGCGTTAGCGCATATAGGAATTATACTCTTTTTCCAGTGCTAAAGTTGTCGCACTGTTGTGGCCGGGGAAGACCCGGTAATCCTTGTCCAGAGAGGCCAGGCGCTTCAAAGAGGCGGTCATGGCCTCCGGATCGCCGCCTGCCAGGTCGGTGCGGCCACAGGACCGGGCGAAGAGGGTATCGCCGGAGAACAGGGCGTCCTCGCAGAGCAGGCACACGGAGCCGGGGGTGTGGCCGGGGGTGTGGATCACGTCGATGGTGAGCCCTGCCAGCTGGAGGGTATCGCCCTCGCCGTAGGCATGGGTGTAGAACAGGGGACCGGCGGTGAGCTTTTCGGGCATCACCAGGTCCGCAGGGTTCATGTAGACCTGGCAGCCGGTGGCGGCGTGCAGCTCCTTCACGGCACCCACATGGTCAAAGTGTCCGTGGGTCAGCAAAATGGCTTCCAGGGTCAGACCGTGCTTTTCCAGGTAGTCCAGCACCTTCTTGGGGTGTCCGCCGGGGTCCAGAATACAGCAGGAAGTGCTGTTTTCCTCCCGGATAATGTAGGCGTTGACCCAGTAGACACCCAGATTCATCAGTTCTATTTTCAGCATATCATTTCCTCCTGGGTTCGTGCATCAGCTGATCCGTGTCCAGAATCAGCGTTACGGGACCGTCATTGACGGATTCCACTTTCATGTCTGCGCCGAAACGGCCGTGCTGGGGGGGATAGCCCAGGGCTGCGCAGTCGGCCAGGAACTGCTCATAGAGCTTTTCACCCAGCTCGGGGCCGGCAGCCTCGGCAAAGCTGGGGCGGCGGCCTTTGCGGCAGTTGCCGAAGAGGGTGAACTGGCTGACCACCAGAACTTCACCGCCCACGGCGTCCAGTCCCAGGTTCATTTTCTGATTTTCATCTTCAAAAACACGAAGGCCCAGAGCCTTCTCCGCAAGATAACGGCTCTCCTTTTCCGTATCCTCCGGGCCCACGCCCAGCAGGATCAGAAAACCCTTGCCGATTTTACCCACCACTTCTCCGTCAATGGTGACGGAGGCGGAGGAAACCCGTGTTAACACTGCTCGCATAGTATCATTTCTCCTTGGAAAATGCAGAATGCACGGGAAAACCAGGCTGCATTCTGCATTTTGATAATAGTCTTTAGTTCTGGCCTCTGCGGGAGTTGAGAACATCCCGGATGTTCAGCAGCTTGGTTCGGATGGCTTCCAATTCTGCCACATTTTTGACCTCAAAGCGGACGGTGAAGATGCTGTGGCCACCAGGGAGGTCTTTGCCGTTGAGCTCTTTCAGCCGGACCCGGGCGGAGGTCATGACGGTGGCCACATCCAGGAGCAATCCGTCCCGGGTGAGGCAGTCCAGCTCCAGCGTGGTCTCGAAAGGCTGCTCCTCCTGGTTTGCCCAGCGGACCCGGACCCAGCGGGCGGCCTGGCGGGGGTCGTTGCGGTGGGCGGCGTTGGGACAGTCGGCCCGGTGGACGCTGACACCGAAGCCCTTGGTGATAAAGCCGGCGATGGCATCACCGGGAACAGGGGTACAGCACTTGGCAAACTTGATCATGCAGGAGTCAATGTCCTCTACGATGATGCCGTTGACCGCATGGCGGTCGACCCGGGCGGACTCGGAATCGGACTGGGTGCGCAGGGGCTTGGGGATGTTTTCGGTATCCTGGGCCTTCAGAAGCTTCTGAATATCGTCGCGGATCCGGCCCACGGCCTTGATGGCGGTCAATCCGCCGTAGCCGATGGCGGCGTACATATCTTCCCAGCAGCCGAAGGAGAGCTTCTTCAGCAGAATGGGCTCCAGACCGGGGTCGAAGATCACGGAAATCGGCAGGCCGGCGTGCTTCATCTCGGCCTCAAAGGAGGACTTGCCGTGAACGATGTTCTCTTCACGCTTTTCCCGCTTGAACCACTGCTTGATCTTGGTCCGGGCCTGGTTGGATTTACAGATGGTCAGCCAGTCACGGCTGGGGCCCTTGGCGGATTTGGAGGTGAGGATCTCCACAATGTCGCCGTTCTTCAGCTTGGAGTCGATATTGGCGATCCGGTGGTTGACCTTGGCACCTACCATGGCGTTGCCGACGCCGGAGTGGATGGCATAGGCAAAATCGATGGGGGTGGACCCAGCGGGGAGGGAGACGATCCGGCCCTTGGGGGTGTAGACGAAGACTTCGTCGTCGAACATGTCGATCTTCATGGACTGGACGAATTCTTCCGCGTCGGAGTCCTGCTGGGTCTCCAGCAGGCGGCGGACCCACTCGAAGTCCTTCTCACTGCCGTTGCCGGAGCCCTGCTTATACTTCCAGTGGGCGGCAACGCCGTACTCGGCGATATCGTGCATCTCCCAGGTACGGATCTGCACCTCAAAGGGGATGCCCTGTTTGCCGATGACGGTGGTGTGGAGACTCTGGTACATATTGGGCTTGGGGGTGGAGATGTAGTCCTTGAACCGTCCGGGGACCAGGTTGAACAGGTCGTGGACATGGCCCAGCACATTGTAGCAGTCGGGGATGGTGTCCACGATGACCCGGAAAGCATAGATATCATAGAGCTCATCCATGGTCTTGTTCTGAGACTGCATCTTCCGGAAGATGGAGTAGACGTGCTTGATCCGTCCGTAGGTCTTGGAGCGGATACCCATGGCGTCCAGACGCTGGGTGATCTTCTCCTGGATGGTGTTCATAAACTGCTCATCCTGCTCCTTGTGGGACTGGAGGTAGGAGGTGATGGTGTTGTAGTCATCCGGGGCCAGGTAGCGCAGGGAGGTATCTTCCAGCTCCCACTTGATCTTCTGCATACCTAAGCGGTGGGCCAGAGGCGCGTAGATGTCCATGGTCTCCCGGCACTTCTTTACCTGCTTTTCGGGGGTCTGGTACTGCATGGTGCGCATATTGTGCAGACGGTCGGCGATTTTGATCAGCACCACCCGGATGTCCTTGGACATAGCCATGAACATCTTGCGCAGGTTCTCCATCTGGGCCTGCTCGGAACTGGAGAAATCGGCCCGGGTCAGCTTGGTGACGCCCTCCACCAGCTCTGCAACGGTGGTGCCAAAGAGCTTCTCGATCTCCTCGTGGCTTGCGTCGGTGTCCTCGATGCAGTCGTGGAGCAGTGCGCCCAGCACAGCGTCCACATCCAGGCCCATTTCGGTGACCACTTCCGCCACCGCCAGGGGGTGGATGATGTAGGGGGAGCCGTCCTTGCGCTTCTGGCGCTTGTGCTTGGAGTCGGCGTACTCTACCGCCTTGTCAATGAGCTCCAGGTCCGCGCCGGGCATGTGCTTGAGAAGGGCGGCTTTCATAGCGGCATAATGTTCTTCAAAAGTTTCCATAGAATCTAATCAACTCTCTTTCGCGCGCAGCAGCCGCTGCATGGTGGCGCTCTCGTTCAGGTCCGCTTTGGTCTGGCCCGGCGTGAGCGTAAGGATGAGATACTTATGGTGACGGGTGCTGTGAAGCAGACCCACGTCACGGAAAATGTCCAGACAGGTCATCAGCTGCCCCAGGCTCATGGGACTGCCCGACCACCGGACGATCTTCCGGCACAGGCAGATGGGGACCTCCTGGATCTGATTTACGGGAATGGATGCCAAATACCGCCAGACTGTGGCCAGCATGGCCCGGCTGGGCAGCAGAAGGTCTGCGTCCTGGGAGGAGAGCCGGTCCTGCTGCAGGGCATGATACAGCTTCAGCTCCGGAGAGCACTGGGCGGAGCAACTGGGACGTATATCCAGCACGTTCATCTGGACGCTTCGCTCACCCCGGAATTCGTTGATCTGGGGCACAAAGGCGATGTCCACCAGATCCCCCTGGGCGATGGAGGCGGTTTCGGGGGTGGCGGAGAAATAGATGGCATTGAAGGCGCAGCGGCCGCGGCGAAGCCGCAGGCGCATATGGCGGCCGTTGCCCACCATGGTGATCCGCTCGATGGTCAGCCCTGCCATCATCAGCACTGGCTTGGGGCAGCCGCTGCCGCAGGGCTCCAGCACGTTCAGCGATTCAATGCTGGCAATGGACAGAATCTCCGGGGGAATGGCGCAGTCGATATCCAGAGACGTTCTGGGTGTATCGTCGGAGTAGTAGCCCGCGGCCAGGGCACAGATTTGACGGCGGAATTCGGGGATATTGTCCCGGGTGATGGTAAAGCCCGCCGCAAGCTCATGGCCGCCGTAGCTTTCCAGCAGGGGGGACAGGGCGGTCAGGGAGGAGAAAAGATTGAAGCCGCCGTGGCTGCGGGAGCTGGCCTTGCCGTGCTGTCCGTCCAGACAGATGAGGAAGGCGGGACAGCAGAATTCTTCGGCAATGCGGCTGGCCACGATGCCGACCACGCCCTGGTGCCAGCTTTCGTCCGCCAGAACGATGGCCTCCGGCACCTGGCCGGTGGGGAGCATGGCGATGGCCTGGTCATAGATCTCCGACTCCACGCTCTGGCGCTGACGGTTCAGATCGCACAGGGCCCGGGCCAGATCCGCTGCCCGCTGGGGATCATCGGTGAGGAACAGTTCCACGGCCAGATCGATCTGACCCATGCGGCCTGCGGCATTGATCCGGGGTGCCAGCATGAAGCCGATGGAGGAGGCGCTGACCTGGTCGGGGGTGCAGCCGCTTTCCGCCATCAGTGCGGCGATACCGGGGCGGTGGGTATTGCGCAGAAGCTCCAGTCCCCGGTTGACAAAGACCCGGTTTTCACCCTGCAGAAGCATCACGTCCGCCACGGTGCCCAGGCAAACCATGTCTGCATATTCGTTCAGAACTTCCTCCTGACTTCCGCAGAGGGCGGCGGCCAGTTTGAAGGCGACGCCTACGCCGGAGAGATTCTTGTGGGGGTAGCCGCCGTCGGGACGGTGGGGATCCACCACGGCCACAGCCTGAGGAAGGACCTCCTTGCACTCGTGGTGGTCGGTGATGACCAGGTCAATACCAAGTTCCCGGCACATCCGGGCCTCACTGACTGCGGTGATGCCGCAGTCCACGGTGATGATCAGGTTTACGCCCTCGGCACTGAGCTGCCGGATGGCGATGGGATTCAGACCGTAGCCCTCTTCCAGCCGTCCGGGGATGTAACTGACCACATCCGCGCCGAGCCGGCGCAGGAAATCGGTCAGGAGACAGGTGGCGGTGATACCGTCTACATCATAGTCGCCGAAGACGGCGATTTTTTCGTTCCGGGCCATGGCCAGACCCACCCGGCCGGCGGCCAGATCCATATCCGTCATCAGAAAGGGATCGGGCATGGGCGCACTGCAATCGAGATATTGTTTCGCATCCGCAGGTCCCCGGAGTCCCCGGGAAGAGAGCACCATGGCGGTCAGCGGAGAGTAGCCTGCACTAACCAGAGCGTTGACTGCGCCCATCTCCGGTTCGGCTACGTTCCAGTTACCGTATTTCAAAGCATATACACATCCATTTTAATCTTTTTCTCTTTATTATAACAAAAAACTTTCTGGTGTACAATACTTTGTTGCGAAAAAAGCCTGGAAAACCCTGCGTATGAGCGGGTAAATCCGGCCTCCGGTTACCCTGCGGGCTCCTGGATCAACTGCACTATGGCGACGGCCAGCAGGGGGGAAAGAATCATGCCCCCGAATCCCCAGAGTTTATAGCCGGCGTACAGCGCTCCCAGGGTCACCAGAGGATCCAGTCCCAGATGGTTTCCCAGAAGTCTGGGCTCCAGAATGGAACGGGACAGGGAAATCACCACATAGATCCCCAAAAGACCCAGGGCACGTACGTGATCCGCGTTGACCAGACTGACCAGCGCCCAGGGCAGCAGCACTGTGCCGGTGCCCAGAATGGGAAAGGCGTCCACAAGAGAGACTGCGGCAGCCCAGAACGGAGCATGGGGAATCCGAAGCAGAACCAGTCCCAGTACCAGGATCACCCAGGTGATGCCCATAAGCTTCAGCTGGGCCTTCAGCCAGCCTGCGACAGAAGAGCGAAACTGTGAAAGTCCGCTGAGCACTTTATCAATCCGATCCCGGGGAATACGCCGAAGGATCCACTGTCGGATCCTGGGGAGACGGGCCGAGATCATGTAGGCTGAGATCACGGCGGTGCCCAGGACCAGCGCACTGTCCGGAACCTGGCTGAGAATACTGCCGGTAAGGCTCAGGGCAAAGGAGAAGACCTGCTCCAGTATTCTGGAACTGCCGGAGTAGAAATCTTGGATCCCCCGGCCCAGTACATCCCGGATCCCCGGGGGAAGCCGGGAGATCATGGTCAATGTCCAGGCAGACAGCGCACTGAGCCCGCCGGTTACCGCCGATTCCAGGTCCGGCAGCACCTGAACCAGTTGGGCTGCCTCCCGGACGGCCAGGGCCAGAATGAAGGCCAGCATGAACAGAACAAAGAACAGCGCGGCGGTGACGCCCAGCGCGGTGGCTGCGAAACGGCGGAAATGCCCAAACCGGCTGAGAAAGGACACCATGGGCTCTGCCGCCAGGGCCAGGACGGCGCCCAGAAGGAACGGAAAGCACAGGGGGAGAAAAAACTGAATGAAGATCCAGATCAGAAGCAAAGAGCCGGTTAAGGAGAGCGCTTTGCGAAATCCGTGGTACATGGACAAATTTCCTTTCTGCAAAATACATTTGGTGGTGGTATTGCTTTTTCAAAAATATATGCTACAATACTAGGGTGAATTCTGCGGCCAATACGGCCATGCTAGTGAAATAAGGAGGTCAGTAATGCCTACCACACCGAAATACTATATTGTGGAAGCTTCCGCCCTGCCTGAGGTGTTCCTGAAGGTTGCTGAGGCCAAGCGCCTGCTCTCCACCGGTGAAGCATCCACCGTCAATGAGGCTACCCGCATGACGGATATCAGCCGGAGCGCTTTCTATAAGTACCGGGACGCGGTGCTTCCTTTCCAGAACATGATGACCGGCCGGATCATCACCTTCCAGCTTCTGCTGCACGATGAGCCCGGCGGATTGTCCGCGATTCTGAATGTCTTTGCCCAGCGGAAGGCCAATATCATCACCATCAACTCCATTGTGCCTACCAACGGCACCGCCGTGGTGACCATCTCCGCGGAGACTATGGATCTGACGGTCCAGCTGGAGGACCTGCTGCGGGAACTGCGGCAGACCAAGGGCATCATCAAGGCCGAGGTTCTGGCGGGTTAACTGAACAGAGAGCCGCTGCCCGCCGGGCGGCGGCTTTTTGCGCATCCGGGACTTCGTCACATTTCTGCCGTCCGTGACATAGGATGCATCGGAGGGATGCAGTATGCTCTATGTGCGCAAATACGGAGGAACCTCCCTGGCGGATGGGGAGAAGATATTGGCAGCGGCCCGCCGGGCTGCGGAGCTGAGCCGTCTGGGCCACAGTGTCGTGCTGGTGGTGTCCGCCCAGGGGCATACCACTGATGAGATGATCCGAAGGGCGGAGGAAGTGAACCCCCGGGGGAGCAGACGGGAAATGGATGCCTATCTGGCCGCGGGAGAGCAGATGTCCGCCGGGCTGATGGCCATGGCCCTGGGCGCTCTGGGACAGTGCGCCGTAAGCCTTACCGGGGCCCAGGCGGGGATCCGGACAGACGGCGTACACGGCAACGCGAAGATCCTGGATGTGGACACCGGAAGAATTTTCCGGGAACTGGAGGCAGGAAACGTGGTCGTGGTAGCTGGCTTCCAGGGAATTGGACCTCAGGGAGATACCACTACCCTGGGGCGGGGCGGTTCGGATACGACCGCGGTGGCGCTGGCGGCGTATCTGGGAGCAGACCGATGCCAGATCTTTACGGATGTGGATGGCGTCTACGACCGGGATCCGCGGCGATATCCGGATGCAAGACGGTTCGACCGGATCGGCTATGAGAAAATGCTGACGCTGATCCGCAGCGGGGCTCAGGTGCTCCACGACCGGTCCGTGGAACTGGCCCGGGATCACGATATCCGGGTGGAGGTACTCTCCGCCTTTGCCGATACGCCGGGGACGGTAGTGGGGGATTAATGGAAATATTTTCCCCTGCGGGAGCATAGATTATTCTGGCGGCAGGGGAAATTTATTCCACAAAAATAGTGAAAAATATGCTTGACAATTCTTTTGGGGTGTGTTAAAATACCCGGGTAATAAAGAAGGCTGAACATCCGCCTCACCGTGTGCGATTTATGTGAAACGGTTAATATTCCACTTTTCCCCGGCTAACTGGGGGAAGACTGTGTGAATGTGCGGATGCGAAGCATCCGCTTTTTGTTGTTTATGGAGGTGCTTACCATCGCAAAGTTAGATCATCAGCTCAATGAGGAGATCCGGGACAAGGAGATTCGTCTGATCGGTGCCGACGGTGCCCAGCTGGGTATCATGTCCGCCGCCCAGGCCAATGCTCTGGCTGAGGAGCAGGGTATGGATCTGGTCAAGATCTCTCCCAACGCCGTTCCCCCTGTCTGCAAGATCATGGACTATTCCAAATTCTGCTACGACCAGAAGAAGCGGGAGAAGGATGCCAAGAAGAACCAGAAAGTCGTGGAAATCAAGGAAATCCGCATGAGCCCCAGCATCGACACCAATGACTTTAACACCAAGGTAAAGGCTGCCCAGAAGTTCCTGGCAGACGGCAACCGGGTTAAGGTCAGCGTCCGCTTCCGCGGCCGTGAGATGGCTCACACCAACTTAGGTGAGAAGCTGCTCATGGATTTCGCCGATGCATGTACTGATGTGGCCAACATGGAAAAGAACCCCAAGCTTGAGGGCCGCTTCATGGCTATGTTCCTGACCCCCAAGAATAACAAGTAAGATAAGTAAAACCAAAGATACGGAAGGAGAACCCACTATGCCCAAGGTAAAGCCCCACAGCGGTGCAAAGAAGAGATTCAACCTGACCAAGACCGGTAAGGTTAAGAGAGCTCACGCTTACAAGAGCCACATCCTGACCAAGAAGACCACCAAGCGTACCCGCCATCTGCGCGCTACCGCTTACGCTGACCAGACCAATGTCAGCGCCATCAAGGAAATGATTCCTTACAAGTAAG
>JAZQEP010000026.1:0-4569 GCA_045539075.1 Faecousia sp. | reverse complement strand
TATCAAGGTTTCCCACTCCCACAGACGTTCCAACCGTGCATGGAAGCCCAACGTCAAGCGCGTCAAGGCTGTCGTTAACGGTACTCCCTGCCATGTGTACGCTTGTACCAGATGCCTCCGTTCCAATAAGGTCGAGCGTGCGGTCTAATTTCTAAGCGGCAAGATAAGACAGATCTTCGGATCTGTCTTTTTTGTTTCTCTGCTACAAAAAACGGGGACAGGAAATTTCCTGTCCGCGTTTTTGTATCCTAATTACAGCCAGCCTGCGTCCTCGGATTCAGCCTTCCGACGGCGGCTCATGAGGTTGGAGAAAACCTCTGCCACACTGGCGTTCTCATAGAGTACCCGGTAGGCAGCTTCCGTGATTGGCATATCGATGCCTTGCTTTTTTCCCAGCTCGTAAGCGCCGCGGACGGCGTAATAGCCTTCCACCACGGCACCCACTTCCTCCATGGCCTGCTGTACCGTTTTGCCCTGTCCGATGAGGATGCCTGCCCGGCGGTTCCGGGAGTGCATAGAGGTACAGGTGACGATCAGATCGCCGATGCCTGCAAGGCCGGCAAAGGTGTCCTTCTGAGCGCCCAGGGAAACACCCAACCGAGCAGTTTCCGTCAGACCGCGGGTCATGAGCAGTGCCTTCGTGTTGTCACCGCAGCCCAGGCCGTCGGTAATGCCGGCGCAAAGGGCAATGACGTTTTTCAGCGCGGCGCCCAGCTCGGCACCCACGGGATCGGGACTGGTGTAGACCCGGAAATTTTCCGACATGAAGGCATCCTGGACAAACTCGGCCAGGGCCTTGTCCGTGCTGGCGGCAAGAATGCCGGTGGGGATATTTTTGGAGACTTCCTCGGCATGGGTGGGGCCGGTGAGCACCACAACGCTGCGGTTCGTCTCCTGCTCCACCACCTGGCTCATCCGTAGACCGGTGCATTCCTCGATACCCTTGGTGACGGATACGATGACCGCGTTGCCGTCCAGGTGGGGGGCAATGCCCCGGCAGACAGAACGCAGGGGGAAGGAGGGGGAGGCCATGACCACCAGAGGGCAGCCGGAGACACAGCCGTAGTCCCCGGTGATCTTCAGCCCCTGGGGGAGAAGGGTGCCGGGAAGCCGGGGGTTGATACGGCTCTCCTCCATCTGGGGGATGAGTTCCGTTTCGTAGGTCCAAATGGTCACATCGTGACCGTTTTCATGCAGCAGGATCGCAAGGGCTGTGCCCCAGGCGCCGCTGCCCACAACAGCGATTTTCATGATTTTCTTCCTTTCCGGAATCCAAAGAGGACGGTTTTTCGCTCCTCACCCTTGATCAGACGCATGACATTGGCCCGGTGCATCCATACAATGAGTCCGCTGAGGAAACAGCCCACAGCGATTGGGAAGAACCCGGCATCGGGATTCAGCAGCCAGTAGATGGGACCGAAGGCACCGGCGGAGAGCACGCTGCCCAGGGAGACCAGATTTGTGAAAAGATAGGCCACCAGGAAAATACCGAACACAAACAGGCCAATGCGCCAGTCCAGCATCAGAGCCACGGTAACGCCGCTCAAAATGCCCTTACCGCCCCGGAAACCCAGCAGGGCAGGGAAGATGTGTCCCAACAGTACAAACAACGCGCCAAGAGCAGTGCCCTCTTCCTCCAGACCGTAAGGGCTCAGAATCAGGCGACCCGCTTCGCAAGCCAGAACGGCCTTGCCCATATCGATGGCTACAACCAGCAGGGCGGTGGCTCTGCCGTAATTGCGGATATAGTTGGTCAGACCGGCGTTGCCGCTGCCGTGGCTGCGTACGTCATCATGCTGCAGGGCGGACATACATACCGCACCGTTCAGATTGCCCAGAAGATAGGCAATCAGAGCGGCAATGACAATGGAATACCACATGGCTTACTCCTCCTTGTCACCCTTCTGGCGGATGGTGATCCGGATGGGGGTGCCCATGAGTCCGAAGACTTCCCGGATCTGATTTTCCAGATAGCGCTGGTAGGAGAAGTGGAAAAGTCTCGCGTCGTTGCAGAAGATGACAAAGTGGGGGGGCTTGGAGCTGGCCTGGGTCATGTAGTAGATCTTCAGACGGCGGCCCTTATCCGTGGGAGGCTGGACACGGGAGGTGGCATCAGCCAGAACGGAGTTCAATGCGCCGGTGGTGATACGCTTGCAGTTCTGCTCGTGGACATCCTGAATGGTCTGGAAGATCTTGTCCACACGCTGGCCTGTGAGGGCGGAGAGGAACACCACGGGAGCATAGGGCATATAGGCCAGACCGTCCCGAACGCCGGCCTCCTTGTCGCGCATGGTGTTGGTTTCCTTATTCTCCACGGCGTCCCACTTGTTCACCACGATGATGGCAGCCTTACCGGCCTCGTGGACCAGGCCTGCGATCTTGGTGTCCTGCTCGGTGACACCGTCATTGGCGTCAATAAGGATCAGACACACATCAGCCCGCTCGATGGCAGCAACGGTGCGCATATTGGAGTACTTCTCGATGATGTCATCCACCTTGCTCTTCCGGCGCATACCGGCGGTGTCGATGAAGCAGTACTTGCCGGTCTCGTTTTCAAAATAGGAGTCGATAGCGTCCCGGGTGGTACCTGCCACGTTGGAGACGATGACCCGCTCCTCACCCAGAATCCGGTTCAGAAGGCTGGACTTGCCCACGTTGGGCTTGCCGACGATGGCGACTTTGATCACGTCGTCCTCGTTCTCGTCTTCATCCTCTTCGGGAATGTTGTCCAGCACCCAGTCAAGCAGGTCGCCGGTACCGTGGCCGTGGATGGCGGAGGTCTCAAAGAGGTCGCCGATACCCAGGGAGTAGAACTCGAACACGTCGGGATTTACCAGACCCACGGAGTCACACTTGTTGACCGCCAGGGCCACAGGCTTCTTGGATTTGCGCAGCATCGTGGCCACATCCTGGTCGGCGGCGGTGACGCCGGAGCGGACATCCACCACCATGATGATGGCATCGGCCAGTTCGATGCCGATCTCAGCCTGACGGCGCATGAATTTCAGCATATCGTTGTCGGTGCTGGGTTCGATACCGCCGGTATCCACCAGGGAGAAATGGCGGTTGCACCATTCGCAGTCACCGTAGATCCGGTCACGGGTAACGCCGGGAGTATCTTCGACGATAGAGGTGCGCTGGCCGGTGAGTTTATTGAATAACAGGGACTTACCTACATTGGGGCGGCCTACAATGGCCACCAGAGGTTTTGCCATGTAAAACACTTCCTTTCCTGGGAAATATATCAATTATATATTATGACACACTTTCCTGCGAAAAGCAATGAAAAATGTGATTATTCACAGATTATTTATGAAAAATTTGTGCATGTTGAGAAAGACAAATTTCCGCCAAAACGGAAAAGAGGAAGGCCGAAAGCCTTCCTCTGCATTTCCGCTTTGTTGATTACTCAGCCTCAACAGCCAGGACCTGACGGCCATTGTAGGTACCGCAAGCCTTGCAAGCTCTGTGGGGCATGACGGGCTCGCCGCACTTGGGGCAAACCGCAACGCTGGGAGCAGACAGCTTCCAGTTGGAGCCACGGCGCTTATCGCGGCGGGCCTTGGACACTTTACACTTAGGAACAGCCATGGTGACACCTCCTTGGTCAAACTGCTTTTAACAGCTTAGTTAGATCTTACTTCTCAAGAAGCTGCTTCAAAGCAGCAAATCGGGGATCGAGCTCCTTCTGGCAATTGCAGGGACCGTCGTTGAGATTCTTGCCACAACGGTGGCAGAGTCCGCGGCAATCCTCCTTGCACAGCAGCTTGGAATCCA
This sequence comes from Faecousia sp., assembly GCA_045539075.1. Classification (GTDB taxonomy): domain Bacteria; phylum Bacillota; class Clostridia; order Oscillospirales; family Oscillospiraceae; genus Faecousia. The sequence goes on along the minus strand of JAZQEP010000026.1, from coordinate 792 downwards.
GATTCAGGACAAAAACTGTCCGTACAATATCATCCAGATCGGCGCTGTCTCCCTCCAGAGGGAATACCCACTCATCTTCGTTCTCTTCGTTGGCCATTTCTGTAACCAGAACCACATCGATGGGGAAGTGAATATCCCGGTCGAAGTCCTCAGCACAGCGGTCGCAGGTTCCGTGGATGCAGGTGGTGATATCGCCTGTCATAACCAGAACACCTGCGGTGTTTCTTACCTGTCCCTGGGCCACGACGGGCTCGGTAACGGGATAGCTGACACCGTAGCAAAGATCACTCAGATCAACACGGGTGGAAAAGGAGACCGACGCGCCGGGACAGTCAATGATTTTGGAAAGTCCTAACAGCATACTTTTCCCCTTTCTCATAGTCGTGCCTAGATATTATATAGGGTAATAAGCGATTTGTCAAATGTTATTTTTGCAAAAATTGTGGTTTTCCGAAAGAAATATTACAGCATCTTGTGTTGACCTCTGCTGGATGAAATGCTATAATAAAACAAATATTCGTTTTTGGAAAGGGGAGATTGTTTTGATTCTGGAAGGCATTGGATTGTTCGTGGAGGATATGGCAGCCATGATTCGGTTCTATCGGGATGTGATGGGGTTTGAGATCACAGAGCCTGAGAATGCGGTGAATGTGTATCTGAAAAAGGACGGGGTACTGTTCATGCTCTATGAGCGCAGCAACTTTGAAAAGATGTCCCGCCATACCTACGAATATCTGAAAGGTTTTAACGGTCATTTTGAAATTGCACTTCGGGATGGTTCTTATGACGAGG
>JAZQEP010000025.1:0-48483 GCA_045539075.1 Faecousia sp. | reverse complement strand
CTTCCAGGGTTTCCCGCACATTCGGATAGCCGATGGCGCATTCCATGTCCGCCAGGAACTCCCGCTCGGAGTCCATGCACCGGTCGATCAGGGCATTCCGGGCCTCCTCCGGCAGCAGGGCAAAGAGGGCCTCTGCCAGCTCTTCCTTCACCTTGCCGAACAGGGGTGTCAGATCCTCCACAGTCACCTGCAGATGGGCAAGGCCCTCGGCCCGGAGCTGCCGGTTGTAGCCCTCGGCTACCATGGCCCGGGAATCCCACAAGGTTCCATCGATATCAAAGATGAGACTTTCAAACTCCACGTCAGACAGCCTCCGCTTCCCGGATGTGCCGCTCAATGCGGCCCATGATCATATCCAGAGCCACCAGATTTTTGCCGCCCTCGGGCACCACCAGGTCCGCGTGCTTTTTGCTGGGCTCCACGTACTTTTCGTGCATGGGCTTGACGGTGGTCTGGTACTGGGTCAGCACACTCTCCAGAGTCCGGCCCCGCTTGTTCACATCCCGGGTGATCCGGCGGCACAGCCGCACATCCGCATCGGTGTCCACAAAAATCTTGATGTCCATCAGATCCCGCAGCTCCTTGTTTTCAAAAATCAGAATACCCTCCACGATGATGACGCTCTTGGGGGCAATCTCAATGGTCTCAGAGCTCCGGTTGTGCTGGGCGAAGTCATAGACGGGACACTGGATCGTCTCGCCGTGGCGCAGAGCATCCAGGTGCCGGGCCATCAGGTCGGTCTCCAGGGCGGCGGGCTCGTCGTAGTTGATCTGGCAGCGCTGCTCATAGGTCAGATGGTCGTTGCGGCGGTAATAGTTGTCGTGGCTTAAAACCGTCACGGACCCTGCAAACCGCTCGATCAGATTGTTCATCAGGGTGGTCTTGCCGCTGCCGGTGCCGCCGGCAATGCCGATGACTAAGATATCGTTGTTCATGGGTAGTATCCTCCATGTATAATTTACATTTCTTCCAGCAGCTGCATGGACAGGGCCAGAAGGTCGGGATCGTCTTTGCTGTTTTCGATGGTGACGCTTCCTTCGCCGGTCCTCAGTAGTCCACCCTCTTCCAGCCGCCGCCTGGTCTCCCGGGCAGTGCCGTCGCCGCCGTCCAGCAGTGTCGGATGTGCGCCCAGCACCCGGGAGATGGACTTCGCCGCGAAAGGATAGTGGGTGCAGCCCAGAACCAGGGCATCCAGCTGGGGGTAGGGGGCAAAGAGCCGGGCAAGCAGTGTGTCGGCTTCCGGGGAGTCGGCCTTGCCCGACTCGATCAGCTCCACCAGGCCCGGGGCGGGGATCTTGTAGATTTCACAGCTTTCGTCAAAACGGTCCATTAAAAGCGCGAATTTCTCCTCCCGCAGTGTCATGGGGGTGGCCATGACGCCCAGGTGTCCGCCGGGGAATTTATCCGCCGCCAGCTTCAGAGCCGGCTCAATGCCGATGATGATCAGATCGGGATACGCCGCCCGAAGATCCTTGATGGCGGCGGAGGTGGCGGTGTTGCAGGCTACCACCAGGGCCTTGATGCCCCGGGAGAGCAACGCTTCCGCGGCGGCGAAAGTCAACGCCCGAACCTGTTCCTTTGTTTTTGTGCCGTAGGGGGCGTTGGCGGAGTCGCCAAAGTATAAAAACCGTTCCGCGGGCAGATGGCGCACCAGGTGCCGCAGCACGCTGATGCCCCCCACGCCGGAGTCGAATACGGCAATATAGTCGTTCTTGTTCATAGGTTTTCCGTCCTCGTAAAGTGGTAGGGCGGTAAATTATCGTTTATGCGGGCAGTGCCCGCGGACAAAGCGTGCTCGGTGCAGTGCTGATCGTTACTGCCCTGCGCCGCTCGGTATCGTCACATTTACCCTAAAAAGAGGATAATTTAGGAAGTAGCGAATCGGGAGAGCCCAATGGCGTTACGATGATTGCCGGCCTGCCAGACTCGAAATGTCAGCGGCGACTCGCCGCTAAACGATAATTTATTGCATAAAGGCATTAAAAAGCTCCCGGAATGATCCGGGAGCTTTTTCACATTTTCTTTTACTTCACGTTGGAAGCGGAACGCAGGGTGACGTCGTGGGCGCCGCCTTCCACGATGGAGACGGAGGACACCAGAGTCAGCTTGGCTTCCCGCTGCAGGTCGGGAATGGTGATGACGCCGCAGTTGCACATGGTGGACTTGACCTTGTACAGGGAGGCCTCCACATTGTCGTGGAGAGGACCTGCGTAGGTGACATAGGAATCCACGCCTTCCTCGAAAGACAGCTTGCTGGAGCCGCCCAGGTCGTAGCGCTGCCAGTTACGGGCACGGTTGGAGCCCTCGCCCCAGTACTCCTTCATGTAAGCGCCGTTGACCATAACCTTATTGGTGGGGGACTCGTCGAAGCGGGCGAAGTAACGGCCCAGCATCATGAAGTCGGCACCCATGGCCAGAGCCAGGGTCATGTGATAGTCGTGGACGATACCGCCATCGGAGCAGATGGGCACGTAGATGCCGGTCTCCTTGAAGTACTGGTCACGGGCCTCAGCCACGTCGATCAGAGCGGTGGCCTGGCCGCGGCCGATGCCCTTGGTCTCACGGGTGATGCAGATGGAGCCGCCGCCGATACCGACCTTGATGAAGTCGGCGCCAGCCTCTGCCAGGAAGCGGAAGCCATCCTTATCCACGACGTTGCCGGCACCGATCTTCACGGTGTCGCCGTAGTGCTCGCGGACCCAGGCGATGGTCTTGGCCTGCCAGCAGGTGTAGCCCTCGGAGGAGTCAATGACCAGAACGTCAACACCGGCCTCCAGCAGAGCGGGAACACGCTCGGCATAGTCGCGGGTATTGATACCGGCGCCAACCAGGTAGCGCTTCTTGTCGTCCAGCAGCTCCAGGGGATTTTCCTTGTGGGAAGCGTAGTCCTTACGGAAGACAAAGCAGACCAGGTGGTCATTCTTGTCCACAATGGGGAGAGAATTCAGCTTGTTGTCCCAGATGATATCGTTGGCTTCCTTCAGAGTGGTGCCCTCGGGAGCAACCACCAGCTTTTCACGGGGGGTCATGAAGGAAGAGACCTTCTCTTCACCGGTCATGCGGGAAACCCGGTAGTCACGGCTGGCAACGATGCCCAGGAGCTTGCCGTTTGCGGTGCCGTCCTCGGTGATGGCAATGGTGGAGAAGCCGTTCTTGGCCTTCAGAGCCAGAACATCCTTCAGAGTTGCGTCGGGGGTCAGATTGGAAGCGGAGGTGACGAAGCCGGCCTTGTAGCCCTTGACCTTGCGGACCATTTCAGCCTGGTTCTCGATGGTCTGGGAGCCGAAGATGAAGCTGATGCCGCCCTCCTTAGCCAGCGCGATGGCCAGGGTATCATTGGAGACGGACTGCATGACTGCGGAAGTCAGAGGCACATTCAGAGAGATTGCGGGCTCTTCAAAGCCCTTGCGGTATTTGACCAGAGGGGTCTTCAGACTGACGCGGTCAGGAATGCACTCCTCGGAAGTATAACCGGGGATCAGCAGGTACTCGCTGAAAGTGTGGCTGGGTTCCGGATAGTAGTACGCCATTTTGTTCTTCCTCCTAAATTTTTGTGTATATGTGTATTTTATGTTAAACAAATCAGACTGCCTTGCCGTCGCCGCCGTCCAGCAGCTGGACTTCCTCTTTGCCGTCGGCATCCATGCGCTTGAAATTGCCCATGACCTCGGAAACAGGGTCCATAATAGCGAAGGTATTGGGGTATTTCCTGACGATCCGGGATACGGCTGCCACCTGGGTCTTGTTCACCACGCAGATGAGCAGATTGGTCTCCCGGCCGGAGTACATACCCTTTGCGGGGATCAGGGTGCAGCTGTGGTTCAGCTGGTAGATGATCTCATCGGAGATCTGCTGGGGGTAGTCGGTGATGATTTCGAAGCAGACCGCGCTGCGGCCGGACTTGTTGAGCTTGTCGGAAACGGTGCTGGACATAAAGGAATACAGAATGCACAGGATCACCGGCTCGATCTGATAGTCATAGACGAAGTAGCTGACCAGGGCCACTGCCGCGTTCAGTGTGAAGATCAGATAGAACATATTCTGCTCGGGCTTGAACTTATGGATGATGGCGGCAATGAAATCGGTACCGCCGGAGTAGGCGCTGGCCTGGACCAGCATGGAGTAGCAGCTGCCGTAGATGATGCCTGCCACCAGAGGTCCCAGGATCATACTGGTACCGTTGGCGGTGGAGTAGGAAAAACGGCTTAGATCCACTTCATCCAGGATCAGCAGGGCCACGGAAAAGGTGACCACATAGACCATGCTTCTCACTGCCAGAGGCTTGGATACCATAAAGTACACAGCCACAGCCAGAGGAATGTTGATCAGCAGGCTCATATAGCCCACGCTGATGCCGGAGATATGCTGGATCATGGTGCAGATACCGTTGAGGCCCGCCGGGGCAAAACGGTTGGGAAAGACGAAAATTTCATAGTTCAGCGCCGCCACCAGAGCGATGCCGATGATTGCGAAATAGGTCCAAACTTTCTTTTGGGTTGTCATGAAAATCTCCTGTTGATGCTGCCGGTATCCCGATTATTTCGTATCTTGATACTGGTTTCTTAATGTTACACTATACCATAGCTTTTTGACCCGGTCAAGCTTCAAAAACGTGCAAAATACGACGGCATTTTTACTCTGATTCGGTCAAATTTCCCTAATTCTTTTATTTAATAGTATGACCCCAAAATAACCTTGTTTTTTTTGTTAAAATGTGATAAAATTTAGCGTGAGAAAGTAGCCGAAAAAATGAATTAAAATATTGTTGCCAGGCTGAAAAAAAGAATGGAAAGGAGCCTTTCATATATGTATTCCGCCGCTTATGTCTGGGCCAAGATCTTCTCTCATATGGAAGAACGTCTGGGTGCCATCACCATCGCTTCCGTACTGGACGATGCGGAGGTCATTGAACTCAATGACGAAAATCTGATTCTCTACTCCCCCTCGGACTTCCGCCGGGATCTGATCCGCCGCCGCTACACCACCTATATCGAGGACGCTCTGAAGGAGATCTTCCAGTCCAACGCCAAGCTTCTGGTCTTCGGTGACGAGGAGCGGGAAAGTCTGAAGCAGAAGGGTAAAAGCGCTTCCTCCATGGATTTCAACCCCCAGTTCACCTTCGACAATTTCGTGGTTGGTCCTTCCAACCGCTTCGCCCACAGCGCCGCCATCGCCGTGTCCAACACCCCCGGCCAGGTCTACAATCCCCTGTTCCTCTACGGCCCCCCCGGCGTGGGCAAGACCCATCTGCTCTATGCCATCGCCAATACCATCCGCCGTACCAATCCCGGTGCCAACATCGTCTATATCAAGGGTGACCAGTTTACCATTGAGCTGATCGCCGCCATTCAGAGCGGTAAAAACATCGAATTCCGCAGCAAATATCGGGAAGCTGACCTGTTCCTTATCGATGACGTCCAGTTCATCGCCGGTAAGGAATCCACTCAGGAGGAATTCTTCCATACCTTCAACAAGCTCTACGAGGAGCACAAGCAGATCGTCATGACCTCCGACCGGAAGCCCAGCGATATGCTGACTCTGGAGGACCGGCTGAAGTCCCGCTTCGAATGGGGCCTCATTGCCGACATCCAGCCCCCGGATTACGAGACCAGAATGGCCATTCTGAAGAATAAGGCCATCTCCCTGGGACTGGAACTGAGCGACGATGTGTGTAACTACATCGCCATCAATGTGACCAACAATGTCCGTCAGATTGAGGGCACCGTGAAGAAGATCATGGCCTACCGGGACCTGAACAACATGCCCCTGGACCTGCCCAATGTGAGCCGGGCCATCGATGACATGTTCAAGAGCGAGGGCAACGCCCTGCCCACCCCCAGTCTGATCATCTCCCAGGTCTGCAAGTTCTACAGCGTGGACGAGACCATTCTCCGGGGCACGCTGAAAAATAAGGGCACTGCCGAAGCCCGGCAGATGGCCATGTATCTGATCCGGAAGCTGACCAATCTGAGCCTTCCCGAAATCGGCAAGGAATTTGCCCGGGACCACTCCACCGTCCTCTATGCCATCCGCAAGGTGGAGCAAAGTCTGAAAAAAGGCGACGAGACTCTGCAGAACAACATCCGGGACATTACCGCCAATATCAATTCCTGCCTGTAATTTCAGTTGAAAGTTGATCGCGAAAAAAAAAAACGATACATTCGCTTTCAACTTTCTCCACAGGGGTTGTGGAATGTGGAGAAATAAGTTGTGGAAAGCTTTGAGAAAAATTTGCCGAAGAATCTACTCCACAGTTCGTGTGGATAACCTTCACTTATTCACAATTGCCCTGTGGAGAAAAAAACGTTGCGCCAGTAGAGCAAATTCCACTTATTCACATAAGTTTCCCCTACTGCCACAAAAACTACCTGTTTAAATAAAATATATATATAATCTTTATATTTACAAAAGAAAGGATTCTGACTATGCGTTTTACCTGTGAAAAAAATCTGCTGGTCCAGGGCCTGAATATTGCCGGACGCACCGTGGCCGCCAAGAGCAGCCTCTCTGTCATCGAGGGCATCCTCTGCCGGGCCGGTGAAAACTTAAGCCTCACCGGCTACAATATGGAAACTGCCATCACCTACACCGTGGAGGCTGAAGTGACCGATGCCGGTGAATGCATCCTGCCCGCCAAGCTCTTCGGCGATATCGTCCGCCGTCTCCCCGAGGGCCCCGTCACCGTGGTGGTGGATGAAAATTACAAGGTCTCCATCCGGGCAGGCTATGCCTCCTTCAGTATCTCCGCCGAGTGCGCCGACGATTATCCGGAGCTGCCCGACGTGAACACCGGCCGCCCCATCCGGATTCCCCAGTGTAAGCTGAAGGAACTGATCTCCGGCACCATCTTCGCCGTGTCTGAGAACCAGTCCCGGCCCATCCACACCGGTGTCAAGTTTGAGGTCACCGAGGAGGCCATCACCGCCGTGGCTGTGGACGGCTTCCGCTTAGCCCGCCGCAGCTACCATCCCGAGGGCGGCACCGGCCGCAGCCTGAGCTTTGTGGTCCCCGCCGCGGGACTGAAGGAAGTGGAGAAGATTCTGGTGGATTCCGATGAGCCCGCCGCCTTCACCCTGGGTCCCAAGCATATCCTCTACCAGGCCGGCTGCGCGACCCTGGTCTGCCGGTTGCTGGAAGGTGAATTCCTGGACTGGCAGAAGGTGGTCCCCTCCAACTGTCCCGTGAAGCTGGTGGCCAATGTCTCCGACCTGTCCTCCTCTGTGGACCGCGTTGGTCTGATCGTGTCCGAAAAGTACAAGAGCCCTGTCCGCTGCGTCTTTTCCAACCAGGTGCTGAATATGCGCACCACAACCACCATCGGCGCCGCCGAGGACCGCTGCGCCATCGCCGGCGACGGCAAGGAGCTGGAGATCGGCTTCAATGTCCGGTATCTCGCTGACGCCCTGAAGGCTGTCCCCTCCGAGGAGGTGACCCTGGAGCTGACCAATGGCTTAAGCCCCATCGTGCTGACACCCGTGGATGATAAGTTCGATTTCAGCTACATGGTGCTGCCCGTCCGGATTAAGAATAGTTAACGAGGATTCATTATGAAAGTTACCGTAAAAAAGAAGAATCAGTCCAATGACATCCCCGTGGTGATCTCCACGGAGTATATCAAGCTCCAGGATGCCATGAAGTTTGCAAACATTGTCTACTCCGGCGGTGAGGCCAAGAATCTGATCCTGGAGGAACAGGTGAAGGTCAACGGCGAAGTGTGCACCATGCGGGGCAAGAAGCTGCGCCCCGGCGACAAGTTCGAGTTTATGGGCCAGAGCTATCTGATCACCATTCATGAACCTGCATAATATTGAACTGCGGAATTTCCGCAACTATGAGCATGTAAAATTGGAGTTTGCCCCGGGTGTGAACCTGATCGTGGGCGATAACGCCCAGGGAAAGACCAATCTGCTGGAGGCCATTTCCTACTTGGGAAGCGGCAAGAGCTTCCGGGCCATGAAGACCTCGGAGATGGTTCGCTTCGGCGCGGATTTTGCCGATATCGAGGGCAATGTGTTCGCCCAGGAGCGGGAACAGACTATTCGTTGGGTGCTGTTCAATGGCAGCAGACCCAGGCAAATCTTCCGAAACGGTGCCAAAAAGAAAACCGCCGGAGAAATCGCCGGGGTGCTGCCCACGGTGCTGTTCTGCCCGGAGGATCTGATGGTGCTGAAAACCGGCGCGGCCCAGCGGCGCAGGCTGGGAGACCATGCGTTATGTCAACTTAGACCCAATTACGACGCTGCGCTGACGGAATACAACCGGATCCTGGACCAGAAGAGCCGAATTTTAAAGGATCACTTTGAGAATCCTGCCGTTCTGGAAATTTTGCCGGAGTACAATACCCGCCTCTGCCAGGTGGGCGCCCTGCTGATCAGCTACCGGGCCAGATTTTATGATTCTCTGGGAAAATCCGCCGCGGTTTTCCACAGCCAGTTTTCCGGAGGTGTGGAAGAATTTTCCCTCAGCTATAAGACGGTCTCCACCGTCACCGATCCCTTCGCCCCGGTAAGCACCCTCACCCAGAATCTGCTGGACCATCTGGAGCGGCACTACCGGGCGGAAATCGAAACGGCCCAATGCCTCACCGGCCCCCACAAGGACGATTTTGACGTTTCCCTGTCCGGTATCAACCTCAAATCCTACGGCTCCCAGGGTCAGACCCGCACCGCTGCCATCAGCTTAAAGCTTGCCCAGCGGGAACTGATGGGCCGGGAGATGGGTGAAGAGCCGGTATTGCTTCTGGACGATGTGCTCTCCGAGCTGGACCCCGGCCGCCAGGATTTTGTGCTGAATCAGATCATTTCCGGCCAGGTGTTCATCACCTGCTGCGAACCGGGCAGGTTCACAAAATTGGGAAAGACCATTGAGATACAAAAAGGAAATGTGAAAAATTAGATGTCATTGCGAACCAGTCCGCACACTGGTGTGGCAATCCCGTAGAAAAGCGGAAAGGTAGAATAGAGCGTTGTATTATGTGTATATCCTGACAAACCGCATCAATCGGGTGCTGTATACCGGTGTGACCAATGACCTGATCCGCCGAATGTATGAGCATAGGCATCATTTGGATAAATCCAGTTTTACGGCAATGTATAATGTAGAGAAACTGGTATATTACGAGGAAACATCCAGTTCCAGAGCTGCTGTCGAGCGTGAAAAGCAGATCAAGAGCTGGAGCAGAAAAAAGAAAAATAAACTGATAGAAAGCAAAAATCCAAATTGGCAGGATCTTTATGAAAGTATCCTGTAGTCCACGGGATTGCTACGCCAGTGTGCGCACTGGCTCGCAATGACGTGCGTATTTTAGCACAGGAGGACAATTATGTCTGACGAAACGAAAGTAACACAAGCATACGGTGCGGAACAGATCCAGGTTCTGGAAGGCCTGGAAGCTGTTCGGATGCGCCCCGGTATGTACATCGGCTCCACCTCTTCCTCGGGCCTGCACCACCTGGTCTATGAGATCGTGGACAACGCTATCGACGAGGCCCTGGCCGGCTACTGCAAGCACATCACCGTCACCATCAACCCCGGCAACTCCATCACCGTCACCGATGACGGCCGCGGCATCCCCGTGGATATCCAGCCCCAGACCGGCCGGCCCGCTCTGGAGGTTGTCTACACCGTGCTCCACGCCGGCGGCAAGTTCGGCGGCGGCGGCTATAAGGTATCCGGCGGCCTCCACGGCGTGGGCGCCTCCGTTGTCAACGCCCTTTCCCAGTGGCTCCGGGTCCGGGTCCACAAGAACGGCAACATCTATGAGATGAAGTTTGCCCGGGGCGAGATCACCCAGGAGATGAAAATTGTCGGCAAGACTGATAAGACCGGCACCGAGGTCACCTTCCAGCCGGATCCGGAGATGTTCGACACCACCGAATATGACTACGAGATCCTGCACACCCGTATGCGGGAGAAGGCCTTCCTCACCGCGGGCCTGACCATCTCCATCACCGACGACCGGCCCGATACCCCAATTTCCGAGACCATGTGCTATGAGGGCGGCATCCGGGAGTTTGCCGTGTTCTGCAACCGAAACAAGACTGCCCTGCACAATGATGTGATCTACCTCAGCGGTATCAAGGGCGATGCCAGCGCCGAAATCGCCATCCAGTACAACGACGGCTACAACGAATTTCTGCTTTCCTTTGCCAATGAGGTTAACACCCCCGAGGGTGGTATGCACGAAACCGGCTTCAAGACCGCGCTGACCCGTGTTCTCAACGCCTACGGCATGAAGAACAACATCATAAAGGGCGACGACAAGGTCAGCGGTGAGGACTGCCGTGAGGGCATCACTGCCATCATCTCCGTGAAGCTCACTGATGCCCAGTTCGAGGGCCAGACCAAGGCAAAGCTGGGCAATGCCTATATCCGCACCCTGGTGGACCAGATCGTGAACGATCAGCTGGCCACCTACTTTGAAGAGCATCCCCAGACCGCCAAGGCCATCCTGGAAAAGGCCATGATGGCCAACCGGGCAAGAGAAGCCGCCCGGAAGGCAAGAGAAAACGCCCGCCGCAAGACCGGCCTGGAGTCCGGCGGCATGCCCGACAAGCTGAAGGACTGCAATGAAAAAGACCCTGCCCTGTGCGAAATTTACATCGTCGAGGGTGACTCCGCTGCAGGCTCTGCCAACCAGGGCCGCGACTCCCGGTTCCAGGCTATCCTGCCCATGTGGGGCAAGATGCTGAACGTGGAGAAGGCAAGAGTTGACAGAATTTACGGCAACGACAAGCTCTCTCCCCTGATCTCCGCTCTGGGCGGCGGCATCGGTGAGGACTTTGACATTGAGAAGCTGCGCTACCACAAGATCGTGATCATGTCCGATGCTGACGTGGACGGCGCCCATATCCGCACATTGCTTCTGACCTTCTTCTTCCGCTATATGCGTCCGCTGATCGAGCATGGCTTCGTCTACTCCGCTGTGCCGCCCCTTTATAAGCTCTCCCGGGGCAAGCAGGTGAGAGTCGCCTACTCCGATGAAGAGCGGGATATGGTTTCTGCCGAAATGCGCGGCGACAGCAACGCCAAGATCGACATCCAGCGCTACAAGGGCCTTGGTGAGATGAACAAGGACGAACTGTGGGAGACCACCATGGACCCGGAGCGCCGGACCCTGCGGCGGATCACCCTGGCGGATGCCCGCCGGGCCGACGAGATTTTCACCGTGCTCATGGGCGAGCAGGTGGAGCCCCGTAAGGAATGGATCGAACGGAACGCAAAGTACGCCGTGAATATTGATATCTAAGGAGGTGACGCAAATTGGCAAAACACAATCGTAACTACAAGCCGGAGGATATCCTGTTCCCGGATCAGGTGATCACGGAATCCAATCTGGTGGACGAAATGGAGAAATCCTACATCGAGTACGCCATGAGCGTCATCGTGGGCCGCGCCCTGCCCGACGTTCGTGACGGCTTAAAGCCCGTCCACCGCCGGATACTGTACACCATGTACGAGGACGGCCTGACCCCCGACAAGAAATACAAGAAATCCGCTACCACCGTGGGTTCCGTGCTGGGTTCCTACCACCCCCACGGTGACAGCTCTGTTTACGACGCCATGGTCCGTCTTGCCCAGGATTTCTCCATGCGCTACATGCTGGTGGACGGCCAGGGTAACTTCGGCTCCGTGGACGGCGACCCCGCCGCTGCCTATCGTTACACCGAGGCAAGACTGGCAAAGATCGCCACGGAAATGCTCCGGGACATCGACAAGGAGACCGTCAACTGGGATCCCAACTTCGATGAAAGTAAGAAAGAACCCCGTGTGCTGCCCAGCCGGTTCCCCAACCTGCTGGTCAACGGCTCCAACGGCATCGCCGTGGGTATGGCCACCAATATCCCGCCCCACAATCTGACGGAAGTCATCAACGCCTGTGTGGCTGTGCTGGACGATCCGGAGATCACCATGGCGGATATGATGGAGCACATCTCCGGCCCCGACTTCCCCACCGGCGGCATTACCCTGGCCCCCAGCGGCATCCGTGCCGCCTACGCCACCGGCCGCGGCAAGGTGGTGGTCCGGGCCAGAACCGAATTTGAGACCTTTAACCATGACCGGACCCGGATCATCGTCACCGAGCTTCCCTACCAGGTGAACAAGAGTGAACTGGTCCGTAAAATTGCCGAGCAGGTCCGGGATAAGAAGCTGGAGGGTATTTCCGACCTCCGGGACGAAAGTGACCGTATCGGCATGCGCATCGTCATTGAGCTGAAGAAGGACGCCAATGCCCAGGTGGTGCTGAATAACCTGTTTAAGCAGACTGCCCTGCAGTCCTCCTTCGGTATCATCCTGCTTGCTCTGGTGGACGACCAGAAGCAGCCCAAGATTCTGTCCCTGCGGCAGATTATCGACGAGTATCTGACCTTCCAGATGGATGTGCTGACCCGGCGGACCCGGTACGACCTGCGCAAGGCCCAGGAGCGGGCCCATCTGCTGGAAGGCCTGCTGATCGCCCAGGACAATATTGATGAGGTCATCCGCATCATCCGCAGCCGCTATGACGACGCCAAGGAAGCGCTGATGGCCCGGTTTGGTCTGGACGATATCCAGGCCCAGGCCATTCTGGACATGCGTCTGAAAGCCCTCCAGGGCCTCGACCGGGAAAAGCTGCAGAAGGAATACGACGAGCTGATGGAGCGCATCCGCTACTTTGAGGAGCTGCTGGCCGATCCTGCGAAGCTGCAGGCTGTCCTGCGGGAGGAGCTCATCGCAATCCGGGACAAGTTCGGCGACAAGCGCCGCACCGAGATCCAGGACATCGAGGACGAGATCGACATCGAGGATCTGATTGAGGAGGAGACCTGCGCATTTACCCTGTCCAATCAGGGCTACATCAAGCGTATGCCCGTGGACACCTACCGGACCCAGGGCCGCGGTGGCCGTGGTGTCAGCGCCCAGAATCTGAAGGAAGAGGACTACGTCAAGAGCCTGAACATCGCTTCGACTCATGACCACATCCTGTTCTTTACGGATAAGGGCAAGGTCCACCACCGGAAGGGCTACCAGATCCCCGAGGCCGGACGTACTGCCCGTGGTACTGCCATTGTCAATGTTCTGCCTCTGGAGCCCGGCGAGAGCGTGACCGCCATGGTGATCACCAGAGAATTCGACGAGAATGAATTCCTGATGATGTGCACCCGGGCCGGTACCGTCAAGCGTATCCCCTTCGTGGCGCTGAACACCCGCCGCAAGGGCGGTATCCGGGCCATTACCCTGGAGGAGGGGGATCAGCTGATCAACGTGATCCGCACCCAGGGCAAGGACAATATCATCCTGGCCACCAACCAGGGCATGGCCATCTGCTTCAACGAAAACGATGTCCGTCCCATGGGCCGTGACGCTGCCGGCGTCAGAGGCATTACCCTGTCTGAGGGCGACTTCGTGGTAGGCGCGGAAAAGGCCGAGGAGGGTAAGACTCTGCTTACCATCACCGAAAACGGCTTCGGCAAGCGCACTGAGCTCATCGAATACCTGCGCACCGGCCCCGATGGGGAGAAGACCCCCCAGAGCCGCGGCGGCAAGGGTCTGAAGAACTACAACATCACGCCCAAGACCGGCTGCGTGGCCGGCTGCCGCGTGGTGGGTGAGACTGACGATATTATGGTCATCGAAAACGGCGGCGTCATCATCCGCACCCCCGTTTCCAACATCAATATCTACAAGCGTGATGTCCAGGGCGTCATCGTCATGCGTATCGAGGAGGGCAACAAGGTGGTCTCCATTGAGCGCGTTGAAAACATGGAAGAGGAAGCGGCCCAGTGAAAACCGTGACCCTCTACACCGACGGCGCCTGCTCCGGCAACCCCGGCCCCGGCGGCTGGGGCTGCATCCTGGAGTATAACGGCCACGAAAAGGAACTGAGCGGCGGTGAGATGAGCACCACCAACAACCGGATGGAGCTCACCGCCGTGATCCGGGGCCTGCAGGCCCTGAAGGAGCCCTGTATCGTGGAGTTGTATTCGGACTCCAAGTACGTCATCGACGCCCTGGAAAAGGGCTGGGCCTGGGGCTGGAAGAAGAAAAACTGGATCAAGTCCGACAAAAAACCCGCCCTGAACCCGGACCTCTGGGATGTGCTCCTGGGCCTCACCATGAAGCACGAGGTTCACTACCACTGGGTCAAGGGCCACGCTGCCAACCCCAAGAATAACCGCTGCGACGAGCTGGCAGTCAGTGAGTGGAAGAAGTTGAAAGGGGCATGATATGTACCTGAACATCGGCAACGATATGGCGGTGCGGGAGAAGTCCATCATCGGCATCTTTGACATGGACAACACCACCACCTCCCGCCGGACCCGGGATTTCTTCCAGAAGGCGGAATCCGAGGGCCAGGTGGTGCCCTGCGACGACCTGCCGAAGAGTTTCATCCTCACGGCGGAGTACGGCTTCAGCCGGGTGTATCTGACTACCTTAAGCTCATCCACTTTGGAAAAACGTCTGAAATAAAAAAACAGCTGTCCATTTGGACAGCTGTTTTTTTATCAACCATTAAAAGAGTCTCATTTTCTTGATGGATTCGCTCTTCTCCTGGGCCATCTGCAGGTCTGCGATGATCTTGGTGGAGACCATGAAGCCCCGGGGGGTCAGACGCCAGTTGCCGTTGGAATTCTGGGCAGCGAGACCGAAGCGCTGGTTGTTTTCCAGGATCTCCTCCAGGGGATCGAAGGTCAGCAGGAAGAGCTTTTCGTATTCCTCACGGCCGATTCCTGCGGCGGTGCGCAGACGGGTCATTAGGTACTCGGATGCCCGCTCCCGCAGGGGGATCTCCTCCAGCTCTTCCATCACATCACCACCGTGCTTGATGCCCTCAATATAGGCCCGGAGATCGGACACCAGCTTGAAGCGCTTGCCGCCGAAGTCGGAGGCGGCGCTGGGACCGAAGCCCAGGTACTCTCCGCCGGTCCAGTACTTCATATTGTGACGGGAGTAAAGGCCCTTCCGGGAGAAATTGGAAATCTCATACTGGCGGTAGCCGCGGCTTTCCAAAAATTTGACGGCGCTCAGGTACATATCCGCGAAAGTATCCTCGTCGGGGATGAGGCCCATTCTCTCAAAATTCTCCATGGGGGTGCCGGGATGTACCTCCAGACCATAGAGGCTCACATGCTCCGGAACCAGGTCCAGCACCGTTTCCAGTGTGCTGATGAAGCTGCCGACCTTCTGCTCCGGCAGGCCGTAGATCAGATCCACGGACACATTTTTGTAGCCTGCCTTGCGGATGCGCTGGTAGGCATTCACCGCCTGGGGATAGTTGTGGGGACGGTTCAGCTTTTCCAGCATGTCGTCGTCATCGGACTGAATGCCCAGGGACACCCGGTTGAAGCCCTCTGCCTTCAGCCGTTTCAGCAGCTGGTCGGAGACGGAATCGGGGTTTGCCTCAAAGGTGATCTCCGCCTGGGTGTCCACGTCAAAGGAGCGGCGGATGGCGGTGAGGATGGTAGCCAGGGCGTCGGCGCCCAGGAAGCTAGGGGTGCCGCCGCCGAAATAGATGGTATCCACCTTGTAATTGGGGGCCAGGCTGCCTGCCTCCTTGATGTGGTCGCAGACCGCGTCCAGATAGCCGTCGATCAGCTTGTCGCCCCGTTCGGTCTGGGTGCAGAAGTCGCAGTAGGCACAGCGGCTGCGGCAGAAGGGCACATGCACATAGATGCCCAGGGGGGTCTTATTGGCTCGTTTTGTCAGAATTGCCATGAGTTCGGCACCTCTTATCTCTTTACTTCGAAGGGCTCGTAGATATACTCGGCCCGGTTGATGACGGTATCACCCTGGCGGGATTCCTCGAAGACCACATTGCCGGCGTCGTCATAGGTCAGAACGGTAACCAGGAAGGCTTCCGTATCCTCACCGGAATAATACAGCCGGGTCTCAGTGAGTCCGTCCCACTGACTCTCCGTCCGGGACTGAATCTCGCCGCTGACCAGGGCGCTGGTGGAGGCGATTTCACGGCCCTGCTCATCGTAGGTGTAGGTTATGTGGTACATGAGATCCCCGAAGAGGTATTCGTCCATGGATACCATCCGGTCCTGGCCGTCGTAGGCGTAGGAGAAGCTGTAGTCCACAGCCAGCTCATCACCCATGTACTGCTTCAGGGTCAGATAATTTCCCTGTTCATCGTAGGTGTACTCGGTACGCTCGGTGATCTCCTCCCGGATGACGGTCTCGGTCAGCACATTTCCCCGTTCATCATAGGCATATTCCACGGTATACTGGGTGCCGTCGGGCTCGGTATAGGCGCTGGAAGACAGGCGGCCCTGGCCGTCGGGGGTGTGCAGGCAGGTGTAGCCGCTGTCACCGATATTGGAGTAGCTCCGCTCGGAGACGCAGAAGCCCTGGTCATTGTAGGCAAATTCCTTGCCGGAGAGCTCCTGGCCCGCGTCATTGGTGACGATAGTGCGCACCAGCAGGTAGATGACCTGGGTGTCGGAATCCAGAACGCCCTCCACCTCCTCATTCACCGTCTCGCTGGGGGCGGGCAGCGTTTCCCGGGGTGCGGGGGTGGTCTGATCGGGCTGCTCCTTGCCGCAGGCACACAGCAGCAGGCTTAGCATCAGGAGCATAACAATAATTCGTTTCATGATAGATACCTCCGGGTATCAATTGTAGTAGATTGGCTGCAATGATCAATCCTCGTCCAGCTTGAGAACTGCCATGAAGGCCTCGCTGGGGACGGACACGGTACCGAAGGTGCGCATACGCTTCTTACCTTCCTTCTGCTTTTCCAGCAGCTTCTTCTTACGGGTGATGTCACCGCCGTAGCACTTGGCCAGCACGTCCTTGCGCACCGCCTTGATGGTCTCACGGGCGATGATCTTGCCGCCGATGGCGGCCTGGACGGGAATCTCAAACTGGGCCCGGGGGATATTCTCCTTCAGCTTTTCGCAGATCTTACGGGCACGGGGATAGGCGTTGTCCGCGAAGAGGATGAAGCTCAGAGCATCCACGATGTCGCCGTTTAAGAGGATATCCAGCTTGACAAGCTTGCTGGGACGGTAGCCGATGAGCTCGTAGTCCAGGGAGCCGTAGCCCCGGGTCCGGGACTTGAGGGCGTCGAAGAAGTCGTAGATGATCTCGTTCAGAGGCATATCGTAGTGCAGCTCCACGCGCTTGGCGTCCAGATAGACCATATCCTTGAACTCGCCCCGGCGGGAGGTGGCCAGGTCCATGATGTTGCCCACATATTCCTGGGGGGCCATCAGATTGACCTTGACGTAGGGCTCCTCCGCCAGCTGGATCTCCATGGGATCCGGGTAATCCAGGGGGTTATCCACCATGATGGTCTCGCCGCTTAGCTTGGTCACGCGATACACAACGTTGGGAGCGGTGGTAATGAGGTCCAGATTGTATTCCCGCTCCAGGCGCTCCTGAATGATCTCCATGTGCAGCAGACCAAGGAAGCCGCAGCGGAAGCCAAAGCCCAGGGCAATGGAGCTTTCCGGCTCGTAGACGAAGGAGGCGTCATTTAATTTCAGCTTTTCCAGCGCGTCCCGCAGATCCTGGTACTTGGCGCCGTCAGCGGGATACACGCCGGAGTAGACCATGGGCTGAACGGGGCGGTAGCCGGGCAGAGGTTCGGATGCGGGGTTTTCCACACCGGTGATGGTGTCGCCCACCTGGGTATCGGCGATGGTCTTGATGGAGGCGGTGATGTAGCCCACCTCGCCGGCGCCCAGAGCGTCCTTGGGCTTTAAGCCGCCGGGACTCATATAGCCCACTTCGACCACCTTATAGGTTGCCCCGGTGGCCATCATCTTAATATCCATGCCGGGCCGGACAGTGCCTTCCTTGATCCGGGTGTAGACGATGACGCCCCGGTAGCTGTCGTACACGCTGTCGAAGATCAGCGCCTGCAGAGGTGCCTCCCGGTCGCCGGTGGGGGCGGGAACGCCTTCCACGATCATCTCCAGCACCGAGTGGATGTTGATGCCGTTCTTGGCAGAGATTTCCGGGGCATCCTCGGCGGGGATGCAGATAATATCCTCAATTTCAGCCTTCACCTCGGCGGGACGGGCGGAGGGCAGGTCGATTTTGTTGATGACCGGCAGCACTTCGAGGCCTGCGTCGGTGGCCAGGAAGGTGTTGGCCAGGGTCTGGGCCTCCACGCCCTGGGAAGCGTCCACCACCAGAATCGCGCCCTCGCAGGCGGCAAGGCTGCGGGAAACCTCGTAGTTGAAGTCCACGTGGCCGGGGGTGTCGATGAGGTTCAGGTCATACACTTCGCCGTTGTCGGCGTGGTAGCGCAAAGTGGCGGCGGGGGGCTTGATGGTGATGCCCCGCTCCTTCTCCAGGTCCATGGAGTCTAAGATCTGGGTCTCCTGGCTCCGGTTGTCCACGGCGTTGCACTCCTCCAGCAGCCGGTCGGCCAGGGTGGATTTGCCGTGGTCAATATGGGCAATGATGGAAAAATTACGAATATGGGAAAGTTCTGTCATAATGGTACACCTCAAAAATGGGATGCATAGGCAATACTATGTCATTTTCCTTATTATATCGAAAATCCGGACAAAAGTAAACAGTATGTTTTCCGAAAATTCGGGAAAGCTAAGGCAGAAAACCGTCATTTTTTCAAAAAACTCCGAAAAAACGAAAAAAAGCCCTTGCCGAACCCTCTCTTTCCGGGTATAGTCTAGCTCCACGGAAAATGATACGGAAAGAGAGGGAATGACTATGGAAAATAAGAACCGTTTCCCCACCGTTGCACAGATGAAAGCGGACCTGCCGGAAGGAGACCCCGCCAGACTCTATCTCGATGAAATCGGACATCTGGAGCTCCTCAGCGAGGAAGAAGAGCAGCGTCTGGCGCAGAAGATGCTGGAAGGAAGCAAGGAAGCCCGGGAAACACTCATCGAGCACAATTTGCTGCGGGTGGCCTTCATCGCCAGACAGTATCTGAAGCGGGGTATGAGCTACCTGGACCTGCTGGAAGAGGGCAACCGGGGTCTTATTGAGGCCGCGGATCAGTACCGGGAAGATGACAAATATCCCTTCTTCGGCTTTGCCGCCTGGCACATCCACAAGGCGATCATTCACGGACTGAATATGTGTGTGATCGACCGCCGGATTCCCTTTACATTCATGCGGATCGACGATGAAAAATGCGTGAAAAATCCCGCTATCTTCCGGGATTATTTGGAAATGCCCCGCAGCAGGCCTGTGGATGATCTGGACTGGGTGCTGATCACCCTGCGCTACGGATTAAACTGCGGCAGAGGCTTACATTGCCGGGAGATCCTGGATATGACCGGCGTTTCTTCCGCCCGGCTGGATTACGTGCGCGACAAGGTGACGCGGATGGGAAGACCCCGCAGAGAAATCAGGATCCGGGAGCACCTGAAAGACGGTGACCCCGAAAATGAGGGATAAAAAATTAAAATTTTCCCGAAAAAGCCCTTGTCAAAGGGAAAAATTCCGGGTATAGTTTTACGGCATGACAGAATAAGTGATTCTGAAGAGAGAAAGGAGAACATTCTATGAGCGCAAATAAGAAGCCCGTCAAGAATGTCAATTTGGAAGACCTGCAGAAGCAGATGCAGGATCTGATCGCCAAGGGTAAGAAGGACGGTATGATCCGTGCCTCCGAACTGAACGCACTGCTGGAGAAGATGACCCTCTCCACCGAAAAAATCGAGGAAGTCTACGACAAGATCGATGCCATGAACATCCAGGTCATCACCGCTGAGCTGGATATCGACGTTGGCGACGACCTGGACGTGGTGGACGGCGATGATATCGATCTTTCCGGTCTGGATGATGAGGATCTGGTGGATCCCGTGGACCTGGCTGCCGAATATTCCCTGGACGATCCTGTGCGTATGTATCTGAAGGAGATCGGCCAGGTGAAGCTCCTAAGCGCCGAAGAGGAAGTGGAGCTGGCCAAGCGGGTTGCCGAGGGCGACCAGGATGCCAAGAACAAGCTGACCGAGGCAAACCTCCGGCTGGTGGTGTCCATTGCCAAGAAATACTCCGGCCGCGGCCTGCATATTCTGGACCTGATCCAGGAGGGCAACACCGGCCTCATTCGTGCCGTGGATAAGTTCGACTGGCAGAAGGGCAACAAGTTCTCTACTTACGCTACCTGGTGGATCCGGCAGGCCATCACCCGCGCCATCGCGGACCAGGCCCGGACCATCCGCGTGCCTGTGCACATGGTGGAGGTCATTAACAAGGCTACCCGCTGCAACCGGAAGCTGGTTCAGGAGCTGGGCCGTGAGCCCACCGTGGAGGAGATCGCCAAGGAGCTGAACCTGCCCGTGGAGAAGATCATCGAGGCCAACCGCACCGCCGCCGATACCCTGTCCCTGGATACCCCCGTGGGCGACGAAGAGGACACCTCCATCGGTTCCTTCGTGGAGGACGAGCGCACTCCCGGCCCCGCCGACGCCACCTCCAACGCCATGCTGGCAGAGGCCCTGAGAGAGATTCTGGACACCCTGACCGAGCGTGAGGCAGACGTGCTGCGTATGCGCTTCGGCATGTACGACGGCCGCACCCACACCCTGGAGGAAGTGGGCCAGATCTTCGGTGTTACCCGTGAGCGTATCCGCCAGATCGAGAACAAGGCCATCCGCAAGCTGCGCCATCCCAGCCGCGCCAAGAAGATCCGCGATTTCTACTCCTAAAGACATATTCAAAAGCGCCCCGTTTATCGGGGCGCTTTTTTATCGTCAGAATAGATAAAAACCATCGGAAATCTTTGGCGGATGGATTTCTGTTTTTTCCTTGCGGATGCACCTGCTTTTACGGTATAGTTTATCTGTATATACCCAGCATTTAATTTGCAAAGGAGAATGACAAATGGCTGAATTTGTGAAACTGAACCCCAGTGAGGTCAAGTTCCTGCACGAGCAGAACCCCGACCTGGTTGCCTACAACGTGGAGTTCGCCGAAGTTACCGGCGGCACCTTCTGGAAGGCATATACCCCCGAGCAGATCGCCGGCACCGAGCCCTTCGTGGTCCGTCCCTCCGCTGACGGCATCGCCGCCATGTACCGGGATCTGATGCAGATGTATCCCCCCATCGACCTGTACAACGAGAAGCTGCGCAAGCTGACCCGTGAACTGGGCACCACCTGGTGCCGTGTCTCCGGTACCTGGGCTACCAAGACCTACTACGACTTCGACGGCGAGTACCCCGGCAACACCGTTCCCGAGGGTTACCTGAACAAGCTGACCAAGGAACAGTGGATCGGCGTTCTGGACTTCGTGAAGGCCTGCAACCTGAAGCTGAAGGTCTCCGTGTCCAACTGCCCCGGCCTGCACTCCGCCGAGGAGCCCTGGCCCTCCACCGAGGCTGAGAAGCTCTTCTCCTTCTCCAAGGCCTACGGCGTGCCTATCCTGGCCGCTGAGTTCGCCAACGAGCCCAATATGCTGGAAGACACCGGCTTCCCCGCCGGCTACACCGCCAAGCACTACCATCGTGACGCCGACCTGTTTGCCAAGTGGCTGAAGGAGAACTACCCCGAGTGTCTGTATGTGGGTACCTCCGACACCGGCGGCGCTCCCGTTTCCTTCGGCCGTATGGGCAAGGAATCCGCCGGCACCGGCGGCGTGGAGCAGCTGGCCCGGAACAGCGCCTCCTGCGACGAGCTGTTCGAAGGTCTGACCGTTCCCGTGGATGTGTTCTCCTACCACTACTACAACGGCCTTTCCGACCGTCTGGCCTCCGTCATGCCCGCCGGCCACTGGGATCCCAGCGAAGCCAACGGCGAGGAGTATCTGGACACCGCTCCCAAGTTCTGCCGTACCTACATCCCCTACCGTGACAAGTACGCTCCCGGCACCGAGATGTGGGTCACCGAAAGTGGCGACGCCGGCGGCGGCGGCGACACCTGGGCCTCCACCTACCTGGATGTTCTGCGTACCCTGAACGAGCTGGGCGGCTTCTCCGCACTGACAAAGGGCGTCATCTTCCACAACACCCTCACCGCTTCCGACTACGCATATCTGGCCCGCTTCGTCCATGATCCCCGTCCCAACTACTTCGCCGTGAAGCTGTGGTACGAGCTGATGGGCACCGACGTCTACGCCTCCGGCGAGCCCGTTCGCGAGGGCGCACACGTCTACGTCCAGTCCTACAAGAAGGACCCCTCCAAGAAGTGCTACCTGATCATCAACAACTCCGAGACCGAAGTTACCACCGTCGATGTTCCGGGCGACGGCCTGATCTGGGTCCTGAACGGCAAGGACGGCTTCAAGCGCGCCACCGTCATGACTCTGAACGGCAAGGACCTGGTCCTGGACGAGGAGTGGAACCTGCCCGACCTCTCCGGCGCACCCATCGCCGCCGGCAAGCATCAGCTGGCTCCCATGACCTGCACCTTCCTGGTTGTCTAATCTGCAAAAGCTCAAAAAGACCGGCCTCCGGGCCGGTCTTTTTGAGCGCTGATGGAAATACACAGAGTTCTCAACAGGAGTTTTCCACATTCTCCACAGGTTTTTCCACAGTGACCTCTGTGAAAAAACACCGATATACCAGCACTTTTTTGAAAAAGCACGAAAAAATCTCCACAGCTGCACACATGGCTGTGGAGATTTTTATCAACATGTATAGTCGATCCGGGCGGAGAATATCCGCTCGCTTTTTTCGTTTGTTTGCCGGTGGGCATCCACCAGAAGACTGCCGTTTTCTTCGACCTCCCAGCTGACGGTCAGCTCCTGGCCCTCCCGGGCCTCGCTTAAGTAGCAGACGGTGAACTCCACAGGGGTATGGCAGCGGTGGAAGGCGCTGGGCAGCAGATCCGCGATCCAGTCCAGATATTTGGTATTGTTCATGTGGCCGTTCCGGTCCAGGTCCGTGAAGCAGACGGTTCTCGGACGGCTGAAACGCAGATTTTTGGCGGGCAGGGAAGCAGGAGGGGGCAGTTCATTGCCCTGGGTGGTGCCGGGCAAGGCAATGCCGCTCTTGCCGGGCAGGACCATGGAGCGGCTTTGGGCGTCCATAAGCACCCACAGGCTGATCACCCGGAACAATTCGTTACCCTGTTCATCATAGGCGGCCACGTGCCGGGGGAAGGCCACCCGGGTATTGGGCATGGGCCAGGTCTCCACCCGGATGAGCTCTCCAGATCTGGGAAGACGGGTAATCCGGACCCGCTGGCGGATGATGGCCCAGAAAAGGCCCCGCTCCATCAGCTGATCATAGGTCATGGCGATCCGGTCGAAGTGCCGGCCGGCCACCTCCTGGGCAAAATACAGTAAGGTGGAGAGCTTCAGATTGCCAAAGCAGTCCACACAGTTGTCGGTAATGGGAAATTTCTGGGAATAGACAGAATCCATAAATAGCCTCGCAATAGAAAAGATTAACCCGTATACTCGGTGACGGTCAGCGAAACGGTGAATTCCTCACCGGCCCGGTAGAACACGGCGGTGAGCACATCGCCGATGGCGTGGGAATTGACGATGGTGTCCAGCGTCTTCTGGCCGGTGATGGGGGTAGCTTCCAGGCTCAGCAGAATATCGCCGGGCTCGATGCCCCGGATATGGGCGTCGGAGGATTCATCCACCGACTCTAAGTAGAGTCCCTCCGGGATCTGGAAGTAATACTGCTCAAAGGGGGTGATGGAGCCGCCGGAAAGACCCAGAGTGGGCCGTCCGGTGACGTAGCCCTGGGAGATAAGCTGGTCCACAATCTGTTTGACGGTGGTGCTGGGAATGGCCAGCCCCAGGCTGTCCCCCTCTTCCTGGGGGAAGATACTGCTGGTATGAATGCCGATGATCTGGCCGTAGCAGTTGATCAGCGGGCCGCCGGAATTGCCGGAGCTGAGGGCAGCATTGCTCTGCAGCAGGGTAATATCCCGGCCCAGGTAATTGACATCCCGGTTGATAGCCGAGAGAATTCCGTCCGTCAGGGTGCCGCCCAGCTGGGTGCCCATGGGATTGCCGATGGCGGCCACGGGATCACCCACCCGCAGGGCGCCGGAATCGCCGAATTCCGCACCCTGGAGATCCGGGGCATCCACATAGAGCACGGCCAGGTCTGTCAGAGAGTCGGCACCCACCAGAACGGCGCTGAAGCTGCGTCCGTCGGAGAGGTCCACGGTAATGGTCTCCGCACCGTCCACCATCTGGCAGGTGGTGACGATATAGCCATTGGAGGACAGTATGACGCCGGAACCGCTTCGGGTGCCGGTATCGGCAGAGGAGAGCAGGGAGACTACCGAAGGAATGTTCTTCTCGTAGATATCCTGCCAGCTCAGAGCCCCGTCCTCGGGAATATTGTCAATGGACTGGGGGGATCTATTCAGCTGAATGGACACATCCGGCTGAGCAAGATAAGGCTGGGGGATCCCGGTGGGCTCCGTAGCGGAGATGGCCATCTGACCATGGAGATCGGAAAAAGCCATGGGCGGGGGGTCCTGAACCTCCTGCTGCTGGGACAGCTGCTGGAAGAGCTTGATATTCAGAAAACTCAGAACGGAGATAATGCCGCTTAAGAAAATCACCAGAATCAGCAGCAGAGCGATGATACCGCTGTGGTTTTTCGGAGGGCTGGTGTTGCCGGTACCGTACACTCCCTCGTCCCAGGGGTCGTTATATTTGTTGTTGCGATAATCCATAAGAAAACCTCGGATTGATGGAGTGGTAGATGATCATTTAGTTCACCAGCGGCATGGTGAAGGTAAATTCCGTCTTGCCGTTTTTGCTGGTGACGGAGATGTTCTCGCCGTGGGAACATACAATGGTCTTGACGATGTACAGACCCAGGCCCCAGCCGTCCCGGTTTTTGGAGCGGGACTTATCCAGCTTGTGGAACCGGTCAAAGACAAGAGGCAGCTCCTCCGCGGGGATGGTTTCACCGTCGTTGGAGATGGAGACATAGACCTTCTTGCCCGCCTCCTTGATCTTGAGGCCCAGGGTGCCTCCCTCGGGGCAGAATTTTACCGCGTTGTCGATGAGGTTGTATATCACCTGGGTCACATAGTCCCGGCCTGCGAAGGTGAACACCGGATGGGCGGGGAAATCCACATCCACATCCAGATTCTTGCCCACGATCTTCTGCTCGAAGGTGATCAGCACCTGGCCCATGGCCTCCTCCAGATCAAAGTGCATCTTCTTGTCCTCGGGAATGGGCTGGTCCTGGAGCCGGGAGATGTCCAGCATGCTGCGCACCAGGCGGCTTAAGCGCTTGGTCTCGTCGGAGACAATCTGCAGGTAGTAGCGGTGGCGGCTTTCCGGAATGGTGCCGTCCAGGATTCCGTCAATATAGCCGGCGATGGTGGTCATGGGAGTTTTCAGCTCGTGGGACACATTGGCCACGAATTCCTGACGCTGATATTCGCTCTTCTGCAGCAGGGATGCCATATTATTAAAGGAAAGGGCCAGCTCCTCCATCTCCTCGGAGTAGTCGCCGGACAGGCGCACCCGGGCGTTAAAGTCGCCGTGGCCGAAATCATAGGCGGCCTTGCTCAGATCCCGCAGGGGCCGGCTCTGCTGCCGGGCAAAGAGGCTGACGGCCATGACGGCGATGAGCACCACCACAAGGGCGGCGGAAAGGAAAATATTGGAAATCCGCTGCATAATGGCGTTGGTGGCGGCAGTGGGCGTAGATACGATGACGATGCCCGCCAGACGACTGCCGCCGGTGCTGACGATGGGCACGGAGATCACATGGCGCTCCTCATCGTACAATCCCTCGATGATGCCGGTGAACAGGTCTCCACCGTTTTTTACCACGGTATCCACATAGGAGCCGTTTTCAATGAACATGCCCTGATGCTCGCAGCCGAAGAGGGCGTCGGAGCACAGCAGCACCTCGCCCTGGGTGGAGCAGATTACCGCGTCAGCCCCGGAAATCCGGGAGGCAACGTCCAGATTCAGCATAAAATCCCGGCTGGTGAGGGATCCGTCGATGGAATAAGCTGCCGCCAGATTGGCAATGAGCTCCGCGTCCTGCTGCAGGTCCTCGATAGTCTGGTTGTTCAGATATTTCTGCACCAGCCACTGGAAGGTGGTGCCCAGCAGCAGCAGGGCCAGCAGCAATATGGTGGCGGCAGTGGAGAAGGTACGACTGAATGTCGTTTTCATGCTTACAGCACCTCGAACTTATAGCCAACGCCCCAGACGGTCTTCAGACTCCAGCTTTCGGAAACGCCCTCCAATTTTTCACGAAGCCGCTTCACGTGGACGTCCACGGTCCGGGAGTCACCAAAATAGTCGAAGCCCCAGACCTCGTCCAGGAGCTGGTTGCGGGTGTAGACCCGGTTGGGAGAGGAGGCCAGGTAGAAGAGCAGTTCCATCTCCTTGGGGGGCGTGTCCACCTTCTTGCCGTCCACCAGCAGCTCGAATGCGTCCATATCGATGACCAGCTTGTCGAAGCTCAGGCGGCGGGCCTTCTTCTCGGCGGTGATGCCGGAGGTACGGCGGAGCACTGCCTCGATCCGGGCCAGGACCTCCCGCATTTCAAAGGGCTTGGTCACATAGTCGTCGGCGCCGGACTTGAGGCCCGTGACCTTGTCGTCGGTCTCGCCCTTGGCGGTGAGCATGATGATGGGGGTGGTGGCCTCTGCTCGGATGGCCTTGCAGACGCTCCAGCCGTCCATGACGGGCATCATCACATCCAACAGCACCAGATCGGGCTTAATGGCCCGGAATTTGGCAAGACCCTGGCCGCCGTCGGGGGCGGTGGTCACGGCGTAGCCCTCCTTCTCCAGATACATCTGAAGCAGTTCGGCAATATTGCGGTCATCTTCCACGATCAAAACAGAAACAGCCATAGCATATTCCTCCAATTTACGTTTTCTTTGGTTTTTACACTATTATAGCGTAAATTGTATCATCCGGGTGAACAATTTGTAAAGACTTCCAAGGTAAAATGTTAACACAGACGTTTCTCTTGCAATTGGGGTGGATTTGCGGTAATATAGCAGAGATGATTAACAGTATGCGGCGTAGCTGCAAACCCTTCTCCCGGGGAGAAGGTGCCCCCAGTGTGCACACTGGGGGCGGAAGTGGAATGCGGGCGGAAAGCTGCACATATGGACAATCTTAAGACCTGATGAACGGTGGGACTATGGAACGAAACGGCAAGCTGACGAAAAATGCCAGAGCGTTGCGCAAAAACATGACAAAGGAAGAAGCGCACCTGTGGTATCAGTTTTTGTGCCGTTACAAGCCCCGGTTTCACCGGCAGTATGTGATCGGAAATTACATTGCCGATTTCTATTGCTATGAGGCGAAGCTTGTAGTGGAGTTGGATGGATCCCAGCATTTCAACGCCGGAGAGATGGAGTACGACGAAAAAAGAACCGAATATCTGCGTTCACAGGGCCTGAGGGTACTGCGGTTCAGTAATCTGGACGTGATGCGCCAATTTCGGAATGTTTGTGAAACAATCGACCTTGCGGTAAAACAGGACAGAACCTGAGAAAAGGTCTGATACAGCTCTGTTTCTACAGATTATCGCCCGCATTCCACTTCCGACCCGCTTCGCGGGCCACCTTCTCCCCGGGAGAAGGGATAGCGCCTTTGGCGCAAAAATAAAAAAGGAGCATTCTCATGATTGAAATCTTAAAAGCCGTTCTATTCGGCATTGTGGAAGGCATCACCGAGTGGCTGCCTGTCTCCTCCACGGGTCATCTGATCCTGCTGGACGAGTTTCTGGAGCTGAAGGCCACCGATGCCTTCAAGTCCATGTTCGACGTGGTGATCCAGCTGGGTGCCATCCTGGCCGTCATCGTCCTGTTCTTCCATAAGCTGAACCCCTTCGCCCCCAGCAAGACGAAGGAAGAAAAGGGTCAGACCTGGACCCTGTGGTTCAAGGTCTGCGCGGCCATTCTCCCCTCCGGCATCCTGGGCGTCCTCTTTGACGACTGGATGGATGCCCACCTGCACAACGCCATCGTGGTTTCCATCGCCCTGATCGTCTACGGCGTGGCCTTCATCCTGGTGGAGCGGCGGAATTCCGGCAAGTATGCCAGAGCAATTGCCGATGTCCACGACATCGGTTGGAAGACCGCAGTCCTCATTGGCTGCTTCCAGGCCCTCTCCCTGATTCCCGGCACCTCCCGCAGCGGCAGCACCATTCTGGGCGCCATCCTGCTGGGCGTGGGCCGCGGCGCCGGCGCGGAGTTTTCCTTCTTCATGGCAATTCCCACCATGCTGGGTGCCTCCGCCATCAAGCTTCTGAAATTCTTCCTGGAGACCGGCTTCGGTATGACAGGCAGCGAGCTCAGCGTGCTGATCGTGGGTATGGTGGTGTCCTTCATCGTGTCGCTTCTGGTCATCAAGGGCCTCATGGAGTATGTGCGCAAGCACTCCTTCTCCGCCTTCGGTGTGTACCGGATCATCCTGGGCATTATCGTGCTGGGCTATTTCCTGGTGCTGGCATAAAACATGAAAAGAACACCCCCAACCGGACCCGGTTGGGGGTGTTTGCTATGTAGGGAAGAATTACCGGACAAACTCGATGACCACACGGCGGTTGGGCTCGGTGCCGGTGGAGTGGGTGGTGATGTTGTCCATATCCTGCAGGGCGGCGTGGATCACATGGCGCTCGTAGGCGTTCATGGGCTCCAGGGTGGTGCGGCGGCGGTTCTTCAGAACCTGCTGTGCCTTCTTGCGGGCATAGCGGCGCAGGCTGTCCTCCCGCTTCTGGCGGTAGGCTTCAGCGTCCACATTGATGCGGATATGACCCTCCACGTCACGGTTGACGGTGTAGTTGGCCAGATGCTGGATGGCAACCAGGGTGTCGCCGCGGCGGCCGATCAGGTAACCCAGGTCGTCGCCCACCAGATCCACCTTGTAGGTGTTGTCGTTTTCCTTCCAGGCGTGGGGCACGGCGGTGGAATCCATGTGCTCTAAGAGACCCTTGATAAAGGTTTCGATTTTCTCCTCCACGGAGCCGGCCTCGGCAGGAGCGTACTGCTTGGGAGCTTCGGCCTTCTTCTCAGCCTTGGGAGCCTTGGGCTTTTCGGGCTTGGGCTCGGGCTTCTTCTCAGTCTTGGGGGCCTTGGGCTTCTCGGGCTTGGGCTCAGGCTTCTTCTCAGCCTTGGGAGCCTCGGGCTTGGGTTCGGGCTTCTTCTCGACCTTGGGAGCTTCCTGCTTGGGAGCCTCGGGCTTCTTCACGGGAGCGGCGGACTTGGGC
The DNA here is from genome assembly GCA_045539075.1 of Faecousia sp. Taxonomy (GTDB): domain Bacteria; phylum Bacillota; class Clostridia; order Oscillospirales; family Oscillospiraceae; genus Faecousia. Next base: position 19,400 of record JAZQEP010000025.1, on the reverse strand, counting down.
TTGCTGCGGGAAGCGGAGCCCAGAGCGGACTTGGGCTTCTCGGGCACCACGATGGGATCGGGAACCTCATAGGTCACCTGGATCTTGGCAGGCTGTGCGCCGAAGCCCAGGAAGCCGGCCTTGGGCAGGGCCAGAACTTCGTAGGTGATATCATCCCGGCTCAGGCCCAGCTGGCTCAGAGCGGACTCCAGGGCCAGGTCAATGGTCTTGCCGGTGGCAGTGATTTTCTTTTCCATGGTTACTTATTCCTCGTTTAGCGGTTGTAACGTTCGGGATCATAGTTGCGGCCCTTGCAGTAAGGACGCTCGGGGATACCGGACATGACAGTCTCCTGCTCAGCGTTTTCCAGGGTGATGCCCTTCTTGGCGGCATATTCCCGGGCGGCAGCGGCCTTGGCAGCGGCTTCTTCGTCACGCTGCTGCTTCTGCAGCTTCTTCTTGCTGGTGTTGGCGGTGATGCCGTCGGGGTTGGCGGCGCGGCGCTCAGCGCGGATGCGCTCCTTCTCGGCCTCGATCCGCTCCTCCTCCAGGTGGCGCTTCAGGCGCTCGGCGTCCTCGGCGTCATAGAGCACCCGGTACTTCTTGGTCATGATCACATCGGAGATCATGGAGTACAGGCCGCCGATGAACCAGTACAGGGAAAGGCCGGCAGAGACGGAGTAGCCGATCATCAGAGTCATGAAGGGCATCATCCACAGCATCATGTTCATGGACTGGTTGGCCTGGGAATTCTTGGCGGTCTCCGCGTCCTGGACACCGTTCTTGTCGGTGATGACGGAGTTGTTCATGTTCTGCATGACCTTGGTCTGCACCAGCTGGGAGACGGTGGAGATCACGGGGATCAGAGCGGCACCCACGGTGCCCCACTCCCAGGTCTTCCAGGTCCAGAACTGCCAGGAGGGGATCAGACCCAGATTGATGCCGATAAAGTCGAAGTTGATGCCCTCCAGAATGGTGGGATCGATGGCGGGGATGGCCTCCTTGATCTGGGCGGCGTAGGTGGGAATGGCGCTGGCGGCCAGAACCTGTGCGTAGTAGTCGCCGTTGCGGGAGGCGGTGAAGATCTCGGGGGCGTTGGACTTGACCACATCGATGATGGTGGCCACTTCCTCAGCGGTGGCGCCCAGGATGTAGGTCATGGGCTCCCGGATAATCTGGAACAGGGGGAAGATGATCAGAATGGGGATCAGGCTCCACAGGCAGGAGCCGCCCATGGAAACGCCCTCGTCCTTGTAAAGCTTCTGCAGCATCTCGTTCTGCTTCACAGGGTCGGTGTAGCGGGCCTGGATATCCTGGATCATGGGCTGAATGCGGGACATTTTCATAGTGCTCTTCTTGGACTTGGCGCGCATGGGCAGCATGACGGTCTGCACCACCAGGGCAAACAGGATCATGGCGATGCCGTAGTTGTCGGTCAGCGAGTAGAGCTGACCCAAGAGCCAGCCAAAGGGCACGGTAATTAACTTACTCAATTTGACATTCTCCTTTGGAAAGACAGTCAGGGAACGGGATCCCAGGGATCACCCCTGTAGAAGGGGTTGCAACGAAGCAGGCGTCTCAGCGCCAGAGCGCCGCCCTTCAGGGCCCCGTATTTTTGGATAGCTTCATAGGCGTAGGCAGAGCAGGTAGGGCGAAAACGGCAGCAGCCGCGGGAATAGAGGGAGAACTGGGTCTGATAGACCCGGATGAGGAAAAGGAGAATCTTTTTCATGCTTCCGCCTCACGGAGCAATCCGGCCTTCTTTGCCAGGGTCAGGAAGGACCTGGTCAGGGCGGCAAAGTCCGCGTCGATGGATTTGCCCCGGGCCACGATAACGATATCCCAGCCGGGGAGGAATTTCTCCTCATTGAGCCGGTATACCTCCCGGAAGCGGCGGCGGACACGGTTGCGGATGTGGGCTTTGCCCAGCTTTTTGCTCACCGTGATGCCGAGGCGGTTGAGCCCCTCCCGGTTGCGCCGGGCGTAGAGCACCAGATACGGACAGGCGAAGCCGCTGGTGTGGTAAAGCCGGCGGAATACATGATTCAGTTTCAGCGATGTGGAAAATTTCATATGATCATCCCTTAAATCCCCAAAAGGTATGTTCACAGAAGTATCGTCACTTCAGAGAAACATACATAGGCGCCTTCGCAGCAATAGATTATCGAACGGGCAGCGAGAGATTTTTTCACAGAACAAGGTTGAAAACCGAAGGAATACTTTGTGTATTTCGAGGTTTTCAAAACGCAGGGCTGGGGAAAAAGATCCGCTGATCCGTCGATCAGCTATTGCAAGACGGTGCCCAACTAAAAAGGGAGCGGGGCGAATGTTTCATTCACCCCGCTGTAGCTCCCGTTTCGCGTATGAGCGCATGTTAGCTGTGGTGTTGCCCACGAACCAGCTCATTAGGCGGACAGAACCTTGCGGCCCTTTGCACGGCGGCGGGCCAGGACCTTACGGCCGTTGGAAGTAGCCATTCTCTGACGGAAACCGTGAACCTTGGAGCGGTGACGGCGGCTGGGCTGATAGGTACGCTTCATACTTTTCACCTCCTATTTTTTTGTTATCTATGCTCGACAGCCGAAAATCGGCCGCAGCAACACAAGGAAATTGGCCATACATAGCCAGACTGAACCAGTATAACCGAAAAAATCAAACAGGTCAATCATTTTTTTGCACTTTTTTGGAGAAAATCAGTTTTCTCCGCCTTCTGCGGGGGGCGGGGTCTGGCCGCCCTCAGCGGGAGGCGGTGTCTGGGTGCCGGAATCGCCGGTTCCGCCGGCGTTGTCAGAGCTGCCGGAGTTATCGGAGCTGCCGGCGTTATCGGAACTTCCGGAATTGTCGGAGCTGCCGGAATTATCGGAACCGCCGGCGTTATCAGTGCTGCCGGAACTGTCGGTGTTGCCGGCGTTATCGGAACTGCCGCCCTCGGTGGCGGGGGGAGGTGTCACCTCGTCACCGCTCTCCTCCGGCTGAGTGGGCTGGTCGCCGCCCTGCTCGGGAGCCTCGGTGGGGGTGGTGGGAGCCTCGGTGGGCTTCAGATGGTCGTAGTTGACCACCAGGTCGGGTCCGGTGAAGGTGCCGTTGAGCTTGCTCATGGCCCGGTCATATTCGGTGGAGCCCTCGGTCAGCAGCGTGGGCTGGAAATTATTCTGGCCCTTGGTGGAGCTGATGGACACGGGAATGATGGTCAGCTCGCCCAGACGCAGGGTGCCGTCCTCGTCCCGGATGACCTCCTGCTGCATGATGGCGGAGTCCATGTCCCGGGGGAAGTGGTTGCCGCCGAAGGAGAAATTACCCAGGGAATAGAAGATGATGCCATCTTTATATTCCTCGATCTTCTGCAGCACATGGGGATGGTGGCCGTAGACGATGTCCGCGCCGGCATCGATGGCGGTGCGGGCAAAGCCCTGCTGGGAAGCGGTGGCCCGGTAGCTGCCCTCGGTGCCCCAGTGGAAGGCACAGACGATGATTTCAGCGCCCTTGTCCCGGAGGGCACGGACATTCTTCTGGATGTCGGAATTGCTGAAATAGAAGGAATCGGCGTACAGACCGATGGTGAGGCCGCTTGCGGTGGTGTAGATGGCGGTCTTGTCCTCCTCCACATAGGCGATGCCCGCATCCTTAAGAGCCTTGGTGGTGGATTCATAGCCGGTCTTGCCAAAGTCGGCGGTGTGGTTGTTGGCCAGGGTCACGGCCTCCACGGAGGAACCGGTCATGATCTCGGTATAGGCGGTGGGGCCCCGGAAGGTGAAGAGCTTGCCGGCGGCGCTGCCGGAATCGGCCAGGACGCTCTCCAGATTGATGATGGTGAAATCATCCTTTTCAAAAATGTCCTTCACATTCCGGAAGGGGTAGTCGTAATCGGTGCCGATGGTGTGGACGAAGCTGCCCTTGGACTGGAACTGGCCGGGCTCGCTGCCCAGAGTGCAGTCGCCGGCGAAGGTGAGCACATAGCGCTGCTCTTTCGGCTGGGATTCGGTGGGGTCCGTCTCCTGGGGCACAGTGGTGGGGATGGTGCCTTCTTCCGTCTGCTCCGGCGCGGTGGTGGGAGCCTGGGTGGGTACATGCTCCTGGGTAGGTGCCTGGGTGGGCGCCAGGGAGAGATCGGGGCGGGTCTGCAGCACCTGCTCACGCTGTGCCGTATTGAAGTGCAGGAACACGCCGAAGATCACTTCGGCGGTGAGAATGCCTGCCAGAATCCAAATAAGGGATTTTAAGGTTTTTCTGCCCATGGTTTACCTGCCTTTCTTCCGGTAGGTGTCAAAATTTCGGGGATCAGCCCTGCTCGGCGGCCCGCTTCTTCATCAGCTCACGCATACGGATGGAGTGGTCCAGAATGCGCTTGCGGATACGCAGGCTCTTGGGAGTGCACTCTAAGAGCTCGTCGTCGGCCAGGAATTCCAGGCACTGCTCCAGAGACATGATTCTGGGGGGCACCAGACGGATGGCGTCGTCGGAGCCGGAGGCGCGCATATTGGTCAGCTGCTTTTTCTTGCAGACGTTGACGGTCATATCCTCATTGCGGCTGCAGATACCCACCACCATGCCGGCGTAGACGGGGGTGCCGGGGGTGATCAGCAGAGCGCCCCGCTCCTGGGCGGCGCCCATGCCGTAGGTGACGGCTTCGCCGCTTTCATGGGCGATGAGGGAGCCCACCAGACGGCGCTCGATCTCGCCCTTCATGGGGGCGTAGGAGTGCAGGACGCTGGACATGATGCCCTCGCCCTTGGTATCGGTGAGGAATTCGCTGCGGTAGCCGAAGAGACCACGGCTAGGTACCAGGAACTCCAGGCGGTAGCGGTTGCCCACGGGGGTCATGGACACCAGGTCGCCCTTGCGGCGGCCGATCTTCTCGATGACGGAGCCCATGCTCTCTTCGGGCACGTCAGCCACCATCCGCTCGATGGGCTCGCAGGTCTTGCCGTCAATTTCCTTGGTCAGCACACGGGGGGTGGACACGGAGAACTCGAAGCCCTCCCGGCGCATGGTCTCCATGAGGATACTCAGGTGCATTTCGCCGCGGCCTGCCACGTTGAAGGCGTCGGTGCCCTGCTCACTTACCCGCAGGGACACATCCTTCATCAGCTCCTTCTCCAGACGGTCACGAAGATTTCTGGAGGTGACGTACTTGCCCTCACGGCCGGCGAAGGGGGAGTCGTTGACGGCGAAGGTCATTTCGATGGTGGGCTCGGAGATCTTCACGAAGGGCAGGGGCTCCACAGCCTCGGGGGCGCAGATGGTCCGGCCGATGGTGATGTCCGCCATGCCGGAAAGGGCCACAATCTCGCCGGCGCTGGCCTCCTGAATGGCCTTCTTGCCCAGACCGTCGTACTCATACAGAGCCACGACCTTGGCCTTCTGCTTCATAGCGGAGTCGTGGAAGTCGGAGATGACCACTTCCTGGTTGACGCGGATGGTGCCCCGCTCCACACGGCCGATGGCGATCCGGCCCACGTACTCATTGTAGTCGATGGAGCTAACCAGCAGCTGCAGGGGCTCGTCCTGATTGCCCTCGGGGGCGGGGATATAGTTTGCGATGGTCTCAAAGAGGGGGATCAGGTCGGTACCCTTCTCGTCGGGGGAATAGCTGGCAGTGCCCTGGCGGCCGGAGCAGAAGACGGTGGGGGAGTTGAACTGCTCGTCGGTGGCGTCCAGGTCCAGCAGCAGCTCCAGGACCTCGTCCATGACCTCATGGACACGGGCGTCGGGCTTATCCACCTTGTTGACGGCCACGATGACCTTGTGGCCCAGCTCCAGAGCCTTCTGGAGCACGAAGCGGGTCTGGGGCATGGGACCCTCGGCGGCATCCACCAGCAGAATGACGCCGTTGACCATCTTCAGAATGCGCTCCACCTCGCCGCCGAAGTCGGCGTGACCGGGGGTGTCGACGATGTTGATCTTCAGATCCTTGTAGCGGATGGAGGTGTTCTTGGCCAGAATGGTGATGCCGCGCTCACGCTCCAGGTCGCCGGAGTCCATGACCCGGTCGGTGGTGGCCTGGTTTTCCCGGTAGATGCCGCCCTGCTTCAGCATTTCATCCACCAGGGTGGTCTTGCCGTGGTCAACGTGGGCAATGATGGCAATATTTCTGATATTTTCCTGAGTTGCCATAAATAAAAAGACTTCCTTTCGAAGATAAAGTTATCATAATCTGTCAACATAAAAATATAACACAGTACCAATAAAAAAGCAATATATTTGGTAAAGTTTACGAAGATAAATTATCCTTTCCCTCTTGTGAATACAGAAACCCGGGCCCCAAAAATGGGTGCCCGGGTTGCAAACTTATTTCTTTTTCCGGAAGATCAGGCTGCGCAGCAGGAGCAGATTCATGGCGATGAAGAACACCACCACGATGGCAAGGGTCAGATAGGGTTTATTGGGTGCCATGGTTGCCAGCAGCAAAATGGGGAAGCCGAAGACCATGGCGGGGAAGTTCTGGTACACCAGATTGTCCGCCACAGGGGTCTTGAAATCACCGTCGATCTCCCGCAGCAGGATGACGCCGGTACTGGCGGTGCCGGTAAGCATGCCGTACATGGCCAAAAACTGCTGTTCGGCGTAGTCCGGGAAGAGCTTGCGGCAGACGAAGCGGACATACAGGTAAGTAAGGGCCATGCCAACCAGACCCATGACCAGCAGCACTGCCCAGTACTTGCCGATGATGTTCATGCGGATGGCGGCGATGGAGGCGGTGACCATGATATCGTAGAAGAAATTGGTAGCCCGGGTCAGAAGAAAATCATTGGTGTAGCAGCGGTGGATGATATTCTTCTTCCGCAGGAAATTCATCACCGATTTCAGCAGGGTACCTGCCAGAACGCCCAGCAGGAAGTTGAAGCCGTAGATGGTGGAGCGCATGCCGGGAAGCAGATTGCCCAGGACCAGCATCAGCAGGTAAGCCAGCATATAGGCCAGCATGATCAGCGCGATCTGGATGGTGAACTTGTCGATGGATTCCTGCATGGGGATCTCATTCTGGCCCTCCACATGCTCACCGGTCATACCGGTGCCCCGGTCCAGCTTGATCTTTCCCTGGCGCTTGAGGATGTTCAGATGGATGACGCCGCCGAAGCTGGCAGCCAGGAAACCCATGGAGGACACAGTCAGGCCAAAGCTCTTGCCGCCGACGAAGCCGTAGTCCATCTCATAGATGCCGCCGTAGTTCATGGCCTGTCCGGGACCCTGGCCGAAGCCCAGGGCCAGCAGCAGGCCCGCGGCCTCCAGCAGATCCTTCAGGAAGATCGCGCCGACGGTACAGATGATCATGCCGGCAAGGGCCTGGAGCAGATAGGTGGAGACGGTGGTGAGGCCTGTATTGAAGATCTCCACAGACCGCTCCTTAGTCATTTTGCCGCCGCTGGATTTCAGCGCCGAGGCGGTAAAGCCCAGAGCCAGCATGTGGTAGGTCAGCAGCTCCAGCCAGGCCGCGCCGTTGCCGCCGAAAAAGGCGGTGTTGAACATTTCTTCACCGGTGATGGTGTTGTAGACAGCGGAGATGATCAGCAGAATGCCGCCGCCCAGCACAGAAGTGGGGATCAGAGATGCTTCCAGGGCCGGAATGGACCGGCGGAGCATATTGGCTACCAGCAGGCTGATCAGCAGAACCGTAACCAGATTGAAAAAACCCCAAGTACTAAAGTCCCAAAAATTGCTCATTGTTCCCTCCTGCGATGTTTTGATAGCGATGGTAGAAATTCACGTATTTCAGCGCGTTGAACCGCTTACCGCCCTTGAGCTGGAAGAGCTCGGAGCCGAAATAGAGATTGAGCTTGTTCTTACCCAGCACCGTCACGGCGTCCAGGGCGTCAAAGGGGAAGATGCGGCTGTTTACGGTGATCCGGTCGCCGTAGAGGCAGATCTTTGCTTCCTTTTCCAGCAGCTCCTTGTGGCTGTAAAGGTGCACCCGGCTGATATCCGCGGTATCCGTGAAAACGGGGGCATCGGTCAGGGCCAGCAGGTCGGTTTTGTTGACCGTATCGCTCTGCCAGTCATACCAGTCGGCCACAAACCGGTGGGGGAACCATTCGTCCACACCCTCCAGCTCCTTGGTGTCCAGGTGCCGGACCCGGCGGCCGCAGCCGGTGCAGCGGATGATGTCGCCGCTGCTTTCAAAGGGGGAAAAGCCGCACCAGGGACAGGTATAGACCACCCGCTCCAGAAATTCCGCGTTGCGGCTGTGGCGGTAGGTGCCGGTGACCTTGGCCTCATCCACATACATCTCTTTTTCGATGAGCTCCAAAACCTGCTGGTTGGTCATATCCTTCAGCTCCTCCGGCTCCAGGACCCGGCTGACGTAGCCCCGGATGGGGCCCTTGCGGATCACGTCGCTCCAGCGGGGATGGACGCCGTAGCCGCCCTCGATGCGGAAAATGGCCAGGGGCAGGCCCAGTTTTCTGGCCAGGGAGGCGATGCCGGGCTTGATGTACACATTCCGGCCGTGGTAGGTCCGGTTGCCCTCGGGGGCCAAACAGATGGTGCCGCCCTCCCGGGCGACCCGGATGCAGGTCTTCACCGCCTGCAGGTCGGTGGTCTGCTTCCGGATGGGAATGGGGGCCACCAGCCAGCGGATCAGCTTCGACACCCAACCCATGGAGAAGATGTCCTCGCTGGCCACGAAGTACACCGGACCCCGAAATGCCATGGAAACGAAGAACTGGTCGTAGGCCGTCTGGTGATTCATGACGATTAAGTAAGGCCGATTTCCCTGGGCGGCGAATTTCTCGATTTTGATGCCGTATTTCAGCAGGACGTAGGGCCGGAAGAAGGGCTTGATCACCGCGGTGACCAGGGCGTGCCGGAATTTCGTCCAGGTTTCTGTCTTTTTCATAGGCTACCTCGTTTGTCTGCCCGGACCCTGGCGGATTCGGGAAAATTCACGCATTATCTAATAGGTTATCACCATTTACGTCCAATTGTCAATATTTCTTTCTTTAGGAAAGACTAAAAAAACGCCGAAGGGGGCCGCATTCAGGCTTTTCGGGAGAAATCTATTGACACTCCCGCTTTGATGTGGTAAACTGCAAATAATTCGATATTGTAAAAAGATAGAGGCGCGACGTATCATCAGTACCCCCGGAAGAGGAGGCCTTCGCTCAGGCCGTGCCGTGGGAGAAAGGGAACGCCGCCGAAGGGAGCCGAGGCGCAAGGCTTTCCTGGTCTGACGGGATAAGACCTGTCCGACTGTCGCGCAAGCGGAGTGCTATCTGTTGGGGCGAAAATTTGCCTTCTCAACAGCGGATGCTCTGCGTCGGCTGTTTTTTCATGCGTAAATTTATCCGCAAGGAGTGTTTTTTATGACTAAGAATCCCATCTTCACCGGTGCCGCCACCGCCCTGGTGACCCCTCTGACCGAAAAGGGTGTTGACTACGCCGCTTTTGAAAAGCTGATCAACTGGCAGATCGACGCCGGCATCGACGCCCTGGTGATCTGCGGCACCACCGGCGAGGGCTCCACCCTCTCCGATGAGGAGCACCGCTCTGTGCTGAAGTTCGCCGCCGAAGTGGTGAACGGCCGGGTGCCCATCATCGCCGGCACCGGCTCCAACGACACCGCCTATGCCATCGATATGACGAAGTATGCCTGCTCTGTCGGCTACGACGCCGTGCTGGTGGTGACCCCCTACTACAATAAGACCACCCAGAAGGGCCTGGTTGCCATGTTCACCGCCATCGCCGACGCTTCCACCAAGCCTCTGATCCTCTACAACGTGCCCTCCCGCACCGGCGTGAACATCGAGCCCGCCACCTACGCAGCCCTGGCGGACCATCCTATGATCGCCGCCATCAAGGAAGCCGGCGGCAACATCTCCAAGGTGGTGGAGACCGCCGCTCTGGTGGGCGATAAGCTGGATATTTACTCCGGCAATGACGACCAGATCGTGCCCATCCTGGCCTGCGGCGGCAAGGGCGTCATCTCTGTCCTGTCCAACGTGGTTCCCAAGGAGACCTCCGAAATCTGCCACACCTTCTTTAAGGGTGACATGAAGGGTGCCATGGATCTGCAGATCAAGTACCTGGGGCTGACCAACGCCCTCTTCTGTGAGGTCAACCCCATTCCCGTGAAGGCCGCCATGGCCGCCCTGGGCTTCTGCGAGAATTACCTGCGGCTGCCCCTGGTGCCTATGGAGGAAGCCCACGAAAAGCTGCTGCTGCAGAAGATGCGGGAAGTGGGCCTGAACGTATAAAAAAGGTGGAAAAACTATGATCAAAATCGGTATTGTTGGCTACGGCAATCTGGGCCGGGGCGTGGAATGCGCCATCCGGCAGAACCCGGACATGGAGCTGAAGGCGGTATTCACCCGCCGCAGCCCCGACAGCTTGCATATTTTAACCCCCGATGTGCCTGTGGTGCACATGGATAAGATCCTTGACTGGAAGGGAAGCATCGATGTGCTGATCCTCTGCGGCGGCAGCGCCACGGACCTGCCCGTTCAGACTCCCGCACTGGCGGAGCATTTTCACGTTGTGGATTCCTTCGACACCCACGCCAAGATCCCCCAGCATTTCGCTGCCGCCGATGCCGCCGCGAAAAAGGGCGGTCATATTGCCATGATCTCCGTGGGCTGGGATCCCGGCCTGTTCTCCGTGAACCGGCTCTACGCCGCGGCTATTCTGCCGGAGGGTAAGGACTATACCTTCTGGGGCCGGGGCGTCAGCCAGGGCCACTCCGACGCGGTGCGCCGCCTCCCCGGCGTAAAAGACTGCCGCCAGTACACCATCCCTGTCCCCGAGGCGCTGGACCGGGTCCGCTCCGGCGAGAATCCGACCCTGACCACCCGGGAGAAGCACACCCGCTACTGCTATGTGGTGGCTGAGGAGGGCGCTGACAAGGCTGAGATTGAAAAGGCCATCGTCACCATGCCCAACTACTTTGCCGACTACGACACCACCGTGGAGTTTATCACCGCCGAGGAGATGGCAAGAGACCACTCCGGCCTGCCCCACGGCGGCAGCGTGATCCGCAGCGGTGTCACCGGCTGGTCCGGCGAAAGCAAGCAGACCATCGAATATAAGCTGACCCTGGATTCCAACCCCCAGTTCACCGCCTCCGTGCTGACCTGCCTGGCCAGGGCTGCCTTCCGGATGGCCGGTCGGGGTGAGACCGGCTGCCGCACCATCTTCGACGCGGCCCCCGCGGATCTGAGTCTCATGACCCGGGAGGAGCTGCTGGCAAAGTTGCTGTAAGATAACCAAAAGCACCCCGAAAGGGGTGCTTTTTTGTTTACATTGGCTTTTTTATCTGGTAAAATAATCCATATGGCGCCGGAAAGCGGCATTTTCCGGCATAAGGAGGAAACAAAATGAGCAAGGAAGTGAAAACCGGACTGACGAAAAAACACTGGTTCGGCTATATGTGCGGCGACTGGGGCGGGTGTATGACCTTCACCCTCATGGCGGGCATTTTTACCATGTACTGCACCAATGCCCTGGGAATTGACCCCACGCTGCTGGGCACGCTGGTGATCATCTGGACCATCTGGGACGCGGTGAACGACCCGCTGATGGGTGCGCTGATGGACAAGGCCTTCGCCAAAAAACAGGATCCCCGGGGAAAATTCCGGCCCTGGCTGCTGCGAGCTACCCCCCTGCTGGCGATCACTGCCATCGCACTGTGGACGGTGCCCACCTTCTTTGAGGGGATCAGCCTGATCGTGGTGCTATTCTCCTGCAAGATCCTCTACGAAGCCGCCTACACCATGTTCAACATTCCCATGGGTTCCCTGCTCTCGGCCATGTCCACCAATGACGCGGAGCGGGCATCCCTCTCCTCCGCCCGGGGCGCGGGCTCCGGCTTCGGCAATGCCCTGCCCGGCATTTTCGCTCCCATGATCATCGCCGCCTTCGGCGAGCGGCAGACCACCGGCTATATGATCGTGGGCGTTAGCTGCGCCGTGATCGGCTTCGTGGTGTGCCTGATGCACTATGCCATGACCGAGGAGCGGACGCTGGTGGGCCCGGAAACCACCGCTGAGGAGATCAAATTCACCGATATTCTCACGGTTCTTGGGAAAAACCGGCCCTTTGTGGCTCTGTGCCTCCACGGCATCTGCATCTGCACCATGCAGTACGGCGCCATCACCTTAGGCATGTACATGTACTCCGCTGTGTACCACGATGTGACCTATCAGTCCATTTCCTCCATCCTCTCTGCCCCCTTCATGGTGGGTGCCATGGTGGCGGTGCCCTTCCTGTGTAAAAAATACGACCTGCAGAAACTGATCCGCCTTTCCCTGCTCATCGGCGGCGCGGTCTGCGGCGTCCTCTTCGTGATGCACCTGGTGATGGATGTGAATCCCCTGCTCCATGGGGTGATGCTGGGTATCGGCACCGGCATGAGCATGGTCTCCGTGCAGATGCAGTGGGGTCTGGTGGGCGAGGCCATCGACTACAACGAATATATCACCGGCAAGCGCACCGAAGGCTCCATCTACGGCACCTTCAACCTCTCCCGCCGTGTGGGCCAGACCATCGGCCAGGGCTTCGCCCTCTACGCCCTGGGCTGGATCGGATATCGCGGCACCGCCGAAACCCAGAGCGACGGCACCATTTTCGGTCTGAAGGTCATCTGCGTACTGGTCCCCGCCCTGTTCATTCTGGGCTCCTGGGCGGCTTTCAAATACGTCTGGAACATCACCCCCGAGACCCGGGAGCAGATTGCCCGGTGGAAGAAATCGCAGAATAGATAGGCTGCCAAGTTAACTGTGATATAATCAGTTCGGAGAACTTGAATTTATCTAATAGTTACGCACCGCAGCAAAGGCCCCCTCTGACGAGGGGGCTGTCACCGAAGGTGACTGGGGGAGAGAAAACTACCCCTCAGTCACGCTGTTTGCGTGACAGCTCCCCTGACAAGGGGAGCCTTGGGCGCTGTAAGCGCCAGTAGAACAAGCTTGAATTTGATAAAGACCTGCTAATAAGAGTCAAGTCCTGAATTGACAGAATTTCATAGTTTTCTTTAGCAGGAAAAAGTTCCCCGCTCACATCCGGGATGACAAATAAAAAAACGCCGGTCCGGTGAACGGACTGGCGTTTTTGCTGTCTCAGATGTGCTTGATCAGAATAGGAAGACCGTTGGCGGCGATTCTTCCGCTGGGGGCATAGCCGCAGCGCGCCCAGAAGGCTTGGGCGGGGCCGTAGGCGCAGACATAGTACCGCTTCGCGCCGGCTTTTTCCAGGCAATCTTCCAGAAAGCGGACAAATTCCCTGCCCCGGCCGCAGCCGCGGAACTGGGGAAGCAGTCCGATCTCCAGGATGGTGCCGAAGCCTGGCATTTCGGAAAAGGCAAAGGCCTCAGTATCCAAAGCCCAGAGGGCGAAGCCCGCAGGGGTCTCCCCCTCTTTTGCGAAGAATCCGTGGATCTCACCCCGGGTCACCTTGTTAAACAGAAATCGGATGAAATTGTCCACCTCTTCCCGGGAAGTGGCCGCGTCCTCCCCTTCCCGGTAATAGCCATCGGCCAGAGTGTGGAAGAGATCGTAGTCGTTCTGCGTGATTTCCGTGTAGGTCATTTTCCGCTCAGCATATCCTGGACGCTGTCCAGGAGTGATTCGAAAATATCATCGGTGAGGGAGTTCTGTCCCTTAAGCAGCTGCAGGGCTTTCTTTTTGGTGTCGGAGTCTGCCTCCCGGTACAGCTCCACCAGCTTGCGCTCCGTGGCGGTGACCTGCATGGAGGACTTGGAGGCAGTGCCCTTTTTGGCGGTGCTGCCCTTGGCGGCATTTAAAAGGGAGGCCTGGGTGACGCCGGTGATCCTGGCAATGGCTTTCAGCTGCTCCTGGGTTAGGCTTTTCTGGTGCCGCTCGGCGGCGCTGATATCGGAGGCGGAGAGGCCGGAGATCCTCCTGGCCAGCTGCTCCTGAGTAAGGCCCGCTTCGGTGCGGGCTTCCTTGATGAGGGTGCCTACTTTTTTCGATGCCATGGTAATTCCTCCCGAATTATGTGGATCACAGGACGCTGCCGGTGACGCTCTGCATCACGGTGACCTCCCGGACGCCGGCCTGCTCCTGCAGCTGGGTGAGCTGCTCCAAGTCCTGTTCGGTCAGCCGCAGCTCAGCCACCAGCTCGATCATATCGTCGGTGATGGTCTTGTTCTTCATCCGGTAGCCGGGCATTTCAGCCAGGGTGCCGGCGGCCTCGCAGCCCCGGTCGAACCGGGCCACCACCATGTAGGTGTCGGCCTTGCGCCGGCCGCCCAGGAAGTACAGGGCCATGAACAAGCCGCCCAGCACCAGATTGGCCAGAATGGACACGGTGACATAGCCGGCACCGCAGATGATGCCGATGGCGATGGCCCAGAAGAGGAAGGCGGTGTCCGCGGGCTCCTTCACGGCGGTGCGGAAGCGGACGATGGACAGTGCGCCCACCATGCCCAGGGACAGCACCACGTTGGAGGTGATGACCTGGATCACCAGCGCGGTGACCATGGAGATCAGCACGATGCAGCCGGCGAAATTCCGGCTGAAGCTGACGCCGTTGTAGGTCAGCCGGTAGACGAAGACGATGAACAGGCTTAGCACGAAGGCCAGGCCGATGGCGGACAGGATGCCCCCGGCGGAGATGGCGGAGAACTCCGCCAGGATATTACCCTTGAGGATATCAGCAAAACTAATCATGGCTAACAAGACCTTTCCTTAAAATAGATTCAGACACATGGCGAATTTGGACACCGCCATGGGGGCTTTGGGAATATCGGACAGACACTGGCTTAAGTATCCCGGGAGGAAGTCATCGAATTTGACCTCCAGGATCACCTGGTCCCCGTCCATCACCGGCACCGCCGGATGGCCGGGGGCGAAGATGTCCCCCCGGTAGGGGATGGTCCGCAGATTCTCGTCCAGGGTGATGCGGGTATTGCCCCGGGGACAGACGAAGGGAGTCCGGTCGTAGTCCACCAGCACCAGGGGCCGGGCGCCCCGGTTTGTGCACAGCAGCCGCAGCTCCTCGGTCAGACCCTCCGGATGGTCCGGGGTCCGCTGCCGGGGATTGTGCTGGAGGCTGCGGACATCCGCGGCGGTGATGGTCTGGGCGGTCTTCCGGGTCAGGTGGCCCTTCTTCTCCTTTTTCTCCAGCTTGAAGAAGCCGTCGCTGTAATTATAGCAGCGGATGCGGAACTTGGTCCGGTTGTCTACGCCGGAGACCTTCTCGTGAAAGGCTGCGTAACGCTGGTCGTCGAAGTAGAGGCTGCGGATGGTGTACTGTCCCGTGGGTCCTGCGTGGGGATCCCGCTGCATCACATAGGGCAGCCGCCGCTTGAGCAGATCCGCCGCCTGCCGGGAGATGAGAAATTTGTATTCGTGGCGAAAATTCTTTTCCATATTGCTTACTCCAGATGGCCGAAATAGGTTTCCCGCTCCTGGGCGGTGAAGCCGACCTCAGAACACAGATTGTCGATCAGCTCCTGGGCCCGGCCGTCGCAGAAACGGAGCATCTCCTTGACGGTGTTTTCCCAGTTTTTCACCGGGGTGGGCCAGCGTGTGGCTTCCCAGGCGGCCTCGGGCCGGATGGTGTCCGCCATCTGATTGATCAGGGCGATGGCATTTTCATCGGACAGGGGACCCTCCAGAAGCTCCGCCAGCCGGGTGGCCAGCAGATGCTGGAATTCCTCATTGCGCAGAAGATCGTTGATCAGCACGCCGTGGTGGAAGCTCTCGGCCATCATGGTGAAGGAGCCATGGGTCTCCATCATGCCCAGATCCAGGTCGGAAAGGCCCATGTACCACAGACCGTCCACCGGATTGCGGTAAAAGCGCAGGTTGTAGTTGACATCGATATTGGCCATGTAGGCTTCATAGATCAGCCAGTCCACGTAGCTTTCCATGTTGATCACGGATTTGGCGTAGTCATAGCTCTCCTGGCTTCGCAGGTCGCCGTCATCGCAGTACTGGAACAGGTTAAAGAGCTCGTTTCGGTACTGGGTCATGTAGCGGGCAACCTGCACCTGTTCAGCGGGGACATCCATGTAGCTGGCGAAATGCTCCTGGGAGTGCCGCTCCCGGATGGCGTACAGGCCCCAGTATTCGCCGTTGAGGTACAGCGCCACATACTTGTGCTTCTGGCTGACCATCTTGTCGCTGTTGTAGGCGGCGATATGGCAGATGAAGGCGTCGTGCATCTGGCTGGAGAAGGAGGATTCGTGGGCGGTACGGATCAGCAGGGAAGAGAAATCCGTCACCACCCCGTCGCCGAATACATCGTAGTGGAGCGGTCCGTCGAACCGGTCCTGGAAGCGGATGGCGAAGGTCTTCTTGCTGAAGGCGGTGACCGTGGTGGCACCGTGGAGATTGGTGGCGCAGTGGATGGCCCAGCTGCCGTCGGGGCCGCTGTAGGAGACATGGGAGGGGACCTGGATCTCCTTGACCTCAATGTCGTGCTTATAGATGCCGTTCCGGCCCCAGAGGTTATCCGGGTCCGTCACCAGGCTCACCACCGGCACCTGGTGCTTGTCGCCGATGATGAAGGTGGCGGTGTAAATTTCGCCGGGAAGCTTGCCCTTCTCGATGGACACCGCCCGGATGACGGTGGTTTTGTCGATCTGCAGGGGACCCTCGTACAGGTAGGAGCCGGCGTCGGGCTCGCTGCCGTCGGTGGTATAGTAGATGGTGCCCTGGGCCTCCAGGGTCACGGAAGTGCCTTCCTCCAGAGAATATACGCCGGGAACGCAGGAGGCGGCGATCGCACCGCTGATCAGGCGGTGTCCGGCGGTATTAGGGTTTTGGGGACTGGGCTCCATGTAGAAGAATCCACCGGAATTTTCACTGCGGCCGTAGCTGAAGCCCAGGGGGATGTCCTTCAGGCGGACATGATCCAGGAGATTTCCGTCGGGACCGAAGAGGAAGAGCTGATCCTCCCGGGCGTTGAGCTGGAACAGGGCCTGCTGGAAGCCCTTTTTGGCGGCGTTGGGGATCTCGGAGAGAATCACAACAAAGCTCTTGCCGGGCTGGAGGGTGACGCCGGCCAGGGAGTGCTTGGCGGGGCTGTCCAGGTCATCGGAAAGGGTGTAGCCGGAGAGGTCCAGGGGCTCGCCGGAGATATTGCGCAGCTCGACCCAGTCGTAGCACTGGCCCAGATTCTGGGGGATGAGGCTGTCGTTGGAGGTCATGACCTCCCAGATGGCCAGAGGTCCCCGGGCCACATCCGCATCCCGGAAGGAAAGATAGCCTTCTTCATCGTTGGGATAGCCGGGGGTGGGAGACTCCGTGAGGGTGCAGCTGCCGTCGCTGTCAAAAACGAAGGCACAGTGGTCTTCGGACCGGGGGAAGGTGACGGTATCCACCGTTTCGCCGGTCCAGGCGCTGAGGGTCAGTGTCTCACCGCCGGCGGACAGGGAGAAGCCGGTATGAAGTTCTCCGGCCTCCACCGTATCCAGGCCGGAGCAGAAGATGATCCGCCGCTGGCCCGGCTCCAGGAACAGATCCCGGATGATCCACTTCCGGGGCTGGGCGGGGTCGTCGGACAGGCACCAGCCGGAGAGGTTCACGGGAATATCCGAGGTATTATGCAGTTCCACCCAGTCGGAGAACCGGCCGAAGGCATCGGCCACCAGCAGCTGCTGAGCGGCCATGACCTCGCTGATGCGGATGGACCCCGGCACCGTGCCGCTGCTTTCCAGGAACTGCGCACGGCCCTGGGGGGTGTTCTCAAAGCCGGGGGTCAGAGTGTGGGTATCCTCCCAATTTCCCGTGGCGGTCAGTGCCGTGGCGGCCTTGTCCGTAGGCTGGGTATGCAGGATCTCCACGATCCGGCCCCGGTTGTTTTTCAGAACCAGCGTTTCCCCAATCTGCCGGGACAGACCGAAGGGCGCCACCATGGGATCGGCCACCAGGTCGGTGCAGGAGACTGTCAGATAGCCGCCCGGGGAAATGACGGTATCCGGGGGGAAGATGTATTTGTCGTTGCCGGGATTGTCGGAGAGAATGAAGCCGGAGATATCCGCGGGTGTGTCGCCGGTGTTGTGCAGCTCCACCCAGTCGCAGTAAATTCCGTGCTGGGGAAGATACCCGGTGTCCGACGCGGAGAACTCAGAGAACCGGACGGGGGAGATTTCCTCAATATAAATATCCCCGTAACCGAAGCTGTCCCCGCTGCTGCCGGGGCTGGGGCTGGCGGAAATCTGCCAGGAGCCGTCCTCCTGCAGAAGCATCACCCGGTCCGCGTCCATGGGAAGCGTGGTGACGCTGTCCACGATGGCGCCGCTGCGGGCAATGAGATAGAAGGATTCGCCGCCGGCCCGGTTGATCTCAAAGGGGGCATAGTCCGGGGAGTCCACGCTCTTGTCACAGGAGATGAGCTGATATTCCCCGGGCTGGAGGACGGTTCCCGCGGGGAAGGCATAGCGGCTTTTGCCGGACACGTCGCCCAGCTGGAAGCCCGTCAGATCCACGGGGTAGTCTGCACCGTTGCGGATCTCGATATAGTCGCAGCACAGGCCCTCCCGGTTGGGGAAGCCTGAATTGGAGGCCATGACCTCGGTGATGTACACCGGGAAGATCTGACTGTTCCCGGCGGAGACGCCGCCGAAGAGGAAGGCGGCGGCAAGCACCACAGCGGCGCAGCCCAGCCACAGGGCCAGGTGTTTGGGTACGATACCCCGCTGCTGCAGGAACGCCCGGAGGCGTGTGGATTTCGTTTTCATACGCGCATTACCTTTTCTTGATAAGATTTAGGGAAAGGGGTCGCCGGCGGCGGATTTCCGGGCCTTTTTGAACAGCTCACCCTGCTTTTTGGTGACGGACAGGTCCCGGATGCCTTCCGGGGTGCACAGCCGCAGGGCAATATGGCCGGGATTTTTCATGGGATGGCGCAAAATCCGGCCCTCCACGGGGCTACAGGGAGTTTTGGCCACCGCCAGATAGGAGAATTTTTCGTCCTCGTAGGGCACATCGCCCTCCTTCAGCTGCTTGTGCAGCCGGCTGCGGGAGATGCGGCAGGTGAAGTGACACCAGTCATCCCCAGCCAGCGGGCAGGGATCGTTTCCGGGACAGGGGGCAACTACCTGACCGCCCAGCGCTGTGAGGAGCTCCTTGGCCCGGCGCAGCTGCCCGGAGCCCACGGGGGTGCCCGGCTCCAGGATCAGCAGCAGCTGATCCGTCTGGGCCCAGAGAGCCTGCAGCAGCCCTTCCCGGCCCTCCCGGGTCATCTCGTTCATGGCATAGGAGGCGATGACCAGGTCCGCCCGGTGACGGATGGGCTCTTTGGTCACATCCTGCTGCAGCCAGCGGGCCTGTGCCAGTTGGTCATCCGCCTGCATCAGTCCGGAGCCCAGCCGGAGCATGGCGCCCTCCCGCTCCAGGCAGGTAAATTCCGCCGCTTCGGGAAGCAGCTCCCGCGCCGCCCAGCAGGCGGGGCCGGCTCCGGCGCCCACGTCCAGCACCCTGCGGGTCTCTCCGGAGAACGAGGCCAGGGCGGGGCCCGGGGGGG
>JAZQEP010000024.1:0-20973 GCA_045539075.1 Faecousia sp. | reverse complement strand
TCTTGTCTTCCTAAGCCCGCTTGGCCTCCGACTTGATTTTTTATTCGCTGTCTTTCAGCGCCAGATCGTAGACCACATTTTTGGGCAGGCCCAGGTCCTTGGCGGTCTGCTTGATGGCGTCCTTGCGGCTCATTCCGCTTTCGATGAGCCGCTTGAGGTATCCTGCGGCGTCATCTTCGGTGGCAGCTTCCTCCGCTTCCGGCTCAGCGCCTGCCACGATGAGCACGAATTCGCCCTTGGGGCCATTTTCAGTGTACTTTGCCACAGCTTCTCCCAGGGTGGTACGGACCACTTCCTCGTGGAGCTTGGTCAGCTCCCGGCAGAGGCTGATGGGGCGCGCGGCACCAAAGACCTCGGCCATATCCTCCAGTGTGGTCAGAAGCTTGTGGGGAGCTTCATAGAAAATCATAGTGCGCTGTTCTTTTTTCAGAGAATCCAGGTGCTCCCGACGACTTTTCTTGGAGGTGGAGAGGAAACCCTCAAAACAGAACCGGCCTGTGGCCTGGCCGGAAATGCTCAGGGCGGTGATAGCGGCGCAGGGGCCGGGGATGGCGCAGACGGTGATGCCTGCGGCGGCGCACTGCTTCACCAGATCTTCGCCGGGGTCGGAGATGGCGGGACTGCCGGCATCGGAAACCAGGGCGCAGGTCTCGCCCGCAAGAATGCGTTCTACAATTTTATCGCCCTTGAAAGCCTTGTTGTGCTCATAGTAGCTGACAAGGCTTTTTTTGATGCCTAGATGATTCAGAAGCTTTAAGCTCACCCGGGTATCCTCAGCGGCAATGAAATCGGCATTTTCCAGAGTTTCCCGGCAGCGGGTAGAGATGTCCCCCAGATTGCCGATGGGGGTGGGAACAAGATAGAGCATTCCGGCCATGGTTATTCCTCCGTAATATGATATACGTTTCGATAAAATGCGGTAGGTTCAAGATTTGCGTCAAACAGACTGTGTTCTTCGATGGTAATACCCGGTTTTCCGCCTTTGCGGAATTGCAGACATACAAGTGTGATAGGTCCCGTTTCCCGGTGGCGAAGCAGCAGCAGGCGCTTGGCCTCCAGATTGACTTCGCTGCCGCGGCAGATCAGCTCCGCCAGCCGCTCCGGTTTTTGAACCAGGTAAAAATCTCCGCCGTATTTCAGCGCGGCGGATGCGGTGGTGAAAAGCTCCGTGGCGGAGCAGCAGTCGTCCCGTCGGGCCAGGGGCGTCCTCTGGGCCGCAGGGCCATTGGCAAAATAGGGAGGGTTGGATACGCAGCAGTCGAATTTTTCGATAAACTCGTTAGGAAGCTGCCGCAGGTCTGCGCATAAGCTTTCCATACGGGCATCCAGCCCGTTGCGATGAATATTCTCCAGAGCGCCGGAATGGGCATTCTCATCCAGCTCCAGCCCGGTGACATGGCAGCGTTCATCCTTGGCACAGAGCAGCAGGCCAAGGGTCCCGCAGCCGGAACCCAGATCCAGCACCCGGGCATTGCGGCACAGCCGCACAAAATGTCCGAGTACCACGGAATCGGTACTGAGCGGAAAGGCACCGGGGGTGATCTGTAGATGATAGCCATTGGGCAGATACTCCATAGCGGCCTCCTGAATCACAGAAAATTAGCCTGCGTACTTGCGTACGCAGGCCAGAAAGCACTTGTCAGAAAGGATTACTCCTCGACGATAGCTTCGACGGGGCACTGATCGGCACAGGCACCGCAGGAGACGCAGACATCGGGGTTGATCTCGTAGGTAGCGTCGCCCTCAGCGATAGCCTCAACGGGGCACTGATCGGCGCAGGCGCCGCACTTGACACAAGCGTCAGTAATCTTGTAAGCCATGATATTACCTCCATAATTGATTGATAATCACGTTAGTATGTAACGTATCTTTATTTTAGCACGCATTTTGGAAAATGCAACTGGTTTTTTATCTGAGCATGGATAAATTTTTTCTATTTTGACCAGAATCTTTCGGAAAAGGAGGGTGTTTGGTGCGTTATCATATGCTAACTGCTGACATGATCCGTAAGTCGGGCAGGACGGCCAAATCCATGGGCCAGAGCTTTGTGGGCTCGGCCCACCTGTTACTGGCAATGATGTCTCTGCCTGGGGAGGCGGGACAGCTGCTGCGTGGGATGGGTTTGAATGCCAATACGCTGGAGCTGATGACCCGGGCAATCTATGGCAGGGGAACGGCGGATCTGCCTCTTCCCCAGGGGTTCACGGAGAATGCCCGGATGATTCTGAAGGATGCCTGTACTGAGGCTAAGGCGCTGGGAAGCCGGGAGATTGGCCTGACTCACGTTTTGCTGGCCATTTCCCGGCAGCGGACGGGCAGCGCCCGGGAACTGCTTCTGCTCAGCGGCGTGGATCCGGATGTGCTGCTGACGGGCACGGTGGAATATTTGCGGTGGGAGGGAGAACTCTCCGACAAGCGAAAAAAGGAGGCGGTTGAAACGAAACTGTTGGAACAATTCAGTGAAGACCTGGTGCAGAAGGCATCCAATCTGGAGCCGGTCATCGGAAGAGACCGGGAGATCGATATGGTGGTGGGGATCCTCTGCAGAAAGAATAAGAATAACCCGGCCCTGGTGGGCGAGCCTGGCGTGGGCAAGACGGCCATAGCCGAGGGCCTTGCACAGCGGATGGCTGTGGGCAATGTGCCGTCCCAACTGCGGGAGAAACGGCTGCTGAGCCTGAATATGGCCAATCTGGTGGCGGGCACCAAATACCGGGGAGAATTTGAAGAACGTCTGCGGGACGTACTGTCGGAAATCAAGCGCAGCGGGGATGTGATCCTGTTCGTGGACGAGATGCACACCATCGTGGGAGCGGGTGCGGCGGAGGGAGCCATCGATGCCGCAAATATCTTCAAACCGGCTCTCGGCAGGGGGGAATTGCAGATCCTGGGTGCCACCACCCGGGAAGAATACCGGAAATTCATCGAAAAGGACGGCGCTTTGGACAGACGGTTCCGGCCGGTGATAGTGGAGGAGCCGGATGGAGAGTGCGCTCTGAATATTCTCAAAGCGCTGAAGCCCGGACTGGAGCGGCATCACCATCTGCGGATCACAGAGGAAGCGCTGCGGGAGGCGGTTCGCCTGTCCAAGCGGTATCTGCCGGACCTGTACCTGCCGGACAAGGCCATCGATCTGATTGACGAGGGGGCCGCTAGGGTGCGACTGGAGGAACTCCGGGGCAGCAGGTGCGGCGCGGCCCGGGAGGAGCTGGAACAGCAGCTTTCCGACGCGGTACGCCAGAGCAACTTTGAAAAAGCGGCGCTGCTTCGGGACAGAATGCGAAAACTTGGCGAAAAAAACGCCGAGACCCGCAGGGCCCGGGCGCTGACGGGAAATGATATTGCTGCGGTTGTATCCATGCGTACCGGAATTCCCGCGGGAAAGCTGACGGCAGGGGAGCGGGAAAGGCTTCTGAATCTGGAAAATATCCTGTCCCGGCAGGTCATGGGACAGGATAAGGCCATTGCCGCGGTGGCGGAAGCGGTGCGCCGGGGATATTCCGGTATCCGGGATGCGGAACGGCCCATTGCCTGCCTTCTGTTCACCGGTCCTACGGGGGTGGGCAAAACGGAACTCTGCCGTTGTCTGGCTGCGGAAATGTACGGAAGCAAGGAAGCGATGATCCGGCTGGACATGACGGAATATATGGAAAAACAGTCCGTAGCGCGGCTGATCGGAGCGCCTCCCGGATATGTGGGCTATGAAGAAGGCGGCAAACTGACGGAGGCGGTCCGGCGCAGGCCACACAGTCTGGTGCTGCTGGACGAGCTGGAAAAGGCCCATCCGGATGTGGCGGGGATCCTTCTGCAGATCATGGAAGAAGGGTGTCTCACCGACTCCACGGGAAGACGGGTCAGCTTCCGCAACACCATCGTGATCATGACCTCCAACGCCGGTTCGGAAAAGCGGGGTGAGGGCCTGGGCTTCAATCCTGCCGGTCGGCAGCAGGAGACGGAGGAAGCCCTGCGGCAATTCTTCCGTGCGGAATTTCTGGGACGGTTGGACCGGATCATTCGGTTCGAGGAACTCAGCGGTCCGGTGATGCGCTCCATTGCGGGGAAGTATTTGCAGCAGCTGGCACAGCGGACTTCTGCCCAGGGTACTGTTTTGAGCTATCCGGAAGAACTGGAGGAGGATCTGTGTCTGCGTTGCCGGGGCAGGGAAGGGGCGCGGCAGCTTCGGCGGCTGGTTCAGAGCGAGGTGGAAGGGCCTCTGGCAGAATACCTGCTGCGCTGCGGGAGAAGGCCCGGGAAGCTCCGGGCGGTGATGGAGAATGGAAGAATCGCATTTCGAACACAATTTGATAGAACAGATGTTCAAAAATAGAGAGAATAATTGAATAATACCCCGTTTATCCGGGGAAAAATAAAAAAATACCCGGAAAAAAGATTGATTTTTTCTTAAGATGGCGTTATACTGTCCCTATGGTGCAAAAGGGTAGCGAAATGGAGCGCCAGGGTAGGAGATGAACGCATGACCGGCAGATATCCCGCAAAGATGGACGATAAGTGCCGCTTATTCGTTCCTTCCAAGTTAAGAGATGCCCTGGGCTCTGACTTTTACGTCACCGTGGGCGCCAACGGCAAGCACAAATGCCTTACGGTATATACCGCAGAGGACTTTCACACGATGGAGCGCAACTTTAACGCCTTGAATGTATTCAAGCGTTCCGGCGCCAGTACGCTGATCTTCGCGCTGGCCAACCGGTGCGTGCCCGATAAGCAGTTCCGCTTTCCGCTGACTACGGAGCAGGTAAACTATGCCGGCCTTGGCCAGGAGGTCATGATCGTTGGCCGTGCCGGCCAGGCGGAGATCTGGAACAAAGAAGAATACGCAGCCTTTGAGCTGGAGAATCTGTCCCCCGAAAAATTGCTGGCTTCCATGGAGGAGATCGGACTGTGAGCGAATTTCATCATGTTTCCGTGCTCCTGTGGGAGTGCATTGAGGGGCTTAACATCAAGCCCGACGGTATTTATGTGGACGGCACCCTGGGCGGTGCGGGCCACTCTTCTGAAATTGTAAAGCGGCTGGTAAACGGCCGTCATATCGGCATCGACCGGGATCCCGTGGCCCTGAAAGCCGCCGGCCAGCGGCTGGCGCCCTGGGCTGACAAGGTGAAGCTGGTCCACTCCAACTTCTGCGAAATCAAGCAGGTGCTGGATGATCTGAATATTGAAGGTGTGGACGGAATCCTGCTGGACCTTGGCGTTTCTTCCCCTCAGCTCGATGACGGTGCCAGAGGCTTCTCCTACATGGCCGACGCCCCGCTGGATATGAGAATGAACAACGAAGATCCCTTGACTGCCCACGATGTGGTCAACACCTGGCCCTACGAGGAGCTGAAGCGGATCCTCTATGACTACGGCGAGGAGCGCTACGCTCCCCAGATCGCTTCTGCGATCTGCCGCCGCCGTGAGAGCAAGCCCATCGAGAGCACCCTGGAGCTGGTGGACGTGATCCGCTCTGCCATGCCCCCCGCGGCGCTACGGGAGAAGCAGCATCCGGCTAAGCGCTCTTTCCAGGCCATCCGCATTGCCGTCAACGATGAGCTGGGCTCCGTGGAAAAGGTCATGCGCGATGCCATTCCCAAACTGAACAAGGGCGGCCGTCTGGCTGTGATTACCTTCCATTCCCTGGAAGACCGGATTGTGAAAAATGCCATGGTGGCAGCGTCCAAGGGCTGCACCTGCCCGCCCAGCTTCCCTGTGTGTGTCTGCGGTAAAAAGCCTCAGGTGAAGCTGATCACACGCAAACCCATCACTTCTTCTGACGAAGAGCTGGAGGCCAATCCCAGAGCCCGCAGCGCAAAGCTGCGCATCTGCGAGAAGCTGTAAGCAAAGAGGAGAGAATCATGGCTCAGAAACCTTATAAATTCAACATTGAATATATCGAGAAATTCTATTCCTACGGCTCCGAGGCCAAGGTGGTGGAGTTTAAGCCTGTCTACGAAGATAGCAAGCCCAAGGTTCCCAAGCACAAGCGGGAGCCTGTTACCGTGATCCACATCGACCCTGTGGCATTCTGCGGCCTGATGCTGGCTGTGGTCATGCTTGTGGTGATGCTGGCCAGCCTGATCCAGTTCGGCGTTCTGGCTGAGGATCACGCGGTGATGGAAGTGTATGTGACGCAGCTGCGGGAAGAAAACGTGCTGCTGAAGCATAAGTATAACGCCTATTTTGATATGGATGAGGTGCGCGATACTGCCACCGCCCTGGGCATGATCCCCGTGGAGGAGGCCAGAACCATGACCGTCCATGTGGATGTGCCTGTCCGCCAGCCGGAACCCAGCTGGTGGGATGATATGGTCTGGTTCCTGTCCGGCCTGTTTGCATAATCCCATTGACCCGGCATACAGTTGAATATGAGCTGCAGTGGGCGGCGAGGGATTCCCTTGCTGCCCATTGATGGTATATTGCGTATGTTTGGGTGATGAAATATGGGCAAGCCGGAAAAGAAATCTTACCAGAGAGTCCGCATGGACACAGGGCAACATATCCGGATCCTGGCTGCCATGGCGGTGCTGGGACTACTGGCCTTTGCGCCGGTGTTCTGGCGGCTCTACGGTTTGATGATCCGGGACTATGACTACTACGCGGATCTGGCGCTGCGCAACCAGACCAGAACCACTACCGTCTCACCCCGCCGGGGGGAGATCTATGACCGGAACATGAATATTCTGGCCTGCGACCGGAATGTGGAGCATGTATATCTGGATCCCCACGAGCTGAAGCAGTCCAAAGCGGACATTGGCGAAATATCCCGGGTCCTGGGACAGCTGCTGGACAAGGACCCGGCGTGGATCGCCCAGCAGGCGGCAGATCTGAAAAAACGCTACAAGCAGGTGGGTGCCCGGATCGACGAGGAGACTGCGGGACAGATCCGTGCATACATCAACCAGCAGGGGATCTCCGGAATCCACCTGGAGCCGGCCTCCAAGCGCATTTATCCCTATGGGACCCTGGCGGCCCAGGTCATCGGCTTTACCAATGATTCGGGACAGGGCTCCGAGGGTGTGGAGGCGGCCTATGAGAGCTTCCTGTCCGGCCGCTCCGGCCGGGTCATCACAACCAAGGGCAATAACGAAATGGATATGCCCTTTTCCTATGAAAATTATGTGGCCTCCGGAACCGGCTGCAGTTTGGTGCTGACTTTGGATGCTACGGTACAGGCTTGCCTGGAAAAGCAGATGAAAGCCGCCATTGACCGGTATGCTGTCCAAAACGGTGCCTTCGGCCTGGTGATGAACGCCAAGACCGGGGAGATCCTGGCTATGGCCACCCTGGGCAGTTATGATCCCAACAACTATCTGGAAATCCATGATCCGACAGTGGCGCAGAAGCTGGAAACGCTGAAAGACGATTCGGAGCTTTACGGAAAGGCTCTGAATGATGCCCGGCTGAAGCAATGGCGCAACCGGGTGCTCTCCGATGGCTATGAGCCGGGCTCCACTTTCAAGGTGCTGACCATGGCAGCGGCCCTGGACTGCGGTGCCATAGACTTAAATACCTCCTTCCACTGCTCCGGCGCGGAGCAGATCCCGGGACGCAGTCAGCTGCTCCACTGCTGGCGCAGCCAGGGACACGGCGCCCAGCAGACCCCTCAGGCGCTCCAGAATTCCTGCAATCTGGCCTTTGCCCACATTGCACTGAAGCTGGGCGGGGAACGGTTTTATGAGTATATTGAAAAATTCGGCATCCGGGAGAAAACGGGCATTGATCTGTCCGGTGAAAGCAAGGGCGTATTCTTTGATCGGGAGCTGATCGTCAATACGGATAAGTGGGGCACAGCCTCCCTGACTTCCGGCTCCTTCGGCCAGACCTTCAAAATCACGCCCCTGCAGCTGGTCCGGGCCATTGCCTCGGTGGTGAACGGCGGGAACCTGCTGGAACCTTATCTGGTGTCGGAGGTTTTCGATGCCGATGGCAATACCCTAATGAAAGCGGAGCCTACGGTGGTTCGCCGCACCATCCGTGAGGAAACAAGCAAGATCATGTGTCAGCTGATCCGGTCCGTGGTTACCGACGGAACCGCGAAAAACGCCCAGGTGGCGGGGTTCTCCATCGGCGGCAAGACCGGCACCAGCGAAAAAATCGATGTTCTGGATGAAAATGGTCAGCCGACTTTGGACAAAATCGTATCTTTTGTGGGGATCGCCCCCATGGAGGATCCGGAGTACATCGTACTGGTGGCCCTGGATACGCCATCGCGCAGTACCGGCATCTACATCTCCGGCGGCGTCATGGCGGCTCCCACTGTGGGGGCGGTGATGGCGGATATCCTGCCCTACCTGGGGGTGGAGCAGGTGTTTTCGGAGGAGGACATCTGCGGAAAAACATTAATTCTGGAAGATATGACAGGATTTTCTGAAAAAGATGCAGAAAAGTACTTAAAATCCGTGAGCCTTTCTGCTAAAATAGTCGGTACGGGAGATACTGTTACCGGCCAGCTTCCATCTCCCGGGCAGAGTGTGCCCGGCGGCAGCCAGGTGCTGCTGTACATGGGGGAGGAAGTGGAGAAAAGCCGGGTTTCTGTCCCGGACTTTGCGGGACTGAACCGGGCCCAGGCCGCGGAAACGGCAGGACAGCTGGGGCTGTACATCCTGATTACCGGCAATACGGAAATCGCGCCCAATGTCACGGTTACTGCCCAGAGCGTTCCGCCGGGGACGGTACTTGACAGTGGGAGTACAATTACTTTGGAATTTACCGACACTTCTGTCCGGGATGGATAGCCCGGAGAATTCGGAGGAGATACATATGAAATTAAAGGATTTGCTGAACAATATCCCGGTTCTGGAGACCAACGCAGACCTGGAAACCGAGATCACAGGCGTGTGCTATGATTCCCGGAAGGCAAACGCCGGGTGTCTGTTCGTTGCCATCAGCGGCTTTGCCTCCGATGGCAACCGCTTCATCCCTATGGCTATGGAGAAGGGCGCTGCGGTGGTGGTCACCGCGAAGAAGCCTCTGGCAGATGTACCCTATGTGCTGGTGGAAAATGACCGGCTTGCCCTGGCTCTGATCGGTACAAACCTGTACGGTCATCCTGCAGAGGCAATGACACTCATCGGTGTCACCGGAACCAACGGCAAGACTTCCACCACGCTGCTTTTAAAGCAGGTGCTGGAGCAGTGTCTGGGCGCCAAGGTGGGTCTGATTGGCACCATGTCCAATCTGATCGGTGATGAGGAGCTGCCCACGGAGCGCACCACCCCCGAGAGCCTGGAACTGCAGGAGCTCTTCGCCAAAATGCGCGACGCGGGCTGCACCCATGTGGTGATGGAGGTGTCCTCCCACGCGCTGACCCTCCACCGGGTGGGCGGTGTCCACTTTGATGTGGCAGCCTTTACCAATCTGACCGAGGATCATCTGGATTTCCACAAGACCATGGATGATTACTGCGACGCAAAGGCAGCGCTCTTCGCTCGCTGTGACAAGGCTGTGATCAACGTGGATGACAATTACGCGCCCCGGATGCTGGAGCGGGCGGACTGTGAAGTTCTGCGCACCTCTGCTTATGAAGCTGATCTCTACGCCAAGGATGCTGTCCTTCACTCTGAGGGTGTGGCCTTCACGGCCGTCTGCGATGGGGAAGAGGTGGCGGTCAGTCTGCCCATCCCCGGTAAGTTCACTGTGTACAATGCCCTGAGCGTTCTGGGTATCGCAAAGCAGCTGGGCGTTTCCATTGCCCACTGTGCCGGGGCGCTGAAAAATGTCCAGGGCGTCAAGGGTCGTATGGAGGTGGTCCCCACCCCCGGCATGCCCTATAGTGTGCTCATTGACTACTCCCACACCCCCGACGCGCTGGAAAACGTGATCTCCTCTGTTCAGGACTTCTGCCAGGGCCGGGTCATTACCGTCTTCGGTTGCGGCGGCGACCGGGATCCCATCAAGCGTCCCATCATGGGTGAAATCGGTGTGAAGCTCAGTGATATTGCCGTTATCACCTCCGACAATCCCCGGACGGAAGACCCGGAGGCCATTATCCGGGATATCGTGGCCGGCGTGAAGAGCGAATACGGAATGTACAAAGTTGTCTGTGACCGCCGCTCTGCCATCCGATATGCTATGGACATTGCGGAAAAAGATGATATAATTATTCTGGCAGGAAAGGGCCACGAGACCTATCAGGAAATCAACGGGGTGAAGCATCACCTGGACGAGCGGGAAGAAGTGGCCGCCCATCTGCTGGAATTGGGGAATTGATATGGCAAAGATCACGTTAAAACAGGCTGCTGCCTGGTGCGGCGGCACTGTGGAAGAAAAATATGAGAACATAGAATTTTTCGGCGCTAACAACGACACGCGGATTATCCGGGAGGGGCAGTTGTTCATTGTCCTGCAGGGCGCCCGGGACGGCCACGATTTTATTCCCATGGCCATGGAAAAGGGCGCTGCCGCGGTGCTGTGCAGCCGCAAGGTAGGAGATTTCCCTGCCATCTATGTGGACGACCCCCGAACCGCTCTGGGGCTCATTGCCCGGGAGGAGCTGAAGCGCATCGGCTGCAAAGTGGTGGGTGTTACCGGGTCCGTGGGTAAATCCACCACAAAGGAAATGATTTCCACGGTTTTGGAAAGCACCTACCGCATTGCCAAGACCCCCGCGAACCATAATAACGACATCGGCATGCCCATGGCAGTTCTGTCGATGCCCCTGGACACGGAAGTGGCGGTGCTGGAAATGGGCATGAACCATTTCCGGGAGATCGCCTACCTGTCCCAAATTGCCCGGCCCGATGTGGGCGTCATCATCAATGTGGGCACCATGCACATCGAATTCCTGGGTTCCCGGGAGGGGATCCGCCAGGCGAAGATGGAGATCGTGGAAGGTATGGCACCGGATGGCGCACTGATTCTCAATGGAGACAATGATCTGCTGCGGAATCTGGATGAGCTTCCTGCCCAGCCCATTACATACTTCGGCAGCGAAAACAGTTGCCAAGTTTGGGCTGACAATGTGCGGCAGGGTGAATACCTGACCTTCGATGCCCATGGCGGCAATACGACCATCCAGGTGAAAATGGCCCTGGAGGGCGAGCACTTTGTCTCTGACGCTCTGGCAGCGGTTGCTGTAGGTCTGAAACTGCATGTGACTCCGCAAAAGGTCTCCGAAGCACTCTCTTCCTTCCGGAATATGGCAGGCCGCCAGGAGATTTTTCAGGCCGGGGAGTTTACTATCATTAAAGACTGCTACAACGCAGGTCCCGAATCCATGGCGGCAGCACTGAATGTGCTGAGCAATCGGAAAGGTCGGAAGATCGCGGTCCTGGGCGATATGCTGGAGCTGGGCACCAGTGCCCATGCGGAACACTACAAGCTGGGACGCATTGCCGCCCAGAAGGCGGATATCCTGCTGACATACGGACCCCATGGTCAAGTGGTGGTTGACGGCGCCATCACCGGCGGTATGAGCAAGGCATCCGTGGCGGCATTTGAAGACCACGATCTGCTGGCAGCGGCACTGAGACAGCTGGCCTGTCCCGGAGATGTGCTGCTGTTCAAGGGCAGCCGGGGCATGCATATGGAACTTTCCCTGGAAAAATTCCTGAAATAAAGATACGGAGGAATATACCATGACAAGAATCCTGATTACTGCCCTGGTGGGTGCGGTTTTGTCCGGACTCCTGGGATATCTGCTGATCCCCATGCTCCGGGCCATGAAGGTGGGACAGTCCATCCGGGAAGTGGGCCCCATCTGGCATAATTATAAGGCTGGCACACCCATGATGGGCGGACTGATGTTCATCGGTGCCTCCATCATCATTCTGCTGTGCAATATCCCCTTTATGGAAGACTATGCGGTGCTTCTGGTGATGCTGCTGTCTCTCAGTTTTGGCTTTGTGGGTTTCCTGGATGACTTTGCCAAGATGAAGAAAAAGCAGAATGAGGGCCTGACTTCCATCCAGAAGTTCATGCTGCAGCTGGCGGTATCCGCTCTGTTCCTGTACATCATGTACCGGGGCGGTGCAATGTCCACTAAGCTGTACATCCCCTTCTTTGGTGTGAGCCTTCAGCTGCACCCCATTGTCTATATCTTCCTGTCCATGTTCATCATGGTGGGCTGTGACAACGCGGTAAATATCACCGACGGTGTGGACGGCCTTTCCAGCTCCGTCACACTGCCGGTCATGGTGTTTTTCACCGCCGCTGCCATTAAGCAGGGGAAATATGATCTGGCACTGCTGCCTGCTTCTCTGATCGGCGGACTCATTGCCTACCTGTTCTACAACTGGCATCCTGCCAAGGTCTTTATGGGCGATACCGGCTCTCTGTTCCTGGGCGGTGTGGTCTGCGCGCTGGCCTTTGCTCTGGATATGCCCCTGATTCTGATCCTGGTGGGCTTCGTCTACATTTGCGAGACTGTGTCCGTGATTCTGCAGGTGGGCTACTTCAAGCTGACCCACGGCAAGCGGCTGTTCAAGATGGCACCTATCCACCATCATTTTGAAAAGTGCGGCTGGAAGGAAGAAAAAATCGTAATTGTCTTTGCCACGGTGTCTGCAATTATGTGCATACTGGCCTGGCTGGGCATCTAAGAATTACAAGTTTCAAATTGCAAATTATAAAAGGAGAGATCCTTTGTAATTGGAGGTTTTTATGGCTGCGCAGATTAAGCGCACCAAGGAAGACCGCCGCTCCCGCGGTGAGAAAGTTGACTACATTTTTCTGACCTTGATCTTGCTGCTGCTGGCGCTGGGGCTTGCGGTGCTCTATTCCGCAAGCTCCGCCCAGAGCATGTACGACACCGGATATGAGATATCCACCAAATATTTGCAGAAACAGGCGGTCTGCGCCGCCATCGGCCTGGTGGCCATGTATTTTTTCAGCCGGATCCCGGCCCAGGCCTGGTATCATCTTGCCTGGCCGCTGTATGGCTTCAGTATCCTTTTGCTGCTTTCCGTGCTGGTCATCGGCCAGGAGGTCAATGGAGCAAAACGTTGGGTGAGCATTGCCGGCATCCAGTTTCAGCCCTCGGAAGTGGCGAAATTTACCATGATTCTGGCCTTCGCCCGGCTGACCCGGGACTACGGTCCCGATGCAAAAAAATTCCGCTTTGGCGTGCTGGGCTTCGGTGCGGCGCTGATGGGTATTCTGGTGCCTCTGGCCCTGGAAAAACACCTGTCTGCCATTATGCTCATGGGCATGGTAGCCGTAGTGATGATGTTCGTGGCTGGTACGTCTCCCAAATGGCTCCTGGCAGGGGCCGGAGCCGCGGCAGCGTTTGTGCTCATTTACATCACCTTCATGGGCTATGCCGGGGACCGGGTTACCGCCTGGCTGGACCCCAATTCCGATCCGGGGGACACAGGCTATCAGATCCTCCAGTCCCTGTATGCCATCGGTTCCGGGGGCCTCTTCGGCCTGGGCTACGGAAAATCCCGGCAGAAATATCTGTATCTGCCGTTTCAGTACAATGACTATATTTTTGCGGTGATCTGTGAAGAACTGGGCCTTGTGGGCGCGGGGATCATTGTAATTCTGTTTGTTCTGACCATTCTCCGGGGATACTGGATCGCCCTGCGGGCATCCACCCGGTTTTCCGCTGTGCTGGCATCGGGGCTCATTACCCTGATCGCAGTACAGACGATCTTAAATTTGTATGTTGTGACGAATATGCTCCCATCCACAGGAATCGCCCTGCCACTGTTTTCCTACGGCGGTACGGCCCTGGCGGTGAATTTGGGGGAAATGGGCGTCATTTTGAATATTTCCAGAGAGCGTAACCGCGTAAAGAAACAGGAGGTTATCCTATGAATCTGATATTTACCTGCGGCGGCACCGCCGGCCATATCAATCCGGCCATCGCTGTCGCAAATCTGATGAAACAGCGCTATCCCGATGCCAATATCCTCTTCATCGGTGCCAAAGGTAAGATGGAAGAAAAGCTGGTTCCCCAGGCCGGCTATGAGCTCAAGTGCCTGCCTGCCTCGGGCTTAAGCCGGAAACTGAATCTTGGCGGCATGAAGCAGAATTTCTACGCAGTGAAATGCGTCCTCAGCGCCGTGGGTGCCTGCAAGAAAATCTACAGGGAGTTTAAGCCCGACGCGGTCATCGGCACCGGCGGCTACGCCAGCTTCCCGGCCCTCTATGCTGCCCAGTCCATGGGCATTCCCACCTGTGTCCACGAAGCCAATGCCCTCCCCGGCATCACCACAAAGCTGGCGGCAAATAAGGCTGACCGGGTACTGGTGGCCTTCGAGGAGAGCCGCAAGTATTACAAAAAACCGGATGAGGTCTGTGTGGTGGGTATGCCCATCCGCAAGGAGTTCACCGAAACCACACGGGAGGAAGCCCGCAGAGCCCTGGGTCTGGCTGAGCAGGAAAAGCTTGTGGTCTCCGCCTTTGGCAGCCTGGGCGCCAAAGTGATGAACGAGACAGTGGCAGACATGATGGTCCTGGAGCAGAAGGATGGTTTCCCCTTCCGCCATATTCACGCCACGGGTTCCTTCGGCAAGGAATGGATGCCGAAACGTGTGAAAGACAATGGCGTGGACTGGGAGAACTGCCCTCAGCTGGACATCCGGGAGTACATCTACGATATGCCGATCCTGCTCAATGCCGCCGATGTGGTCATCGGCCGTGCCGGCTCCGGTACCTGCAATGAGCTGGGTGCCACCGGCGCGCCCTGCATTCTGGTGCCTTCTCCCAATGTGACGAATAATCACCAGGAGAAGAACGCCCGGGTCCTGGAATCCGGCGGCGGTGCCGTGGTGATGCTGGAGAGCGACGTGACGCCCGATAAGCTCTATGCTGAAATTGCTTCTGTGCTGGGTGACGATACCCGCCGGGCATCCATGAGCGCAGCCTTGAAGGGCATGGTCCGGGCAGACTCCGCGGAAGCCATCTGCGAAATCATCGAACAAATGCTGAAACACTGATCCCACCGGAGGAATATCCATGGATACAAAAGAAAAGAAGAAACAACCCAAGCGCCCGGCGCAGCCCCGGAAGAAGGGGAGCTCATCCCTTTTCGGACGCCCTGCCTCCGGGAAAAGCTCTGCAAGCGGCAAGAGAAAAACAACCGCCAGACCCGGCACAGACCGGGCGCGCCGGGAGGAAGCCGCCAGAGCCGCGAAGCTCAAGGCAATGAAGCGAAGCGTGGAAAAAAAGCCCCGCCGCAGCGTCAGCAAGCCCATCCGTCCCATGCAGCCCGTGGTATACACCCAGCCAAAGGTCTTTAACCGCAACCGCCTTCTGATCCAGCTGGTGAGTATGCTGGCAGTGGTGCTGGCACTGGTCATGTGCCTGTCCATTTTCTTCCGGGTGGAGACGGTTACGGTTTCCGGCAACAATGCCTACAGCGCCTGGGCTATCCGGGAAGCTTCCGGCATTGAAGAGGGCGACTATCTGATGACCTTCAGTAAAGCCCGGGCCTGTGCTAAGATCCAGGCAGAGCTGCCTTATGTTCACAGTGTCCGGATCGGAATAAAATTACCCGATACGGTGAATATTGTTATCAAGGAGATCGACGTGGTCTATGCCATCGCCGATCATGAGGGCATCTGGTGGCTCATGACCTCCGAGGGCGTCATCATGGAGCAGAGCAATGCCGGCGAGGCCTCCGACTACACCAAGATCCAGGGCGTGACCATTATGGATCCGGTGCCCGAGGAGAAGGCAGTGGCATATCAGGTCGCCCCTGTCAGCAATCCCGAGACGGAAACCACCGGTCCTGCTGCGGAAACCCAGAGCGCGGTGCCGCTGCTGGTTACCGAGCAGCAGAAGCTGAATGCGGCCCTGGAGATCCTCCAGTCCCTGGAGGTGAATGAAATTGTGGGTGAGGCTGCCAGCGTGGATGTGTCCGATCTGGGCCGCATTGAACTCTGGTATGGCACCCGCTACAAGGTCAATTTGGGTGACACCGGCGATATGGATTATAAAATCGCCTGCCTGAAGGCTACGGTCAACACCCTCAGCGATTATGACAGCGGCGAACTGGATGTGAGCTTTACCCAGTGGCCCGACAAGGTGGCATATACGCCCTTTGAATAAATTTTGATAGAACTTGTAAGAAAATTGTAAATAATTCTTTGAAAAGAAAGAATTTCTATTGACCAATTGGTTTTTTCACGATAGAATGTATGGGTACTAAACAAAAAATACGGAATCGGCGTCAAAAAGCCGATGGACAAACGATACATAGGAGGAAGAGTGTTATGTCTGAAACTTTGCAGGAACGCGTCGTTAAGATCAAGGTCATCGGTGTGGGCGGCGCCGGCAACAACGTCATCAACCGCATGATCGATGCCGGTGTGGGCGGTGTTGACTTCATCTGTGTGAATACCGATAAGCAGGACCTGAACAAGTCCGCTTGCAAGAACAAGATCCAGATCGGTGAAAAGCTCACCGGCGGTATGGGTGCCGGCTCCAAGCCCGAGATCGGCCGCAAGTCCGCTGAGGAATCCCGCGCCGCGCTGGCAAGAATTCTGGAAGGCACCGATATGGTCTTCATCACCGCCGGTATGGGCGGCGGCACCGGCACCGGCGCTGCTCCCATCGTGGCCGACCTGGCCCATGAGGCAGGTATCCTGACCGTGGGTGTCGTGACCAAGCCCTTCAAGTTCGAGGGTGCAAACCGTATGCGCCAGGCTGAGGCCGGCATCAAGGATCTGAAGGACAAGGTCGACTCTCTGATCGTCATTCCCAACGACCGTCTGAAGTACGTCACAGACCAGAAGATCACCTTCGCCAACGCCTTCGGCATCGCCGATGATGTGCTGAAGCAGGCTGTGGCTTCCATTTCCGAGCTGGTGGGCTTCTCCAGCAATGTTATTATCAACCTGGACTTCGCCGACGTTTCCGCTGTTATGAAGGATGCAGGCCGCGCTCACATGGGCGTGGGTGTTGGCTCCGGTCGTGAGAAGGCTGAGGCTGCCGCCACTGCCGCTATTTCCAGCCCCCTGCTGGAGACTGCCATCAACGGCGCTACCGGCGTTCTGGTCAACGTCACCGGTTCTCCCGAGATGACTCTGGATGAGGTGGAGACCGCTGCCGGCATCGTGCAGGAAGCTGCCAACCCCGATGCCAACATTATCTTCGGCGCCACCACCGACGACAGCATGCAGGATGAGCTGCGCGTCACCGTCATTGCCACCGGCTTTGACCAGGTTCCCGTGGTCACTGCCAAGGTCGAGCCCGCCAAGGCTCCCGCCGCAGAAAAGCCCGAGGCTGACGATATCCACGCTCCCGTGGCAGCAGCCAAGAAGGAGCCCGTGAAGCAGGTCAATATCGACGATATCGACGAGGTCTTCTCCATCTTTAAGCGCTAAAAGCCAATGAATCCCGGCCCCCAGCGGGCCGGGATATTTTTCTCAGGAGGAAATTATGGACGCTTATCATGAGTTGGCAAAAAGCTACGACCGGTTGACCAATGACGTGGACTATGAAGCCACGGTGGAATTTTATTTGCAGATCCTGGAAAGGGAAGGGGTGAATCCCCGGACCTGTGTGGACCTGGCCTGCGGCACCGGCTCCGTGACCGAAATTTTGGCGCGGGAAGGATATGAGGTCACCGGTGTCGATATGTCCGAGGAGATGCTCACCCAGGCCATGGCGAAGGTCATGGATATGGAATATCCCCCCCGTTTCGTCTGCCAGAAGCTGCAGGAGCTGTATTTGCCCAGAGGCGTTGACCTGGCTGTGTGCGCCCTGGACAGCCTGGACTATATCACGAATCCCGATGACTGCGCTGAGGCCATACGCAGGGTCTACAGGGCTCTGAACCCCGGTGGTGTGTTCATCTTCGATGTAAATACCCCCGAAAAGCTGAGAGCCATGGACGGACAGGTGTTCCTGGACGAGGATAATGATGTGTACTGCGTCTGGCGGGGCGAATTTGATGAAACCTCCAATATCTGCTCCTACGGCATGGACCTGTTCCAGCGGCAGGGGGAAGTCTGGCACCGCTCCTTTGAAGAGCACCGGGAGTACGCCTACTCCGCCGGGCAGCTGAAAGGCTACCTGAAAGATGCCGGGTTTACCCATATCGAAATCTACGCCGACAGGCTCTTTGAAGCCCCCAGAGAAGGGGAGCAGCGCATCTACATCAAAGCCCGGAAGGGCAAGCTGAAGCGTAAATAATTAAACTGCCGCCCCCAATGGGGCGGCAGTTTTGTTTATGATCATTGGCAGCGCCTTCCGCAGAGTGTGTCCAGTCTTACTGCCATCACCACATCTGTATCGCCATTCTGGCTGGGAATATCCGTGGGCCGGAATCCCAGCTTTTCGTAGAGCCTTCTGGCAGGGGTGTTGGTTTTTGCCACATCCAGCGTTACGAAGCTCCCCTTGTGGGACTCCAGATATGCGCCGCAGGCGGTGGTCAGCAGCTTTTGGGCTAGACCCCGGCGCCGGTAAGACTGCGCCACATTCAGATTTACGATGTACAATCCGCCGCCCATTTTCCGGGGATAGGGGAGAATGGTGATAAATCCTGCGACAGAATCCCCATCCATGCAGGCATAGGTGTCTAAATTTTCAATGCAGTCCAACAGCATTTCCGGTGTATAGGGCTCCAAGCCGCAGTTTTTCTCAATGTCTACAATCTGTTCAAATTGTTTACGGGTAAGCTGTTCTATGTTTAGCCTCTGTATCTTCATATAGGCAACTCCTGGATGTTTTCCACCATCGTACCACAGAAACAGATGCAAATCAAGAAAACAAGGAGTTGCACTTTCCTGCAAAATGGTATATAATAATGCGAACATTTGAAGGAGGAAGCAGATTTTTCTGCATTTTTGATATGAAAGATTATTTGGTTCGCGGTATGAGCATGGACGGCTTTGTGAAAATGGTAGCCATCCGCTCTACCGATATCGTCAGCCGTGCCGCCGAAATCCACGGCACAACTCCCAATGCCACTGCAGCCCTGGGCCGGTGTCTCACCGCTGCTTCCATGATGGGCAATATGCAGAAGGTGGAAAACGGCTCCATGACCCTGCAGGTCCGGGGCGGCGGCCCCATCGGCACCATCACCGTGGTATCCGACGCTGAGGGCAACGTCCGGGGCTGCGTCACAGAACCCCATGTGCCGCTGGTTGAGAAGTTCCCTGGCAAGCTGGATGTGGGCGCCACCGTGGGTACGGACGGCACTCTGACGGTCATCCGTGACCTGCAGATGAAGGAGCCCTACATCGGCTCCACCCAGCTGATTTCCGGTGAGATC
The DNA here is from genome assembly GCA_045539075.1 of Faecousia sp. GTDB lineage: Bacteria > Bacillota > Clostridia > Oscillospirales > Oscillospiraceae > Faecousia. Next base: position 1,811 of record JAZQEP010000024.1, on the reverse strand, counting down.
GGCGACGACATCACCGCCTATTTTGTCCAGTCCGAGCAGACCCCTACCGCCTGCGCTCTGGGCGTCCTGGTGGACCGGGACAGCTCCGTAAAGGTGGCCGGCGGTTATCTGATCCAGCTGTTGCCCGGCGCTCCTGACGAGGTCATCGACGCCCTGGAGGCAGGTATTCAGAGAGCCGGTGCCGTGACCAAGATGCTGGAGGCGGGTATGACCCCTGAGGAAGTCCTGACGGAAGTCTGCGGCGATCTGGGCGTGCTGTTCTTCGAAAACGAACCTGTCTGCTACAAGTGCTACTGCTCCCGGGAGCGGGTCACCGCAGCACTGATCAGCCTGGGCAGGGAGGAACTGGCGGAGATGGCGGAGGAGGGAAAAACATTCCCCGTGGAGTGCCAGTTCTGCGACACTGTCTACGAATTCACACCGGAAGATATCGGAGAAATTCTGAAAAATATCTGATAATTTCCGAGTTTGGTGGGAAAAACAGGAGATTATACATGCAAAAAGTTTTTTCGAAAATTTTCGAAAAAAGTGCTTGACAAACAGGGGTAATGTGTGTATAATGAACCACGTCGCTGAGGTGAGCAACACGCCGAAGCAAACGGGAGCATAGCTCAGCTGGGAGAGCATCTGCCTTACAAGCAGGAGGTCACAGGTTCGAGCCCTGTTGTTCCCACCATAAAACATGGCCCTGTGGTGCAGTCGGTTAGCACGCCAGCCTGTCACGCTGGAGGTCGACGGTTCGAGTCCGTTCGGGGTCGCCATATAACGCATCTGCGTTAAAGAGGAGAACTTGTTCTCCTCGAAACGCCTCTGTAGCTCAGTAGGTAGAGCAGCGGACTGAAAATCCGCGTGTCGTTGGTTCGATTCCGACCGGAGGCACCAGATGCGGGTGTAGCTCATCCGGTAGAGCGCCACCTTGCCAAGGTGGAGGTAGCGAGTTCGAGCCTCGTCACCCGCTCCAATAAAATAAAATAGGAACGCATAGCGTTCCTGTTTTTATAGATGGTACCGTAGCCAAGTGGTAAGGCCATGGTCTGCAAAACCATTATTCGCCAGTTCAAATCTGGCCGGTACCTCCAAAAAATCCCGTTCACGAAAGTGGGCGGGATTTTTACTTCTTACTTCTTACCTCTTCACTCTTACTTCAAATAACGTTTGATACGGGATTTTTTGGGAAGTAATAAGTAATAGGTAAGGGGTAATAAGTATTGTGGCTTCGCCGCTTTTATGCTATAATACAAAAAACATTTGTATAAAGGGGTCTAATAATGACAAATAAAGATTGGATTTTATTAATTGTACCTATTGTTTCAAATTTAATATTTGATGGCGTTGTTATATTTATATTACAAAAGTTCGTTCTTGATAGATATATCAAGCGACGTTTATTAAAAGATGAAATAGTAATTAATTTTTTAAATAAATTAAAAAATATTAGCGACCACTTGTTAGAAGCAAATTTTGATTCAATGTGGGGCAATCCCGATATTTTAACTAAACATATTATACCATTACAAGTTTTGTTCGTAGATACAACAAAATATTACAATACAAATATTTATGACTTAAAACAATTTAAAGAACATTTTGATGATTTGACAAATAAATGGATGTGTTTTCAGAATATATTGAACGAATATGCGTCCCAAGATGAAGTGACAGACTCGATGAGGCTTGATTTAGGAGTGAAAATGCAATATTTTTTTGATTCATTAACTGTGTTAATTGAAAGCGTTAGAAAAAAATACTGATTGATACATATGGTTATAGAAAATGAAAGTCAGGTTTTTAGACCGGTTTCATTTTGAGTG
>JAZQEP010000023.1:0-6185 GCA_045539075.1 Faecousia sp. | reverse complement strand
AGATCTTGTAGACGTCGGTCTCCTGAGAGTAGTTGTACAACTCGGGGGTGAAGCCGCCGGCGGGACGCATGTTGACTTCCAGACCCAGAACGACGCCCTCCTTGCCCAGACCTACCTGGTCCTCGTTCAGGATGAAGTACTCCAGGTGGACGAAGCGGGACTTGACGCCGAAGGACTCGATGGTGGCCAGGCCTGCCTTACGAACCTTCTCGGGGATTTCCTTGACCAGGTAGTAGACAGAGTCGCCGTTGTCGTTGACGATGTCCATCAGGGACAGGGGAGTGATGTTGCCGGACTCGAACAGCATGTTGCCCTGAGAGTCCACGATGCCGTCATAGGTCTGAACGTAGCCGTTGACAAACTCTTCCATGATGTAGATGTTGTTGTCCTTGGTATTGATGAACCACTGGACATCCTCATCAGAGCGCAGCTTGTAGGTGTTGTTGGCGCCAACACCGTTGTCGGGCTTGACAACAACGGGATAACCCACCATGTGGGCGAACTCCAGAGCATCCTCCAGACCTTCCACCAGGTGGTAGCGGGCAGTGGGCAGACCGGCCTTGTGGTAGTATTCCTTCATGGCGGACTTGAACTTGATCTTGTCCATTTCGTGCAGCTTGGGACCGGTGGTGATGTTGAACTCGGTACGCAGCCATGCGTCACGCATCAGCCAGTACTCGTTGTTGGATTCCAGCCAGTCGATCTTGCCGTACTTGAAGGTGAAGAAGGCCACAGCCTTGAACACTTCGTCGTTATTTTCCAGGGAGGAAACCTTGTAGTACTCGTGCATGGAGTCCTTCAGTTCCTGCATCAGGTTGTCGTAGGGGCAGTCGCCGATGCCCAGCACCCGCATGCCGTTGTTCTTCAGCTCACGGCAGAACTTCCAGTAGGTCAGAGGGAAGTTGGGAGAAATAAATACGAAATTCTTCATTGATTTCACTCCTTATTATAGTATCTGATATCTGTTGTTACTTTATTTGCAATCAGCCCAGCAGCCAGGGCAGGTAGGTGGGCACCATCTTGTGCCACCAGGGCCAGTCGTGGTTCACATCGTGACCCCAGTACTCAAACCGGGTGGGGATGCCCTTCTGGCAGCAGATGGTATCCAGCTGGCGGGTGGAGGGCAGCAGGGCATCTTCCCATGCGCCCTGGCCGATGACCACCAGGGTCTTGTGGCTGCGGTACATATCCATGTAGAAATGGTCCTGGGGCAGATTGGGCAGATAGAACACAGGGCAGTTGTTGTAGACCAGATCATCGCAGTAATCGCCGAAGAACTCCTTGTTGTCGTACAGGCCGGAGATGGCGAAGAAGGAATTGAACAGGTCGGGACGGCGGTAGTACAGGTTGGCGGCATGCATAGCGCCCATGGAAGCACCGAAGGTCATGATGTCATAGCGGCCGGAGTGGTACTGGATGGCGGGGACCAGCTCGGTGGTGATGTAGTTGAACCACTTCTCATGGTTCTCGATTCTCCAGCGCTTGTCAGCGCCCAGAGCGGCCCAGGCCTCATTGTCGATGGAGTCACAGGCGAACACCATCACCTGGCCGGACTCGATCCAGGGTGCCCAGGTCTTGTCCATGTTGAAGCCCTCAAAGTCCCAGAAACGGCCTGCCTGGCAGGGCACGAACAGGACGGGGCGGCCACTGTGGCCATAAATCTTGTACTCCATGAAGCGGTTCAGATGGCCGCTCCAGTGCTTTTCGTAACGAACTTCCATTCTAATTCTCCTAAATTAATACATTTTCACAGGACTTACAGTCCCAGACATTCCATAAAAATGGGAACCTGCTTTTCCCAGCTGGCTTCCGAGTGGTTGCCCCCGGGGACAATGCGCATGGCCAGGTTGACCCGCTTGGTCATCAGAAGCTGGACCGTGGACATGATCGCCTCCTGGTTTGCGGCATGGTTGAACATTTCCAGTTCGCCATAGTCCATATAAATGGTGGTATCCCGGCGAATGTGAGCCCGGGCGATCATTTCCCTGACCTTAGCCGGATTCACCCAGAGGCTGGGGCTCAGACACGCGCCCCGCTGAAACACATGGTTATAGGCCGTCACCGCGTACAGAGCCATCAGGCCGCCCATGGAAGAGCCGGCAATGATGGTATTTTTCCGGTCCTGGAGCGTCCGGTACTTCTTGTCGATATAGGGCTTCAGGGATTTGACCAGCCAGTTCATGTAGGTATTTCCCTTACCCCTGATCTTACCCAGCTCCGCATTCTGGAAGGAAAAAGGGGAATATTCCATAAGCCGCTTATTCCCCTCATGATTGCACTCCACACCCACAATGATCAGCTCTTTTTTGCTTTCGACCATAAACCGGTTCATATTCCAGGACTTGCCGAAGGTGGCATCCTCGTCAAAGAACACATTGTGGCCATCGAACATGTACATAACGGGGTAACGCTTTTCCGGATCTTTTCCATAGGAGGCCGGCAGATAGATATAGGCCAGCCGGGGCTTGTCCCCGGAAAGTCCGGGAATCAATACATTCCACTTTTTCACCATTGTGTGTTATCCTCCATAAACAAATAAAGTTCATGGCGAGCCATGATTAGTATAAATCTATTTTTCCATAATGTCAACTTGTCATAATGCCAAAAACAGGGTAAATCAGGCATATTTTCCCAATAAAATGACGAAGAACGGAGAATTCTCTCCATCCGCTGTCCGCGGACAGTGGATGGTCTGCGGAACACACCGGAGCCATTTTGCATTTTCCTTTCCCGAACACCCCGGAAAACGGAAAAGCCGCCGGCACGGGCGGCTGAATTGACAACTTCTGGATTATACATGATGGCGCAATCGATTGCAAGTGCTTTTACCGTTGTTTTGACAGTTCCGGCCCGTTCGCTCATGATGAAAACACGGGTTTTGACCGATGAGACATCCAAAACGACCGAACAGGCAAAAATTCAACATTTTCATTTCACCTTTTGCTATGATGACGCTGTGAATCTACCGAAACGGAGGACAGTTCATATGCACGCAATCAAGACTACGGGGCTTACCAAACAATACAAAGCGCTCGCAGCTGTGGACAAACTCGATCTGGAAATCAGACAGGGCGAATTATTTTCCCTGCTGGGTGTCAACGGTGCGGGAAAGACCACTGTCATCAAGATGCTTTCCTGCCTGACCAAACCCACGAAGGGGGATGCCATGGTGGGCGGCTACAGCATCACAAAGGAGCCGGCACAGGTTAAGCAGGTCATTGGCGTATCCCCCCAGGAGACCGCCGTGGCGCCGAATCTGTCCGTGAAAGAGAATCTGGAGCTGATCTGCGGAATCCACGGTTTTTCCGGAGAAAAAACAAGCGAAAAGATCCGGGAGCTTACGGCACAATTGGATTTGGAGGCCGTTCTTCACAGGAAAACAGGAAAGCTGTCCGGGGGCTGGCAGCGCCGGGTCAGCATTGCCATGGCTCTGGTCAGCGAACCCCGGATCCTCTTTCTGGACGAACCGACCCTTGGTCTGGACGTGATCGCAAGGCACGATCTCTGGGAAGTGATCCGCACCTTGAAGGGCAGGATCACCATCATTCTGACCACGCACTATATGGAAGAGGCGCAAGCCCTGTCCGACCGCATCGGTATCATGAAAAACGGCGTTTTACTGGCGGAAGGGACCGTGGAAGAATTGAAAGAAAAGGCAGGCACAAATGATTTTGAAACGGCTTTCGTTTCCATTGTAAAGGAGGATGAAATATGAGAACGTTGACCTTTGCCAAACGGTGCGCCAAAGAAATTCTGCGGGACCCCATCACTCTGGGCTTCGGCCTGGGATTCCCCCTGGTTCTGCTTGTACTGCTCAGTGCCATCCAGGCCAATATTCCCGTTCCCCTCTTTGAAATCGACACTCTGACCCCGGGCATTACGGTCTTCGGACTATCCTTCATGACCTTATTTTCCGCGACCCTGGTTGCCAAAGACCGGGAAAGCGCCCTTTTACAGCGGCTCTATACCACACCCCTGACACCTCTTGACTTTATTCTGGGCTACATGCTGCCGATCCTGCCCATAGCCATGGGCCAGACGGTGATCTGTTATCTGTTTGCTTTTTTCTTGGGCTTGACTGTCAGCGCCAATATTGTGTATGCTGTTCTGGGAATCATCCCCATGGCCGTTTTCAATATCGCCCTGGGGCTCTTGTGCGGCAGTGTGTTCGGCGTGAAGCAGGTTGGCGGCATCTGCGGTGCCCTGCTGACCAATCTCTGCGCATGGCTCTCCGGTGTGTGGTTTGATTTGTCACTGGTGGGCGGATTCTTTGAAAAAGCCGCCAAGGCGCTGCCTTTTGTTCACGCGGCAGAGCTGGAAAAAGCCCTGTTCCGGGGAGATCTCCAAACTGCGGCAAGCTACCTCCCGCCGGTTGCGCTGTACAGCGGGCTGGTCACCGGGATTGCGGTGCTCTGCTTCCTGCGGCAAATGAAAAAACAGTAAGGATTACAGGCGATGAAATATAAGCTCATTATCGACAGAAATGCGGAAGAAGAGATCACCGTGATCGCCCATGCACCTTCTTCTCTGACTCAGCAGATCGAAAACCTGGTTTTCCGTTTTTCCGGTTCGGACGGCATGATCGGATACCGGGAAGACGAAATGCGAAAACTCAGTTTTTCAGAAATCGAATGCATCACCATTCTGGACCGGAAAGTAATCGCCATAGACACAACCGGAACCCAATACCGCATCCAGGACAGGCTCCGGGATCTGGAGGCCATCCTCCCCTCTTATTTTATCCGTATCAACAAATCCACCCTGGCCAATGAGCACCGCATTGCCCGCTTTGACGCTGTATTCAGCGGAAGCGTGGATGCCGTGTTTCAATGCGGCTATCGGGAGTATGTCTCCCGACGGTGCTTTTCGGAAATTCGAAGGAGGTATGAAGGAAAATGAAAAAGCATGTTTTGGAGTTCCTGCGGCGCGGATCCGCGGCCTGCGGCCTTGGTCCCCTTGTCCTGGCAGTCTTATATCTGATTATGAACCAGCAGGCGAATGTACAGACTCTGACTGTCAACCAGGTCTGTCTCGGGATCTTTTCTCTGTCCGCCCTCGCCTTTATCGCAGGCGGCATGAATTTCATCTACCAGTTGGAGCGTCTGCCCCTGATGGTGGCAATTCTGATTCACGGCTGCGTTCTGTATCTGAGTTATCTGGCCACCTACTTGATAAACGGGTGGCTGGAATGGGGAATTACACCATTTCTGGTCTTCAGCGGTATTTTTGTCCTTGGTTATGTGGCAATCTGGGCGATTATTTATTCCATCATCAAAAAAAGAACCGCGAAACTGAATGACATGTTGCAGAAACAGCAGAAGCATACGGAAGAAAAATGATATCTGCATCTTCGAAAAAGAACACCACCCGATGGGTGGTGTTCCGAGGATGCGGGATTCAATTGAATCATGGTTGCGTTCCGTCGAGCCGTCGCGCGCAACAGTCCACCGGACTGTTGCATTTTATTTGTTCGAATCCCTTCCGAATGCCAAAAAGAAGACCACACCCTTTGGGTGTTTGTAACACGGTCGGATGAGGGATTCGAATTAATCAAGGTGTCGATTCCGTCGAGCCGGAATCGAGCAAGGCTCCACCGGAGCCTTGCATTTAGATGGTTCGAGTCCCTTCCGACATAAATAAAAATACCAGATACCCGAAAGGGTATCTGCTTTCAATGGTACGCCGAAAGGGACTCGAAATACTAAGGATTCGCTCGGTCTAGCCCTCGCGAGAGGGGCTCATCCGCGCCGCATCTTATGGTTCTCGTCCATCAAGGTATAAAAATAATCCGAACCCGCAAATGTGGTTCGGATTATTCTTCCTTGGTACGCCGAAAGGGACTCGAACCCCCGACCTACTGATTCGTAGTCAGTCACTCTATCCAACTGAGCTATCGGCGCATAACGCTTCACTCAGAGCGCTTAGATATAATAGCACAGCCGTTTAAAAAATGCAAGTACTTTTTTGCTTTTTTTAAAATATTTTTTCGGGGACGATTATGAATGGCAATTCTTCTTTTTCCGGGCTTTCAAAATGAGCAGCACCAGCAGCAGGTTCTGGGGCCCGATGTTTTCCAGAACCTGGCCGGAAGCGCCGGCGCGCTGCAGCAGGATGGCCGCCACGAAGGCGGTGAGGCCGGCCACGCGGCCGCCGGAAAGGTCCGTACCGGCCAGCACGATACAGCC
>JAZQEP010000022.1:0-80037 GCA_045539075.1 Faecousia sp. | reverse complement strand
CTCTTGGGGTTCGATTTTAATGGCACCATCAAGATCAAAGCTGCCATAAGCTGCAACAGTACGATCTACGATATCCAGTACAGCCTGTTCCAAAACAGCAAGCTCGCCTTTAGCCTGGTTGGAGAACTCGATCGTCTTTTCTTCCATCTCCAGTGCGGCTTTGGCAACAGCCATGGCATGGTCGGCCATGCGCTCGACATCGGCAACAGTATAAAGCAGTGTGTTGAGAATGCGGTTATCATGGACAGACAGATTCATACCGGACAGCTTCACCAGATAGGTGTTCAGCGCGTCCTCATAGCGGTCAGTCTTATCTTCCAGTTCTACCACCTGTTCCATGATACCGGATTCAAACTTCTTGGTCAGACTCATAGCCAGGTGCATGGCTTTGGCAGCATCCACAGCCATTTCACCAGCGATCTCATGGGAGCGCTGTACAGCAACCGCAGGGGTAGCCAGCAGACGCTCGTCCAAAAGTGCTTCTTTCTGAGGGGTATATTCATGGGGGATGATCAGATATGCCAGTTTCACCAGCAGTCCGTTCATGGGCATCAGCACAGCAGTGGCCACAAGGTTAAAAGCAGTATGGATCAGAGAGATGTCCCATGCCTGCACAGAGTCATCAAGGAAGTTCCACTCGATAAACATCCCCAGACCATAGAAAACGACTGCAAACATCACAGCGCCCACCACATTGAACAGCAGGTGAACCATTGCGGTTCTACGGGCATTCCGGTTTGCGCCGATTGAACCCATGATGGCGGTGATACAGGTGCCGATGTTCTGACCCAGAATAATCGGAATGGCCGCACCATAGGTAACCGCACCGGTAACGCACAGACCCTGCAGAATACCGACGGATGCAGAAGAAGACTGAATGACGGCAGTCAGCACTGCACCAAACAGGATACCCAGAATGGGGTTGGTGAAGGAAATCATCAGGTTAGCAAACCAGCTTTCCGTTTTCAGGAAAGACATGGAACTGCTCATAAGATCCATACCGGTCATCAAAGCCATGAAGCCCAGGCAGATAGTACCGATGCCCTTACGCTTTTCGTTCTTGCCCATGTACATCAGAATGCCAATGATGCCGATCAGCGGTGCTAGGGTGGAAGGTTTGAAGAGTTTAATGAGGAAACTGTCACCTTCCAGACCGGACAGGGACAGAATCCAGGCGGTGACTGTGGTACCAATGTTGGAACCCATGATTACACCGACCGCCTGCTTCAGGGTCATAATGCCGGAGTTGACGAAACCGACTACCATGACGGTGGTTGCGGAAGAGGATTGGATCACAGCGGTGACACCCATACCCAGCAGGAAACCTTTGAAAACATTGCTGCTCATTTTCGCCAGAATGGTCTGCAGTTTGCCGCCAGCCTGACGTTCCAGCGCCTTACCCATCACATCCATGCCGAACAGGAACAGAGAAAGTCCGCCCAGCAGGGTTATGATCTTAAAAATGTAAGCTGTCATAATTTACTCCTTTACGGAAAGTTTTCTTATTTTGACAGACTACATTATAGATTTGACGGTTTGTAAAAACCATAGAGGGTTTGAAAAGTCTAAGTAAAATATATGTAAAGTGCGGGCGTTGCCCCCTGACAATTCGTGACCGCACTGTGCGGGGGGCGTTACTCCTCCTGGGTACAGCTCGATTCGTTTCATAGAAAAACTCCGGGGATTGACTCCCCGGAGTTCGATTAGAATTGAATGGTTATGGTTGTTCCCTTTCCGGGAGTACTATCCAGACTGACTTCTGCCTTATGGTAGGCTGCTGCATGCTTGACGATGGAAAGGCCCAGGCCGGTGCCGCCGGAGGCTTTGGAGTGGCTCTTGTCCACCCGGTAGAATCGTTCGAAGATCCGGTCCTTATGCTCCGCAGGAATGCCGATGCCGGTATCGCTGACAACCAGACGGTTATTCTCCGCGTGAATCATCACCCTTCCGTCGGGGACGTTGTACTTGATTGCATTGTCGCAGAGGTTGTAAATAATCTCCTGAAGCATTCTGCGGACACCGTTGATGGTAAAGCCATTGCCGGTAACATCGATCTTAACACGCTTATCCGCAGCGCTGGGCTCCAAATTTTCCTTAACATCTTTTGCCAAAGCCAGCATATCCACCTGCTCGGCAGGCAATTCCACACCTTCATCCAACTGAGAAAGGCGGATAATGTCTTCAATCAGATTCACCAGTCTGGCAGCTTCCTTGCGGATGTGACCCACAAAACGAGGGGTGTCCTCCTGTTTCACCATGCCGCTTTCCAGCAGTTCAGCGCTGCCGATGATGCCTTGCAAGGGGGTCTTCAGCTCGTGGGATACATTTGCGGAAAACTCCCGGCGCATTTGCTCCGCATTCTGTGCTTCCGTTACATCCACAGCCAGAATGACGGCACCTAAAAGATTTCCGTCAGACTGGATACTGCTCATATCAAATCGGTATGCCCTGCCATCCAATTCCAGTACAGCGCTTCCGTGTCTCCGATCCAGAGCATCGTTGAGAGCATTTCTCAGTGCATGACTGCGGTTGATCTGGAAGAAACTGGTTCCTACGCAGGATTCCTCTGCATCGAAGATTTTCATAGCAGCGGTATTGATGGAGCGGATATGAGTCTCCTTATCCAATACCACCAGTCCCTCCCGCATATGGGAGGTGATCTGAATGAACTCATCGGTCTTATGTTGCAGTTTGCGCATCTGGGAATGGATCTGCAAATGCTGCTGATTGATCCGTCGCAGCAAGGGAGACAGTTCCTCATAAGTATCATTGGACAGGGGCTGTTCCAGGTTTAGCTTATTCAGCGGTTCTACGATTTTTCTTGCCATTCGGCGGGCAAGCAGTGCGGAAAGACCAATGGCCAGCAAAGCGATGAGCGCAATGGGCCACAGAAGATCTATCATCAGCGCCCAGGCAGAGGCTTGGTTAGCAGAAATGCGCAGAACTGTATTGTCCTGCAATTTTCTGGCCTCATAATAAGTCTGCTCTGTCAGCGTAGACGAGTTACGCACTGCACTTCCGGAGCCGGTTTCGAAAGCTTCCCGAATCTCCTCACGATCAGCGTGGTTTTCCATAGCAGTCTGATCTACTTGCGTATCAAACAGAACCGTGCCATCGGTGTCGATCCAGGTGAGCCGGAAACGGTCGGCTTCCAAATTTTCCAAAAATACATTACCGTTCTGCTCGGTTCCCGTAACGGCAAGACTCAGCTCATCCTTCAGCTGTTGCACCTGCACACCGGTAAAATGGCTGTACAGAACACCTACTACAATGCCCAGGGAACAAAGCAACACAAGTACGGCAACAAATACCGTGGAACGGAAGATCTTATTTGTCATGCTTTGCCTCCAGACGGTAGCCCACATTGCGAACTGTTTCAATCACATGTCCGTATGTGCCCAACTTCTGTCGTAGAGTACGGATGTGCATATCCACAGTTCTGGTTTCACCCAAATACTCAGCATTCCAGACGCTGGCCAGCAGCTGCTCTCTTGTAAAGGCAATACCCGGCTGAGAAAGGAACAGATGCAGAAGCTCATATTCTTTGTAGGTCAGGATCACCCGTTCTCCATCCACGGAAACGGTATGCTCGCTGGGGTTCAGTACAAGACCATCTATGCTAAGTAGCTTTACAGCCTGCGTCTGTTTACAGCGTCGGAGGACTGCCTTCACCCGGCTGATCATTTCCATGATACCGAAGGGCTTCACCAGATAGTCATCAGCACCGAGATCCAGACTCTGGATCTTATCATATTCCGTACCTTTGGCAGTTGCCATAATCACAGGAATATTCTGAAGTTCTTCGGAAGCCTTCATTCGCTTCAGCAGCTCCACACCATCGACTCCGGGGAGCATCACATCCAGTATCACCAGTTCCGGCTGCCCAGTCTGCAGGGCATCCCAGAAGGATGTGCCATCTTCAAAACCCCTGGCTTCAAACCCGGTAGAGATGAGCGCATATACCTCAATATCCCGGATGCTGGCATCATCTTCCACGCACCAAATCATAGCAGTACCTCCTTTCATTTTTACAATCATACCGACGTTATCAAAAAAATGCAAGATTTCTATTGAACTTTACATATATTTTACTTATTGACAGTCTTTATGAATACCGGTGACGGAGAACTCTACCCACTCGGCAATGTTGGTGCAGTGGTCACCGATCCGCTCGAAATACTTAGCAATCATCAAAAGATCCAACGCAAATTCGCCATGGGCAGGTTCAGCGGCAATGATGTCAATGATTCCGAATTTTACCCTGGTAAAATAAGCGTCCACCATGTCATCGTGGGCCATGACTTTTCTGGCAAGGGTCAGATCCTGTTTTACATAAGCATCCACAGCTTCCGTGACCATAGTCTGGGCGGCTTTGGCCATTTCCCGAATCTTCGGGAACTTCTCATCGGGATGGGCGGTAATATGGGGAGCGATCTCCACAATATCCTCACACTGATCGCCGATGCGTTCCATGTCGGTGATCATCTTCATGGCTGCGGAAATGACCCGCAGATCCCGGGCGACCGGCTGCTGCCGGAGAAGAAGCTTCATACAGATGGTTTCAATGGTTTGCTCGCTCTCGTCGATCTGTGCACCCACAGTACTGACGCTTTTTGCCAGATCTGCGGTGTAATCTGTCAGTGACCGGGATGCAAGCTCAATAATTTCTTCGCAGGCAGCACCCATTCGGATCAGTTCCTGGTTCAGCTGATTTAGCTGTTCCTGAAAAAAGTCTCTCATATACTTACCTCCATTAACCAAATCTGCCGGTGATGTAATCTTCGGTTCTCTTGTCTTTGGGTTGAGAGAAAAGTTCCTCGGTGTTTCCGTACTCCACCAGATCACCCAGAAGGAAAAAGGCGGTCTGGTCAGAGATGCGGACTGCCTGTTGCATATTATGGGTGACGATGACGATAGTATACTTTTCTTTCAGCTCCATTGCCAGGTCTTCGATGCGGGAGGTGGAGATGGGATCCAGAGCGGAAGTAGGTTCGTCCATCAGAAGAACTCTGGGTTCAACAGCGAGAGCACGGGCAATACAAAGCCGCTGCTGCTGACCGCCGGATAATCCCAAAGCGTTTTTCTTCAGCCGATCCTTCACTTCATCCCAGATGGCAGCACCACGAAGGGCATTTTCCACAATTTCATCCAGCTGGGCCTTATTCTTGATACCATGGGTGCGGGGACCGTAGGCAATATTATCGTAAATACTCATGGGAAAAGGATTGGGTTTCTGGAACACCATACCGATTTCCTTGCGGAGGTTATTGACCTCTGCTTCAAAAATATCCTGCCCTTGGTAGCGAATATCGCCAGTGATCCTGACACTGGGCACCAGATCCTGCATCCGGTTCAAGGATTTCAGGAAGGTAGATTTGCCACAGCCGGAGGGGCCGATGAGGGCAGTGATGGATCTTTCGGGGATGTCAATGTTGATATTCTTCACAGCCTGAGTCTGACCGTACCAGAGATTCATATCCCGGACGGTAATGATGGGTTTATTCATAGTTCGCTCCTTTACACGGCGTTCTTCTTCTCGAAATGTTTGGCAACAGCGGTGGCTGCCAGGTTGATGCAGAATGCCAGCAACATAAGGATGGCAGCGATGGCAAAAGCCACACCGAACTCGCCCTGCTCCTTGGCATAGACATACAGAGCAACCGTCAGAGTTGCGCCTGCGCTGGAAAGACCTTCTACGAAGCCGTTCAGACTGTGCGCAAATCCTGCGGTGAACAGCAGCGCGGCGGACTCACCCAATATTCTGCCCACGGACAGGATGCAGCCGGTGATGACACCATCAATGCAGTTCGGCAGCACCACAGTGCGGATCACTCTCCACTTTCCGGCACCCAGGCCAAAAGCACCTTCCCGATAGGACTGGGGCACAGTTTTCAGGCTTTCTTGGGTGTTACGCATGATGGTGGGCAGATTCATGATTGCCAGTGTCAATGCGCCTGACATCAAGCTGGTACCAAAGTTGTTAGAGAACATCAGCATACCTACGAGACCATAGATAATGGAGGGGATGCCCGAAAGGGCTTCGGCAGCATATTCGATGATTTCTACCAGTTTCTTGTTTGCGGCATATTCCGTCAGATAGACTGCCGCGCCTACGCCCAGAGGCAGCACGGTCAGCAGCGTGGCGACGACGATGTACAGAGTGTTTAAGATATCCGGCAGGATGCCGATGTTTCCGCTTAAGTAGCGGGGCTTGGTGCTGAGGAATTGCCAGCTTAAGTGAGGAATTCCCTTTAACAGCACATAGCCAACCACAAACAGAGTCAGTGCGGAAGTGATACATACAGCCAGCCACATCAGCACCCGTACCATCCGGACATATGCATTTCTTTCTGTACGCATATTACATCACTCCCATCGCAAGGATAAGAAGGACCAAACCGGAGCCTGCCAGAGTGAAGTAAGGCATTCCCCGGAGCGTCCAGCGGAACAGGTTGTTATGATGAACATTTCTCATTTCTTTTCTCCTTTCAGGAAGTAGTTCAGAACCCCGTTGATCATCATAATGAACAGGAACAGCACAAGTGCGATAGAGAACAGAGCCTGCCGCTGCAGACCGCTGGAGTAAGACATCTCCGAAGCCACAGCGGTGGTCAGGAAACGTACGGATTGGAACAGGGAGTTTGGCATATTGGCTGCGTTACCCGCAACCATCATAACTGCCATGGCTTCCCCAATAGCACGGCCCACACCCAGAACCACAGCAGCTGCGATGCCGCTCTTGGCAGCGGGAACAGACACCCGGAACCAGGTTTCCTCCGGGGTTGCGCCCAAAGCCAGGGATGCGTCCTCGTACTCTCTGGGTACTGCTTCCAGGGCGGTGACGGACATTTTGATGATGGAAGGCAGAATCATAATCGCCAGTACGATAATGGAAGCCAGCAGGCTTGCTCCATCCGGGACATTAAAGAGTTTTCGGATGCCGGGAACCAACATCATCATGCCAACGAAGCCATAGACCACGGAAGGGATTCCCGCCAGCATAGAAACCGCCTGCCCCATAACCGCTTTGACTTTGGGTGAAGCCATTTTGGCAAGATATACTGCCGTCAGAAAACCGATGGGTACACCGATGACAATGGCACCGGCAGTACCGTAAATACTGGTGAGAATAAAGGGCAGAATGCCATATAGCGGCTGCGCTGCGGTGGATGCCCAGGTATCACCAAAGAGGAAATTTCTGAGTCCGATTTCCCGGATGGCCGGAATACCCGAAATTACCAGATAAATGGTGATCATCAGAACGCAGCCAATGGTAACCAGTCCCAAAAGCAGGAAAACACCATGTATGATGCTTTCAAACAGATTGTTTTTCTTTTGCATGGTATCGACCTTTCCAAAGGTATGTTAAGAATCTGAATCCTTACATCACTATTATAGAAAATCCATGTAAAATCCGAAACCGGACATCTGTAAAACCCTCGTCAAGTGTTATAGGCTTTTGTATAAAAAAAGTAAAGCCTACTCTTTCGAGTAGGCTTTGGATGGAATATCAGTTGGAAGCGGGCACCACACCGGCTGCGACGATCAGTTCGTGCGCTTCCTTACTCAGTGCATAGTCGAAGAAGGCCTTAGCTACTGCGCTCAGTTCTGTGTCAGCCTTCGTGACCAGAACAAAGGGACGCTGGATCACATAAGTACCGTCCAGAATGGTTTCGTTGCAGGGCGCCACACCGTCCACAGTCAGTGCCTTCACGGTGTCCTTCACAGAGGCAACGGAGGCATAACCAATGGCACCGGGATTCTGAGAAACTGCGGTAATGACATCGCCGGTGGAGGTCAGCTCCTGGCGGTACCGGCAAGCATCTTCGGTTCCGGTAATGGATTCAAAACCGTCACGGGTACCGGAGCCAGCCTCACGACCGATGAGAACAATCTCAGCTTCAGCGCCGCCGACTTCGGCCCAGTTGGTGATCCCGCCGGTGTAGATCTTGGCGATGGTCTCCACATCCAGATCGGAAACGGGGTTTTCCGGATTGACAATAACGGCAATGCCATCATATGCCAGAACCGTCTCGGTCAAGCCGGATGCCGCTTCTTCTGCCTTCAGGTTGCGGGATGCCAGACCAATGTCGCAGCGGCCTTCCTGCACAGCCTTAATACCGGATCCGGAGCCGGTGGGGTTATAGGTGAAGGTAATACCGGAATTGCGCTCCATGAACATTTCGCCCAGACCACCGATGACTTTCTCCATGGAGGTGGAGCCGTCCGTAGATACAGTGCCGGATAGTTTGTCAGTCTGTGTGTTCGCGGTTTCGTTGCTGCCGCAGGCCATCAGACTCAGCGTCATAATACAGACCATAGCAATACAAATCAGTTTTTTCATATGTAGATTCTCCTCGTTTTTTGGATTCGGATTGATTCATCCTTATGGCTCTATCATACTCATCCCATGTAAAATCCAAAAGACAGGCTTCGTAAAACTTTTGTCAAAAAGCAACTGGGATTGTAAGGTACAGGGGCGTAATCTGATTTCTGGCCATATTCACTTTGCGGTATGATAGGGTTATTAATATAAAAAGGAGGAGAAATAATGTATCATGAAATAACGTCCCAAGCCCGGACCGTGGTGACAGAACTACTGGAACAGGCCAATCTCAGATCCAGCAATCTGTTTTGTCATCGGCTGCGGTCCCATAAACCATGCTTTTGATCTTCGGGGAGTATACGCGCCGGAGATGCCCTGGCGAGCAAGCGCAATAAGCTGTATATGCCGGAAAACGAAAAACTGGCGCAATGGCGATATTTCAAATTCAAAAATTTCCGCACAAATTAGAAGCCCGGGACGATGCAGTTTGCTCGTCCCGGGGGTTTTCATAAATTTCCGATGGAAGAATGAATTTGACTCAATATACCAATTTTACCAGCAGTGGGAATATGGAGGCCGTCAGCAGACCGGCAACCACCAGGGACAGGCTGCTGGCTGCGCCTGTTAGGGATCCGATTTCATTGGCCCTGGCAGTTGCAATCACATGGCCTGAGGTGCCCAGCGCCACGCCCATGGCCACTGGGTGGGTTACCTTGAACCACTTGCAGAAAGTGGGACCCAGCATGCTGGCAAAAATACCGGTGAGGATAATGGCGGCGGTGGTGATGGATTCAACGCCACCGGCCAATCCGCTCAAAGGAACGCCGATGGCGGAGGTGACGGACTTGGGCAGCATGGAAATGGTCAGCGCGGGGTCGAACCGGAAAACCAGACCGAAAATCAGCACCATGGCAAGACAGGAGACTGCACCGGCAGCAATGCCTGCTGCCATAAGCATAAAGTTTTTCCGAAGGATCTGGAACTGCTCATACATTGGAACGGCAAGACATATGGTAGCCGGAGTCATCAGCCAGGAGATGGATGCAGTGCCGCTGCGGTAATCCGACACGGGGATGCCTGTCAGAGAAAGAAACACAATGACCAGCAGTACTGCGATCAGAATCGGATTGCAAAGAGGCGACCGTATCTTTTTTTGGAAAATCAGGCCAACCTGGTAGGAGGCCAGCGTCAGAAGCACCGGCAGAATACCCACTTGCAAAATTTCAGTCATGTTCACGGTCCCCTTTCTTCAGATTTCTCTGAACGATGCTGCCGCTGATGCCGAGTGTTACGACCGTAGATGCTGCAATCAGCAGGCAGATAGGGAGAAGCTGGGGGCGGATCAGACTCCAATCCTCCACGATTCCTACCGTAGGCGACACAAAAAGCACCGGAAGAATCGAAGTGAGAAAGGTTCCGGTCTCCTTGACCTGGTCAACTTTCACCAACCCGACACACAGGGCAAGGAACAGCAGTGTAAGACCATAGACGGAAGCGGGAATCGGCAGGGGCAATATCCGTTGAAGGGCTTCACCAAGAAAGGTGAAGCCCAGGATGATTAAGAATTGAGATAAGTATTTCATACATGCATATTCGACAGGGCGGCGGCAATGTTTTCAATATTTTCCTCACAGGCGGCCCGGTTCCGGTGGCAGTACTCCTGATAGAGCACGTCCATCACGATCAGCTGGGCAACCTTGGCTGCCACGGAGCCCGCCTGGAAGGGACCTTCGTTGGAACCGCAGCGCAGCACCACGTCCGCCAGCCGGGCGGCGGGGGATTTGCTGAAGCGGGTGATCAGAATGGTCCGGATGCCCCTGCTCTTTGCCAGTTCCAGCAACTGAAGGCCAGCGTTGGTGGCGCCGGAATAGGAGAAGAGGAAGATGATGTCATCCTTTCCCATGGTAGCCACTGCGGACATCTGCATATGGGAGTCCGAAATCGCCTGAAATTTACCGGTGACGCTGGAAAACAGGTGAGCAAACGTGGTGGCCATGATCACGGAGCCGCCGGAGCCAATGCAGATGACACGGTTTGCCTTTTCGATCAACGTCACGGCCTGCTCGATTTTTTGGGGATCCAGCAAGTCCATGGTCTGGGCGATGGCATCGGTGGCCAGACGGCCTACCTCCCGGCTTCGGCCCAGTAAGGTGTCCCCATCGTGGTCCTCGGTTTTTGGGGCGATGGTGGCGTGGCGTGCCAACTCAATTTTAAAGGCATTGAAGCCCTTTAATTTCAGGCTTCGGCAGAACCGGGAGATGGTGGCGTCGGCGGTGCCGCATTCGTCCGCCAGCTGGGTGATGGACATGAATTTGACCTGCTCCGGCTGGGCAAGCACATAGTCTGCCACCTTCCGCTCCGTGGCGGTGAGCTGGTAATAGGAGGCGTGAATCCGCTCCAGAATGTCAATATTCTGTTCGTCCATACATTGGCCTCCTTTCTTATTGAGATATCGGGAACACCCACTTGCCTCTCCCGGAGGGAGAGGCAAGATGCTTGTTCTTAGCCTTCCAGAACCTGGGTCATCAGCTGATCCACGTAGATCAGGCAGCGAGGCACATGGAAGGGACCCTTGAAGGTGGAACCCTTGCAGGCGGGCTGGGTGGGCTTGCCGTCCCGACGCAGGTAGCCGTACCACTCGCCGTATTCGTCAGCAAAGTACTTCTTGCAGTAATCCAGGATCTGGTAGAAGATGTCCAGATACTTTTCGTCCTTGGTATCCCGGTAGATCATCATGGAGGCGATCAGTGCCTCGTTGTGGGGCCACCACAGCTTCATGTCATGCTCATAAGCCTCGGGAGGATTGCCCAGACAGTCCATGAAGTACAGGATGCCGCCGTATTCCTTATCCCAGCCGGCATTAAAGGCCATGTCGAAAACTTCGATTGCCTTGGCGTGGAGTTCGGCGTCGCCGATCTCATTGGCGTAGTCCATCAGGAACCAGGCACACTCAATGTCGTGGCCGGGGTTCACCATACGGCCCTCAGTGACATGCAGTCTGGGGGTGCCGTCCACACAGACGGACTCCAGAGTGCAGCCCAACTCGGGCTTGACATGATAGGCGAAGATATCGTGAACGCACTCACGGGCACGCTCGTCGTACAGCTCCTTCATTTCGGGGTCGACCCGCTTCATGACACCGGTGACGTTCAGAATGATCATGGGAATACCCAGGGCGCGGCCGGTGCGGGTGGACTTGGGGCCCATGCCGGTGGGGTCTTCCATTCCGTGGTTCAGGTTCCAGTACATATCGTAGGCACGGCGGGCGCGCTCCAGATGCTCCCGCTCGCCGGTGACGCCGTAGTATTCGGCGTTGGCGATGCAGTAGAAGGCTTCCGAATAGCAGTAGCGGCGCTGACGCAGAGGAGTGCCGTCAGCCTCCACGGTGAAGTACAGACGGCCCTGGGCGTCGTGGTTGACGCAGTGCTCCTCCAGGAAGTCGATGCAGCTCTTGGAAGCTGCCAGCCACTCCTCCCGGACGCCGTAGACATGGCACAGATATGCGTAGGTCCAGCCGCAGCGGCCCTGCATCCACACGCTCTTGTCGGTGGAATAGATCTGACCACCCCGGTCCAGACAGGTGTAGACACCGCCGTGCTCCTCATCCATGCCATTGGTCAGCCAGAAGTCGGCCACACCGGCCAGCTGGTTGCGGATCCACTGGCGCTCAGCCAAAAACTTTTTGCGATCCATATTGGTTCCTCCTAATTCATTTTGTATATAGTATCATTAATAAAAAATAATTTCAACGAAATCCTGCATTGATAAAAACTATTTTCAGGTGACTTTCATCGGCGGGTGTGATACAATGGGGGAAATTCACTTGCCGGGGGTATGTGCCATGTTCAAAAAACTCTTCGATCCCGATAACGCCCTGATGCTCACCATGAGCCAGGTGACGGACTGCATTTTTCTCAGCCTCTTCTGGGTGCTGTGCAGTTTTCCTGTTTTCACCATCGGCGCATCCTCCGCGGCACTGTATGACGCGGTGTACTATGGATTCCGCCGGGGGGACAAGCATTCCTGGGGAAGATTTTTGCGGTCTTTCCGGAGCAATCTGAAGTCCTCCATCCTGCCTGCCATTGTGTACCTGGCTGTTTTCTGCGCCGGTGCCTGGGGTCTGATTCAGATCTGGAACGCAGCGGTGTGGGAGCAAGTGAGCTTCGCCCTGTTCTCCGGGGCGGCCTTTGTGATGCTGCTGCTTCTGGGTGTTTTGAGCGTCATGTTCCCTATGCTCAGCCGCTTCAGTAATTCCTTTGGCGGACTGCTGCGCAATACGGTGCTGCTGGCTCTGGCGAATCTGCCCCGAACACTGGCTCTGGGCTTCGTCAATGCCGTAAGCATCCTGCTGTGCGTCAAGTTCATATTCCCGCTGTTCTTCCTGCCCGCCCTGGCAAATCTGATCAATACTCTGTTTTTGGAGCCCATGTTCAGACCCTACATGGGGAAGGAAGAAAAGGAACCCGAATCCGTGGATGCCGCTGAATAAGCGGCATCCTTTTTATTTTACGATCTGAGGGACGATCTGCGCAAGGCGCTGTGCCAGCTGGGCGTGGCCATTCTTTGTCAGGTGCATGTAGTCAACCTTGTTGAACTCACAGCCATTTGCGTCCATGAAGTGGCAGCCGATCAGGTCGCACTGCTCCTGATAATAATGGGCCAGCTCCAGGGATTTCTCCACGCACTTTTCGCCCATGGTGGCGGCTACGGGGCTATGGAGCATCCCTTCGCCGATGGGGGGAGGGGCAACCACCAGGATGTTGGGCTTTCTGCCGCCCCAGCATTCCGTGGCCATTGCTTTCTTTACGAGCCTTGCTATGCCAATGGCGATGCAGGCGGCACTGGCGTAGAACCGGTCCTTGCAGTCGTTGGTGCCCAGCATGATGATCAGCAGATCCACTTCTTCGTGGCTCTTGAGACAGGGATATACATAGTCCAGCGCGTTCAGACCCTCGTGGATGGGGTCATCGAAGCAGGTGGTCCGGCCGGAGAGACCCTCCTCAATGACCAGGTAATCTTCTCCCAGGTGCTTTTGCAGCAGCTTGGTCCAGCGCTCGTTTTCATTGAAGCGGATGCCGTGGTCGGCGCAGTCCTTGGGATCGGCGCAGTAGCCGTGGGTGTTGGAATCGCCCAGGCACACAATGTGTTTCTTCATGAGAGTCCCTCCGTTTCCGTATTGTTCTTATTATAAAGAATACCATGTTTTCGGAGAGCGTCAAGGGCGGAAGTAGACTTTCGTCATAATGCAAAATTCTGGAAACGTTTTCTTGTGCGGAATGGAAAAGTTTTTCTTTTGGACTTGTTTTTGGAAAATTCCTTTCATGAAATGGTTGACAAAGGGAATTTGTTCGTGTACTATTCCAATTAGAATGCATGATCCGGAGGATCGGATTGTGTAAAATAACAAAATGAGGAGAACGAAATTATGAAGAAGATTCTGGCAATGCTGCTGGCTCTGGTCATGGTTCTGTCTCTGGCTGCCTGCTCCGTGGAGAAGGCTCCCGTTGAGACCAAGGCTCCCGAGACCCAGGCTCCCGCAGCCAACAACGACCCCGTTGAGACCAAGGCTCCCGAGGCTGAGAAGGTCGAGATCTCCCTGTGGACCTACCCCATCGGCAACTGGGTTGACGAGGCTACCGTCGCTTCCCTGATCGCCGACTTCAACGCTGTTTACCCCAACATCACTGTCAAGGTCGAGTACCTGGACTACACCAACGGTGACGACAAGGTCAACACCGCCATTGAGGGCAACCAGGCTCCCGACATCATCATGGAAGGTCCCGAGCGTCTGATCGCCAACTGGGGCGCCAAGGGCCTGCTGGTCGACCTGAAGGATCTGGTTCCCGCCGGCACCTATGAGTCCGTTGCCGCTACCTGCACCTCCGCCAACGGCGAGATGTACGAGCTGCCCGTGTGCATGATCACCCACTGCATGGCCATCAACCGCGATGTCTTCGAGGCTGCCGGCGCTCTGCAGTACCTGAACGAAGAGACCCGCACCTGGAACTCCGTTGAGGACTTCTTCAAGGCTGTCCAGGCTGTTTACGATGCCGGTTACGAGTACGTCGGCACCGTTTACTGCGGCGGCCAGGGCGGCGACCAGGGCACCCGCGCTCTGGTGACCAACCTGGGCGGCGGTACCTACGCCAACGCTGAGCACACCGCTTACACCTACGCTTCCACCGAGAACGCCACTGCACTGTCCCGCCTGTACGCTCAGGACGGCATCACCTTTGACCCCGCTATCGTCGCTTCCGACGAGATCACTCAGTTCGTCAACGGCACCTTCCAGATGGCTTTCTGCTGGAACATCTCCCAGGAGGTCAACAATGCTGACGCTCTGGGCTTCGACGTTCTGCCCATGGCCTTCCCCTCCGATTCCACTCCCTCCCTGCAGGGCGGTATCTGGGGCTTCGGCGTGTTCAACAACGGCTCCGACGCTAAGATCGAGGCTGCCAAGACCTTCATCAAGTTCATGACCGAGTCCGACGAGCAGTACTTCAAGGCTGTCGCTGCTTCCTCCTTCGCTCCCTGCCGCGACCTGGCCAACTCCGCTGATCTGAACCCCCTGCTGCCCGAGTACACTCTGGTTGCTCCCATGATGGGTGACTACTACCAGATCACCACCAACTGGACCAACGCCCGTACCGAGTGGTGGAACATGCTGCAGCGCGTTATGGACACCGACGGCTCTGTCGACGCCATTCTGGCTGAGATGCAGGCTGCTCAGGACGCTTCCAACGCCGGCTAATTGTGGATATCTCCGATAATTAGGCAGTACATCATCTAAACAGCGCCCCTTCCCATCAAGGGGAGGGGCGCTTCGTTTTAAAGCACGTAGGGTGGGGACTTGCTCCCCCCGATAGTATACCCCACACAGGGGGCTTGCGTGGGGGTAAGCCCCTGCCCTACACCGAAGTTTTAGAGAGGAGGATACTCTTGGCAAACAAAAATGTAACCGTAAACAGCAGAACACGGCGGCTGGTCATCCAGGAAAACATCGCTGCTTATGCCTTTTTGCTGCCCTTCCTGCTGTTTTTCGTAGGCTTTGTGCTGTATCCCATGTTCATGTGCGTCTACACCTCTTTCTTTGACGCCACCATGGGCCGCGAGGATATCTTCGTGGGCCTGCAGAACTACCGGGATCTGTTCCAGGATGAGGTTTTCTGGATCGCCCTGAAGAATACCATGGTCATCGTGCTGGTGTCCGTTCCCGTGGTCACCGCTTTCTCCCTGTGGGTCGCCACCATCATCTACCGGCTGCCTGTGGCCGCCACCTCCGCCTTCCGCTGCATCTTCTATCTGCCCGTGGTCACCGGCTCTGTGGCCGTCACCATGGTCTGGAAGTGGATGTTCAACAACTACTACGGCATCTTCAACTACATCGGCAAGGAAGCCGGTCTGCTGGACAAGAACATCAACTGGCTGGGCGACCCCAAGTACGCTCTGGCCTGCATCATTCTGATCCTGCTGACTACCTCCGTCGGCCAGCCCATCGTGCTCTATGTCTCCGCACTGGACAACGTGGACAAGGGTCTGGTGGAAGCAGCCGAAGTGGACGGCGCTACTCCCAGGCAGGCTTTCTGGAAAATCAAGTGGCCCCAGATGATGCCCACCACTCTGTACATCCTGGTCATCACCACCATCAACTCCTTCCAGTGCTTCGCACTGATCCAGCTGCTGACCTCCGGTGGTCCCAAGAACTCCACCATGACCATCATGTACTACATCTACTACAGTGCCTTCAAGCTGTATAAGTACGGCTATGGCAACGCCATGGGTGTCATCCTTGCTATCATAATCGCAATACTGTCGGCCATCCAGTTCAAGGCCGGTCAAGAAAAGTAAAGGAGGCTGGATGATATGAAGAATATGAACAACCTCAGCGCCGATCAGCGCCGCCAGCGCCTGTACTATATTTTCTGTACCGCGGCAGTCTGTGTCGTCGCCTTCACCTTCCTGTTCCCCCTGTACTGGATTATCACCGGCTCCTTCAAGGTTAAGTCCGAGATCATCGCCTCCACCCCCACCTGGTGGCCCCAGGAGTGGACCATGGTCAACTACCAGAACCTGATGAGCAAGCGCTCCGCAACCCTGTTTGATATCAAGCTCTTCGGCTATATCATCTCCGGCCCCGTGGTTCCCGGTGCCATTCGCTGGCTGCTGAATACCGTGTTCATGGCCGTCGCTTCCATGCTGCTGACCTGTCTGACCTCCGCCATGGCCGGCTATGCCCTGGCAAAGAAGCGCTTCTATGGCCGCACCCTGCTGTTCAGCCTGGTGGTCTGCGCCATGGCTCTGCCCAAGCAGGTCATCCTGATCCCCCTGGTTCGTGAGATGTCCGCTCTGAACCTGTACGACACCATCTGGTCCGTTATCTTCCCCATCGTGGGCTGGCCCTTCGGCGTGTTCCTGCTGCGCCAGTTCGCTGAGGGCATCCCCACTGAGATGGTGGAGGCCTGCCGCATCGACGGTGCTTCCGAGTGGCGTACCTTCACCGACGTCATGTTCCCCATGATCAAGCCCGGCGTCGGCGCCTGTGCCATCTTTACCTTTGTCAACTCCTGGAATGATTACTTCATGCAGCTGATCATGCTGATGAGCTCCAAGGAGCTGACCATCTCCGTGGGTATCGCCACCATGCAGGGTGAAAACTCTACCGACTTTGGCCTCTTGATGGCCGGTTCCGCACTGGCTTCCATCCCCATCATCGTTGTGTTCCTGGTGTTCCAGAAGTACTTCACCAAGGGCATCACCATGGGTGCCGTTAAGGGATAAAATCACTTGTGTTGTGGTCAATCCCGTGATATACTGTATGGGATTGACCACTTCATTGACATGAGGAGAAGAAATTATGACTGATATCAAGAAATACGAAGGCATTATCCCCGCATTCTACGCTTGCTACGATGAAACCGGTGCGATCAGTCCCGCAGCTGTCCGGGAACTGACCCGTTGGTTCATTGAGAAGGGTGTCAAGGGCCTGTACGTGGGCGGCTCCTCCGGCGAGTGCATCTACCAGAGCAAGGAAGAGCGTAAGCTCGTTCTGGAGAACGTCATGGCCGAGGCCAAGGGTAAGCTGACCATCATTGCCCACATCGCCTGCAACAATACCGCCGACTCCTGCGAGCTGGCTGCTCACGCAGAAAGCCTGGGCGTGGATGCCATCGCTGCCATTCCTCCCATCTACTTCAAGCTGCCCCCTTATGCCATTGCCAAGTACTGGAATGACATGAGCGCAGCCGCTCCCAACACCGATTTCATCATCTACAATATTCCCCAGCTGGCCGGTGTGGCTCTGTCCGTGCCCCTGCTGAAGGAGATGCTGCGCAATCCCAGAGTCATCGGTGT
Organism: Faecousia sp.; assembly: GCA_045539075.1. GTDB lineage: Bacteria > Bacillota > Clostridia > Oscillospirales > Oscillospiraceae > Faecousia. The sequence continues at coordinate 62,360 of JAZQEP010000022.1, read as the reverse complement.
CAAGAACTCCTCCATGCCCACCCAGGACATCCAGATGTGGCGTGATGAGGGTGCCATCGTCTTCAACGGTCCCGACGAGCAGCTGATCTCCGGCATGGTCATGGGCGCCACCGGCGGTATCGGCGGCACCTACGGCGCTATGCCCGAGCTGTACGTCAAGCTCTTCGACCTGGTTAAGGCCGGTGACCTGGCTACCGCTCTGGAGATCCAGAACGACTGCTGCCGCATCATCTACAAGATGTGCTCCGGCCATGGCAACATGTACGGCATGATCAAGGAGATTCTGCGCATCAACGGCGGTCCCGACTGCGGCTCCGTCCGTCTGCCCCTGGCCGAGCTGGTCGAAAGCGACCTGCCCATCGCCCGGGAGTGCGCTGAGATGATCCGCGCAGCCACCGCAAAATACTGCTGATACCAGAAAGCCGCCGGGAACCCCGGCGGCTTTTAAGGAGTAAATTATGGATTTTATGGAGCCGCTGCAGGTGATCTGGGACTATCTGGGTATGCACCAGGCACCTGAAAAAGCTGACTGCATTGTTGGTTTCGGAAATTTTAATACGGATATTGCCCGCAGGGCGGCGGAGCTTTACCATCAGGGCTACGCACCCAGAATCCTCTTTACCGGCGGACTGGGCCGGAACACGGAAGGACTGCTCCCGGAACCGGAAGCCATCCGGTTTGCCGGAGTGGCAATGGAATGCGGCGTTCCGGAAGCGGATATTCTGGTGGAGGACAGATCCACAAATACCAAAGAAAACATCGAATTCACCCGCAGCCTGCTGGAAAGCAGAGGGCTGCCCCATAATCGGATCCTGGGTGTCCACCAGCCTTTTATGGAGCGACGCATTACTGCTGCCATGGGTGTGTACTGGCCGGATCTGAATTTCTCCGTTACTTCCCCTCAGGTGACCATCCGGGAATATCTGAAGCGTGCGAAGGAACAGGGCATTTCAGAAAATGCATCCATTTCCGTGATCGTGGGTGATTTTCAGCGAATGGATCTGTACGCGAAAAAGGGATATCAGCTGCCCCAGCATATTCCCGAGGAGGCCTGGCAGGCCTTCCGTAAATTGGTTGCGCTGGGCTATGATTCCCAGCTGGCTAAATAGGACCAGATGACCTCGCTGTATCTGAAAATGCTGTAAGGAGGAAACGATATGTATCAAGCATCTGAAACCCGCTATGACAACATGCCGTACAACCGTCTGGGCAAGAGCGGACTGAAATTGCCTGCTGTGTCCCTTGGCCTGTGGCACAATTTCGGCAGCACCGGCCGCTTTGATACTATGCAGCAGATGTGCTTCACGGCTTTCGACAATGGCATTACCCACTTTGATCTGGCAAATAACTATGGCCCGCCCGAGGGAGCCGCCGAGATCAACTTTGGCAGGATTCTGAAAGAGGATTTGGGTGTGTATCGGGATGAACTGATCATCTCCACCAAGGCAGGTTACTGGATGTGGCCGGGCCCCTACGGCGACTGGGGAAGCCGGAAATATCTGCTGAGCAGTCTGGATCAGAGTCTGAAACGGATGGGCCTTGCGTATGTGGATATTTTCTATCACCACCGCATGGACCCCAATACACCGCTGGAAGAGACGATGGGTGCGCTGGCAACTGCCGTTCAGTCCGGCAAGGCGCTGTATGTGGGTCTGAGCAACTACGATGGGGAGCATCTGGCACAGGCTTCCGCAATCCTGGAAGAAATGAGGGTTCCCTTCGTCATCAATCAGAACCGTTACTCTATTTTTGACCGCAGCATTGAGAATAACGGTCTGAAGGAAACCGCCGCAAAACTGGGCAAGGGTATCATTGCTTTCTCACCGCTGGCCCAGGGAATGCTGACCGACCGCTATCTCGAGGGAATTCCGGCAGACAGCCGCATTCGCACCGACGGCAGGTTTTTGAAGGAAAATGCCCTGACGCCCCAGCGCCTGGATCAGATCCGCCGGCTCAACGACCTGGCAGCCCAGCGTGGACAGACGCTGGCACAGATGGCCCTGAGCTGGATTCTCCGGGATGGCATCGTTACCAGCGTGCTTGCCGGTGCATCCCGCCCGGAGCAGGTGCTGGATAACATCCGGGCAGCACAGAAAACGAGTTTTACCGCTGACGAACTGGCACTGATCGAGGAAATCAGCCTGTAATCGTACTTCATATGATCGGGCTTGCAATTTCCCGAAGCTATGATACAATTACCACACCCAATGCAGGGGATTTGCTCTCTGCGCCGGACGAAGCACATCGATATGAAATTCAGAAAGGCAGGAAGATAATATGTACGGAGCAATTTTGGGCGACATTATTGGCAGTCCCTATGAGTTCGACCGGGGCAATAAGACCAAGGATTTTCCGCTCTTTTGCCGACTTTCTGAATTTACAGATGATACGGTCATGACCGTTGCGGTGGCGGAGGCATTCCTGGACATGGATTTTGCGGAGGATGACGACGTCACCCGGGATCGGCTGGTGTACTATTTGCGGAATTGGGGAAGACGGTATCCCCATGCAGGCTACGGTCTTCGTTTCCAACACTGGCTGGGTCAGAGCAGCCCCGAACCTTACAACAGCTGGGGCAACGGCTCCGCCATGCGGGTCTCGCCTGTGGGCTGGCTCTTTAGAGAACTGGAAATGACCCGGGCCATGGCCCGGCTGTCTGCCGCGGTGACCCACAACCACCCCGAGGGCATCAAGGGTGCGGATGCAGTCGCTTCTGTCATCTTCCTGGCCCGAACCGGCAGCACCAAGGAGAAGATCAGGGCCTTCGTGGAAGAGAACTTCCAATACGATCTCAGCCGCACCTGCGATGAGATCCGCCCCGGCTACCGCCATGTGGAGTCCTGCCAGGAGACTGTGCCGGAAGCTATCACCGCGTTCCTGGAGGGAGATTCCTTCGAGGATGTGATCCGCACCGCGGTCTCACTGGGCGGCGACTGCGATACCTTGACCTGCATCGCAGGGGCCATGGCAGAGGCATTCTATGGTGTCCCGGAGGGGCTGAAGACAGAGTGCCGGAACAGGCTGCCCCAGGATATACTGGAGGTTCTGCGGCGATTTGATGCCTGGCTGGATGGTAAGGAAGAAAAAATGTATTGATACGCACAGAACGACGGGTTTCCTTAGGAAATCCGGCGCTTTTGCCTGTTTACAGGTTGATGCGTCCCATGACCACACCGTGCTTGGCGCCGGTGGCGGAGGGGGCGTTGTTGCAGATGCCGAAGAGGGCTTCGTTGGCCAGAATGGCAAAAGCGACGGCTTCTTTGGCGTCACTGTCCAGCCCCAGATCCTCCTGGATCTGCACTTTGGTTTCCGGAAGAGCTTCCTGGAGGAAGGCAAGCAGGGTGGGATTTCGGCTTCCTCCGCCGCCCACCACCAGCCGGGCGGGAAGCCGGGGCGCGAAGCGGCGCAGGCTCAGGGCGATGGAGTAGGCGGTAAAGGCTGTGGCGGTGGCGAGAATATCCACCAGGGGATAATCCCCAAAGGCCAGTAGCTTTTTCACATATTCAGCGCCGTAATATTCGCGTCCCGTAGTCTTTGGGGGCTCTTTTGCCAGATAGGGATCTTCCAGCATCCACGCCAGCAGCGGCGGGATCACCTTTCCGGAGGCGGCCAGCCTGCCGCCGTCATCGTAGGTTTGGCGTCCCCCGGTCAGAAGACCCACCAGGGCATCCATGACCATATTGCCCGGTCCGGTGTCAAAGGCCGTCACATCCTCCAGGGCGCAGCCTGCCGGGAGCAGAGTGATGTTGCCGATGCCGCCGATATTCTGCAGTGCCACGTCCTCCGTTTCACTGCGGTAGAGCAGGAATTCCGTGTAAGGCACCAGCGGGGCGCCCAGACCTCCGGCAGCCATGTCCCGGATACGGAAATCACTGACCACGGGGCATCCGAATTCCTCCGCCAGGTAGCTGGGGTCGCCGATCTGCAGAGTACCCCGGTGGAAAGTGCCCAGATAAGGAGCCTCCTCGGGAATGTGGTAGACGGTCTGACCGTGATTACCTATGAGGTCCACCTTCTCAACACCGGTCTGCCGGAGAAGTTCCCGAACAGCCTCCGCATAGAGCTTACCCAGATGAGTGCCCAGCAAACAGACCTCCCGGGTACCACCGGATTCGCCGCCGCAGATGTCCAGAATGGCCCGGCGGGTGGCGGCGTCAAAGGGCTGAAAATAAAAGCCCAGCTGCTCCACTTTGGTGGAAAGACCGCTGCCGGTGATCCGTGTCAGCACCGCGTCAATGCCGTCGGCAGAAGTGCCGCTCATCAGTCCCACCACCAGCCGGGCGGGCTTGGCCCAAAGAGATAAAAACGGATGCTCCATAGGGAAAACCTCCTTTTTCTTTCAGTTTACAGATTCCCATGAACCTTGTCAAGAAGGGATTCCGCAGTTGCGGAAAGGATGTGCATATGGTATAATTTTATATATCCTCTCAGTAAATACAAAAAATGGGGTGGAACTATGTCGGATTGGACCAATGAATTTCGGAACGAGACAAAAAAGCAGGATTACACCAACACTGCTACCGTGGTGAGTGAACTGATTTCTGCTATCAACAAGTATAAGGAATTTGAGTTACAAAAAGCTGGCGGAGACATGGACCGTGCATCCGAGAAGCTGATCGCGGCGGGCACCCAGGCCTACCAGGCAATGGAACACGCCTATAAAAACTATATCTACTGGCATTATGAGGGCCAATATCAAGCCGGTTTTATAGGGTGGCGGCAGCGCGACAGAGAGACTGCCTTTGAATCCCTGGACCATTTTGATACCCATTCGGATCTGAAGGATAAGTTTTGCGTAATTGAAAAAGAACCCAAGGCCAATCTGGATCTGATTCTGAACGGTGCGGACCTCAGCGGCAATAAGCCCAAGCATGATGCCAGAGTTCCGGATCATGTGGCACTGAAGGCGCAGCTGGTGGAGATGGTCAAATTCTTCCGGGCTTATCTGGATCCCGATGCCCACTATCCCTCGCTGTCTGCATCCTTCGCCGGTGAGCAGTATGCCTGGCAGGAATTCAAGGAGAAGGTGGGCGGCTTTGGAAGCGAATACCAGTATATGCTGGTGGCACCGTCTTACCTGGACGATCAGTATGATCTGGCGGCACTGTTCCATGTGAACTGGGATCTGATCCTGGACTTTAACCCCGATACGGATATGAACGGTATCATGGAGGCATTCATCCAGGAGCGGAATATTTCCCCCAATTCCAGAATGTTGAGCGCCGACAAAAAACGAGAGTGCTTCCAGCTTACCGCATATCCCCAGTGGATCCGGGCAAACGGAATTTCAGGAAATCCAGAATCTGTGAAAACCAGCTTCTTCAATTGGAAAATGAAGTACGGCTTTCATTTGAGTGACATGCTGATGCGGTTCCGGGAGGTGTATCCCAAGTACCTGAAAGTGGTTGTTCTGCCCGGCATCGGAAAAAGCTATCTGGAGTATATCGTCGATCAGATCATGGCAATGAGCTATGACGAAGAGACAGGTAATATATACGGTGTGGATATTGTTCTTCTGGAGGACAGTGGTATCGGTCTGGAGGAGGAGTATTCCAACGTGAGCCGAAGCGCTCTGCGTCTGACGGACTTCCTGAGAGAACTTCGGAACAGCCCGGTCAGTGACCTGGGTTTGGATGATATCAAGACGTTGCCCGGTGTCCAGGATCCCAATGGACTGAGCCGGGACCTCTGCGCCAAGCTGGAAAACTTCTGCCAGCCGATTTATCTGGGTATACAGGAAACGGAGCCGGAGGGAGATGTGGAGGAGTTCTACCGGGCACAACGCCCCATCAGCTGGCGGGAACTGGGCGGTGGAAAGGATCTTCGGCGCGCTGTCTATGCGGAAAGTATTTACAGTAAACTGGAAACAGTGCTTCAGTCCCGTCCGAGAAGTTACTATAACATTAACTACAAGCCCGGCTACGGCGGCACCACCATGCTGCGCCGCATTGCCTGGGATTTTCATGGGCGTTATCCCACTGTGCTGCTGCAGCGCTATGATGAGGAAGACATCCACTGCCTGCGTCAGCTTTATGAGAAGACCAAATTGCCATTTCTGGTTCTGGTGGACAGCAATGTTCTTACCAAGACCGAGGCGGACTCCGTCCATAAAGCGCTGAAACAGGAAAAGATCAATCATGTGGTCCTGTTCATGAACCGCCGGAAAAGGACCAATGAGTAGAAAGATGAGTCTGAACTGCTCTCCATTCCCGAACTGGATGACAGGGGTGAGGTGCGGGACATGGTGAAGCTGCTGCTGCCCCATGCCGCCAACGACAGCTGCAGCATCCGGCTTCAGGGTTTCCAAAAAGGCCAGATAAACGCGGGGGAAAAGTCACCTTTCTTCTTTGCATTAACTGCCTTTGATGAAAAATTTGAGGGTATTCCCAAATATGTGCACAACTATCTGAAGGACCTGTCCGCCGATATGAAGGAGTTTCTGGTGTTCATCGCACTGGCGGACTATATCGACAAACCCCTGGATGTGCAGTTTTTCGCCAGACATTTGCGGATCAGCAAGGTGGAAGACTTCCTGAATGAACAGCTGGCCTTCCGATCCCTGGTTACGTTCTTTGACATCGGTAATCAGCGCTTCTGCAAGATCAAGCATGCGTCCTTCGCCACAGAGATCCTGGCACAGGTCACCACCGGCTATTCTGAGGAACGCCCTGCGGAGATCAACTTCCCTAAATTGAAGAACTATATTCTGGACTTTATTGAATATTCCAGACCCCTTTCCCGAATCGTCAATAACAATCTGACGGAGTTCCTCCGGGAGATGCTGATCACAAGAAGAGCGGATACGGATGCCAACAAGCCGAAGTTCTCAAGACTCATCTGTGAGATCGGTGGATATACCTCGAAGATAAACCCCCAGTGGGACCAAACGGGGCAGGGATATGTTGGGGAAATCTTCAAAAAGCTTACGGATGTCTACCCGGATGATCCCCATTTTAATGCCCACCGGGGTAGGTTCGTGTGCTATGTGAACGGAAAATATGACGAAGCCGTCAGAATTCTGGACAACGCTATTGACTATCAGAGTGGTACGCAGCAGACTGCTGGAAAGGGTGCCCGGCGGAAAGTGGATCCGCTGCTGCTGCACATGAAGGGCATGGTGTACGTTGCCCGGATTACCAGATGGGCGATTCCCAAAATCATAGAGGACTACAACCGGACCCGGGATGAAAAAATCGATGAGGAGAAAATGGAAATACTCCTGGCGGACTTCGAAAAGGCCCGGAAAATTTTCTCCGAAGTTCGCAAGATGCGCAGCCACCAGTTGGCCGGCTATACTTCTGATATCCAGATGTGCATTAACATCATTGATATGAAGAAGCGGGTAGAAGGCGGCGGCGATTCTGCGATTTTCTGGGAACGGCATCCTGCGGACTGGTATATGCAGCTGGCAGATCATGCCAACTCCTTGTACGATGCCTGTAAAGATTACGCGGAGGATGTGGAGGGGGATGATTTAGCCCAATTTATGGAAATTAAAGGGGCTATCTGCAATATCCAGAAAGGAATCGAAACCTCCATCGAATGGTATCAGGAGTATCTGGAAGTGGCTCCCGGCAGCAAACGTCCGTATCTGCGCCGCCATCTGGCCCGGGCATATATGCAACGGAACGAAGAAAAAAACAGCCAGGAGGATTGGCAGAATATTGTGGATCTGATGGAGCAGAATATGCGGGAGGAGCCAGACCGGGAGTCCAATATCCGGACCTGGTTCAACGCGGTGCTTCACCTGAAGACAGAAAACCCGGATGATATGCTTAGATACGCCCTCGAACGGCTGAATTCCTGGATAACCATCAGCAGCGACAACGTGAGTGCCCATTTTTACCGCTATATGCTGACCTTCATTCAGGCAGAGGAGGGTATGTCCAGTGCTGCAGACCGGCTGAACGGATACCTCCGGACGCTGAGCCATTTGACGGCGGATATGGCCTATAGTACGAAAATCCGCTACTGGCTGGGTAAATCCGGGCACGGTATTGAACGGCTGATCCCACACCGGGATTTTCCTCAGGGCACACAGGAGGCCATCCCCATGCTACACATGCTGCAAGGATTTGTGCATGACTTTAAATCGGATGAACATGCCCACATTGAAGTACATAAGAATCTGGTGTTTTTCGCTCCGTATGCAACCAAAGGCCAGATCACCAGCAGGTCTGTGGATACCCGGGTGACCTTTGGTATGGGCTTCAGCTACGAAGGTCCCAGAGCCTACAACGATTCTGTAAGGCCATATACCGGCCAGGAGCGGAACCGGGTCGAAAGAAAGAAGCTGGAACCTGGCGACTGGGTCGTGTGCAGCGTAACCGGCAAGAATCAATATTACGTCTATGTGGAAATGATTGGCTATCCGGGTGAGGAAGGCAGCATCCATGTGACGCAGCTGAAGGAACCCTATAGTGCAGAAAATCGTCCTGAGGCAGAAACCACACTGTATGCCAGGGTTGTGAAGCAGAAGGATATCGATTCCAAAAACGGCAGAAAACTGATCTGGGAACTGACTATGCTGGACGATGAGGAGAAGCCTGACAAAATTCAGCGGTCAAATAACCGGCAGGCCTGGCAGTACACCCAGCGGCAGGAGGAAAAGGCTGAGGAGGTGGACGAAGAGCTGCTCCAGAAATACGCTCCCAAGGAGGAGTCTGACAATTCACTGCAGGATAATCCTGCGCTGAAGGCACTTTTGGAAAAAATGCAAAAGGGCAGCTAAGGTATTTCGCATACCGGAATAAACAAAAACCGCACCCACCGATGGTGGGTGCGGTTTTCCTGTATGGGAGCTACCAGATGCCCGCTTCGCGCAGGACCTGCCGGGTGGTGAGCCCGGAATCCTGCCACCGCAAGTCCGGGAGAGAAAGGGGCAGGGGGACCCCGTCACCCAGATGGATCAGCGCCAGATTCCGCAGGAGCCTGTCCCGGCAGACGGTGACAGCGCTGCGGACCGCGTTTTTGGAGATCTGATTAGGGTGATCGAGAAGGGCGTCCAGAGAGCCGAACTGCCGCAGCAGCGCCGTGGCGGTTTTGGGCCCCACGCCCGGAACGCCGGGGATATTATCGGCATGATCTCCGGTAAGGGCCTTGTGGGCCGGATACTGCTCCGGAGCGACATCCAATCGCAACCGAAGCCAGGCTTCGTCACAGAGCACGCTGCTTTTACCACGGTAGCGGAGGATTCGCACCCGCGGGGAGATCAACTGCCACAGGTCGCTGTCCTGGGAACAGATCACCACATCCATATGCTTGCCATACTCCCGGGCGCAGAAGGCCATCCAGTCGTCGGCCTCGCAGCCTTCTGTCTCGGCATAGCGGATACCCAAAGAATCCAGGGCGGCGAAAATATCCGGCAGCTGGGAAAAGGGTGTGTCCTCCGGCGCGTATTCGGAATAGTCGGGCCGGTTGGCCTTGTAGCTGTCATCCAGTTCCCGGCGGGGGTTTTCCGTCTCAGCGTCAAAGGCTACGAACAGGTGGCTGGGCTTCACCATTCGGATCACCTTCAGCAGTGCGCCGATGAAGCCCAGGGTTCCGTGAACGGCCTGCCCCCGGCTGTTGAGGATTCGGGCGGGCATGCCATAGAACATCTGAAACAGCAGGTTGCTGCCGTCCACGATCAGCAGTTTTTCCATATTTTACTCCCAATTATCGTAGAGAAAACCAATTGCGCTCCATTAGATAATACGATATAATATACTGTTCCAGAGAAATCATATATTAAAGGAGGCGGTATCATGCCCAACTATGAAGCCCTATCTCCGGACGTCAGCCGCCGTATAGAAGCGGACAGACAGGCGGGATCTGCCCCGCAGGTTGGCTTTGCCAATGCCAATGTCATGCGCCGGAGAACCGTGGCCGGTGACCGGTCCACGGTCTGGCGGCCCGCGTTTGTCCACGACATCGACAAAATCATTCACTGTCCTTATTATAATCGCTACAGTGACAAGACGCAAGTTTTTTCCCTGACCCGAAATGACGATATTACCCGCCGGAGTCTGCATGTGCAGCTGGTGTCCCGGATTGCCCGGACCATCGGCGCCGCGCTGAATCTGAACCTGGACCTGATCGAGGCTATCGCCCTGGGTCATGATCTGGGCCACACTCCCTTTGCCCACTCCGGTGAGGTGTACCTGGACAAGCTGTATTTCCAGCATGCTGGACGGCATTTCAACCACTCCATCCACTCCGTACGGGTGCTGGACGGCATCTTCCCACTGAATGTGAGCCTGCAGGTGCTGGACGGAATCGCCTGCCACAACGGCGAAATCGAGCTGCCGGAGTATGTTCCCGCAGCCGGCCGCAGTTTTGAAGAATTCGATGCCATGATCGAGGGCTGCTACATAGATAGTGCCCAGGTGCGCAGACTCATGCCTGCCACCCTGGAGGGGGCCGTCATGCGTATTTCCGATATCATCGCCTATCTGGGCAAGGACCGGCAGGATGCTGCCCGTATGAAGCTGGTGGAGGAAGAGGACTACAGCCATACCCTGATCGGCTCCATCAATGCGGAAATCATCAACAATCTGGTAGTCAACATCATCGAAAACAGCTATGGCAAGCCCTATATCAAGCTGGACCAGGACCATTTCGATGCTCTGAAGACTGCCAAACGGGAAAATTACCACCGGATCTATGAGAGTGCTGCCACCCGGGCCAAGCTGGACACTACCGCCAAGCCCATGATGGCAGAGATCTACGGCCAGATGCTGGAGGATCTGCGGCTGGAAAAGAAGCGTTCGCCTATTTTCCGCCATCACATCAACTATGTGAACCGGACCCACTACCGCCGGGAGGTTCCCTATGAGAAATCTGAGCCCAACCAGATCGTGGTGGACTACATTGCAAGCATGACCGACGATTATTTCATCGACCTGCACCATCACCTGTTCCCGGACAGCCCACATAAGGTGGAGTATACCGGCTATTTTGCCAATGAGGAGGAAGAACGCCATGTTTGAGCCCATTGTAAGCGCCATCGCTGCCTATGATACCATCATCATCCACCGGCATTCCCGGCCGGACGGAGACGCCCTGGGCAGCCAGGTGGGACTGAAGCACCTGATCCTGGAGAATTACCCCGGCAAGAACGTCTATACGGTAGGCGACGACGCAGGATATCTGTCCTTCATGGAAGGTTCCCGGGGGGAGGTTCTGACGGATGAGGCCTGGGAGGGGGCACTGGCCATCATTCTGGATTGCGGTGCGGCCCATCTGGTCAGCGATGACCGGTGGAAGAAGGCGGCAGGAACTGTCCGCGTGGACCACCATCTGTATACCGGCCGCTTCACCGACGCGGAGGTCATTGACAGCAGCTTTGAAAGCTGCTGCGGTCTCATCGCCCAGATGGCGAGAGACAGCGGCTGGAAGCTGAACAAGCAGGCTGCCCGGGCCCTGTACACCGGCATGGTGACGGATTCCGGCCGGTTCCGCTATGATTCCACCTCCGCCCGGACCTTCTTGTTGGCCTCCTGGCTGATGGAAGCGGGGATCGAGACGGAGTCCCTTTACCGGGATCTCTACGCCGATAGCTTTGAGAATAAAAAACGCAGGGCCCAGTTCCTGCTGAAAACTCAGTTTACCCCCAATCGTGTGGCCTATATCTACACGACTGCGGAGGAAGCCGCGAAGCTGAATATGACAACCTTTGAGATCTCCCGGGGCATGGTCAATACCATGGCTGACATCCGGGGCACCGATATCTGGGTGAACTTCACCGAGGCGGATGGAGGCGTCCTCTGCGAGCTGCGCTCCTCCGGTCCCAACATCAACCCCATCGCAGTGAAGTACGGCGGCGGCGGCCACGCCAAGGCCAGCGGCGCAAAAGTGCCCGACCGGGAGACCGCCATGCAGATGCTGGCGAATCTGGATAAGCTGACAGGAGAAAAGGCATGAATTTTGAAATCAAACAAACCATTCTGAATAAAATCAAAGACTACAATACCATTTTCCTCTTCCGCCATGTTCGTAATGATGGCGACTGCGTGGGCGCCACCAAGGGTCTGAAGTCCATCATTACCGCCACCTGGCCGGAAAAGGCTGTGTACATTATCGATGGGGACACTGCCAAGTATCTGGAATTCATGGGACCCGAGGATGCGGAAATGCCCGAGGAAAGCTATGCTTCCGCCCTGGGCATCGTGCTGGATACCGCCTCTGAAGCCCGGATCTCCAACAAGAAATACACGCTGTGCAAAGAGCTGATCAAGATCGACCACCACATCCCTCTGGAGCAGTATGGAAACCTCCAGTGGGTGGAGGAGGCGCGGTCTTCCTGCTGCGAGATGATCGTGGATTTCTATCGCACCTTCAAAAATGAGCTGGTGCTGACCGGCGAGGGCGCCACCCACCTGTACACCGGCATGGTCACGGACTCCGGCCGGTTTAAGTACGACGGTGTCACCGGCGAGACCCTGCGCTGTGCGGCGGAACTGCTGGATGTGGGCGTGGACACCGAGACCCTCTTCGCCCGGCTGTATCTGGAGGCTTTTGAATACTTAAAATTCAAGTCTGCCATCTATGACCGGATGCAGATTACCCCCAATGGTGTGGCCTATATCTTCGTGGACAAGGCCATGCAGCAGGAATTCAATCTGAATCTGGAGCAGTCCAGCGCCATCATCGGCAATTTGGATTCCATCCGGGGCTGTATCAGCTGGCTGGCGTTCATCGAGACCGGCGACGAGCAGGGCTCCATCCGGGTCCGTCTTCGCTCCCGGTTTGTGCATATCAATTCCATCGCGGAGAAGTACCACGGCGGCGGCCACGCCTGCGCCAGCGGCGCTACGGTCTATTCTATCGAAGAGATGAACGAGCTGCTGCAGGATGCCGACGCGCTGGTGAAGGAATATAAGGAAACACATGAGGGATGGCTATGAGAATTTTGATTGTGAATGACGACGGGCTCAACGCCGCCCAGCTTCCCGGGCTGATCCGCTGGGCCAGCAAGCTGGGTGAAGTGACCACCTTCGTGCCCAAGGTGGAGCAGAGCGGCAAGAGCCACAGCTTCACCCTCCACCGGGATTTTGAGGCCAAGCAGGTCCGGCTTGCTCCGGACATCACCGTCTGGTCCGTGGATTCCACCCCTGCCGACTGTGTCCGCTTCGCGGTGCTGGGCAAAAAAATGGAATTTGACCTGTGTATCTCCGGTGTGAACCGGGGCTACAATATGGGCGCGGACATTATGTACTCCGGCACTGTGGCCGCGGCCTATGAGGCGGTAAACCTGGGCATCCCCGCCATCTCCCTGTCCACCTGTCCGGAAAACTATGACCGGGCGACGGTGGAACTGGACCGGGTGTGGGACTTCTTCCGGGAAAATAAGCTGATGGATGTGAACAACATCTACAATGTGAATATTCCGCCCCAGGTGAAGGGTTTCCGGGTCACTGCCCAGGGCGGACCCTACTATTCCGACGATTTCCCCGGCGTGGGCAGTGATATGTACCGCCCTACGGGCAAGCCCATCTGGGAGGATTCCGGCAACGATATGCTGGATACCGACGCCACCATGCATGGATATATCACCATTACCCCATTGCAGCTGGACCGGACCAACCGGGAAGTGCTTCAGAAACTGCAGGCAGTGGGAGTCTGATTTTTCTCCATAAGAAAAAGACCGCACTTTAGCTACGTCCTCATAAGAAAACACAGACCCCGCAGAGGCCCTTTTCCGTCAGCTCAGCGTTATTTTTTCTTGTGTTACATCCAGTAGCACGGCGAAAAAATGCCTTGATCTGCCAGAAAAATCCGCTCTGCGTGGCAAAGAAAATGTTTAGGCCATCTGCCTTTGGCAGATGACCTAAATCTATGTTTTCTTATTCGGACTCCACTTTTTGTTGCGGTCTTTCCATATGCGTTGGGATTAGCCCAGGGTGCAGCCCTGGTCGAACTCGATGGTGCCCTTGTAGTTCTTAAGGCAACCGGTGACGGTGATGGTCTGGCCAACAGCCAGATCCTTGGCGCCCTCGCCGGAGAGGCGGTAGCACATGATGGGGTAGTCTTCCAGGCCGCCAACCACGATTGTGACGGTGATATTCTGGTAGTCCTCGCTCCAGGGGGTGTCGATGGCGGAGATGGTGCCGGTGATGGTCTTGGTGACTTCCTGAGCCTCGCCGTCCAGCAGCTTGTAGCCGGACAGGGCATTCTTCACGGAGTGATACAGCTCATTGGGGACCAGCACGCAGCCCTGGTCGAACTCGACAGTGCCCTTGTAGTTCTTGATGATGCCGGCAGCGGTGATCACGTCACCAACCTTCAGATCCTTGGCGCCCTCGCCCTTCAGACGGTAGCACTGGACAGTCTGGCCGTCCACATCCATGTCCACGGTGATGTTGCCGTACTCCTCGCTCCACTCGGAGACGATCTTGACGACGGTGCCGGTCATGACAGCGGGATAGTCCATGGAAGCGCCCTCGCCCAGCGCGAATGCGGCCTTCAGCAGGGCCTTCTGGTCCACGAACTCGCCGTAGCCCACCAGGACGCAGCCTGCATCGAACTCATAGGTGCCCTTGTAGTTCTTCAGGATACCCTCAACGGTGATGGCGTCGCCAACCTTCAGGTCCTTGGCGCCCTCGCCCTTCAGGCGGTAGCACTGGATGGGCTGCTCCTCGCAGCCAGCCACCTGGATGGTGACAGTGATGTTCTGGTAGTCCTCGCTCCACTCGGTGTCGATGGAGGTGACGGTGCCGTACAGACGGTAGGCATCCTCGGTGGACTGCTGATCCTCCAGAGCATAGGCCATGGCAACGATCTCGGCGTAGGTCATGCCGTCCACGTTCATGGCGGCGGGCAGGGTGTGGTTCCAGGACAGCGTCTCGGTATCCTTGCCGTCGGTCAGAGTAGCGGTCAGAACGTAAGCCACTTCCTCAGCGCTGTTTTCGTTGACGTCGATGAGGGTCATGCCGTTCTCACCGGCAACCACGGCAACCACGTCCTCAGCCACGTCCACGGACCAGGCGATGTCGAACTTCTCGGTGCCCATGGGGACAACGGAAATGACCTCGTAGTCCTTGGCGGTGATGTCGGCAGCGTTCTTGTAGATGGTCTTGACGTAAGCCACAGCGTCCTTCAGACCGGAGACAGCCTCGGTGGGAGCCTGAGTCTCCACGGGGGCGGGAGCGGTGGTCTCAGCGGGCTTTTCGTTGGAGCAGCCTGCGAAGATGGCAACGCACATTGCCAGCAGCAGTGCCCATGCAGTCAGTTTCTTCATGATAAGCTCCTTTGTTATTTGATAGTGATATTGTCGGGGGTGAATACCTTGATCTGATAGTCACCGTCGAAATAATCGACGATGCCCTTCACATCTAAGGTTTCGCCCAGATAGGCGTCCTGGGTGATCAGCGCGCCATTTTCGTCCCGCATGGGGACGGTGCGGAGGGTGATATTGCCGCCCTCTGCCTGACAAATCAGCGTAATGGCGCCATAGGCGGAGGAGTCGGGATTATCGGTGGTGTAGGCGTTCACCACCTGCAGATTCTCCATTTCCACGGAGGTGCCCAGGGAGAGCTGCGCCCAGGAGGCGGTCAGTTCCGCTCCCCCATTGGGGAGGGTCACTTCGGAAGCGAAGGTTTCCAGGTCGATGGGGGTATAAGCAGGGGTGCGCCCGCTTTCCAGCTTCTGAACATTGTTGGGATCCTGGGGATCCATCAGCCGGTAGGAAAGGTCCGATACCTGCCAGGTGCCGCCCGCTTCGTAGAACTGGACAGTACCCACGATCCGGGTCAGGTTGCCCACAGTCAGTGCGTCCAGACCGGCTCCGTTGAGGCTGTGGCCGTAGTAGATGTACATGCCGTAATACATGCCCGTTTCGGAATCGTAATCCTCCACATACACGCCCTGGGTGCCGGAATTGGCAGTGACAACGCCCTGGAAAGCCACTTTCATACCATTGTAGCTTTCGATATTGCAGCGCAGCTCCTTCAGCGTCAGCTCCACGGCTTCGCCGTAGTAGAAGTCGGGGTCTTTTTCGCCGGAGTAAATGCCCTTCTTTTGGGCCTTGGCCTGCTGGATGGCACCCATGCAGGTGTCGCCGTAGCGGTTACCCGCGGAGGAATTGGCATAGGCCAGACCCTCCTGCAGCAGCTCCACATTCAGATTCCGCCAGGGCTCGCTTTCCGCGGTCTTGTACCAGACCCAGACAACATGTCTCTCGCCGGTGGAATCGGCATTCCAGGCGCCGTCCTCGGATTCGAGGAGAATGGAAACAGCATTTTCCAGTCGTTCCCGGGTAAACCTGGAGGCGGCCTTGCCATATTCCTCGATCTTGCCGGTGGACTCGGGGGTGTTCACGGCGATATACCGGGCCTTGAACACGCCGCCGGGCATGATGTGTTCGGGGACTTCAAAGTGGGTGGTGTCGCCGTCAATGAAGGACTTGACGGTGACCTCCTGTTTCCGGGTATCGGAGGAGGGTTCGATGTCATCGGCCCAGTCCAGGACCTCCCAAACAGGTTCGGTTGCGGCTGCCGTAGTCCCGGGAGCCGTGGGAGCGGGTTCGCTCCCACAGGCAACGAGAAGAAGGCAGCATAAAACAAGGGGTAAAAACTTATAAACAGCTTTCATTAGCTGTTGTACTCGCACTCCTCAACGGCAAAGGCGAAGGCATCGGCGATCTGCTCGTCGAGGTTTTCACCGGTCAGGGCCAGGCACTTGGTCAGCAGAGCGCCCACCTGGTCACGGGCTTCGGAGGAGCCATTGAAAGCGGGGGAGGTGTAGTAGGCATCAGCCTGAGCCAGACAGACCTTGGCAGACAGGGCAGAAACGAAGTTGCCGCCGTCGGCGCTGTTGATGAACTCGGCGTAGACGGGGTTCTCAGCAACGGACTTCAGCACGGGAACGTAGCCGGAAGCCATACCGAACTCAGCCTGGAAGTCAATGTTGGTGGTCAGGAACTTGACAAACAGCCAGGAAGCAATGACCTCCTGGGGGTTGGCCTTCTGGAAGATGCACAGGCTGGGACCCTGGGAGATGACCTTGGGATTCTCTGCATTGGCCTGGGGAATGGTGGCGATGCCCACCTCGAAGGGGTAGGAGCCGTCAGCATTGGCAGCGGGACGCTGATAGGTGGCGCCGGCGGAGGAGCCGATGGACATGTAGCTCTTGACCTCGGTGTTGGAGGTGAACAGGCCGGAAGTGTAGGCACCGTACAGGGTCTGGGTGGTCAGGTAGCCTGCCTGGTACCACTCGTTGAACATCTTGATGAAAGCGTGGTTCTCGGCATTGTCGAACAGGAAGTGGTCGCCCTCAGCGCTGGTGTAGGGGGTGCCCAGCTGCTCGGTCATGGTGATGAACCAGTTGGCCTCGGAGTCGTAGCCCAGGGGGATGGAGTTGGGGTCGATGGCCTTGATCTTGGCGCAGACATCCTTCATCTCGTCCCAGGTGGTGGGAACGGTCAGACCGTTGGCATCGAAGAAGGTCTTGTTGTAGTACAGGACCTCAGTGGACTTGCTCAGGGGCATGGTGTACATCAGACCGTCGCCGAACTGCTTGCCCTCGTTGTAGTAGCCGGGGATGAAGTCGGCAACCTGCTCAGCGGTCAGGCCCAGAACCTCGGTGGTGCCGTCGGCGTGGGTGACAGTCTCAGTGGAAGCGATCAGGTTGTCCAGGGTGGTGACA
Organism: Faecousia sp.; assembly: GCA_045539075.1. GTDB lineage: Bacteria > Bacillota > Clostridia > Oscillospirales > Oscillospiraceae > Faecousia. The sequence continues at coordinate 44,735 of JAZQEP010000022.1, read as the reverse complement.
GCCTTGGCCAGGTTGTACAGGGCAACGTGGTCGGGGTAGCAGTAGGCGATGTTGGGCTGGTTGCCAACGGTGATCTCGGTGGAGATCTGGTCGCGGCAGTCATCATAGTTGCCCACGTTGGTGGAGATGACGGTGATGTTGGGGTAGAGCTTGTTGAACTCGGCGATGTAGGTCTCCAGCACGGCTGCCAGGTTGGCACCCATGGTGTTGTAGAACACGATCTCCACAGCGCTGCCGTCGTAGCCGCCCTCGGGAACCTGGAAGTTGCCCACGGGAGCCTGGACGGACTCGTTGGTCTCGCCGGACTGGGGGGCGTTGGTTTCAGCAGGCTTCTGCTCGGAGCCGCAGGCAGTCAGCAGGCCCAGCAGCATGACCAGAGCCAGCAGAAATGCAATGCTTCTTCTCATAGTGTTTCTTTTCCTTTCTTGATGTGTGTTTTTTATGTTACAGACGGGAGTGCCGTCTATTAACCCTTGATACCGCTGCGGCTGACGCCGGCCATGATGTACTTGCGCAGGAAAATGAACACCAGGAACAGCGGAGCGGAGACGATGGCAACGGCTGCCATCTGGACGGGGTAGTTGACATCGCCGGTGGTCTCGGTGAAGGCGTTGCGCAGACCGTTGGTGATCATGCGGTGCGCTTCGTCGTTGGCAACCAGCCGGGGCCAGATGTAGGAGTTCCATGCGCCCATCATCTTCAGAATGGTGATGGAGATGAGGGTGGGAAGGCTCAGGGGGACCATGACCTTCCACAGGTATTTCAGGTCGGAAGTTCCGTCCACCTTGGCGGCCAGGTACAGCTCATTGGGGATCTGCATAAAGTTCTGGCGCAGCAGGTAGATGTAGAATACGCTCACCAGGAAGGGTACGATCAGAACGGTGTAGGTGTTCATCCAACCCAATTGGGTGACGGTGGAGTAGTTGGTGATGGTGAACAGCTCGCCGGGGATCATCATGGTGGCAAGCAGAGCGCCGAACATGGCGTCCCGGCCCTTGAACTCCAGACGGGCAAAGGCGAAGGCGGAGAGGACGGTGATCACAAGGCTTAAGAGGGTGGAAACCACACCCACGATCATGGTGTTGTAGAACAGACGGCCCAGAGAAGCGGTGGTGAAAGCCTCCATGTAGTTGCTGAGCATGATCTTCTGGGGCCAGAAGGTGGGCACGTTTAAGCGGTACTCGTCCAGCGTCTTCAGAGAGGAGATGATCATCCAGTAGAAGGGGAACAGGACAATCACGGCCATGACGATCAGAAAGGCGTAGGTGAAAAACTTAACGCCGAATTTCACAATCTTCTGGGTGACGGACAACTGCTGAATGTTGCGTTCCCGCATGGTATTCATTTCAGACATATTCGCCACCTCCTTAGTAGTGGACACGCTTCTTGCTGACCTGATTGTTGATCAGGGTGACCACAAGAATGATGCCGAAGAGGATCAGAGCGGCGGCGGAGGCGCGGCCCTGGCTGTTGGTTTCCAGTGCGTCGTAGATGAAGCCGACCATGGTGTTCAAGCGGCCCGCATCATCCGGGGGACCCATCTTTTCGCCGAAGATACCCACGATGGAGGTGTACTCCTTGAAGCCGCCGATGAAGCCGGTGATGACCACATAGGCCAGCATGGGAGAGAGCAGCGGCACGGTGATGTGGGTGAAGACCCGGCGGCGGGGGGTGCCGTCCACCTTGGCGGCGTCGGAGTACTGCTTGTTGATGGACTGGAGGCCGCCTAAGAGAACCAGGATCTTGAAGGGCAGGGCATTCCAAACAATGTAGACCACCATGACGAACATATTGGCCTCATAGGTGGAGCCGTAGTTGATCCAGTTCACCGGTTTTCCGCCGAAAAACTCGATGACGTTGTTGATGATGCCCGCGGTGACGATCAGCTCATTCTCGGTGCCGTAGAAGGCGCCGACGATGTTGAACATGGCAGCGAAGACCATGCCGATGGCGATGGAGTTGGTCACATAGGGCAGGAAGAAGATGGTCTGCAGACCCTTCTGCAGGAATTTTACGGAATTGAGGGCCACCGCGATGAGCAGGGCCAGAATGGTGGACAGGGGTACCGTGAGCACGCACAGCAGGCAGGTATTCTTTAAGCACTGGACGAAGCGCTTGTACTGAACGACCTTGACGAAGTTGCCCACACCAAACTCAAACTGCATACCCGCGGCGGCTTTCAGACCGGAGTAGTTCTCCAGGAAGGCCATGCGGACGGTGTTGAAGATAGGCCAGACTGTGAATACCAGCAGCAGCGCGATGGCCGGCGCCAGGTACAGCCAGGCTTTCCATTGCTGTTTGCTATCGACCATATTACTTCACCTCATAGGGGATGCGCTCCTCGGTAGCCTTGTCGAACAGGAATACCTTATGGGGCTTGAGGGTGTAGCGGACGGCATCAGCGGTGATGTCCATCTTGTTGTCGGCATTGATGATGGAGCGGATCACGGGGTTACAGGAGGCGGGGTTGGTGGAGACGATGCTCACATCACGGCCCATGACCTCCACGTTGCTGAGCTTGCAGTGGAAAGCGCCGTTTTCATCCAGCTCGAAGCCCTCGGGACGGATGCCCACGAAGACCTCCCGGTCATCCACACCGGCCACATCCAGCACTGCGTCCTGGCCGATGAAGAGCTTACCGCCCTGGACCTTACCTTCCAGCACATTGATGGGAGGTGTGCCCAGGAACTTGGCAACGAACAGGTTCACGGGGTTGTCGTAGACCTCCTGGGGCTTGCCGATCTGCTGGACCACGCCCAGTTTCATGACCACGATCATATCGGAGATGGACATGGCCTCCTCCTGGTCGTGGGTGACGAAAATGGTGGTGATGCCGGTCTCCCGCTGAATGCGGCGGATCTCCTCACGGGTCTGCAGTCTCAGACGGGCGTCCAGGTTGGACAGAGGCTCGTCCAGCAGCAGGACCCGGGGCATCTTGACCAGAGCCCGGGCGATGGCAACACGCTGCTGCTGACCGCCGGACATCTCGCTGGGCTTGCGGTCCATCAGATCATCGATCTGCACCAGGCTGGCTGCCCAGTGGGCCCGCTCGTCCATCTGCTGCTTTGTCATCTTCTCTTCGCCCTTCAGATTCTGCAGGGGGAAGAGGATGTTCTGCTTCACGGTCATGTGGGGATACAGGGCGTAGTTCTGGAACACCAGGCCGATGCCCCGGTTTTCGGTGGAAAGCTCGGTGACATCGTCATCACCGAAGAAGATCTTGCCGGAGGTGGGCTTCTGCAGACCGGAGATCATGTACAGCGTGGTGCTTTTGCCACAGCCGGAGGGGCCCAGGAGGCCGATGAGCTTGCCGTCGGGGATCTCAAAGGTGAAATCGTTGACAGCGACCACTTCCTTGCCGGCCTTTTTGTCCCGGCTGGGGAAGATTTTGGTCAGATTTTGCAGAACAACTTTCATACAAATTCCCTTCCTGTGTATGTTGATTTTGATTGCGGGGACGGAGAAATCCTCCGCTCCACAAGGGTTTACTTAGTAAATCTGCCTGGCAGCGCGCTCCGCGGCGATGCGCTTCTGGTATTCGATGAGCTCCTCGGAGGAGGCGAAAATGGTCTGGCTGCTCATGTCCACCACTGCGGTTCCCGCCAGCAGGTCGTGGATGGCGCTGCGTGTGCGGGTGAAGCATACACAGCCGGTCTGGACGCACATGAGCGCCAGCAGGATCAGCGTGCCGTTCAGCCCGACAGTACCCCAGAAGAGCATCAGAAGTACATATACCGGGATCATGGTCTCCAGGGTGAACTTACCCAGGATGGTCCGGGTGAACAGCTGCATGGTGTTCATTTTCACGCCGTCGGTGCGGACCAGACACAGGCCGAAGATCTTTTTTCCCAGGGTCTGGCCGTTGCCGAAGAGCAGAGGTATCAGAAAATCCCAGATCAGTGTGGCAATGAGGATACCGCCGGTGGTGATCAGCAGGGTCAGATTCATCAGCCAGGTGTAGGCCTGGGCTGCCTCCGGGTCCGCTGCCAGCGCGGCGTAAGCCATATCATAGTTCAACCTGGCTTCCTCGCTCAGCGCCAGGTATTCCGTCTGGGTGATGTCAAAAACCACACCGTATTCGTGTTCATATAGGGCGTAGATCCGGTCCAGGTCGGTGCTGCGGCTGTCATAGCCCAGCAGCCAGGACAGGGCGGTTCCCATGGCCACTGCCAGAATTCCCCAAAGAATAAAATCAAACAGCCAGGCGGCGATCCGTTTCCAGATGCCTGCTTTTTGTAACTCATGCTTCATAGTACCGCGCTCCATTTGCCAGGTGGCATAATTCGTTACAATACTATAGCACATTCCTTTCAAAATTTCCACAGGAAACTGAAAAAACCGCCATGGTACTTTCGGAAAGGCCTGGACGGATAAGAAAAATCCCCCGCGGCTTTCGCCGCGGGGGATCGGTTGCGATCAAAGGAATCTGGATGCGTGCAGCTGCGTTTTCTTACAGATCCACACTGATGTTGGTCTGCTCAGCCAGGTTGTGCTTCTCGCAGTAGCCGGTCAGAATCAGGGTCAGAGCGCCGTCGCCGGTGACGTTGCAGGCGGTGCCGAAGGAGTCCTGAATAGCGAAGATAGCCAGCAGCAGGCCGGTGGCGTTGGCAGCCAGCTCAGCACTCTCGGGGAACAGAATGGAGGTAACGATACCCAGGGAAGCCATGACAGTGCCGCCGGGGACACCGGGAGCGCCGATGGCGAAGACAGCCAGCAGGGAGCAGAACAGAATCATAGTGCCGACGCTGGGCAGCTCGCCCTTCAGAAGCAGGTGGACGATCATGACGAAGAAGGTCTCGGTCAGAACGGAGCCGCAGAGGTGGATGTTGGCAAACAGGGGGATGCCGAATTCCACCATGTCCTTACGCAGGACGCTGGACTTGTTGGCGCAGGTCAGAGCCACGGACAGAGTTGCAGCGGAAGACATGGTGCCCACAGCGGTGATGTATGCGGGGCCGTAGTGCTTGACAACCTCGATGGGATTCTTCTTGGAGTATGCGCCTGCGACGGCGTACAGAACTGCCATCCAGATGAAGTGGCCCACCAGAACAACCACGATGGCCTTCAGGAAGATGGGCAGATGCACGGTGATGGTGCCGTCGTATGCCAGAATAGCGAAGGTGCCGGCAATGAAGAAGGGCAGGATAGGGATGACGATCTTGGAGACCAGCTCCAGGACGATCTTCTGGAACTCATCCAGAATGGCGGTGATGGTCTTAGCCTTGGTCCAGACAGCAGCCAGACCGATGGTCACGGAGAAGACCAGAGCGGACATAACAGGCATGATCTGGGGGATGGACAGGGCGAAGATGTCAGCGGGAACTTCGCGCAGCGCGGGAGCCTCGGAAGCGGTGTTCAGAACGGGGATCAGAACGTAGCCTGCACCCATGGACATCAGAGCGGCCAGAACGGAAGATACATAGGCAATGATCAGCGCGACACCCAGCAGCTTGGATGCATTGCTGCCCAGCTTGGTGATGGAGGGGGCAATGAAGCCGATGACGATCAGGGGAACGATGAAGTTGATGACCTGGCCCATGATGTTCTTGATGGGAACCAGAACCTTCATGACGGACTCAGGGGCTACCAGGCCGATGACGATACCGACAACGATACCGATCAGCAGCTTGGCGGGCAGGCTGGAAAACAGTTTCTTCATAATAATTTCTCCTCTCTGTCAGCGATAGCTGACGATCCCAAAAAAGATTTGGCCTACAGGATTTTATTCACCAACGATGGGCTTGATGATCCCACCGTTAGCGGCGTTCGTATCCTGGTAGCCGGATGCCGTCGCAGACGGTGCCGCCTGTGGCTGCGATGGCGCTTGTGATGGGGCACCCTTTCTATCATATATGTATTGCGCATAGATAGAAAGTGTGCCTCAGTAACCGGGGCAGCTTGGGAGTTCACAGCCTCCCGGTTGATCGAAAAAGCAAATTTTAGTACGATATAATCGATATTATATACATCATTACCAAAAAGTGCTCTGTTACGATTAACCACATTCTACCAGTTTTGTTTAGATTATGCAATAGGGGAAACGTGAAAAAGACAAGGAAAAACGTGAAAATGGAAAATGGCATAAAAAGCCGGGGGAGAACTTCTTTTTTCTGTCTGTTTTTACCAGTATGATGCCGCAGCTGTAAATCCGGATGCGCAAAAAAGAGGACCGGCCCCTTGGGCCGGTCCTGAATTTCCGGGGAGGATGCGCATTTTCCTGTTAGGCAGTCACAGTGGATTGAAGGTCAGCGTGACACCGGGAAAGTTCTCCCATACGTATTCCTGCATTTTCGGAACGCCGATGATATGGTTGGAGTGGATGTTGATGTGCTGAACTTCAATATTGTGTTCTTTCATATATACCAGCACATCATAGCCGGTCTTGACAGTGCCCAGGTTATAGTCCAGACTGATAAAACTGATTTTTCGGAAAAGCCGGAGCATTTCCACACACTCGCTGTAATCACGGACCAGATTGTAAGGACTGTTTTCGGGGAGCATTCTTCGGTCATCCAGAACGATTTTCACAGACAGGCACCTCGCTTTCACTCATTTGTCATGATTGCTTCGCCTGTATCAGAATTCCACGGTTTCCGGTGCGGAAGTGAAGGAGGAGAAGGTAGCAACGGCATGCTTAAAATAGAGCACCTGGGTATTGCCGTCATGTTCGTCATACATCCGCCGCAGGTTGGGGTAGGCATCCAGCATGGATTTTCTGGCCTCCGGCCGGTCATCTTCGATGAGCTCACCGGCAATGCGGACCCAGGTCCCATTGTGGAAGGCGCAGATTTCAGCCTTGGGATTGGCTGCCAGCTGTTTGGAGCAGGGCTTGACCTTGCCGGTCTGGATGTACAGCTTACCCTCAAAGATGTGGGCGGTACCGAAGGGGCGTACCCGGGGCTGATCTCCCTCCACGGTGGCCAGGTAGTAGACGCCGGCATCCTTCAGAAATTGACAGACTCGTTCCATAAAAGTACCTCCTGTGTTTTTGTCTCTGCTTTCAGTGTAGCAAAAATTTTTCCGACGGTCAATAAAATCCTTATGTGTTGAAAGGTACCACGGCGCTCCCGGCAAATAACGGCTGATGGAGGTATCAACAGGCCGTTTCTACCAATTTGCGCATTGCCGATTGTACGGAGGTTTGCACAGTGGCGGGTCCAACAGGGCAAAGAAATAACCCTCGATGTATCAGCTGCGTTTCTGATGCATCGAGGGTTATCTCAGTACAATGTTGGGTTCTGTCATTTGCTTAACCTCTGCTTTCTACAGTTTTGAAGGGGAGTTTACTTAGTACATTGGACTCACTCCTTTTTTGTACCTTCATATTACAACGGCAGTTTTCCTTTTGCAAGATGGGATGTTCCATAAGAAAATATGGGAAAACTCAGACAAAATGCGGATGGACAGGGATAGGCCGGATGTGGTATACTGATTGTGTTGGGCGGCCTATAGGGACTGCCTGTTTTTTTCTTAGGGGGTGAAGCTATGATCATCGATTCCCATGCCCACTACAGCCATCCCAGCTTCCGCAATTGCTTCCGTTATCTGACCCGGGACGAGACAGGGTATACCCTGGCGGAGGGGGATTTGGATCAGCTGATGACACATCTGAAAGCGGGGAACATTCCATATTCCGTGGAACCGGGCATCAGCCTGCAGTCCTGCCGGGATGTGCTGGAACTGCACAGAAATTATCCGGACAGGATCTTTCCCGCCATCGGTGTACACCCCACCCGGTGTATCTCGGAAAAATGGGCGGACAGAGGGAAGCTGGAGCCGTTGGCGGTGCTGCGTGAAGTGGTTGCCATCGGAGAGACGGGCCTGGACTATCACTACGAACGCCCACAGCAGCACCGTTTCAAGCAGCACCTCTGGTTTTTATACCAGCTGGATCTGGCCTGGAAGCTGAAAAAGCCCGTGATCCTCCATGTCCGGGATGCCCATGAGGATGCCCTGCGGATCCTGCGGTGGCATCCGGCCCGGAAACTGGGCGGTGTGATCCACTGCTTCTATGGCTCCAAAGAGCTGGCGCAGCAATATTTGGACCTGGGCTACCATATCGGCATCGGCGGTTCGGTACTGCAGCTTCAGGAGCGGGCCCAGTCCCTTTGGGAGTCCCTGCCCCATATCCCGCTGGAGCGGATCCTGGTGGAGACGGATGCGCCCTTCATCCTGCCCTACTGCAAGGATGTGATCAAACCGAAGCTTTTGCGCAAAACCCGCAATACTTCCGGGATCCTGCCGGCAGTGGTGGAAAAAATCGCGGAATTAAAGGGGATTCCCGCGGAGGAAGTGGAGCGGGTGACGGCGGAGAATGCCATCCGCCTGTTCCGTTTGCCGATTTGTGAGAAGTGAATCAAATCAGGAGAGGCTTTTGCCTCTCCTGATTTTATACCTTTTTCTTATACAGCCCGTGGCGGTTGCAGTAGTAGTACAGGTACCCCATGCCCCGCAGCTGCAGCCGGGTCTCTGCGTTGCCCTCGGGATAGAATTTCACCAGCTGCACCCGGTCGGAGGTGACGAAGGCCGCAAAGGAGATGAAGTGCTCCTTGGTCATAGGGTGGCGGATGGTAAGGAAATGCTCATCCTCCACCTGTTCGATGGTGATTCCATGGTTATCGTCGACATCCTCCGCTTCCAGCGGCGGCAGGGTAATGCCGCAGCAGCTGACCAGCGTGTTTCCCAGACTGTGGACGGCGTTGCCGCAGATGGGGCAGACATAGAATTTGCTCCGCAGCAGATTGGCGGAGACGTTGCGGTTGGAGATCTGCTCCCCGTTCATCAGCTCGATGACGGAGATGCCCAGGGCTTGGGCCAGGGGCTGCAGCAGGGAAATGTCCGGCAGACCCTTTCCGGTCTCCCATTTGGACACGGTCTTGCTGCTGACGCCGATTTTATCCGCCAGCTGGGCCTGGGTCAGTTTCCGAACCTCCCGGAGCTGTTTGATGGCATTTCCTGTCACATAAGAGTTCATAATTGCCACTTCCTTTCGGAAATAAGCATAACACGTTACGACATCAGCCGCAACCTGCGCTGCGTAGACAGAGATTTTTAAGTTGGAGAGAGAAAAAATATCCTTGCGTGAGAAAGTCACAGAAAACCCTCGGTTTCCCTGTTAAAATAGGGCCATAAAGAAAAACAAAACCACTTCGAAATGGAGGAAATCATAATGAAGAAAACCAAGTTTTACATCTGCGCTCACTGCCGCAATATCGCCGAGATGGTGTACGATACGGATATCCCCCTGTTCTGCTGCGGAGAAAAGATGGAGGAGCTGGTTCCCAATACGGTGGAGGCCAGCGGCGAGAAGCATATTCCCGCTGTGAAGACGGGTGAGGGCTTCGTGGAGGTCAACGTGGGCACGGTGGACCACCCCATGCAGGAGGTCCACTGGATCGAGTGGGTCCAGCTGGTTACCGACAAGGGCAGCTACCGGAAGTGGCTGAATCCCGGCGATGCCCCCAACGTGAAATTCCTGGTGGGTGAAGAGAAGCCCCGCGCAGTCTATGCCTACTGCAACCTGCATGGCCTGTGGAAGACCGAACTGAACTAAAAAAGGAGAAAGCAAATTATGAAATACATCTGTGAAGTATGTGGCTGGGAGTACGACGAGGAATTGGGCTATCCCGAGGGCGGCATTGCCCCCGGTACCCGCTGGGAGGATGTTCCCGAAGATTTCGAGTGCCCCCTGTGCATGGTGGGCAAGGACCAGTTTGCTGAGGAAGCATAAATTCAGCGGACGCCTGAAAAACTATCAGTCCGATCAAAGCAGCCCTCCGGAGTTATTCTCCGGAGGGCCTTCGTATAATTTTACAGGAATGGGAAAATAGGCTTGCTTTTTCAAATATTTGCATCATAACGTGTCGGGTAATGGTATTCGGCATATTATGGATGTTCAGGTATACCTGGATAAAAAGAAGTCTTTGGACTGGAAATATATCAACGGAGAGCTTGAAAAACTGGGAATCGCTGCGTATGAAGCAACTGTAAAGTCCCTGGCAGGCAAAGTATTTAGCAGCGATTGCACTCCCCAGCAGGAGATTGAGAAGATTCTGAAACCTGGCGAACAGGAACTGCTGAGTTTTAGCTTAGGTGCCGGGACATACGGAACTGTTGATATCCGTGTAGGTAAAAAATGGAAGAGCTTACACAAGGGAAACAGGTATCAGCCATGCTCAAACTGAAGTATTTCTGGCGACGGCTGACCTGGGAAGAAGGTCTGTACAACGATTTTCCCAAATTGGCAAGATATAAGTTACTGTATCCCGTGCTGTATATAGCAAGGGCAATTAGAGTGCTGGTTTATCGACGTAAGAATCTGAACAATGAGATAAAAGCGGTGCGTCGAATTCACAATGATTCTGACAAATAATTTCCGCCAAATAACATTTGTCTGTTTACGAGACCACCTGTCCACCGGCTGCTTTGTGGGCGAAATCGATATGTGTTGAGAAAAGTCAAACGTGAAAGGCCAAGTCTTTCATGTTTGACTTTTTGCTTTGCGATTCAGTAATTTGATTTTTCGGAACATTCTGGGAAAATGGAATATCCGGGATTTTTCACAACTTGGAAACGTTTATTTTGTAAAAACAAACGAATTGCACTCCAAGAGTTTCCACATTATAATAAGTATGGAATATTTTGAGAAGTACGAGGAGGAAACTCGGCTATGAAAAATTGGCACGTAACATTAAGAAAAGTGCTGAGCCTGGTCATGGTGTTTGCCATGCTCTTGACTCTGGCTCCCATGCCTGCCCGGGCAGCAGATAACACGATACTGTATCTGAAACCCAATTCCAATTGGACACAGGACAATCCACGCTTTGCAGCCTACTTCTTCGGCAATGGCGAGAAGTGGGTTGCCATGACCGAATTAAAGGACTCTGGAATCTACCAGGTTTCCGTTCCCAGCGGCTTTACGAAGGTTATCTTCTGCCGCATGAACCCGGGAACTTCCGACCTGAGTTGGAGCGACAAGTGGAACCAGACCGGCGACCTGACCATCCCTACCGATGGAAAGAACCTCTTTGCCGTTCCCAACGGTTCCTGGGACGGCGCCACCAGCGGCTGGAGCAAGATGATGCTGACCGTCGCGGGCGCTTCCGGCCTGTGCGGCTCCGATTGGACTCCCGCGGATTCCCCAAATGCCATGACCCTCAATGGTGATGGCAAGTACGAAAAGACCTTCACCGGCATTGCCAAGGGTACTTATGAATTTAAGGTCACCAATGGCTCCTGGGATGCCAACTGGGGTCAGAGCTACAACGGCGGTAATGCGTCCGTTACCGTCGCGGTGGCGGGAAGCTCCGTGAAGGTCCTCTTTGACCCTGCCACCGGCGCTGTCACTTCCGAGGTCACCCTTCCCAGCTATCAGGTGACTTTCAACGGCACTAATGTAACTTCCAACGGCGCGGCCTCCGTTAACCACGGTGAAAGCTACACCGCAACCCTGACCGCCGCCGAGGGCTACACCCTGCCCGAAACCATCGAGGTCACTGTGGGCGGCACCGCTATCACCGGCTACACATATTCCGGCGGCGTGCTTACCATCCACGCTTCCGCCGTTACCGGTGATCTCGCCATCACCGCCGAGGGTGTGGAACTGCCCAAGGGCGTTACCGTCTACTGCATCAACTCCGGCAAGTGGGACACGGTCAGTGCCTATGCCTGGACCGATGGCGGCCCTGGCCTGACCTGGCCCGGCACTGAAATGACCAAGATCGGCGAACAGGTCAACGGTTTCGATGTGTATTCCGTCACCTTCGACACCGCCTACGCCAATGTTATTTTCAACAATAAGGGCAACGGTTCCCAGACCGCTGACCTGACCCTGAACGCTGGCCGGTATTATGACGTCAAGAACGCTGCCTGGTATGCATCCTTGTCCGACGTACCCGTTTTGGATCCTCTGGAAACGGACGTCTACCTGGTGGGCCAGTTTAACGAGTGGAGCACCGTGGCCAATGACTTCCGGCTGTAGGCGGCAGGCTCCAAGCTGGCTGCCGTCTCCCTGGAGCTGGCTGCCAACACTACCTATGAATTCAAGATCGTCAGAGAAGGCGCCTGGACCAGCTGCGACACTGCCATCACCGGCTCTGTCGAAGGCCTTGTCTTCAAAAGCTCCGTAGCCAACAACTGTACCCTGACCACCGGTGAGGCTGGCACCTATGTGTTCACCTACAATGTGGATACCAGTACGCTGTCCGTTGCCTACCCCAAGGCCACCTACACCGTCACCTTCAACGGCACCAACGTGACCTCCGACGGCGAATCCTCCGTCACCGAGGGCGAAACTTACACTGCAACCCTGACCGCTGCCGAGGGCTATACGCTGCCCGAGACCGTCATCGTCACCGGCGGTACCGCTGACTATAACAAGGAAACCGGTGCCCTCTCCATTACCGACATCACCGGTGATGTGACCATCACTGCCGTGGGCGTTGCCATCCCCGTGGAGCCCGCACAGGAATACTACCTGGTGGGCTACCTGAACAACGCCGACTATAACGGCGAAAACTACAAGTTCGTGGACGGCAAGCTCACCGTTACCTTCACCGCCGACAGCTACGTGGCAGTCAAGGACGCGAGCGGCGACTGGTACATGGCCGAGAGCTATATCGGCACCGGGACCACCGGCACCTTCGCCAAGGGCAACAGCGAGAAGATGCTGGTACCCGGCAATGCGGAGCTGACCTTCACCCTGGCGGAGAACGCCGACGGCTCCCTGACCCTGAGCTATGAGAAGGCCGAAGCAGAAGAACCCGCCACAAAGGAATACTACTTGGTGGGCTACCTGAACAATGCCGACTACTCTGGCAATGACTACAAGTTTGAAAACGGTAAGCTCACCGTCACCTTCACCGCCGACAGCTATGTGGCGGTCAAGGACGCCGCCGGTGACTGGTACATGGCCAAGAGCTATATCGGCACCGAGACCACCGGCACCTTCGCCAAGGGCAACAGCGAGAAGATGCTGGTACCCGGCAATGTGGAGCTGACCTTCACCCTGGTGGAGAATGCCGATGGCACCCTGACTCTGAGCTATGAAGAAGCGAAGACCGAGGAGCCCGACGACGAGACCGGCTACACCGTCAACTTCCACTTCGCCAATGAAAAGGGCTGGAGTCCGGTCAACCTGTATCTGTGGAACGGCGCTTCCACCGGTTCCTGGCCCGGCACCACCATCACCGACAAGGATGAAAACGGCTACCTCACCTATACCGTAGAATCCACCCAGAAGGCACTGAACTACATCTTCAACAACGGTTCCGTTCAGACCGTGGATCTGACCGTGGACGAAGCGCTCTTCGGTGAGGGCAACACAGCCGAGGTCTATGTGCGTCTGACCGAACAGACCGACGGCAAGTTCAACGCGGAAGCCTCCGCTCAGCCCTTCGACGATGTCACCCTGGTGGTCAGCCCCCAGATCACCGGCACCACCGTCACCTTCCAGTATGCCGGCACCGCCAACACTGTGGAACTCCGGGGTACCGTCACCGGCGCAAGCTGGGACAAGGGCATCGCCATGACCAAGAATGACAAGGGCATCTGGACCCTCACCGTGGAGAATCTGGCTCCCGCGGTCTACGAGTACAAGTTTGTCATCAACGGCGAGACCTGGATCACTGACCCTGCCAACAGCAAGACCAATGCCGAGGGCAACTCCGTCTTCACCATCACCGATCCCAACGCCGAGGATAAGAACGAGATCACCCTGAACGTTTACTATGAGCGTGCCGACGGCATCTATGTCAAGAAGGACGCCGACGGCGAAGGCGTGGACGGCGTGTGGAATGCCCACGTCTGGGGCGATGTGGAAAAGGGCGGCCGCTATGACTATACCGAGAAGGACGGCAAGATGGTCTTTACCCTGAATCTTCCCGGCCGTACCACCCGCACCGTCTACCTGAAGAACCGCCTCAGCACCGAAGCCAAGGACTGGCTCCAGGAGGAAGGCCAGGTCACCGTTTCTCTGGATAACATTGTTTCCGGTACCGTCAATGTCTACATCACCTCCGACGGCCAGAACGGCAACAAGGGCAATTCTTCCTACAGTGTTGTCACCGGCACCGACATCGTGGCGGCCAACAAGGTAGTGGATGTCCAGTATGACTATGCCACCGGCAAGGTCGCCGTCACCACCCTGGAGGCCCTGACCGATTCCAAGGATCTGGGCATCACCAACCGGGAAGACAGCACCGATGATATTGCTATCACTTCCGTTTCCGACAAGAATAAGGTCTATACCCTGACCCTGAGCAAATCTCTGGATCTGGTGAACCTGTACAAGTATCAGATCACCTACGACGGCTACAACTATGATATCGGTATCGACTCCGTCTATGCCTCCGATAAGTTCGCCGACGAGTTTGCTTATGAAGGCGACCTGGGCTCCGCCTACAGAAGCGACAGCACCATTTTCAAGGTCTGGGCTCCCACCGCTGAGTCCGTCGCGGTAAAGCTCTATTCCACCGGCAGCGACAGCGAGGATGGCGCAGCCGATCTGGGCGCGTTTGAAATGACCAAGGGCGACAAGGGCGTTTGGACCGTCACGATCCAGGGCGACCTGAAGAACGTCTACTACACCTACTCCGTCAAGGTTGACGGCGAGACCGTGGAGGCCGTGGATCCCTATGCCCGTGCCACCGGTGTCAACGGTCAGCGCGGCATGGTCATCGACCTGGATTCCACCGATCCTGAGGGCTGGGCAATTGATCGCAACCCCAACCCCGTCACTTCCCAGACCGACGCGGTGATCTACGAGCTCCATGTCCGTGACTTCTCCATCGACGATAGCTCCGGTATCACCGTGGCCAACCGTGGCAAGTACCTGGCCTTCACCGAGGAGGGAACCACCGTCAACGGCGCCGGCGCGATTCAGTCCGGTGTGGACTACCTGGAGTCTCTGGGTATCACCCATCTGCACCTGCTGCCCGTCTATGACTACGGCTCCGTGGATGAGACCAAGTGCAATACCTTCAACTGGGGCTATGATCCCGTGAACTACAATGTTCCCGAGGGCTCCTACTCCACCGACCCCTACAGAGGCGAGGTTCGCGTCAATGAGTTCAAGCAGATGGTCAAGTCTCTCCATGACCATGACATCAGCGTGGTTATGGACGTGGTGTACAACCATGTTTACGATGCCGACAAGTTCTGCTTCAATAACATCGTTCCCGGCTACTTCTCCCGTGTGAACTCCAACACTTCCGGCTGCGGCAACGATACCGCCTCCGAGCGTGAGATGGTCCGCAAGTATATTGTCGAGTCCGTGCTGTACTGGACGGAGGAGTACCATATCGACGGCTTCCGCTTCGACCTGGTTGGTCTGCTTGATGTGCAGACCATTAACCAGATCGTCACCGAGGTTCACGCGGTTCGTCCCGATGTGATCTTCTACGGTGAGGGCTGGGATATGGATTCCACCAACCGGGAACCCGGCACCGAAATGGCCAAGCAGGGCAACGCTTCCAAGACTCCCGGCTTCGCCTACTTCTCCGACTCCATCCGTAACGGCATCGGCGGTTCCAACGGCAGTTCCCTGGGTTTTGCATCCGGTGCCGCCAACGGCGCCACCATCGCTAACGACTGGCTGGCAAATCCCTGGTGGACCACCAATCCCCAGCAGGTCATCCAGTACGCCTCCTGCCACGATAACTATACCCTCATCGATAAGCTGGTTCTCTCCACCAAGGCCGCCGGCCTGGATGGCACCATCATCAAGATGAACAATCTGGCAGCTGCCTACTACATGACCGCCCAGGGCGTTCCCTTCATCCACGCCGGTGAGGAATTCCTCCGTGAGAAGCTGGATGAAAACGGCAAGCGTGCCGAGAACTCCTACAATGCTTCGGATTATGTAAACCACATCGAGTGGTCCAACCTGGAAAAGGCCGAGTACAAGGCCAATTCCGACTATTACAAGGGCCTAATCGCCTTCCGTGCAGCCAACCCCGCTCTGCGGTATGCCACCGCCCAGCTGGTTGCCGACAATGTCCGCAATACCACCACCGAGGATAACCTCCTGATGTACCGTGTGGATGCCAATGGCACCGCCGATACCACCGACGAGGACATCCTGGTCATCTTCAATGCCAACGCTTCTGACAAGACCGTTACCCTGCCCGAGGGCGACTGGACCATCTATGTCAATGACAAGAAGGCCGGTACCGAAGCGCTGGGTACCGCATCCGGCACTGTCAAGGTGGCAGGCATCTCCGCCATGGTTCTGACCAAGCCCGACGAAGGCAAGGATGCCAAGGAACCTCTGGGCGCTTCCTCCGAGAAGACCCTCTACTTCAGCAATAACAAGGGTTGGGAAACGGTCTACGCCTACGCCTGGACCGACGGCGGCGAAACCCTGCTCCTGGGCGCATGGCCCGGCACCCAGATGACCTTCGTTCAGGAGAACGAGTATGGTGAGGATATCTATTCCATCACCCTGCCCGCTTCCGAAACCGGCATCGAGGGCCTGATCATTTCCGATGGTTCCGGCGAGCAGACCGTGGACATTGAGCCCGGCGTGGACGGCACCGGCTACTACTGCACCGATAAGAATGAGGATGGCAAGTACCTGGTCGGTACTTATACCTTCCGTGCGCCCCAGCTGGGCAGCGCCGAGGATTACTTCCTGGTAGGCTACATCAACGGCACGGACTTCGTTGGCGCCGACTACAAGTTCGTGGACGGTAAGGTCACCGCAACCTTCTCCGCCGACAGCTATGTCTATGTGGTCAACGGCGACAATTCCGAAACCTACATGACCGACGGTTATCTGGGCGCGGTCACCTCCGCAACGCTGAAGGATACCGCCAAGTACCAGAGCAGCCAGTGGGACAAGCTGCTGATTCCCGGCGGCGAGGAAGTCACCATTACCATGGTGAAGAATGACAACAATACCATCACCCTCTCCTACGAGACCACCGCCAAGGCAGTCGAGGACGCCACCGGCATTCAGGACGGCGTGACCCTCCACTGCTGGAACTGGTCCTTCGCTGAGATCGAAAAGCAGATCCCCCTGATCGCCAAGCTGGGCTACACCGCCATCCAGACCTCCCCCGTTCAGGCCATGAAGGAAGCCACCAATCTCTCTACCAATTCCGTGGGTTCCCACTGGTGGGTCTACTACCAGCCCGTTGACTTCGTCATCACCACCGACGACGGCAACGCCCTGGGTACCAAGGACGAGCTGGCATCCATGATCGAGACTGCCCATGCCTACGGCATCCAGGTCATCGTTGACGTGGTCGCCAACCACCTGGGCAACAAGACCGGCAATGACCTGGCCGACAAGATCCCCGAGTATCTGCGCAAGGACGAATACTGGCACGATATTAAAACGAATATTTCCAACTGGGATGACCGCTATAACATGACCCAGTATTGCCTGACTGGTCTGCCCGACCTGAATACCTCGAACGACGAGATCCAGGGCTACGTTCTGGGTTTCCTGAAGGAGTGTGTGGACATCGGTGTCGATGGCTTCCGCTTCGACATGGCCAAGTCCATTGAGACTCCCAAGGATGACGCCTCCTTCGCTTCCGACTTCTGGCCCACCGTCATCGGCGGCGCGGAAAGCTATGCTTCTGAGAAGTACGGTAAGGACCTTTATATGTACGGTGAGGTTCTGGACGATGCCAAGATTGCCATCTCTGCCTATACCGAGTACATGGCCGTCACCGACAATGGCTGGGGTAACCACCTGCGTAATATGATGGCATCCGATGATGTCACTATGAGCGAGGGCTACTACAAGTCCACTCCCGCATCCACTCTGGTCATCTGGGCCGAGTCCCACGATACCTTCGCCACCGATGACAAGGCGCAGTCCTCCGCCGCGGTCACCGAGCTGGATATCCACAAGACCTGGGCACTGGTGGCAGCCCGTGCCGATGCCATGGGCCTGTACTTCGCCCGCCCCGAGTCCATGGAGCAGGCACTGGGTGTCGCTTCCGTCACCGGCTGGGATAACACCGAGGTAGCGGAAGTCAACCGGTTCCACAATGCCTTCGACGGCCAGTCCGAGACCCTGGGCAAGGCAGGGGACATCGCCTACGTCCTCCGCGGCAACGGCGGCATCGTCCTGGTCAATACCAAGGATGAAGAAACTGAGGTTAGCCTCACGGGTATCGACATGGCAGACGGCACCTACACCGACCAGATCACCGGCAACACCTTTACCGTTGCGAACGGTAAGATTACCGGTTCCATCGGCGATACCGGCATCGCAGTGGTATACGATGCGGGCTACAAGGCTGAGCTGGAGGTGTCCGTCAGCGGTACCGCATCCATGGATAAGACCGACGCAAAGCCCGGCGAGACCGTTACTGTTACCGCTGAGCCCGACGAAGGCTGCAAAGTGGACAGCATTACCGTGAAAGACGAGAACGGAAACGTTCTGGAAGTGACTGATAACGGCAACGGTACCTTCTCCTTCCTGTTCCCCAACTCCGACGTGACAGTGGAGGTCGTATTCAAACCCGATTATAAGATCGTCCTGGGAGACAAGACTTCCGCAGAATTGGACCAGGTTCAGAATCTTACCTTTAAGGCTAACGGCGCTCTGAGTAAATTCCGGTGTCTGAAGATCAACGGCAGTGTTGTGGATCCTTCCAACTACACCCTGGAGGAAGGCAGTACCGTGGTCATGCTGAAGGAATCCTACCTGAAGACCCTGGTTGCCGGTGAGTACACCATCACCTTCGTCTATACCGATGGCGAGGCCCAGGGAACCTTCACGCTGACTGAAGTTGCACCCCCCGTCCCCTCAGAACCTGAGGAGAGTATTCCCGACGAGTCCGAGCCTGAGGAGAGCATTCCCGACGAGTCCGAGCCCGAGGAGAGCATTCCCGACGAGTCCAAGCCCGAAGAAAGCGTTCCCGACGAGACTGAGCCCGAGGAAACCAAACCCGCGGAGAAGCCCACGAGCCCGTCTACCGGTGATGACAGCAGTATCATCCTGTGGACCATGCTGGCACTGCTCAGTGCGGCGGCAGCGGTGGTGTTGATCTCCATGAGGAAACGTTTCGAGCTTGAGTAAGCCTAATTTCCTGTAAACTACATGAAACCCGGCCAGCCGAGAAAAACGGCTGGCCGGGTATTTGTATATAGACCAAAGGAATCCACGAAAGAACGCGGGTATGCACAAAATGTGCACTGCAAACTTTCTGTTTACAGCCTTTCTTTTGTGCGATAGAATAAAAGAAAAGCAAGAAAGAGGGGACCATTATGAAGAAAATCGTTGCCATCAACTGCAGTCCCCGGACTGCATGGAATACTGCCACCTTGGTCCGTGAGGCCGCAAAAGGTGCCGAGGGCGAAGGTGCAGAAGTGAAGATGATTGACCTGTACAAGCTGGAGAAGTTCACCGGCTGTATCTCCTGCTTCGGATGTAAGCTCCCTGACAATCTGGGCAAATGCATCTGCAAGGACGGACTGTCTTCTGTGCTGGAGGAAATTCGGAACGCAGACGGTCTGATCATCGGCAGTCCTAACTATCTGGGCGATGTGACAGCCGGCTTCCGGGCACTGTACGAGCGCCTTGTCTTCCAGTCTCTGACCTACAAGACGGAAGTTCGTAGCTACAACCAGAAGCAGATCCCGGTGCTGCTGATCATGACCAGCAATGCTTCCGAGGAGTTCTATGCCCAGATCGGCTATGATGAGATGCTGAAGCGATATCAGGGCACTCTCGGCACCTTCGTTGGCCCCACGAAGATCCTAATCAGTTCCGACACCTTGCAGGTCAAGGATTACAGCCGCTACAACTGGACCATGTTCAACCCCGAACACAAGAAGGAACGCCACGAAACCGTGTTCCCGGAGGACAAGAAGAAGGCTCTGGCGCTGGGGGCGGAAATGGTCACCAATCCTTGGTAAGGAGAGCATTATGAAAATCTACGATATCAGCCAGGAAGTCTTTTCCTGTGCCATTTATCCCGGCGATCCTCAGCCGGAAAAGCAGACGCTGTACGCCACCGGGGCAGGCGACCTCTACAATCTGACTTCCTTTGCCATGTGTGCCCACAATGGCACCCATGTGGATGCCCCATTCCACTTTCTTCATAATGGAAAGACTGTGGATCAGATGGATTTGTCTCAATTTGTGGGTGATTGCTTCGTTGCCAGGCATGAGGGCGATGTAACAGCTGCGAATGCGGAAGAAATTTTGAAGAAAGCGGGCGGCGCAGAGCGAATCCTGATCGCGGGCAACGCCACTGTGACAGCCGAAGCGGCTGAGGTTTTTGCTGCAGGCGGCATCAAGCTCCTTGGCAATGAGGGGCAGACAGTCGGCCCCGAAGACGCCCCCATGCAGGTGCATCTGATCCTGCTGCGCCGGGAAATTGCCCTCCTGGAAGGCATCGTTCTGCGAAGTGTCCCGGAGGGACGGTATTTCTTAAGTGCCGCGCCGCTGAATTTAGGCGGAGCGGACGGTGCGCCCTGCCGTGCCTATTTGATTGACTGGGAGGACAACTAAGATGCGTGTGCAGGAATTTGGACAGCAGAATCCCGATGTGATCCTGCTTCTTCATGGCGGCGGACTGTCCTGGTGGAACTATCGTGAGGTTGTGAAGATTCTTTCAGCGCAATATCATGTAGTGCTCCCGGTGCTGGACGGTCACGCAGACAGCGATGTGCCCTTTACCACCATTGAGGAAAACGCAGCCAGACTGATTTCCTATATTGATGACCATTTCGATGGACAGGTTCTGGCCATCGGCGGTCTTTCCCTGGGCAGTCAAATTGCGGTGGAGATGCTCTCTCAGCGGAAAGACATCTGCCGATATGCCCTGCTTGAAAGCACATTGGTCAAG
Organism: Faecousia sp.; assembly: GCA_045539075.1. Taxonomy (GTDB): domain Bacteria; phylum Bacillota; class Clostridia; order Oscillospirales; family Oscillospiraceae; genus Faecousia. The sequence continues at coordinate 23,922 of JAZQEP010000022.1, read as the reverse complement.
CCCATGAAGCGGACCGCTTCCCTGATTGGTCCCGCCTTTGGCATGAGCTATGGCCTGATTAAGCAGAAGTGGTTTGCCAAAATGCAGGCAGACTATCTGGGCATCCCGAAAGCGCTGTTTGATGACTATTTCCGGGATACCTGCAAGATCGGGAAAGAGGACATGATCGCATTTCTAAAGGCCAACAGTATGTATACCATCAAACCGGGCCTGGCCGAAACCACGGCAAAGGTAAAAATCGTTGTCGGTTCCAAAGAACAGAAAAACATCCTGGATTCCGCGAAGCGCCTCCACAGCGCCATCCCCGGCAGTCAATCGGAACTCCTGCCGGGCCTGCGCCATGGAGATTTGAGTATTAACAATCCGGAGCAGTACGCGAAAATCCTGACGGATTGGATTGGAGAAACATTATGAAAAAAGTACGTATTACCGCAGTTCGCAAGGCGAGTTATCCGGATTTGATGGAAAAATACGAAAATCCCATCCAGCATGCCTGCGATGTAAAAGAAGGACAGGTCTGGATTGCCAATGGCTGGTCAAAACCGGAAGGTTTCTGCGACAGCGCATGGGACAGTATTTCGGCCTTTGTAATGACCCTGGCCCACGGCGGAGGAAACTTCTACGATGGTTGGATGAAGAATCCCGAATCTGCCATGATTTCCTGTAACGATGGCTTCCGCCCTGTGAGTTTCTATCTCGAAGCATTAGACGAGGAGGCAGGCGTATGACCCTGAAAGAAATGATCTACCACCGCAAGTCCTGCCGCAGTTTCACGGCTGTTCCTGTGGATGCGGCGACCATTGAAACCATCAAAGCCTTCCCCATGAAGCCACTGTATCCGGAGATCAAAGTGCATTGGGACATCGTACCCCGGAACCAGGTCAAGTGCATCTGCCCCTGGACCACGCCCCGGCTGATCACCATTTACTCGGAGGAAGCAGAGGGCTATTTGGAAAACATCGGCTTCCTGTTCCAGCAGATGGATTTGTACCTGCAGACTTTGGGCCTGGGTGTCTGTTGGCTGGGTATGGGCCGGATGAATCCCAGGACCACAACAGCGGTCGAGGGTATGAAGTTTGTTATCATGCTGGCCTTCGGCCATCCCAAGGGCGACCAGCTGCGCCATGATTTAAAGGGCTTCAAGCGCAAACCCATGGAGCAGATCACGGACAAGCCCGACGCAAAACTGGAATCCGCCCGACTGGCGCCCTCCGCGGTCAACAGTCAGCCCTGGTATTTTACCCATGAGGGTGATACTATCCACGTGTACTGTTCCCAAAAAGGTTCCCTGCTGGATGCTGGCATCGCCCTGGCCCATTTGTATGTGAGCAATGCGGAAACCTTCCGGTTTTTTCACGCAGAGAATACGACTGAGGTCCCGGGCTATGGCTATGTGGGAAGTGTAAACTTCGAAGACAGGGCGTAAAACACGTTTTACATTCTGAAAATGCCCATTGTCAAAGACCTTTGATTGCGAACAGCCCATCTCCGGATTAAGATCCCCCCAGGAGGGATGCCAAATGGAAATCGGAAAGCAGATCAGAAAGTACCGAACGGAACTGAAATTGTCTCAGGACGATCTGGCGGACAAGGTATATGTGACCCGGCAGACCATTTCAAACTGGGAGAACGACCGGAATTACCCGGATATTCGGAGCCTGGTCCTGCTCAGCAATGTCTTTGGCATTTCTCTGGACATTCTTGTGAAAGGAGATCTGGAGCAAATGAAAGACGAAATCAAAGAGGAAGACATTCGTAAATTCCGACAAGACAGCCGTATTTACGGAGTTTTCCTGGCAGGTGTGATTGTCCTGCCAATGCCGTTGCTATACTTTCTGAAGGTGTGGGGAATCGTGTTTTGGCTTCTGTGGACAGGCATTGCCCTGTGGTGGGCTTGGCGGATCGAGAAGTACAAAAAGATCCAGGACATCCACACCTACAAGGAAATCGTTGCGTTCATGGCGGGCAAACGACTGGACGAACTGGAAAAGCATCAGGAAATTGGTAAGCGTCCTTATCAGATTGCTATGTTGATAGCGCTGACTGCTGTAGTTGGCCTGGTGGTTGTGCTTCTACTGAGAAAGATATTCTTCAATTTCTAAAAAAGTAGTGCCGCGAGGGTTTTCCTCGCGGCACATAATTGTTATGGTTCAGTTATCATAGGAAGCCCGATGCGTGTGGGTGGTGCTTGCGCTTCATTCTCCTTCCGTATTTTTGAGTGTATAGCATCCCTTGCCTGTTCGGATCAGCGTACCATCATCTGTCAAGGATTTCAGCGCACGCTGGATTTGACGCCGGCTGTAGTTCATGTGGAAGGCAACTTCACTGACATTGCTTATGGTGTGGTTGGGACAGCGCCAGCGCAGATAGCCAATCAGCGCTTTCTCGGCGGTGGTCATATCTGATCGGATGTGCATGGAGGCGGTCATCCGCTGGGCCATGGTATCGATCAAAAACCGGAGGAATCGGTTGTCATTTTCCAAAATAGGACGCACTTTTACCATAGGGAGCTCAACCGCCCGAACGGTCTCGATAACTTCCTGATATCTTCCCGGCGGCTGTCGGCCGCAGAAAGCAAGATCTCCCATAAATCCGAAGCCGTCGCAGTGGGCAATCAGATAGGGGCTGCCATCCTCCTGAATTTTGTAGTGGTCAAAGACTCCCTCCACGATAAACTTCATGCTTTCCTCCATGGGATGCACCACGTTGATCATCTCGCCCGGAGCGTATTCATAGAGCCGAAAAGGCAGGTCCTGGGTATCAAAAAAAGAACGGATGTGGTATTTTCGGATGTAATGCTCCAGCAATTCCGGATCCCGGATTTCCCGCATGAAAAATCATCTCCTTTTTCTTTTTATTGTGCCATATGTCACATCAAAACGCAAGGTTTTTTGGTATCATAGGAGCATTCTGATAGAATGGAGCGTTCCTATGAATCAAACGAACAAACCTCTGACCCTCAAGCACCGGGTGGGCTATGCACTGGGCGACTTCGGCGGCTGCATGACCTTCTCTCTCATGAGTGCTTTCATGACCCGATACTATGTGAATGTGGCGCTGATGGATACGGCTGTCATCGCAGCCATGACCCTGATCTGGAAGATCTTCGATGCCCTGAGCAATCCTGTCATCGGTGTGATGATGGACAAATCCTTCGCCAAAGGAAGCGGTAAGGGCGGCAAATTCCGTCCCTGGATTCTGCGGGTTGCTCCGTTGACCGGTATTACCGCAATTCTGGTATTTACAGCTCCCGGATGGGTCACAGGCATGTCCCGACTTGTGGTCGCCTTCGTCAGCTATCTGATGTACGAAGTGTTCTATGCCATGCACAATATTTCCCTTGGCGGTTTGATCTCTGCCATGGCGAAAAATGATGCGGAGCGGGCAGAACTGTCCTCCGCCCGGGGTATTGGCGGCATGCTGGGCATCATCATTCCCCAGATGACTTTCCCGGCAATTATTTCCGTGTTTGAAAGCAATCCGGCCCTGGGCTACGGTGTCGGTGTTACGGTCTGCGCGGCCATTGGCTTTGTGTGCTGCCTTTGCTGCTACTTCTTTACGGAAGAGCGCAATGTGACCCAGCAGAAGGGGGCGGCTGCGCCAATTAAAGTTACCGATATCCTGGAGGTTTTCCGGGTAAACCGGGCCTTTGTGGCACTTTGCCTCCACGGCTTGCTGTCCGGCATTCTGATGAGCGTGGGCGGAGCTTTGGGCACCTATATGTACGCGGATGTATTGGGCAGTTTGGCGCTGATGAGCGTGGGTTCCATGGTTGGCATGCCAATCAGCCTGGTTTGTATGTCCATGGTTCCCAAGCTGACCCGGAAAGTGGGTATGCAGAAGGTCCTGCGGGGCAGCCTGCTGCTGGGATGTGCGCTGTATGTACTGCTGTTTACCCTGCATATCGTGACTTCTATCAACGTGTGGGTGCATATCGGTATCAACGCTCTGGCTTCCGGCATTTCCGGCCTCAGCAATATGATGCAGTGGGGCATGCTGTCCGAGGCCATCGAATACAATGAGTTCCTTACCGGCAAGCGCACCGAAGGATCCATCAACGGCACCTTCAATATGCTGCGCCGTCTGGGCCAGGGCCTGGGTGCTTCCTTCGGTGTGGCTATGCTGGGAATGATCGGTTACAACGCATCCGTTTCCGTTCAGAGCAGCGGCACCATTTTGGGCATCAAAGTTCTGTGCCTGCTGTTCCCGGCCATCTGCGCCATCGGCAGCTGGATCGTATTCCGCTTTGTGTGGAACATTACTCCGGAACTGAAGGAAGAAATGGCGAAGTGGCGGGACTCCAAGTAAATCGCAGTTTCTCCGGAGGTGTTTGCAAACTGTCTGACCGATTCCTCCCATAAGTAAATCGGATGTTGCCATTGTAGATAACTGCGGATGCCTCTAAATACTACAGAAAGCCCGGAAGTAAGTTCCGGGCTTTTCTATGCGGACACCATCTGCCGTTTCTCCATCTGCTTCCAACTGACGAAACCATACAGGTCATTGACCAGGAACAGAATAAAGCATATGATGACGGACAAATAGCTGATATTTTCCACTGCCGCCAGGGTCCACAGGATGATCAGTACCACATCATTGGCGGCATAGGCCAGTGCGAAGTAGGGACTGCGGCGGAAGGTCAGGTACACGGCGATGAAGCTGGTAGCAACGGACAATGTGCTGGGGATGATATTGGCTGTGTTGAAATGCTCCAGGATAAAGTAGAAACCCAGGGTTACCACCGCTGTTGCCAGGTACATCCCGGAATACTCCCATTTGCCGATCCGGTTCACCGCCACCTCCGCGTGGTTACCCTTGTAGGGATTGCGAAGCCAGGAGATCAAGGCAAACAGGGCCATGGGCCCGGTCATGCCGAGGTAGGTGATCATCTCTCCAAAGTAGGAAAAGGTGTAGGAGATCACACCGTAGAGCAGGCTGAACAGGATCATCAGAGCCTGCCCGATGGGGTTGCCCTTTGCGTTGAAGATCAGCGAGGTGGTACCGATCAGGGATGCAGCCAGGGTCATGAAATTCACCCGGTCAAAGAGGAAAAAGGATACTAAAATCAACCCGGCAGAACTGCCCCACAAAGTCAGCTCTCCCTTGGAAAAGTAAGTGGTCAGTTTCTTCATAAGCCCTCCAAAACACAAAAAATAAGCCCTCGCTCACACATCTTCTAAGACCTAACGATGTGCAAACAAGCGCTTTCGCTCACTACCCGGTGGCAGTACAGTATTCTTATGAGATTGTAAGGGAAAAGGTCGAAAATGTCAAGAAGAAAGTCGCAGACAGGTAAGCGGCAATTCCCGCTTCCAGTTCTGCAACTTCTTTCTGTTGTAGGCTCTGCTGTTTTCGGGCTTCCGGGTCACTGGGTTCAGCTCGCCCCAGGTCTGGCGCTTGGCCAGATCCAGCTTGCGCCTCTCTTTTTTAGAGAGCTTCCCGTAAGGGATGAGTTTTTCCATACTGATTCCTCCTTATTTGGTTTCTGAAATCAGTATATCATAACTGGGCGCAAATGCATAAACGATTTGTAAATTACATATCCCGGCTGAAATCAGTATGGAGATTTCCCCTGCCAACGCAGTCTGCGTGGATATAGATATCCATGTAGGTTTCTCCGCCTTTTTCATAAACTTCTTCAAAGCATCCGAGAAACTCCGTGCCGTGGTTTTCCTTGAAACCGTTGGCACCCAGGTATTCCAGAATCCGCTGATAGCCCTTTGGAATCCGGTCAAAAGCTGCCCGGAAGGGGTCCCGGACGGTGATTCTGGCATACTGGGTCGTACTCTGTTTGTAGATTTCCACACCGGGAAACTTTGGCTCGAAGTCATCCGGCAGAATCCATCCTGCCACATAGCCCCGCAGGCCAAATCGGTTCTGCTGCTCCATGGACACGAAGGGAAAGTCCCAGCCGATCTGCCGGGGATTGGGTTCCCGCTCGTACAGCCCACTCATGCCGGCCCAGTGGTCCAGGTACATCTGCACATCATTTTCCGGCTGGGGGCTGATGATCACATAGCGTCCCAGGGTGAAGGCAGGAACCGTCACAATGGAAACGGGCGAGTAGTAATCTGCCTGGGGTGCCATATCCTCTTTGAGCAGGGCATCCAGGGTGCAGGAAAAGAGCCTGCTCAGCTCCAGCAGCTTATCCAGCTCCGGATAGACTTCGCCGGTCTCCCATTTGGAGATGGTCTGCCGGGATACACCCATCCGTTCCGCCAGTCGTTCCTGGGTCATACCGCCGTGAAGCTTACGCAGATATTGAAGATTTGTTCCGAGTTTCATGTGACCGCCCCCTTTTTTGTGTGATTCCATCATACCATTCCCGGCTGACGTTGTCCAGAAATCGGAACGTGCATTTTCAGCAGAGCGTGTAAACCGAAAGTTGCTCAATCTCCAATCTCATAATTAGGTAACTGGAAAATCATGATTCGCTCCCGGGAATCGTTTCCCGCGAACAGGTCATCGCATTCGATCTCATCGCAAAACTCCAGCTCATCCACGGTCATGAGATAGGAAATATACTCATCTGCCGGATAATAGAAGAAGAGAAACACTTCTCTCGGATTTTCGTACCAGGATTCGAGGATCCTCGCCATGACTTTGTGAAGAATCTCCACAGAAAAGGGATTGAAAAAATAACACCGATTGACCTCGGCAGGAACCTCATATTCTTCCGCCCGGGTCAGCACAAAGTCCGGCTTGATTCTGGAAATGGTAGTCTTCTGATTCTCCAGGGCGTCCAGATAGATTCGCTCATCATATTCGATGCCAATGGTCTTTGCTTTTGTCCGGTAGGACAGGAAAAATCCCACCCGGCCCTTGCCGCATCCGTAGTCCAGAACCACATCATCTTTGCCAATCAACTCCCTGTTTGCCAAACGCGCCAACACACTGTACGGTGTCGGTTCGTAAGGGTGGTGATACTCGTCGGCACCCGACTCATCCCGTCCGCAGGTCTTAATCTGCAGGAGCTTATCCCAGTTGTTTTCAATATTTTCCATAGTACGCCTCGATGATGCCGACAGCTCCAATATCTTCATTTCCACGTCTCCTTCCTTTCGTCCAATATACCATATATCCCTAATGTAGACAATAAAAATCGCCCCTTTCGGAGCGTACAGGTAAAGGAATGACCCTTGATGGAGCTTGAGAGAGTCCTTCTTCACGCGTCTTGAGAATCAAGCTCTGCAACTCTTGAGCGGTCAAGTGGCTCATTAGAAAGGTTGTTTTTATTCTCCTGGAGACGGATCGGAAGTGATTCTGGTATGTTTCTAAAGTTTTGCCTTTACGGAGGCCGCGAAAAGATAGAGATGGATTCATTCCTCTGCTGCTGATTTCTGAACGTTTTTCATGGAGATTCTTGCTATAACGACACCGCATGAATGTCTCAAATTCAAACAGAATTCAAGGAGCCCCAAATCCCTTCAATCCTTCGGAAGAAAAAAGTGTTGAAAGCCAATGGCTTTCAACACTTTTGGCGGAGATCAGCAGAAACGAACCGCTGACCTCTTGAATGCCATGTCCGCCATACGCGAACAGAATGAATATAAGTGTAATTTATAGTCTATAAAGTCTAAAATCAAAGTATAATTATCCATTATGTGATAGCTGGTATACTGTGTTTCGTTGTAATTCAAGATTTATTCAAGACGAAAGTGTTGCGGGTAATCGCAGGTGTTGCGGGCCACCTGTAACGGAAAGGACGAAACTATGCAGTATTTATCTACTAGGGAAATGGCCGAAAAATGGGGCGTTTCCATGACTTTAATCAAAAGATTGTGTAATCAGGGAAGAATCGTTGGAGCCGTGCATAAGGACGGTGTTTGGAGGATTCCAGAGGATGCAGTCCGTGTAGAGCGGACAGTTTTGGAGTATACAGAAGAACCCGAGTTGCCGGAACGCGCCAAAAAGCTGCAAAATCAGAAGAAAAAGCGGAATTTTCCCGGATTGTACGATTTTGTGGTGATCGACCTTACTTACTCTTCTTCCCGGATGGCAAGCTGTCGCTTAACCCGCCAGCAGGTGGAAACCATCTTCCGGAAGGGCAAGATCCGGGAATCTTTTGAGCCTATGAAGGTGTCAGATGTGATCGAGGTGCTGAACCATATCCACTGTGTCAACTATATCCTGGATCATGTGATGGAGCCTCTGACCCAAAAGTTCATCCGGAAGCTCCATGAGATCCTGATGGCCGGTACGGTGGATGCCTACCGCCAGCAGGTTCGCCCCGGTGAGTACAGGACGGTAACCTCTCGCCCCAGGGACCGGAATCTGCTGTCGGTGAACCGGATCAATTCCAGTCTGACGGAACAGATTCGGAACTATGAGCGCCAGACCGAAATCGAGCGGAATCAGATCTTGGACTTCCATGTGCGCTTCGAGGAGATCTTCCCCTTCGAAGACGGTAATGGCCGCGTGGGCAGGCTGATTATGTTCAAGGAATGCCTGCGCCACGGTATCATGCCCTTCATCATTGATGACAAGCGGAGATCCCGATACCTCCGGGGCATCAAGGAATGGCACGACGACCGGTTCGAGATGATTGATGTGGTGATGGAGGCCCAGGACCGATTTGAGGCCCAAATCGAGCTGCAACGACTCCACGCAGCAGGCCAATTCTTTGCGCCTGTATCCTACCAGGAGGGCTTTGATGATGAAAATGAATGAGTTTATGGCTGCCCTCCAAACCCACCTGACCAACCAGCAGCCAAACTATCCCGATAATGCCGAGAGCATCCTGGAGGTGCTGTTCGATGCCTATAACGAATCCAGCGGCTTCGATAACGTAGCCATCAAATCCGACTTCGAGGAACTCTACCGACTCATGAACGGAAAGTCGCTGAAGGAGATTGACGAAATCATCTACGCCGTCTGTACCCTTTGCAGGGATCATGAGAAGGCGGGGTTCATCGAAGGCATTAAGGTAGGAATGAACATAGCAAGGGAACTGAATATTCCCTAAAACAAAGCAACAGGGCAACCAAATGGTTGCCCTGTTCGTTTAAAATTGAGAATGCTTAGATAGTAATGCAATGTCATGGATTAGTTGCTCAAACAATTCTTTGCTCCAAAATCGAGGATGTACACGTCCATGCATTACCTTGTTTCGATTATTCGAGTCAGGGGTGTCCTTAATTGATTTAAAATAGCTTCTCATCCGCTCCAGAAGCTGTTCATACTCTGTATTCTCCTGATTCTCCTTAATTGCCAAATCAATTAAGGCATTACCTCGTTTTACTGTTACGGGAGTTCCATCACGCTTATATAGAGGCATACTATACTCAGATGTTGTAGACCGAATCATTTCCTCGAGATACGTATATGCAAAAGGAGTCAATACGGAATATGATGTAGGTACTTTTTCATATACCTCTCGCACAACATCCCAATCAGGTGCCCAGTTCCAAAAATGTGCATAATCTAGAATCTCATTGAAATCGTCATAAATAGCCATAGTAGGTTCCTCTTAGTCTCATCCTACAAGGAAATATAGGATGGTCGCCGCGTCAATGCATATTGATGGTATCTCTGAAAAATATGGTTAGTTTTGAGCTGGAGCTCTAGGAATAGCAATCTCCAGCGGAAATTCGTGCTCCCAACCTTTGATTAAGGTAGACAGTTCATATTTGGCAATTACAGAATTTGACCATGCTACAGACTGGGAGATATCGTTGTCTGGATGAAAAACGATGCATTCAGCGATGTTATATCCATCCATGCCGAGAATTGCCTTTTCGACAATATTCCATGGTGGGAGGTTGGGGATGTTCCGGAGCGATGTCTGCCAGGTCCTTCGCAAATTATCAAGGCGATTACCTGCTCTTAAGTCTGTTAGTATTTTTGCAGAGGATCTGACTTGTGCTGTCAAGACACGCATTTTTGTGTCAAATCCTTCTTTAACGTGGCAAAATACTAGTTTTTTGCCGTCTAAAACAACGGTATCACACAATTCTGTGCGATCAAGCGGCTGAAGACGATGTAATTTGGCGTGAGAGCACTGCGAAGAGAGTAGATCTAGATATTCGTCCTCGGAAGATGTACGGACCCATGTTGGAAGTGATAGGCTAGACAATCTATTCGATACCATCTGCGGGAGATCTCGGTTTAACTTGTTGTTTAAACCATCATATACAGTATACCATTCGCCTTCAATTAAGATATAGCTTCTTCGCTGGTACACAATAGAAAGCTGTAGGCATTTGGTGAGGAGAGAGTCTGTATCAGGAGATGTATTGGCTTCTGAAAATGAAAATAATCGTGCATTTGTAAGAAGTTGTACGAGTTGCTCTTCACGATTATCTTCGGAGGGGAGTGTTGATGATAATCCTGAGATATACTCAAGTAGTTCATTCTCATTATTCAATTCGTCGAAAATCTGTTCATAATCGCCGATAGTCACTTTATAGCTGTTTGCAGCCATGTACAGAGACAGCTTTGGATCACATATAAAGACTTCAAATCTTTCTGCATTCTCATCCAGTGCGGCTCGGCAGATCTTCATTAGTGCTTCGTGTGTTAGCGTTTCGCGAAGCGCCTTTTCGCGTTGTGTTTTTCCAAGGGGGGCAATACCAAGCCAATCTTCGATACTAAACAGAGGTGCTTCGACCATTAGTTCAGTTATTTTCACGAACAAGTCTCCAAGCTCGGATAGCGAAATGCTTTTTCGGATTTTAAATGTGTTTTTGAAATTAGCTCCGATGTATTTTCGTCCACTAGTAACATCAATGCCTAGCTCTTCATGGACAGTTTCGGCAGAGATGTGTCCAGATAGATCTTTGAAAAGACGTCCAAATTCGGCAACTTCGCTGGCACGTGCTTTTCGACGGTAGCTTGTATCCTGTGCTGCCACAGTTCCAGCAAAACCTCGGTATCTTGCAGAGCTTATAGCTTCTTCGTTTGGTGGGATTAATCGTGCAAGAATGTTTAAGCCAAACAGTGAACTAGCATAGGGGGTAACCACTTGCCATCCAGCTCCGGAGCAAACAGCATAAATAGAGCTTTTGTCATATGCGAATAAAATGTGAGAAACATTCATACCAGTACGAGGTTCCGTCTCAGTTCGTCCCTGAAGAATCGCCGCGATAGGACTATGGGGGTAGCTGTATGCTTCATACAACATTAACGTGTAACCACGGACTGTGTTGGGCGAAAGTGAGATGCTCTCGTAATGCAGAACTTTGGGATTATTGTTTTGTTTCCCAATAATATATCCGACAATGGATTCTGACAATACAGCAATGTTTTCCGAGGTGGGGGTACCAACTGTGACTGTATCACAAAGAGTGGTGAGTTGTGCCTGTTCATCTGGAGCAAGAGACTTGCATATTTCGGTAACAACCGTTTCCCGTTCTATTTGATAAATATCAAGCTGAGACTTATCTTTAGGCATCAAAACAACCTTCTTTCTTGGGATTTATTTCTTCCTTATATGAATATCCGGAACAATAACCTATTTCATTTATTTATATGTCTGTTCGCAGTCATTTGGTGACATATTTTCTCGAATAATGTCTAATATTTTTTCATAGCAGCGATTGCACTGAGGACAGCGGTGTGGAGGTATATTTAGATTTTCATTTTCAGATGAGAGAACGTATTCGGATCCAGTGATGAGGTAGTCGAGTGATACATTGAAAATTCTGGACATTTGAACGAGGATATCCACATTGGGTGTGCGGCGGCCTTGTTCGTACATACCTACAGTACTTGGACTAATATGGAGTTTCTCGGCCAGTTGATGCTGATTGATTCCGATGTTTCGGCGGAGCAGCGCGATTCGACAGTGCAACATATTTTTCTCCTTTTTCCTTTAAAGTACCACGTACAGGAACAAAATAGTGTCGAATCCCGTCACAATGCGAAAGCACCCCCAACCGGTATTTCCGGTTGGGGGTGCTGCTATTCAGAGGTTAACAAAAAATATAGCTGTAATCAGTGCTTTGCACTGGTCCAAAAATAGCGGGTGTCGCCCTGTCCATCCTTGCCGCCCCAGATGCAGACATAGGCCTTATAGTAGCGGCCAACAACGCCATTGTAAGTAACATGGCCGGTGTGGAAATCATCATTATAGCTGAGCATACCGGCGGTGCTGTCATGGGTAAAGGTTTTTTTCCAGGTCCAGTTTACGCCGTCCGTAGATTCGTATATTTTGATGGAAAGGGCACCAAGTTCATCCATATCGTCGGTACCCGTAACATCGAAGTAAACTTGTACTTGGCCATTGCCGGGGAGGTAAACATACGCAGAATAACTTGTCAGGTAGGCACTGGCACGGGGTTGAGCAGTTTCCACCGCTGCTGCACTACCAAAAGCTGGGATTACCAGAATAATCGCAAGCATCAATACTGCAAAGCGAATTAGTGCAGAAGATTTTTTTCGCATAAACGAATCTATCCTTTCCGAATTGAATCTATCATCATTTTTATTTCATCGATTGATACATCACCGGAAATGAAGCATTCATAGGAGTCTGCCATCCATGTAGCAAAAAGCTGGTCTAGATTTTTGAAAATATAGAAATCGATTCCATTGTGAGAATATATCTCAATGGGATCGTTTTCAACCTCATTATTTCGAATGCCCTCAGAAAGGTATGTCGTCACTTGAATACGGATTTTTTGTTCGCCATTCATGTAACGTACAGTATATATTTCCCGCATGGGGGAAGAATCCTTCTCAATCTTATCCAAAGAAAATCCTTCAGGAATCCACGTTGGCACAATAGAGGAATCTCGATTTCCTTCTATCAGCAACTCTTGCAGGGAATTGTACTCATCCTGATCCTCCGGGCTTGGCTCACTGACTTTCGTACTCTCGCCACTGACAAAGGAAAATGTTTCCTTTGCCCACCGGGCGAAAATATCCCACATCTCTTCCAGCGTAAGCGCATTGGCGGAGATGGGAATGAAAATCAACAGTGCCACAACAGCCGCTGCGGCAGCCAGCTTGCGCATCCAGAATACAGGTTTCTTCCTCTCCACGGATCTCTGAGGTTCCTCTGGCATGTAGTTTTGTTGAAAAGACTCCCAGGCTTCCTGTGCAGTATTTCTGGCGATGTTTTTTGTATTTCTTCTACTTGCCAACACCTCCAATATGTATAGTACTAATTCTGTATCCGATTGGGCACCTTCAGGTGCTTCAGCATCCAACCGCAGAATCTCCTCCAGTTCTTCTGTTTCCATGGTCTCATATCGGGAGAAGTCACGATTCAGATTCTCGGACATTATGGTTCCTCCTTTCGATTATTTATGTTTCATAACACACAAACGGTGACAACTAAATTTTTCGTCGCAGAAATTCTTTTGCTCTTTGTACCCGTTTCTTACAGGCATCCACGGAAATGCCCCGGGACTGGGCCATTTCGAGATGGGATTTTCCATCAACCGCCATTTCCTTAATCAATTGGAATTCTTCCGAACGGGCCACATTTTCATAGGTAACTTCCAGGCTGATTCTGTCTTCGGAAAATGCGACGCTGCTATTGGATGCAAGATACTGCGTGAGTAGTACATTGGCTTTATCACGGCTGCGCTTCATGTTCTGTATCGTATATTTCAATGTATTGACGATCCAGCCTTTCGGATTCGGGCTGGAGAGTAGATCTTCCGGTTTCGTGCATACGATGCGAAATGTTTCCTGAATGGCTTCTTCCGCAAGCGGTTCATTGTCCAATGCACTCCGGGCATAGATAAATAGCCGATCGTACATCTCCAGATAGAACTCTTCAATTCTTCTTCGTTGATCAGAAGTCAAAATCATGTGTCCCCCTTTCCTCAAAAGTTGACAAATTCTGAATATATCTTATCAGAATTGTCTGGTTTTGTAAACATTCATGTCACTCTTTTGAAGAACAGCACATATTAAATTACGCACTTTCGCGGTGCGCAGAATAAAAGATGTCAAAACGGCAGATTTGTTTCTTGAAAAAGGAAAAATGGTCGTTTTTTGCTTTTCTGAGGTGTACCTCATGGTTCCTGCCAGCTTCTCCTGCTAGAATTCTGTCGACTTTTGACAGGATTGGAGAAAGAAAAATGAGAAGAATCTATCGCAACGTATTGAAAAATCATTTTCATGTTCACCTTGTTCAGATCAGAACAACCAACGGTCTGACTCAGTCAGAAATGGCTGAGAGGCTCTCAATGGATGACCGATCCTACATAGATCTGGATCATGGAAAAACTTGCTGCAGTGCAGTGACACTTGCCCTATTTCTTGTGTATGTTTGCGGGGATGTTCAAACGTTTTTGGAGGAGCTGCGCCATGCATTTAATACGGCCTTTAACCAAGCTGCCTGAGCATATGCCCAGGATCCGGCTTTTGTTACATGCCATGTCCTACCGGATTGCACTTCCGGTGACCCAAATAGTGAGATACTCCTTAAGCGGGCCTTGTTATCCATTATGTCCCCGCTGCAAAAGTAGTTTGGACCGGGAATACGCAAGTTTCTGTGATCGATGTGGTCAGAAACTGTGCTGGGATAGATTTGATTACGCAGAAATCCTGATTGCCCCAATTTGTAAGTAAATCAACTGTCACTATTTTCAGATACTATACATAAGGAAGTACACAGAAAACAAGGGAGTTGGGAACATGGATAGCAAAACTCTTGGAAATAGAATACGGGAGGCCCGGATCAAAAAACAGCACACCCAGCAAAGGCTGGCAGAAATTGCCGGAATCAGTCAAATATATCTGGGCGAAATTGAACGGGGCACAAAAATGCCCAGCTTGAGGAGCTTTATCAAGATTATTGAGGCGCTGGATCTTTCTGCCGACTATGTATTAAGAGATGAATTATCTTCTGGGGAACATTACATATATGACGAAATCATAGAAAAGCTAAAAAATCTCTCTCCGCAACAGAGAAAGGCCGCATCCGAGATATTGGATGCCTACATACACAATCTTTAGCAAACAATGACAGGAGACACGAGAATGTGTCTCCTGTTTATTTTATTTCCGTGTCATCGACCAAATGTGACTGCATTTTCTTTATCTGGCCAGTAGTATTAGCATATAGCATAGATTATATGCTATATGCTAATAAAAAGGAGAGATACCATGGTAACAACAAAAAAAGTATTGGAACAGATGAAAAGCAAACAGATCGTACGAGAATTGGAGGCCTATCTGGATGCACACTTTTCGGCCTTCGCAGTTGAGCATACGCGATTTATCGAGGCAGTGGACCGACTGAGAAATGAATTGGATCCTACAGCATCGCCAACCGTTGATGACACACTGAATGCAATTGATAAGCAAACAGTATCTAATCTTCTCTTTTCCGGTATGCTAGGCTTCAAGTCGAATTTGGATCACTTCATCGATCCAATGGCAAGAACTGTCCTGGAAGTGGATTATCCTGTGTTCTTGCGCGAAGATACCGCCATGCGGCTTCCGGATTATATTCAGGCACAGATGACGATAGATGCGTTCTTTGCACTTCTATCCCAGCAGCATGACGAATTGCTTGAAGCGTTTATCGGGTATATTTCCTATCTGGAAACAACCGGTCCAAAACTGGCTCATTATTTTGGGTATCTTTTAGGAAATGATATCCTGCCTAATCTTGTACCGGGGTATCATACGGATAAAGTACTTACGATGCAGTATGGCTCCATGTTGGCGGATTATTTGGAGATCAAAGCTGGTGATTTGGTAGCGTAGAATATCTGGGGAACCAAATAGTATCTCTAAAGAAAATAAATGGATACACTATTCTGAAAGGCAGATAGTATTTTCCTGAAAGTACATGACCCGAACTAGACTTAGAAAAGTGGAAGATACGAAAGCTTTCTATTGACTCTAAAGCATTACAAGGGGTATAATAAGCTATAATAGTGTTGCAGTAGGGTAATTACTGCAAGAAAGGTTTGATGATATGCTTCATATATACTTTGGAGATATGCCTGAGGCAATTTATAATACAGAAGTATATTTTAAACACACATATGAAGAAGAATGGCTTGAAGATGATTTCGCAAAAGCCGTAGTCAAAGGCGTTGATAAGTCAAAAGTTCTCGACAAGCATTTGATTCAAAGTCCTGTTCTAGGTATGATTCCACCTTTGATGCTTTCCGGTGGTACAAAAACGCTGCTGTTAATCAAAAATTGTCCGGAGCAGATATTTAATGCATCTACTTGTGGAGATAATTGCGCTAAGTATATCCTTCAGATTGCCCAAAAGCGCGATGTGACAATCAATCTTCGTCATGTGATGAATTTCCCGATGCCTTTTGAAATCTATGTTGATAACGATGATGTGATTGTTAAGGATATGGAACAGCTGCTTATGGTAGCGACTAAGCATGTTTAAGCGGAGGTAGTATGAAGGGAACATATACAATACGAATCCGCAGCAATAGAATCGTTTTTACACTAAATATCCAGAGAAATATCACGATTATTCGTGGCGATAGTGCCACTGGAAAAACAACGTTTATTGAAATGCTTCAGGCTTACGAACGCTTGGGCAAGCAAAGCGGTGTTATTCTGCAGTCTGAGAAAGAGTGCCATGTCTTGACAGATTATGACTGGGAGGATCGCCTTCCCAGAATTAACAATAGCATTGTCTTTGTTGATGAAGGAAACCGGTTTGTTTCTTCGCCTGCATTTGCAAGAGCCATCATGGGTTCGGACAATTACTATGTTCTGATTACTCGTGAGAATTTGTACCAGTTGCCTTATAGTGTAGATGCCGTTCTAAAACTGAAAACCACTACCAGTAGGTTTAGAACGACATATGTCAGGTCCTATCCTCATTATGAGTACTTGGAGGCACCTGCTGATCAGTTGCAAAGAACAGATATTATTCTGACTGAAGATTCCAATTCTGGACATGAGATGTTTTACGAAATTGCTCACCGTTATGCAATTCAATGCGACAGTGCGGATGGAAAATCAAACATCATGCTTAAACTTATGCAATCTGGAGATTCCAGAGTTCTTGTTGTTGCGGACGGAGCTGCATTTGGCGCAGAAATGGAAAAGGTCTACTCTTTCCATAAACTTCACCCAGGAAAAGTCACACTGTATCTTCCAGAGTCCATTGAGTGGTTGATTCTCAAGTCTGGAATTCTTGGCGAGCATACGCCTGTGCATATTCTTGAGGATCCTGCGGCGTTTATTGACAGTTGTGAATTCTTCAGTTGGGAGCAGTTCTTTACACACCTGCTGAGAGAATTGACTAACGGCACCTATATGCAATACAATAAGCATCACTTAAATGAGTTTTACTTGCAGCAAAGTAATATCGAGAAGATTCTCGCGGCTATGGCCACACCCTAAAATATAGAGAACGCCCATACTGGATAGAGTAATCCGGTATGGGTGTTTTTGTATCTCAATTAAGGGAAAACTGTCAATGGCAATAGAAGAGTGAGTATTTATTGTAATCGAACCTATAACAAACTATGGAAGAGAAAGTATAAAACTCAAGGTATGAGAAAATGCGAATTAGTTCAGCATAGTGTATAATTTTGGCTAAATTCAGTGAGGTATCCTATTAGAGTGGAAAAATAAAGTGCATCATTTCAAAATATAGACAGAGACTTATGTGGCACATAAATTGGACTGTTTTAATTCTGTCATTAGGGTATACCCTAATGGTATATGAATCCGACAATTGACACACCTCGAGGAAGGAATTATCATATATACATGGAGGGATATCCATGATTATTGATTCCCACGCACATTACAACAATAATGCCTACAAGAAACAGTTTCGCTATTTGTCATATGACAAGGATGGATATGCCCTCAGGGAAGGTGACCGAGAGCAGCTGTTCCAGGAATTGCTGGATGCCAATATCCCATACTCAATTGAACCGGGTGTGAGTCTGCAGTCCTGTGAGGAAGTGCTGCAACTATGTGCGGAATATCCCGGGCGAATCTTTCCCGCGATCGGTATCCATCCCACCAGATCCATTTTTGAGAAGTGGTCTGACCGACATAAGCTGGATGAATATGCGAATACGCCAGGCGTGGTCGCCATTGGCGAAATCGGTCTGGACTATCACTACAAGCGCGAGGAGCAGCATCGGCTAAAGCAGCATATCTGGTTTCTCTATCCAGCTGAATCTGGCGTGGAAGAAGAAGCTGCCTGTGATCCTCTATGTCCGCGATGCCCACGAGGATGCACTCCGGATACTCAGATGGCACCCAGCCAGAAAGTTGGGTGGAGTGATCCATTGCTTCTACGGATCCAAAGAAATTGCAGAGCAGTATCTGAAACTGGGGTACCACATCGGCATTGGCGGTTCCGTTCTCCAGTTGGAGGAACGGGCGAAGGACCTGTGGGAAGCAATTCCGCATATTCCTCTGGATCGGATTCTGGTGGAAACCGATGCACCCTTCATCCTGCCCTACTGTAAAGATGTGATTCAACCGAAACTTCTTCGCCGTGCAAGGAATACATCCCTGATTCTTCCGGCAGCCATCAAAAAGATCGCGGAACTCAAGGGTATCTCAGCAGATGAAGTGGAGAGGGCAACCACCGAAAATGTGATTCGTTTATTTGAATTACCCATTACTGCGGAGGAATAACCGCTATGAACCTAAATGCGTTGATTTCCGCATGGAAAGCGGAAGAGAACATAGCCCACATCCATGGCTGGGACTTCTCCCACATCGATGGACGCTATACGGAGCAGGATGATCTGCCCTGGGATTACCGGGCGGTGATCGAGGAATATCTGCGACCGGAAATGAAAATCATGGACATCGATACTGGCGGCGGAGAGATCCTGCTGTCGCTGAATCATCCCTACGAGAATACAGCGGCTATGGAAAACTATCCGCCCAATGTGGAGCTTTGTAGGGAGGTTCTGCTCCCTCTTGGCATCGACTTCCGGCCCGGCAACGGAAAAGAAAAACTGCCATTTGCTGATGGCAGTTTTGATATGGTGATCAACCGGCATGGTGATTTCAATGCCAAGGAGATTTATCGTGTTTTGATGCCCGGTGGACTCTTTATTACCCAGCAGGTGGGTGCGGAGAATGACCGGGAGCAGGTGGAGCTTCTCTGTGGGGAAACCGAGATGCCCTTCCCGGAGCAGTACTTAGATGTGACATCCCGGAAGTTCCGGGACGCCGGCTTTGCCATCCTGTGTGGGGAAGAATACTTCGGACCCGTCCGGTTCTTTGATGTGGGCGCACTGGTGTGGTTTGCCCGGATCATCCAGTGGGAGTTTCCGGACTTCTCCGTGGACACCCATCTGGAGAATCTTCTGAATGCTCAGCGGATTTTGGAGGAACAAGGCTCCATTGACGGTAGGATCCACCGCTTCCTGCTGGTGGCACAGAAATAGGAGAAAAACAATGATTGAAACTGACAGACTGATCCTGCGGCCCTTCCGGGAGGATGCTGCTGCGGACGTATTTGAATATCTGGAAGAACCCATAGTGAACTGTTTTGCCTGCATGAAGCTTTGCTCTCTGGAGGAGGCGCGGAAGGCAGTTCAGGAACGGATGGAGGATGCGGAGTACACTTTCGCCATCGTCCTGAAGGACACCGGAAAGGTCATCGGTGAGATTGATGCCCACCCCGAAAGCTCCCAGCCGGACATGGCGGAAAACCATGCGAAAGACACCTTTAGCCCCTGCTGGATGCTGAATAAGGACTATCACGGAAAGGGTTATGCCTACGAAGCGGCGAAAGCCTTCTTCGACTACCTGTTCCATCAGAAGGGCGCTCGCCGGATCTATGCCTACACCGAGGACTACAACCTGCCCTCTCAGCACCTCTGCGAGAAGTTGGGTATGCGCCGGGAGGGCCTGTTCCGGGAGTTCGTGTCCTTCGTGAACGATGCGGATGGCAATCCCATCTACGAAAATACATATCAGTACGCTATCCTGAAAAAGGAGTGGGAGGGAGGCACAAAATGACTTTAAATGAAATGATCTACCACCGGAAGTCCTGCCGGAGTTTTACGGGCAAGCTGGTAGATGCCGAGATGATCGAAAAGATCCTATCCTTTGAACTGAAACCCTTGCATCCGGAAATCAAGGTCCGTATGGACATCGTCAGCCGGGAGAAGGTCAAGTGCATCTGTCCCTGGACCACGCCCCAATTGATCACCATCTACTCCGAGGAAACCGAAGGCTATCTTGAAAACATCGGCTTCCTGTTCCAGCAGATGGATCTGTACCTGCAGACTCTTGGTCTTGGTGTCTGCTGGCTTGGTATGGGCCGGATGAACCCCAAGACCACCACACAGGTGGAGAAAATGAAGTTTGTCATCATGCTGGCCTTCGGCCATCCCAAGGGCAACCAGCTTCGCCATGAAGGGAAGGGCTTCAAGCGGAAATCCATGGAGCAGATCACGGACAAGCCTGATCCTAGACTGGAACCTGCCCGTCTGGCACCCTCCGCAGTCAACAGTCAGCCCTGGTACTTCACCCATGAAGGCAATACAATCCAGGCCTATTGCAGTAAAAAGGGCAGCCGACTGGATGCAGGCATCGCTCTGGCGCACCTGTATGTAAGTAACGAAGAAAGCTTCCATTTCTTCAAGGCAGACCATAACACTGATTTGCCGGGATATACCTATATCGGCAGTGTGAGCTTATAACGGAGGAAAGAACTATGGAATACAGACAGCTTCCCCACGGAAATGAAAACGAGAAATTCAGCGTCATCGGCCTGGGCTTGGGCGGCATCGGAACCACGCCCGTGGATGAGATCGAGGCAATTATCCGCAAGGCTATCGATAATGGCATCAACTTCTTTGATATGTGTACTGCCGGTGCCACCTACGCCCCCGTGGGCCGGGCCATTGCAGGCCGCCGGGAGCAGGTGTTTTTACAGGTGCATTTCGGCGCGGTCTATGACGAAAACGGCGAATACGGCTGGTGCCGGGACTTTGACACTATTAAAAAAACCTTCCTCTGGGAACTGGAGCAGCTGAGCACCGATTATGTGGACTTCGGTTTCCTGCACTGTGTGGACACCGATGAGGATTTTGACAAACTGATCGAGATTGGTGCTCTGGATTACATCAAGGAGCTGAAGGCCCAGGGTATTGTGCGCCATATCGGCTTCTCCTCCCATACCCCCTCCGTTGCCAACCGGATCATCGACACTGGCCTCATCGACATGATGATGTTCTCCATCAACCCGGCTTACGACTTTGAAAAGGGCGACGAGTACGGCATTGGCTCTGTGAAGGAACGGTTCGACCTGTTCCAGCGGTGCGCCAAAGAGGATGTGGGCATCTCCGTTATGAAGCCCTTCTTCGCAGGTCAGCTTCTCAGCGCGGAGCACTCTCCCTTCGGCCAGGCACTGACTCATAACCAGTGCCTGCAGTATGCCATCGACCGGCCCGGTGTGCTGGTGGCCGTGCCCGGTGTGCAGACGATGGAGCATCTGGATCAGGTGCTGAAATTCCTGGATGCAACCGAGGAAGAAAAGGACTATTCCATCATCGGCTCTTTCACTGCCGACACCATCACCGGCACCTGCGTCTACTGCAACCACTGCCAGCCCTGTCCTGCCGGCATCGATATCGGTCTGGTGAACAAGTATTACGATCTGGCTCTGGCGGGGGATGACATCGCCGCCAATCACTATACCAAGCTGGGAGTCAAAGCAGATGCCTGCCTGCAGTGCGGCCACTGCGAGGAGCGCTGTCCATTCAGCGTGAAGCAAATGAGCCGCATGGTTACCATTGACGCGTATTTTTCCAAAAGATAAAGGAGACGAACCATGAACATCGAAAAATGGATTGTTGCCAATTTCAGTCCCACCGGCGGCACCAAGAAGGTCGCCGAGGCCATCGCTGCTGGCTTCGGTACGCCTACTGTGGAAATGGATCTGACCAAGACAGATTCCGCAGTCACCCTGGGTGAAAACGATGCGCTGATGGCTGTGCTTCCGGTTTATGCAGGCCGTGTGCCCCAGATTTCTTTGGAGCGCTTGTCTGCGCTGAAAAGTAGTGGTCAGAAGGCGGTTGCCGTTGTGGTCTATGGCAACCGGGAGTTTGACGATGCCCTGCTGGAGACCAAGAATGCGCTGGAAGCAGGTGGATTCCAGGTGGTTGCCGCCGCAGCATTCATTGCGGAGCATTCTATTGTCCGTTCCATCGCCGCCGGCCGCCCCGATGCAGAGGACGAAGCCATCTGCCGACAGTTTGCGGCCGATGTGATGGCCAAGCTGGATAATCCCACGTCTGTGAATGTCCCCGGCAATGATCCTTATGTGGAGCTGAAGCCCTCCGCGTTCCATCCTGCGGCAGACGAAAGCTGCGTCAAGTGCGGCGTCTGCGCCGAGCAGTGTCCTGTCGGAGCGATTCCCCTGGAGGACCCCAAAGAGACTCTGAACGATATCTGCATCAACTGCATGCGCTGTGTTCAGGTCTGTCCCGTGCGTAGCCGCGCACTGCCTGCTCCCTTCGTAGCCGGTGCCACCCAGATGCTGAATGAGAAGGCTGCCGGATACAAGAAGCCTGTCATTTTCCTGTAATCATGCGAGGAGATTGCCATGAATCACTTTGAAAAAGAATCCCTGGGACTGTTTCCCACACCTATGTACCGTCTGCCGGGTATCAGCCGGGAGTTGGGCACCAATGTCTGGATCAAGCGGGATGATTTGTGCGGTGTTGCCCTGGGTGGCAACAAGGTCAGAAAGCTGGAATATCTGCTCCATGATGCCAAGGCGAAGGGTTACGACCTGGTCATGACCACCGGCCAGGCCCAGAGCAACCATGCCATGCTGACTGCTGCCTGCGCTCTGCGCCTGGGACTAGACTGCATCCTGGTTCTGAAAAAGCGGGGTGTCACTGCCCGGAAGGGCAATCAGATCCTGAACCATCTGATGGGTGTGGAGGTCCGGTATATGGATACGGACAGCTACGACGACATTTACGCAGAAATGGATCGGATTGGCGAGGAACTGGGCCGGAAGGTCTACAAGATTCTCTGCGGAGGCTCCAACGCTCTGGGAACCCTGGGCTATATTGACTGCATGAAGGAAGTCGCGGATTCCGGTGTCCACTTCGATCATCTGGTCTGCGCCTGTGGCTCGGGCGGCACCGCGGCGGGTTGCGTCCTGGGTGCCAAGCTCCATTTGCCGGATACCCAGGTCATGTGCTCCATGGTGGACAACGATCCCTTCGACGAGATCGTTCCCCGGCTGATGCGGGAAGCTTCCGAACTGCTGGATGTGCAGGTGGAGATTCCTGTTCCAGATCTGGTGGAAATGTGGGGTCCCGGCTATTCCATTCCATCCGCTGAGGGCAACGAGGCCATCGCCATGATGATGAAGCTTGAGGGTATCGTGCTGGATACCTGCTACACCGGCAAGGCCTTCGCTGGTCTGGTGCGCCGTGCCCGGGAGGGCTACTACAAACCCGATGACAATGTTCTGTTCGTCCACACCGGCGGCGCGGGTGGACTGTTCGCCCAGGATTGGGAAACGGAATAACATGACAAGGCAAGTATTAGCTGCCTATCTGGCGGATACGTGCAGCGCAGAGGGCGAACATCTCTTTGCCAAGTATCCCAGCTTTCTGGTGTTCCGGCATACTGGGAACAGGAAGTGGTTTGCGGTTATTATGGACATCCCCAGAAAGAATCTGGGTCTGACCGGCGAAGGCGAAATCAGTGTGGTGAATCTGAAATGTGATACCAGACTGATCGGCTCCTTCCGGGAAGAACCGGGCATCTTCCCCGGCTGGCATATGAACAAGGCTCATTGGCTGAGTGTGGCACTGGATGGCACGGTAGAGGATGAAAAGCTCCGGTTTCTTGTGGATATGAGTTATGAATTGACGAAATAACGGCATGTCAAATGCTTTTTACATCCCGAAAGCACCTACTGTCAAAAGCCTTTGATTGCGAACAGCCCATCTCCATATTAAGATGACCCCAGGAGGGATGCCAAATGGAAATCGGAAAGCAGATCAGAAAGTACCGAACAGA
>JAZQEP010000021.1:0-3288 GCA_045539075.1 Faecousia sp. | reverse complement strand
AGGTACATGGACACGGCGATGTTGTCCGGATTCAGGTAGGGATAAAACGGGTGCTTCTTATATTGCTCACCATAGAATGCTTTGGGCAGTACGAGGCCGATCTTATCCATCCTGGTGGTGTAGAACATACCGCTGATAAGCGCCAGTGACATGATTTCTAAGTAGGAAGGCCGGATTCCGGCTGCTTTGGCAAGTCTTGGATTTCTCTGAATGGCGGAAGCATACATCGCAAGCATGGCACCGGCGCTGTCTCCCACCATATAACAGTGACCAAGCTCCGCTTTCAGCTGCGGCATCATGCCGTCAATGTGGTTCATGGCTGCATAGATGTCCTCCAGCTGCTGGAATACGGTCACCTCCGGGCACAAACGATACTCGACAGAAAAGACGATAAAGCCCATCTTGCAGAGATTGATACAGAAGTGCCGGTTGAACTCCTTATTTCCCATGATGAGGCCGCCTCCGTGGATATTGATGACCACGGGTGTGGGTATCTTCACGGTGTTGGGAATAAACATGTCCATCACATGGGCTGGGTCGCCGTCTTGCTTGTACCGGATTCCCCGTGCCTGTCTGACACCTTCCATAGATTTCTCAGGGATATGCCGGGATGACGCCAGCTGCTCGAAGTCCCTGCGCTGCTTATTGATGATCGATTTGAGTATCCGGTTCATAGGGTATCCTTTCACAAATAACAAGATATCTCTGCCTGCCTCCGGATGCATAAGGGTGACAGGTCAGTAAGGTGATCAGTTCCCGACCAGGCTGGATCAGGATCTTCTCGACTTCATTCGGCTGGATGATCTGGATCTCAGAAACTTCATAATGAAGCTCCTCCCAAAGGTTCGTAATGATTACTTCATCTCCTGGCTGCAGCTGGTCGATATACCGGAAGTAACTGGCACCGCCCCAGCCACGGTGGCCGGCAATAACGCAGTTGGTGTTTTTACCGCCCATGGGGATACTGGTCTGAGAGAGCAGTGCTGCACCGTCCGCCATATGCTGATAAGTGGCGCCTAAATAAATGGGCATCTCCAGCTCCATGCTGGGAATGGTGATGACTGCAAAGATCTCAGAATCCAGACCATAGTCTTTTAATTTAAAGCTCGGTTTCTCATAGGCATATTCACAGTCCAGATCCTGCTGACCCTTGAGATAAATATCCCGGTTGTAGTTCATCATGGCGTACCAAAGATCCACATACTCATTTGGTTCCGTGGGTTCCGGGATGGCCGGCCCGGCGGGATTTACCTCAATCACATGACTTCCGGATGAGTCTGGTACAAAGGGGGCAAGTTCAACCCAGCTCAGGAATTCTTCGGCGTCGTGCTGGATCCGATTATCCACGATATAGCCTTTTACAAATGGGTATAAGAGAACTCCCAGACCGACTAGGAAAATGAGGATCATTATGAAGATTACCAGGCGCCTAATCAGCTTCATACTTGCCCTTCTTTCTGAAACGGAACTTGTGTACTTTCTTCTCCGCGATGCTCTTCTTGGGCTTTTTCGGTTTTCTGTGCTTGCGCCAGTACAGGTAATACCCATACAGGGCGGCGATCAGAATGACCGCTCCGATTCCGAACAAAATACCTTTGATGTACTGTTCCTCCCAAGTAGATTTCGGAAGTTCCTCCACCTGAAGCTGCTCCTCGACAATGACCTCCGCCTCTTCATAAGGGATGCGGGTGCCACGAACCAGAAGCCGGTGGGTATTGACACCAAATGGTGTGCAGGTAACCAGCGTACAGAAGTCCTCACCTTCAGTGATTCCCAAGAATGTGGTGTCATGGGGTAACACCGTATTGATGAGATCCACCTGATAAGCCAGGGTCTCGTCCAGCACCTGCAGGTAGAACACATCGCCAAGTTTCAGCTTATCCAGGTCAGAGAACATCTTCTGGTTTGCCATACCGGAATGAGCGGTCAGAACACTGTGGGTACTTTCGCCGCCAACCGGCAGAGAACTACCAAGCAGGTGGCCAATACCAACATCGAGGGTATCGGAATCAGTACCATGATAGATGGGCAGATTCACCTGAATCAGAGGAATCTCCACATAGCCCATGGTCCCGTCCCCTGCCAGATTCAATTGATGCTCGTAATCTTCAGATGCCCACAGAAGGGCTTCCTGAGAGAAGGCATCGCTCAGCTGCGTGCCCGGGAGGATCGCTGCGTTATACTCATTTGCCAGTTCCTTGGCTCTGACCAGCTCGGAATTGTCGACCTGCTGAATAATTTCCTGGTATTGTGTGTGGATCTCTGACTGATGCCGTTCGTTGTACCAGTTGGATATCAAGGGGTAAAGCGTAATGCCCAGTGCCAGCAGGAAAATCAGTATGGCACCGCCAATGGTAAGCACCTTCTGTTTCATTTCACTTTTCTCCTTCCGGGGAAATCCCCGGGAGGTTTTTCTCCCGGGGATCCCAAAAATCTTACTGGTCAGCGGTGCGCTTCTTACGGGTGGTCATGATGATGACAACAGCAGCGCCGGCCATCAGCAGGATGCCGATGACGCTGAACATCCAGGTGCCATGGTCACCGGTCTGAGGCAGGTCGAAGCCGCGGGTATTAACGACCTTCAGGGGAACGGAAGCATTGACGCTGCCGTCGTCCTCCAGCATGTTGACCTTGTTGCCGTCAACGGTTGCGGAAGCGGTCAGCAGGTGGTGCTCCAGGTGCTTCTGGGGCATGTTCTTCAGATCGCCGGTATCGTTGATGATGGTTGCGTAACGGGGATCGTTCTGGACCAGGCCCAGGACATCAGAAGCGTAGATGTTGCAGAGTGCCTCGGTCTCAGTCTGGGAGATAACGATCTTGATGTTATCCTTCAGCAGGGTGTAGCCGTCATCGGTGCGGACTTCGGTGATGGTATAAGAGTCGTCCTCCAGGCCCTTGACAATAACCTTGTACTCGGGCTCTGCTTCCAGGGGACCAACAGCAGCCTTGGGGATAACAGGAACGAAGTGGGTAGCGTCCTTCTCATCGGAGACATGGTCGACAACATAGTAGATGCCCTCTTCTTCGTTCAGCTCAGCCTTGACGAAGTAGCCGTCGGAATCGTTCTGCATGATGAACTCGACCTTGCTGAAGTCGCCGTTGCCGTCGGAGAACAGCTTGGTCAGCTCCATTGCATAGGTAAACACGTGAGCGTCATCGACCAGGGTGTCGTAGTAGTCCTGGGAAGAACGCTTCCACAGCAGGACAACTTCGTTGGGGTTGCCGGAGTCACCGTAGATAACGGAATCATCGGAGTGCATGGTGGCCTTGTAGGTGATGCGGATGGTG
>JAZQEP010000020.1:0-9341 GCA_045539075.1 Faecousia sp. | reverse complement strand
ATGTATTTCAATCGTCCCCTGTTGTGAATGCATAATTTACGGCAATGCCTGCAAATTAGGCCTTGGAGCGGCCCAGGTACTCGCCGGTACGGGTGTCGATCTGGATCTTGTCGCCCTCGTTGATGAACAGGGGCACCTTGACCTCAGCGCCGGTCTCCACGGTAGCGGGCTTGGTTACGTTGGTGGCAGTGTTGCCGGCGAAGCCGGGCTCGGTAGCGGTGACCACCAGGTCAACAAAGTTGGGGACTTCAACGCCGAAGACCTTGCCCTTGTAGGACATAACGGTGCAGATGTCGTTCTCCTTGACGAACTTGAAGCCGTCGTCCAGGACGGAGCCGTCCAGGGGCTCCAGCTCGTAGGTCTCCTGGTCCATGAAGTAGTACAGGGAGCCATCGTTGTAGGAGTACTCCATCTTCTTTCTCTCAATGAAAGCGGTGGGGAACTTAGCGGAAGGGTTCAGGGAGGTTTCAGTCACGCCGCCGGTGATGACGTTGCGCATCTTGACGCGAACGAAGGCAGCGCCCTTGCCGGGCTTAACGTGCTGGAACTCGATAACCTGCATAACCTTGCCGTCCATCTCGAAGGTAATGCCGTTGCGAATATCGCCTGCAGAAATCATTGTAATATCCTCCTATAGTGTCTTCCCTCTCGGGAATCAATTGGTTTGCATAGCTTTAGCGCATATATTTTACCGCAAAGCTTGTCAATTTGCAAGAGGGAAAACACATATTTTTTACACAATCATCAGATTTTTGGGGCTCTTGGTCAGAATTTCAATGCCGTCCTCCAGGAATACGCAGGTATCCTCGATACGGACGCCGAATCTGCCGGGCAGGTAGATGCCGGGCTCCGCGGATGCAACGGCGCCCACGGGCATGGGCTGGTCGTTGCGGGAGTTGGGGCTGGGGCTCTCGTGGACCTCCAGGCCCAGAGAGTGGCCGTAGCCATGGCCGAAGTACTCGCCGTAGCCGGCATCGGTGATGACCTTGCGGGCAGCTCCGTCGATATCCTTACCGGGGACACCGGCCTTGGAAATGGCGAGGCCAGCCAGCTGGGCTTCCAGAACGGTGTTGTAGACCTTCACCATCTCGTCAGTTGCAAAGCCCACAGCCACGGTACGGGTCATATCCGCGCAGTAGCCCATGTACAGAGCGCCAAAATCCATGGTCACAAAGTCACCCGCCTGGATGACCCGCTCGGAGGCCACGCCATGGGGCAGGCTGGAGTTGGGTCCGGAGACCACAATGGGATCAAAGGCCAGACCGGTGGCGCCGTTCTTGTACAGGCAGTAGATCAGCTCAGCCTGGAGCTCCAGCTCGGTCATGCCGGCCTTGATACGGCCCACCACCTCAGCAAAGGCCTTGTCGGTGATAGCCTGGGCCTTGCGCATGATGTTCAGCTCCCACTCTTCCTTCACAGCGCGGAAGCCGTTGATCTCCTTGGTGAAGGGGACCAGCTTGGCGTTGACGTTCTTCTCATAGAGCATGAACTCAGCAACGGTCAGGTAGTTTTCCTCGTAACCGAAGCAGGTAATGCCGAAATCCTCCACGCACTTATTAATGCAGGCCACATAGCCGCCGCCCTTGGCCACATCCAGCACCTCGAAGCCCTTAATGCCGTTTTCTGCGGCCTCGGTGTAGCGGTTGTCGGTGAAGTAGCGGCAGCCCTTCTTGGACACCACGGCAACACCTTCAGCGATGTCGTACTCGGCACCGTAGTGGCGGCTGTAGCGGGAGGTCAGCAGCAGGCCGTCCACCTCGCCGGTAAGCAGGGATACGTACTTTTCAAGATTCTTCATGGTTAAGTCTCCTTTTTCTTGCAGCAAAGATAAATGGCAGTTCCAGCACATGCCGTGCCTTCAGCCAGAAATTATGATTGTCGATGGCGTTTACCAAAATGGTGGTCACACCCGCGGCGTTGCCGCCCAGGGTGTCGGTATAGATCTGATCGCCCACAATGGCAGCCCGGTCAGCCGGGATGCCGAATTTGGCAAGGCACTCCCGGATACCCTTGGTAAAGGGCTTGCCGGCATGGGTGATACAGGGGATTCCGTAATTTTCACAGAATATCTTCACCCGGTCCTTCTTACTGTTGGACACCACGCACAGCCGGATATCCGTCTGGCGCATGTCCAGCAGCCACTGCTCCATCAGAGGCTCCGGGACGGAGGTGGTATAGGGCACGATGGTATTGTCAAAATCCAGCATCAGCAGTTTGATCCCCCGCGCTTCCAGAATATCGGGGGTAATGTCCGTCAGGGCATCGGTGATGATGGCAGGGAGTGGGGAAAAGGGCATACTGGCCTCCTGAAAATCATAGGATGTAACGTGATTATACCACGTTGGGAGGATTTTGTCCATGGCTTTGCCGTTATATCTTGCCCGGACAAAGGCGGAAATGGAAGGAAACTGTCCCCTTTCTGCCCGCCCAGCCTATATGGCCTGCCATTTTTCCTCCGCTGGGCCCGGTCTGTCCAATTTCCCCGATACTCTCCCGGCGGGAACCATGCTGATCCTGGATGACAGCACGCCGTTTCGCGGACATGACCCCAAGCAAATTCTCCGGGAGATTCAAACTATCCTGGAACAGCACCGCTGCGAATGCCTGCTGCTGGATTTCCAGCGCCCCGGCAATGAGGAACAGCAATCCCTGGCAAAAGCGATCACAGCGTCACTTCCCTGCCCCGTTGGTGTCTCGGAGCTGTATGCCGCGGGGCTGAACTGCCCGGTATTTTGCAGTCCCCTGCCGCCGGACAGGCCGCTGGATACCCACCTGGCTCCCTGGAAAGGGCGGGAAATCTGGCTGGAAGCTGCCCTGGAGGGGTTGACACTGACCTTAACGGAAGCGGGCTGCAATTGCGAATCTTTTTGGGATTTCCCGGAGAATGGATTGACCGACAACAGGCTTTACTGCCATTATACCATTGAAACCCCATGCGAATGTGCCATCTTCCGTCTGTGGAGAACCCGTGAGGATCTGAACAAACTCCTTAAAGCAGCCGAATTCCTGGGTGTCACCAAGGCCATCGGTTTGTGGCAGGAGCTTGCCAGAGATACTTAACCGGCAGGAAAGTTTTTCTTCCCAACGCTCGATTGCCAAATGCCGTGGGCTATGCTATCCTAAAATCAACAAAGGCCTTTGCATCACTACACAGGAGGAATGTAATATGAATTTAGGAAAATCGATTCTCGATCTGCGCAGGCAGAAAAACGTGACCCAGGAGGAGCTGGCCGCTGAGCTGGGCGTCACCGCCGCAGCCGTATCCAAGTGGGAAAACGGCTATACCCTGCCGGATATTCTGATGCTATGTGCATTGGCAGATTTCTTTGGGGTTACTACCGACGAACTTTTGGGCCGAAACGCAGCCCAGAAGCACGCCATCATTGTGGCTGAAACAGAAGAATTGGGCAAAAAAATAGCCGATCTCATCGGTAAATATAATATTCAAAACAAAGTTATTTTAACAGATTACGAAACCGCTCTGGCAGTTTTGAAATTTGAGTCCAATCATAAAAATGAAGTAACCTACTTATTTACCGCCATCAGCCGGCCGCTTCATGAGGAAGAATTGGACACTTTCGAGGGCATTACACATGTTGATGTCCACATCACCGGTGGATCAGATGAAGATGTTTTGAGTGGATTTGAGATGTATCTAAAGAACATGGCCACCTTCCATTCTCTCGCCGACCATAAGACACATGTAACCAAGTATACTAATTAAGACGAAAAAACCGCCGTGGAAATTCCACGGCGGTTTTGAGCATAAATCAAGAGGGATATTTCATTAATAGAACTTTCTCTTGTTCTTACGGGCGGCCTCGGACTTCTGCTTACGCTTCAGGCTGGGGCTGACGTAATGCTCGCGCTTCTTAACTTCAGCGATAACGCCCTCCTTGGCGCAGCTCCGCTTAAAACGGCGCAGTGCGGACTCCAGAGACTCGTTCTCCTTGACGCGAATTTCAGACATTGTTTTCCCTCCCTCCGATGGCATCCGGCTAAATCCAGGATGCGTTCAGGGCCTGGATACTCAGGCTTGAATATTATATATGCTATTTCGCCCATTGTCAAGCGTGAATTCGATAAAATTACAAAAATCTTTCCACATTTTCCATGGGCGACGCCGCCAGCAGCGCCTCCCGGCAGTGGGACGGAATCCGGCCCAGTCCGTCCGGGCCCACATTGAGCAAGTAATTGACGCCCAATTTCTTAAGCGATTCCCGTTTGTTCCGAATCTGCTCTGCGGTCAGCCAATCCTGGTCGTAGTAACGGAACCCCCAGGAATGGTTCATAGTGGCCGGGGTCTCGTAGAGACCGTAGGGAGAGTATTTGTAGCCGTTTACGCTGTTGGGGTCGGCGGTAATATCTGCTGGCGGCTTCTCTGCCGGATACTCATTATCCCCCAGGGACACGTAATCATAGGCACCGTTGCCCAGTCGGGAATTGATCAGACAGTTCGGCTGATGCTTCTTCACCATGTGGTACAGCTCCAGGCTCTGGGCCGGGGTGATGGTGTGTGGCACATCGAACCAGATCAGACACAGTTCGCCGTAATTGGTCAGGATCTCCTCCACCTGGGGCTTGATCTTCTCCTCAAAACAGATGGTAAAATTCTTTTTACTCCGGTCCGGGAAATCCCAGTTGTTGTCCCAGCTGGTTCCGGCGCAGGGCTCGGTTTGGGTGTAGCCTCCCCCGTGGGGATGGGCCCAGTCCAGCTCCTGGGAGTAGTACAGTCCGAACTTCAGACCATGCTTTACACAGGCATTCGCCAGTTCCTCCACCACGTCCCGCTTGAATGGGGTGGCATCGGCCACATTGAACCGGTCCGCCCGGGAGCGGAACATGGCGAAGCCGTCGTGGTGCTTGGCAGTAAAGACGAAATATTTCATGCCCGCGTCCTTTGCAAGGCAGATCCACTCGTCGGCGTCAAAATACACGGGATTGAAGCATTCTGCCAGCCGGGCGTACTCGGCGTTGGGAATGGCCATATAGCTCTGAATCCACTCAGCATAGTTTTTCACCCGCCTACCCCGGTACTCCCCTGCGAGCCAACTGTAGAGTCCCCAGTGGGCCATCATGCCGTACTGAGCGTTTTGAAACCAGGTTCGGTTGTCCATAGGCGCCTCCTTGTGAAAAACCAGGCCGCGGGAAACGCGGCCTGGCTCAAAATTTACTTCACGATCAGGTTGACCAGCTTGTTCTTGACCACGATGGTCTTACGAATCTCGCCGGGAGTCTTAGCCAGGAAGGCAGCGATCTTCTCGTTTGCCAGCACGTTCTGAACCACGGTATCGTTGTCCAGATCGGCAGCCATGACCACAGTGCCGCGCATCTTGCCGTTGACCTGGACAGCGAAGGTCACTTCACTATCCTTGCACTTCTCCTCAGAGTAAGTGGGCCAGGCCTCGTAGGCGATGGTATTGTCGTGACCCATCAGCTGCCACAGCTCCTCACCCACGTGGGGGGTGATGCAGGAGAGCATCTTGATGAAGCCCTCTGCGTACTCTCTGGGACAGGTGCCGTTCTTATAGACCTCGTTGACAAAGACCATCATCTGGGCGATGGCGGTGTTGAAGCCCAAAACCTCAAAGTCGGAGGTGACCTTCTTGACGGTCTGGTGGTAGACCTTGGTCAGCTTGCCGTCGTCGGCATCGGTAATATTGGCAGGCTCGGAGAAGAAGTTCCACACACGGTTGATGAACTTCTTGGCGCCGGCCACGCCGGTGGAGGACCAGGGCTTGGAGACCTCCAGGGGGCCCATGAACATTTCATACAGCCGCAGGGTATCGGCGCCGTAGTCCCGGACGATGTCAGAGGGGTTGACCACGAACTCGGGGAACCGCTTGCCCATCTTAATGCCGTTCTCGCCCAGGATCATACCCTGGTGGACCAGCTTCTTGAAGGGCTCGGCCACGGGAGAAATACCCTGGTCGTGCAGGAACCGGGTCCAGATACGGGAGTAGATCAGGTGACCCACAGCATGCTCGGGGCCGCCCACATACAGGTCAACAGGCAGCCAGTGTTTCAGCAGTTCGGGATCGCACAGAGCGTTCTCATTTCTGGGGTCAATGTAGCGCATGAAGTACCAGGAAGATCCTGCGGAGCCGGGCATGGTGGAGGTTTCACGCTTGCCCACGATACCGTCCTTGTTATAGAACTTCCAGTCCTCGGCGTTCTCCAGGGGAGCCTGGCCGCCGCGGCCCTTGTAGTCCTCCAGCACAGGCAGGACAACGGGCAGCTCAGAATCGGGCAGGAACACGGTCTCGCCATCCTCGGTGTAGACGCAGGGAACGGGCTCGCCCCAGTAACGCTGACGGGCGAAGATCCACTCACGGAAGTGGTAGTTGTTCTTACGTCTTGCGACACCCATGGCTTCCAGCTTCTGGGTGATTGCTTCCTTGGCCTCTTCCACGGTCAGGCCGGTGAATTCCTCGGAATTGACCAGCTTGCAGCCCTTGCCCAGGTAGTCCTGCTTCTCAAAGGCGCATTCAGATACGTCACGGCCCTCAATGACCTGGATCATAGGGATCTTATGGGCCACGGCGTACTCAAAGTCACGCTGGTCGTGGCTGGGAACAGCCATGACGGCGCCGGTGCCGTAGTTGCCCAAGACGAAATCGCCGATGAACACAGGCACTTCCTTACCGTTGACAGGGTTGATGGCATACACGCCCTTCAGGCAGCAGCCGGTCTTGGTCTTGGAGGCATCGGTGCGGTCGATCTCGCTCTTCTTGGCGGCTTCGGCGATGTAGGCCTTCACTTCGTCGAGATTCTCGACACGGTCCAGCAGGCTTTCGGTGATCTTACCGTCGGGGGCTAAGACCATGAAGGTGATGCCGTAAATGGTCTCGATGCAGGTGGTGTAGATGGAGAAGGAGCCGCCTCCCACCAGCTGGAAATCCACCTCAACGCCGGTGGACTTGCCGATCCAGTTGCGCTGGATCTCCTTGGTGGACTCGGGCCAGTCGATGTCGTTCAGGCCCTCCAGCAATGCTTCAGCGAAGGCGGGCTGGTCGATGACCCACTGGAGCATCATCCGCTTCTCAACGGGATAGCCGCCCCGCTCGGACTTGCCGTCGATGACCTCGTCGTTTGCCAGCACGGTGCCCAGAGCCTCGCACCAGTTGACGGGCATCTCGATACGCTTGGCGTAGCCAGCCTCCCACAGCTTCTTGAAGATCCACTGGGTCCACTTGTAGAAGTCGGGGTCGGAGGTGGCGATCACCTTGGACCAGTCATAGTCAAAGCCCAGCTCCTTCAGCTGCTTGGAGAAGGTCTCAATATTCTTCTGGGTGAAGCCGTTGGGATGGTTGCCGGTATCCACGGCGTACTGCTCGGCGGGCAGACCGAAGGAGTCATAGCCCATGGGATGCAGCACGTTGTAGCCCTGCATACGCTTCATGCGGGACATAATATCCGTGGCAGTATAGCCTTCGGGATGGCCCGCGTGCAGGCCCACGCCGGAGGGATAAGGGAACATATCCAGCACATAATACTTGGGCTTACTGAAATCCCACACATCGGTGTGGAAGGTATCGTGCTCTTCCCAGTATTTGTGCCATTTGGCTTCAATGTTTGCAAACTCGTAATTCATGACAAAAGGACCTCTTTTCTTCCTTTTAATTACATAAGTTCAGGAATGATCTCGGTCAGGGGAACATTCTCAGCGTCAGCCCAGAGCCGCTCCAGGGAGTAGAATTCCCGGGCTTCCTCAGTGAACACATGGACAACGATGGTGCCGAAATCCAGCAGCTCCCAGGAGTTGCCCCGGTGGCCCTCACGGCCCAGCATGGGCTCGCCCAGGTCCTGCAGGGTGACCTCGGCATAGTCGCAGAGGGTCCGGACATGGGTATTGGAGGTGCCGGTGCAGATCAGGAAATAGTCTGCCAGAGTGGAAATCTTGTCGATCTTCAGCAGCTTGATGTTCAGGCCCTTCTTGGCATCCAGAGCCTTGGTAACTTCATAGGCAATCTCTTTAGAAGTTAACATAATTACATCCCTTTCGTATTCAGCGATTACAGTTGTTGAGCCAGGCAAGGGCCTCACGGGATTCGGGAGATACCTCACTGCCCTGCCGTTTCAGATGCTCCAGGGTCATTTCCAGACCCAGCTTCAGAGCCGCCCGGATATCCGAATAGGCCAGCTCCCGGAGCCGCTCCACTCCGGGAAAGTCCCGGTTTGGCTCCATGTAGTCCGCCACATAGATGATGGTTTCCAGCAGGTTCATGTTGGCCTTGCCGGTGGTATGGTGGCAAATGGCGGATACCACCTCTTTATTCTCCCCGAAAACCCGCTCCGCTACCAGGCTTCCGGTAAGAGCGTGAAGCGTTTTGGGATACCGTCTGGAAAAATCAGTCAGTATTTTACCATAGGCATCGCATAATGTCAATTGAAGGGGGCCGTCCAGGGCCTTGGTAATGTCATGGAGGATTCCCGCCCGGGAGGCATCCACTTCACTGACACCCCAGCGTTTGGCAAGCTCCACAGCCGTGTCCCTGCAGCCTAAGACGTGCTTTACCCGGTCGGGCTTCAGAAGGCTCAGGACAATGGGCTCCAGCTGCTCCATGGGAAGATTCTTCCAATCGGTGCCCACATTATAGAGCTTGTTGCCCCGGATATAATCTGCAACGCCGGC
Source organism: Faecousia sp. (assembly GCA_045539075.1). GTDB lineage: Bacteria > Bacillota > Clostridia > Oscillospirales > Oscillospiraceae > Faecousia. Next base: position 706 of record JAZQEP010000020.1, on the reverse strand, counting down.
AGGCAGAAATTCCCAACCTGCCCCAAAGGCCATCAGTCTTCGCAGTTGGGTGGAGGAGATGGGCTCAACAGGGTTATTCAGCACCTGAACTGCGGCCCCCTGCTCCCGAAGAAGCGCGGTCTTATCCGCAATCAGGTTCGCTTCGGATTTTCCGCCCCGGCGCATAACCGCAATGGAAGCATTTTTCCGGATCAGTTCTCCGTTTCTCCAGGCAGGCAGGCTTTGAAGCAGGTCACTTCCCACCAGAAGCACCAGTTCGTCATGGGGACAGAGCTCCCGGTAATGGAGTACCGTTTCCCAGGTGCGGGCATTTTCCCGGCTCAGTTCCCAGTCGGACACCTGAAGAACAGGGCGTCCCTCCGCGGCAAGCCGAAGCATCTGCAGCCGCTGCTCAGGACTTGCTGATCCCTTGGGACGATTCTTTCCCGGAACCTCACGGGCAGGCATGAGCACAAGCGCATCCAGCGCCAGTTCCTTTGCGGCCGCCTCCGCGCCCAAAATATGACCGATATGAGGAGGATCAAAGGAACCTCCGTAAATGCCAATCCGTGCCAAACTGACCGCCTCCCAACATTACGATTTACGCGATGATGATTCAGTCTTTCTCCCGCAGCTGCTTTTCCCGGTCCCGCTCGATGGCCCGCTCAATGGCCTTCTCCTTGAAATAAGCGTTGCGCTGCTCCCGGATTTTCTTCTCCGCTGCCCG
>JAZQEP010000019.1:0-5929 GCA_045539075.1 Faecousia sp. | reverse complement strand
ACTCCCGCTGAAGCTGCCGCACACATCAAGGCAGGCCTGGCCAATAATGGCCCTATCATTCTGGAGAAATAATATGGAAGAGAAATTCCTGTTTGCCCTGGAAGCCAACAGACAAAAGGCAGAGGCGCTGGGAGTCCGCATCCGGCCTGTTACGGATATGCAGCAGGCCCACCGGTGCCTTTCCGGCAGCCGGGATAGCGACGGCTTCAATTTGCTTGCCCAGAAGGGCAGACTGGACCTGAGCCTGGAAGCTTTTGCAGTGAAGAAACAGTTCACGGCACTCTTTTCCGATGACGAAGCCAACAATGCCCTGATGCGTTTGCTGGATGCCGGCTATCGGTTTTAAGCAACTTGGGGGATACACGACAAAAAATGGTTGAATTTCCCATTTCTGTCTGCTATAATACCCCCACTGCGCAGGATTCGTATATCGGTAATACAACGGCTTCCCAAGCCGTGAAGGCGGGTTCGACTCCCGTATCCTGCTCCAAAAAGAAAGACCACCCTTTGGGTGGTCTTTCTTTTTGGACTCGTAAGAGGGAGTCGAACCTTAATTCTTCGGCTCTAAGTATCCTGCCCCAACAGGTTGTTTTTTACAATGCCGCAGGTCTCCGGCAGGTGGATTCCACCGGCAGGAAGCACTTCTTTTCCCCGCTTTCCATCATGGCGCAGATGATATCCAGCACATGCACCGCCATTTGGGCACTGGCCCGATTGGGTCTGCCTTCCGCAATGGCCGCGGCCATCTCCGAGGGACCCAAGCCCCGGCTGTTGCCGCCATAGGGCAGGTCATTTTCCAGCACCCGCTCGGAAAACTGCCAATTTTCAAAGGTCACCAGCCGCAGATCGCCTCCAAAGCCGTTGGGATCTGTCAATTTCAGCACGCCTTCAGTGCCGTAGATGGTGAACACCGCCATGTCCGCCATCAGGCTCTCGCCATTGAGGGTGAAGGTGCCGGTGATGCCGCTCTCCGTGCGGATAATGGCATTGACCTGGCCCTCATTGTCGTAGGAATATTCCTTTCCATAATCCGGGGACTCCGGATTGCAGTCGATGCGGACGGGCTTCCGGTTCTCCACCACTGCGCAGACCTCTGCCACCGGGCCAAGCAAGCTCACCAGGGCGGTCAGATAGTACACACCATAGTCAAAGCAGATACCGCCGCCGGGAAGACGCAGGAATTTAAAATATGTGGTCAGCCAGTCGAGACACCGGTTGGCGCAGATCTGGAAGCCGGTTATCTCTCCCAGCTGCCCGCCGTCGATGACCTGACGGGCCCGCTGCAGCGCTGCACCCAGGAAGGTATCCGGGGCAGAGCCCAGGTACAGTCCCTTCTGTGCTGCCAGGGCCTCCAGCTCCTTCGCCTGGGCCAGGTCGATGGTGATGGTCTTCTCGGTGTACACGTGCTTCCCCGCCTCCAGGCCTGCCCGGATCAGACCGTAATGGGTGGGCGCCGGCGTCAGGATCACCAGCATGTCGATGCCGGGATCGGCCAGCATTTCCTCGAATTCGCAGGCCCGGATGCCGTATTGCGCCGCCTTCTTCCGGGCATTCTCCGGATGGGCGGCACAGCAGGCCACCACTTCCAGATTGTCAAACACCCGGATCATATTCTGCAGGTAGATATCGCTGATGGAGCCGCAGCCCACCACGCCGACTTTCATTGCCATTTGACTTCCCTCCTGTTTATTTGTTTAAGTTTATCATAACACGAACACAGGAAAAAGTCGATTACCCGAAATGGAATAGCCCCACTTTTTTTACATAAGCTGTTACCGGGTGATGGTATGAACAAACCAAATTGGAAGCAATACACACTGTGGATTCTGGTATCCGAGGCTTTGGGCGCGCTGTCCGGCTTTCTCAGCCGCGGCGGTATGGAGCGCTACAGCCAAACCGCCCTTCAGCCGCCCCTTTCCCCGCCCATGTGGGTGTTCCCGGTGGTATGGGGCATCTTGTTCGCGCTGATGGGCATCAGCGCCGCCCGGGTGGCTGCGTCTCCTCCTGCCCGGGAGCGGAGCCGGGGACTGAATCTGTTTATCACGCAGCTGATCCTGAACTTTTTCTGGAGCCCTATTTTCTTTAATGCCCAGGCCTACGGACCGGCGCTGCTGTGGCTGCTGATCCTGTGGACTGTGGTGCTGCTGATGATTCTGGACTTCTGCAAAGTGGATAAAGCCGCCGGGCTGCTGCAGCTTCCCTATCTTGCCTGGCTGACATTTGCCGCCTACTTAAACTGGGCCGTGTGGCAGCTGAATTCCTAACAGAAAAAGACCGGCTCAAGGCCGGTCTTTTTTTAGCTTTCGCAGGGTGGGATCCTCCAGTATCTCTCCGGCCGCGTCAAACCGGGAGCCGTGGCAAGGGCAGTCCCAGGAGTGCTCCACCCGGTTCCACACCAGCCTGCAGCCCAGGTGGGGACACCGGGGCCCGCTGGGGCGCAGCAGATTCACCGCAGACTCTCCCATATTCACAGCCAGCTGCTTCTTCCAGATGCTCCGGGCCGGGTCAAACACCGCCTGCCAGGGGCTATCCAATCCCCGAACCATCCGAGAAAGGAGCTGTGCTGCAACCATAGAGCCGGTCATACCCCACTTATTAAACCCGGTAGCCACATAGAGCCAGGGCGTATGGGGGCTATAGCGGCCGATATAGGGCACCTGGTCCAGGGTCATGCAGTCCTGAGCCGCCCACCGGGCCTCCTCCCGACAGCCGGGATAATGGGCTGACGCAAACGCCGACAGAGGTTCCCATCCCGTCGTGGGCTTGCCCGTCCGGTGGCCGCCTCCGCTCAGAAGCAGATATTCTCCATAATTCCGGAAGGACAGTCCCTGACCTGAGGCATCCAGGTACATACCGGGCAGCTGTTGGGCGCCGCTGAGAGCCAGCACATAGGAGCGGCTCTGGTACTGCTTCATAAAGTACAGTCCCCGGCGGTTGAGAATTGGAAAATGGGTAGCAACGATGATGGATTCCGCCCGAATACATCCCCTGTCCGTCCAGGCCTTGCCCTTTTCTATGCGGATAACACGGCACTTCTCCCGGATATTCAGTTCAGCCGACAACCCTGAGAGCAGCTTCAGCGGATGAAATTGCGCCTGGTTCGGAAAACACACCGCCCCAACCGTGTCCATGGGCAACGGAAGTTCCCGGGTAAATTCACAGGGAATCCAGAGCTTCGAAAGGGCCTCCAATTCTGCCTCCAGCTGCCCGGGGTTATCCAGGGAGTAGACAGAATGATCCCGGTTCTCCAAATCACAGGAAAACTGCCGGGAAAGCAGCCTAAACTGCCCAATCGCGTCCTCATTTGCCAGCCAGTAGGCCCGGGCCAGCTCCGCACCCAAGTCTTCCAATAGCTTTCCGTAGACGAGACCATGCTGGGATGTGATCTTGGCGGTGGTATTGGCAGTGATCCCGCCGCCCACAGTATCAGCCTCCACAACCAGGCAGTCCACTCCGGCCTGTTTCAGATGCCAGGCCGTGAGGATGCCCGCCATGCCGCCGCCGATGATCAAAACATCCGTCTTTTCATTCCTTGACAGGCCTGAAAAGGAGGGAAGTATGCAGGTTTGTGTCCATATGGATTTATGCATCTTTATCACCGAAACTATTGTATGCAGGATATGGATTTTTATCCTGCTCCGATCAATATCGAATACAGTGTATATTACCCCATAGCGTTACACAGCACCAATAGTCGTTTTGAGGGATAAGATACCCGCCGGGGATTCGTTTGCATTTTCTCCTGCGGAGAGAATTGTTGTTTCGCTCGGTCCGTTCTCTGCGTCTTACACCGCAAAAAAGCGGTGAAAATCGGTGACCCGCCGGGGATTCGGTTGCATTTTTCTTCCCGGAGGGGAAGAAAAATTAATGTGTTGCCGCCGTCGAGCCGACGGCAATCGACAGTCCACCGGACTGTCGTATTTATTTTTCGAATCCCCTCTGCATTAAGCAAAAAGAGGAAGATGCAAATGCATCTTCCTCTTTTTGGTGACCCGCCGGGGATTCGAACCCCGGACCCACTGCTTAAAAGGCAGTTGCTCTGCCAACTGAGCTAGCGGATCAAATATAAACTGGCTGGGATGGCAGGATTCGAACCTACGAATGCCAGAGTCAAAGTCTGGTGCCTTACCGCTTGGCGACATCCCAATGTTGGTTTGGCGCCCGGCAGCCGGACACTCAATTACTATAACACATCTCTTCTGTTTTGGCAATCCTTTTTTCTGAAATTTTAAGAGTTTTATCCACTGACGTGTATTTTCCCGCCGCACCCTATTTTCAGCCCTGGGAAATATTAACAATATCTTAAAGATGTGCAGATTGACAGTATTTTGTCAATTCGGTATAATGATAATACAACAAAATGACGGAGGTGTTGTTATGACTCATGCATTCATCCACAAGTTTAGAAAGGCAGCCATCCTGATCGCTGTACTTTTGCTGATGGCAAGCCTGACAGGTTGCTGGGAAAAGGGAGATCCTGACAACCCTCCCGGCCAGACAAATACACCGGCATCGGAGCAGGGCGGCACTCCCACCGAAACGTCGTCCCAAGATCAGCCTGAGCAGACACAGCAGCCCTCTGTGCAGGTTCCTACAGAGGCACCGACCCAGGCACCCACAGCCCCTCCCACGGAGGCCCCCACCCAGCCTCCTGAGACGAAACCAGTTCCGGAAAAATCCATCGGCATGATCACAGCCACCGAGCTTAATATTCGGTCGAATCCCGGCACCCAATACAAGGCCGTTGGCACTTATTTCAAGGGCCGCCGTGTTCAGATCCTGGAAACCCAGGACAGCTGGGGCCGCACCGACAGGGGCTGGATCAATCTGAAGTATGTTACTTTTGACGGTGTCTCCCAGGACCCCATCGGCCCGGAGGATCTGGCAAAGGACATCCTCTCCGACGGAAACACCAAGGCAAAGGGTTATGGTGTTGTAACCATTGGCGCTCTAAACATTCGCACCGGTCCCGCCAGCACATATGATGACATCGGTGAAGTCAAGCTCTGCAGCCGATATCCTTACTACCAGAAGAGCGGCAACTGGCTCCGGCTGGAGGAGGGCTGGGTCAGCGCCACCTATTTCTATATTGAAGGGAATCAAGGCGACGGTGCCGGCAAAGGCAAGGTCACAGGTTCGGATCTGATGATCCGTGTGGGTCCGGGCACGACCTATGAAGCCAAGGGCACATACGACAAAGATGACAAGGTAGAAATTCTGGCCCAGGTCAACGGTTGGGGATATACCTCAAAGGGCTGGATCAGTATGAAATATGTGGAGCTGGAGCAGGCTACCGAGGATAAGCCGGAGGAGAAACCCACCGAAAAGCCGGCGGAAACACCCAAAGAAACCAAGGCAGTTGGCACCGTCACCGCAACGGGTCTGAACATTCGCAAGGAGCCCAACGAGAAGGCAGACGTGGTTGGCTCCTACGGCAACGGAGAAACCGTTACCATCCTTGAGATCAAGGAAGGCTGGGGTCGTACTGACAAAGGCTGGATCAGCATGAAGTATGTGAAGCTGAACTCCTTCACAGGAACCATTACCGCCAGCGCCCTGTTCATCCGGAAGGAAGCGAAGAAGGACGCAGAGTCCCTTGGTAGCTATGAAAAAGGAACCGTCGTAAAGATTCTGGAAGTCAAGGATGGCTGGGGCCGTACTGACAAGGGCTGGATCAGCCTGGACTATGTGAAAATCTCAAGCTGATACATGAATCTTAAGGGGCCAGGCGATAGCCTGGCTCCTTTTCCATCACAACGGGCAAATTAAACAGAAAAAAGCCCCCGACTTTTCAGTCGAGGCCTTGTGTTCGCGTTACTATTTTCATGGTTAGGGCAACTATCTTTTGCCGTTAAAAAACATGCCAGTGGCATGTTTTAGGCAAAGAAAAACCTCCACATTTCTGTGGAGGCTTTGTGTTCGCGTTACC
>JAZQEP010000018.1:0-4099 GCA_045539075.1 Faecousia sp. | reverse complement strand
GGGAATCGAACCCATGTTACCGCCGTGAAAGGGCGGTGTCTTAACCGCTTGACCAACGGGCCTGGTAGCGGCGACCTGACTTGAACAGGTGACAGACCGGGTATGAACCGGGTACTCTACCAACTGAGTTACGCCGCCATGTGTGGCCAAGCTAATCTCGGCACCGCCGAAATCAGCTTCGTTATTATATCTAAGCTTTCCCCATTTGTCAAGATGTTATTTTGAATTTTTTTAAGTTTTTTTGGGTATACTGATCCATGGGTGATTTTATGAAAGTATGGACAAAATTGGTACTCTTTTACCTGGGGGGCTGCGCCTATGTGCTGCTGGAACTGCTCTGCCGGGGCCGGAGCCACGGAAGCATGTTCGTGGCGGGCGGGCTAAGCCTGGTGCTCATCGGCCACCTGGGGCAGGTGGAGCCCAGACTGCCCGGGCCTTTGCAGGCAGTGGCGGGGGCGGCGATCATCACGGCGGTGGAGCTGGCCGCGGGGCTGGCGGTGAACCGGAATTACGCCGTCTGGGACTACCGGCACCAGCCGGGGAACTACCTGGGCCAGATCTGCCCGCTCTTTTCGGTATTGTGGATTGGGGCAGCGGCGCTGGTGCTGCTGATCCACGATCCCCTGGAGCGGCAGATTCTCCGCCGGGGGCTGGGAAAATAAAGGACCGCAAAAAAACGGCACGCGGAAGCGTGCCGTTTTGCGTGATCACTTAGTTGCGGGAGTCCAGCAGGGCCTCGATCTTCTTGATGGGATCGATGATGGAGCCCACGCTCATCTCGTGGTTGATGGCAGCGACGAAGTAGGCGCAGTACTTGGAGCAGTCCACGTCGAAGTACCAGTTTCTCTCCAGCAGTTCGGGCTGGCGGTAGGTCAGGTTGGTGCCCAGGACGGCATCCAGAACGCCTTCCTTAACGGCTTCGTCAAACTTCTTCAGGCCGCTGGTGAACAGGGGGAAGGTGGCGTTGGCGATGATCCGCTTGGCGCCGCGCTTCTTCAGCTCACGGGCAACCTCCAGCATGGACTCGCCGGAGGCGATGATGTCATCGGCAATGAAGACGGTCTTACCCTCCACGCTCTCGCCCAGGTACTCATGCGCCACGATGGGGTTACGGCCGTTGACCACCCGGGTGTAGTCGCGGCGCTTGTAGAACATACCCAGGTTGCAGCCCAGCACGCTGGAGAAGTACATATTCCGGGAAATGGCGCCTTCGTCGGGGGAGATGACCATGAAGCTGTCCTTGTCGAAGCTCAGCTCGGGCATATGGGCCAGCAGGGTCTTCAGCACCTGGTAGGTGGGCATCACGTTGTCGAAGCTCATCAGAGGCACGGCATTCATCAGCCGGGGGTCGTGGGCATCGAAGGTGATGATGTTCTGCACGCCCATGCTCTGCAGTTCCTGCAGGGCCACGGCGCAGTCCAGGGACTCCCGGACGATGCGGCGGTGCTGACGGCCGCCGTACAGGGAGGGCATGATGACGGTCATCCGGTGGGAGCGGCCGGCCACAGCCTGGATCAGACGCTTCAGGTTAGAGAAGTGATCGTCGGGGGACATGTGGTTCTCGTGACCGAACAGGTTGTAGGTGAGGCTGTAGTTGCCGGGATCCACCACAAAGAAGATATCGTCGCCGCGGACGGACTGCTTCACCAGGCCCTTGGCGTCGCCGCTCTGGAAACGGGGGCAGGCGCACTCGATGATAAAGGTCTCCTTTTCAATGCCGACCTCTCTGGCCCAGGCCTTCAGGTGCTCGTCGATCTGCTGAGTCAGAACCTCGGCACCGGGGCAGGCGATCAAGGCAATGTTGGCGACCTGGGTCTCAGGGTTGAAGAACTCGGAAGGGGTGACCATGTTGTTGGACATAATTTTATTTCTCCTCCATCACAATAGTTACTGTATAAAAACGGAAACGGAATAAAATGGGATGCGCATAGATTCACAAATGTAGTATAGCACAAGATTTCCATAACTTCCACACGAATTTTACATTTTCAGACAAATCTTTCTTTTCTCCAAGGCGGCAGGGATTTTTGGGGTGCTTTTCGGGCGTTTCCCCCAAAATTTGCTGAAAGAAAGCTGGAGACTCCTGGAATTTTTTGCCGGAAATTTCCCCAGGGGTGATTGTTTTTTCCCTGCGCCCGGCGTATAATAGACCCACAAAAAATACACGACGGAGGAAAGGTTATGGAACAAGTATATGTGTTCGGACACCGAAACCCCGATACGGACTCCATTGTATCGGCCATGGCCTATGCGGCCCTGCGCAATGCTCTGGGCGACCGGGAGTATGAAGCGGTAGCCCTGGGACAGCTCACCGACGAAACCCGGCGGATCCTGCACCGGTTCGGCTTCCGGGCTCCCCGGCGGATCTATGATGTCTATACCCAGGTCCGGGACCTGGATTTTGATACCCCCCCGGTAATGAGCGCCGAGGTTACCGTGGGCCGGGGCTGGATGGCCCTGCAGAGCCAGAAGGGCCTGTCTTCCGTGGCGGTGGCCAATGAGGACGGCACCCTCTACGGCATGCTGGCCCGGGAAGATGTGGCTAACTATAATATGAACCTGGTGGCCTCTTCCTATCTGCGCCCGGTGCCTATTTTCAACCTGCTCTCCGTGCTGGAGGGCAAGCTGATCTCCGAGGGTGACGATTTCCCCGACAGTGTTTCCGGCGAGGTGACCATCGCCATGCCCTACGGCATTGATGAGGGCATCTCCTTCAAGCGCGATTCCCTGGTGATTTGCGGCAACCAGCCGGAGATGATCCGGCGGGCGCTGGAGCAGAATGTCAACTGCCTGGTCCTGTGCCAGACCCAGCTGACGGAGGATCTGCGCCGGATTTCCACGGAAACTGCCGTGATCATGACACCCTATGATGCCTACCGTGCCATCCGGCTGATTTTCCAGAGCGTCCCCGTGGGCCGGATCTGCCAGAAGAAGCATGTCAGCGCCGTCCATCTGAATGACCGGCTGGACGACGTGAAGGAGCATGTGCTCAAGCACAAGGACCACGCCTATCCCATCCTGGACGAGGATGAGAAGGTGGTGGGCATTCTGACCCGCCAGCATCTGCTGCGCCCCCGGCGCAAGCGGGTGGTGCTGGTGGACCACAATGAACTGGCCCAGAGCGTCCCGGGCCTGCGGGAGGCGGAGATCCTGGAGATCATCGACCATCACCGGTTGGCGGATATCCAGACCAGCAACCCCATCTACGTCCGTAACGAGCCCGTGGGCTCCACCACCACCATTGTGGCGGGAATGTGGCAGGAGCGGGGACTGATGCCGTCGAAAAATCTGGCAGGCATCATGGCTTCCGCCATTATTACCGACACAGTCATGTTCAAATCCCCCACCTGCACCCAGCGGGATAAGAATATGGCTGAGCGGATGGCCCGGATCGCCAAGGTCTCCCTGGAGGAGCTGGGCCGGGATATCTTCTCCGCCACGCAGGAGGGAAAGAATGCCCGGGACCTGCTCTTTGCCGACTACAAGGAGTTCCACATCGCCGGTCACGATTTCGCTATTGGCCAGATCACCTGTGTGGACAGCCCCGGCATGCTCGCCCGGAAGGAGGAGTTCCTGGCCGAGATGGGACAGATCGTCCGGGAGAAGAAATTCTCCATGGTGCTGCTGATGCTCACCGACGTGCTGCTGGAGGGCACCCAGCTGCTCTATATCGGCGACGACGAGGTCATCAGCCAGGCCTTCAACGTGGTCCCCAGGGACAATATGGTCTTCCTGCCCCGGGTCATGAGCCGGAAAAAGCAGGTGGTTCCCAGCCTGTCCGCCCTGTGGGGCTAATTCTCGGAATCGCAGTCAACAGGCACAGCGGTTTCCCGCTGTGCCTGCTTTTTCTATATTATTTGGGATTATGGTGATTTGCCGGTTCTACCTTCTAATTTTCTGGGTGTTCATTTCTTGTGTCCGCACAAGAAATGAACCAAAGAAAGCGGCTGGGGGAGGCGCTGACCGCAAAGTCTTTCGTGCCTGCTTTTGTAATCCAACTTTCTGCCCCAACTTTGAGCCGCCCTCCCCCAGACCCCCACCCGGCCCCTGTCGAAGGATTTTTCTGTTCGCTTTTCCAAATCAATGGCTGAGCGGTGTG
>JAZQEP010000017.1:0-24739 GCA_045539075.1 Faecousia sp. | reverse complement strand
TCATCACAACGCACTTTGAATATCACTGCATGGAGGCCAATCTCCTCAAGCTGGACGAGCTGGGTCACGATGACCCGACGATGATCCGTATGATGGAGGATATGACCGGCGTGGATGCCAAGCTGATCCCGCTGGACGATAAGGATACAATGTCCATTTTCACCTCCTCCAAGGTGTTGGGTTATGAGGATGACCCCATCTTAGGTCCTACCGGCGCGGTGGCTGTGCCGGAGTTCAACACTCGTTTTACCCGCGGCGTTCTGCTGGATACCAAGCCTACGAAATTTGATTTTCTGGTGCGGATTTCCGGCTACACCCACGGAACGGACGTGTGGCTGGGTAATGCAAAGGATCTGATCAACTCCAAGACCGCCACGGTGGACCAGACCATCGGCGCCCGTGACGATATCATGCTCTATCTGATCTCCTGCGGCATGCCGGACAAGCGGGCCTTCAAGATCATGGAGTCCGTCCGTAAGGGCCGCGGCCTGCCCCCCGGTGCGGAGGAGGAGATGGTGGCCGCCGGCGTTCCCGACTGGTATATTGGTTCCTGCAAGAAGATCAAATACCTGTTCCCCAAGGCCCACGCAGTGGCCTACTGCATGATGGCCTTCCGTATCGCCTGGTTCAAGGTCTATCACCCCCTGGCCTTCTACGCGGCCTATTTCTACCGCCGCAGCCAGAAGGGCGGCTTTGACGCCACGCTGATGACCGGCGGCATGGAGGCGGTCCTGGCCAATATCGAGGCCATCGACGGCAATGAGGATGCCACCGCCAAGGATGAGGACCTGCTGACCACACTGGAGGTGGTCTACGAATTCTACCTCCGGGGTTTTGAATTCCTGCCCATCTCCCTCTATGAAAGCCACGCCACCAAATTCCTCATCAAGGACGGCAAGATCCTGCCCCCCTTCGTGGCTATCTCCGGCCTGGGCGAAAACGCCGCCATCGATATCATGCACGGCCGGGAGGGCAAGCAGTTTCTGTCCATCGAGGAATTCAGCCTTGCCTGCCCCAAGGCCTCCAAGACCCATATTCAGATGCTGAAAGACGCCGGCGCCTTCGGCGACCTGCCGGATACATCCCAGGTCAGCTTCTTCTGATAAAAATTGAGCGGACACCTTTTGGTGTCCGCTCTGCTTTGCTATTTGCCTGCTTCCCAGTCCTCCAGCTGCTGCCTGGCTTCCCGGCTGTTCCAGGGAATCTCCAGATCCACTACGGCCTTGGCATACCAAATTGGGAATAGACCCGCATCGGCATCCCGGTATTTCATTCTGCCGAAGCCCCCGATCCAGCCTGCGTAGATGCCATCATCGATTTTATCTGTTCTGCGCATCTGTTCCAGAAAGCCGATGCTGTCGTAGCCTGCCTCCGGGTCAAAATCCCCGCCGATGGCAATATAATGGGTAATGCCATCTTGCTCAAAGGTACTGACGAAGGGCTCTTCCTCGGAAAACTGTCCTGTGATATCAAACTGCTCCATGTTGTCCAGGAAATACTTTGTTCCGACGTCTCCTGTGAAATAGACACGGTCATCTATGATCTTCAGCCAGTCGGGATTGACCCCGGTTTGGCCGGTGACCATGGCCATGTCACCGGCTTTGCTTTCCAGTTCTATCTTTCCGTCGTTGTAGTATACAAAGTCCTCTTCCAGAACCACCGTGCCGGGGGTTCGGGTGAAGTATCCCCGGACCTTTTCAGCCAGTTTCCCCACAGCATGGGCGGCAGTGGGGTTAAGGGTTACGAACAGAACTGCCAGCAGCAGGCATACTGCAATAGCCCGTAGAATAGGTCGAACAGGGGCGTGCTTGGCCTGTTTCGCCTCCATGGCATTTTCGATACGGCAGATGCAGGGGGCATCCATATGTATCGCGTCAAAAGCTTCCACAATCCGCTCTTCCATGATTCAATCCTCCTTGAGTTTGGTTTTCAGCATTTCCCTGGCCCGGGAAAGCCGGGTGGTCACAGCACTGCGGGAAATATGTAGAATTTGCGCGATTTCCTGTGTGCCAAGCATTTCGTAATAATGCAGATAGATGACCACGCGGTACTTGCGGTCCAGGGAGAGAACTGCCTGAAGGGTCTCGTTGACCTGGGGCGGTTCCACGGACAGGGTTTCGTCCAGGGGTACGGTGGTTTTCCACCAGTGGGACCGGAGCAGGTTCCTGCACTCGTTAGCCGTGACCCGAAGCAGCCATTGCCTTTCCTTTCCGGGTTCGATATTTGATTGTCGCATCAGCTTCAGAAACACATTTTGACAGATATCCTCTGCGTCTTGTCGACTTTTTGTGTAGCTGACGGCAAGCCGGTATACATCGTCTTTATATTTCTGAAACAGTAATTCTATATTATCCATAATATATCACCATTTCCTGCTTTTGGAGGCCTCATACATATAACGTTTGAGAAAACAAAATTGTCACAAGCAGAAAAGAAAACAATTATTTTGTTGAAATATTGATGGCGATATGTTATCATATCTGTACATTTTTAACAATATGAGGTGACTGATTATGCAAGACATCGGCATGCAATTCCATATCCGGGCTAACGAGGGCGACGTGGGTCGCTACGTCTTTCTTCCCGGCGATCCCGGCCGCTGCGAGTCCATCGCCAGGCATTTTGATAACCCCGTCCATTTTGGCATGAACCGGGAGTACAATATCTGGAACGGCGAACTCTTAGGTGAGAAGGTCACCGTCTGCTCCACCGGCATCGGCGGTCCCTCCGCATCCATCGCCATGGAGGAGCTGGCCGCCATCGGCGCGGACACCTTCATCCGCATCGGCACCTGCGGCGGCATCCACATGGATGTGTGCCCCGGCGATGTGGTGGTGGCCTCCGGCGCCATCCGCTTTGAGCATACCTCCCTGGAATATGCCCCCATCGAGTTCCCGGCGGTTGCCGACTTTGACATCACCGCCGCCCTGAAGGCTGCTTCCGAGGACCTGGGCTACCGGACCCATGTGGGCGTGGTCCAGTGCAAGGACTCCTTCTACGGGCAGCACAGCCCCGAAAAGTCCCCGGTGTACTACGACCTGCTGCAGAAGTGGGAGAGCTGGAAGCGCCTGGGTGTCAAGGCCAGTGAGATGGAATCCTCCGCTCTGTTCGTGGTGGCCGCGGCTCTGAATGTCCGCTGCGGCAGCTGCTTCCACGCGGTGTGGAACCAGGAGCGGGAGAAGGCAGGCCTCTTCATGGAGATGACCGAGGATACCTCCGGCGCCATCAAGGTGGGCATTGAAGCCATGAAGCGGATTATCGCTGCTGACAAGGCTAAGAAGTAAGGAATACATAAGAAAAAGCTCGCCGCTTACTGCGGCGAGCTTTTCATGTTTACAGTTTGGAATATGCCTTGTCCAGGAACTTCTGGGAATTGACAATGACACGCTTATGGATGCCGCGACCGATCTCTTCGATCTCATCGTAGGCGGTGACCTCAAAGGTGATGACCTTGCCCTCTACGCTGATGACCACGGCCTCTGCCCGGACTTCCAGACCCACAGGGGTTGCGGAAGTGTGCTCAATGTTTAAACTGATGCCCACAGTGGTTTCGGTCTCTTTCATCGCTTCGGCGATGGCCTCGCAGGCGGCGCCCTCCATCAGTGCCACCATACAGGGGGTGGCGTAGACCAGCAGGTCACCGGAGCCAACTTCCTTGGCGGTGTCGGCCCGCTCCACATCCGTGAATGCCTGACCCTTCATGCCAACAGTAATTTCCATATTTGTCACAACCTTTCTGGAGACACTATATCGAAAAATCAAGTATCTGTCAATAAATTGCGTTGCCTTTTCTTACATCTTGCATTATAATAAACACATTACAAACAAAGAGGTGTTTCCTATGAAGGTTAACGACAAGCTGAATATGACCATGCTCTGTGACTTCTATGAGCTGACCATGGCCCAGGGCTATTTCGCCAAGGGTTACAAGGACCGCATCACCTATTTTGACCTGTTCTTCCGGCGCTGCCCCGACGGCGGCGGCTTCTGCATCGCGGCTGGCCTTGAGCAGGTGGTCCAGTACATTCAGGAACTGCACTTCTCTGAAGAGGACATTGCCTATCTGCGCAGCCGCGATATGTTCAGCGAGGAATTCCTGGAGTACCTGCGGAATTTCAAGTTTACCGGCGATATCTGGGCCATGCCCGAGGGCACCGTGGTGTTCCCACAGGAGCCCATCATCACCGTCCGGGCCCCTGCCATTGAGGCCCAGCTGATTGAAACCTATCTGCTGCTGTGCATCAACCACCAGAGCCTGATTGCAACCAAGGCCAACCGCGTTGTCCGTGCCGCCCAGGGCCGTACCGTCCTGGAATTCGGCTCCCGCCGGGCCCAGGGCCCCGACGCTGCCATTCTCGGCGCCCGGGCTGCCTACATCGGCGGCGTCAACGGCACTGCCTGCACCATCTCCGACCAGCTCTTCGGCGTCAAGGCCAGCGGTACCATGGCCCATGCATGGGTGCAGATGTTTGATACAGAGTATGAGGCATTTAAGGCCTACTGCGAGATGTATCCCAACAACGCCACCTTGCTGGTGGACACCTACAACACTCTGAAGTCCGGCGTGCCCAATGCCATTAAGGCCTTCAACGATGTCTTAAAGCCCATGGGCATCACCAAGTGTGGCATCCGACTGGATTCCGGCGATATGGCTTACTTAAGCCAGAAGGCAAGAGAAATGCTGGACGAGGCCGGCTGGACCGACTGCAAGATCTCCGTAAGTAACTCCCTGGACGAGCACCTGATCCAGGCAGTCCTTCGCCAGGGCGCTAAGATTGATATGTTTGGCGTGGGCGAGCGGCTGATCACCGCCAAGTCCGAGCCCGTCTTCGGCGGCGTGTACAAGCTGGTGGCCGTGGAAGAGGCCGACGGCTCCGTTACCCCCAAGATCAAGATCTCCGAGAACGTGGGTAAGATCACCACTCCCCACTACAAGAAGCTCTACCGCTTCATCGGCAACGACACCGGCAAGGCCATTGCCGACTATATGTGCATCCATGACGAGGTTGTGGACGACTCCCAGGATATCGAGATCTTCGATCCCGAGAACACCTGGAAGCGGAAGGTGGTCTACAACTACACCGCCAAGGAAGTGCAGGTTCCCATCTTCAAAAATGGTGAGCTGGTCTACGAACTGCCCACTCTGGAGCAGATTCGCGACTATGCTATGGCCCAGGTGGACACCCTCTGGGACGAGGTCAAGCGCTTTGACAATCCCCAGACCTACTATGTTGACCTGAGCCAGAAGCTGTGGGATATCAAGTACGGCCTGCTGAAGAATAAGAGTATCTGATGAGAACAAGTGCGAGACAAATGGCAATGGGCGGCGTGTTCGCCGCCCTTGCTGTTGTGATCATGAATCTGGGTGGCCTGATTCCTGTTGCTACCTATGTTTGTCCTGCCATTTGCATGGTGATCCTGTCCTTTGTCCATATGAGCTGCGGGAGCAGAATTGCCTGGGTCTGGTATGCGGCTGTGTCCATTCTCAGCCTGCTCATGAGCCCGGATAAGGAGGCGGCAGCGGTATTTCTCTTCCTGGGTTATTATCCGATTCTGAAGCCGAAGCTGGACACTATGAAATTCCGCTGGGGCTGGAAGCTGCTGATCTTCAATGTGTCCATGGTGGTGCTCTACAGCATCCTGATCCGCATCATGGGTGTTGCGGAGGTGACAGGGGAGAGCGAGGAACTGGCGGGGATCATGCTCACTATCCTGCTGGTGATGGGCAATGTGACATTCCTGGCCCTGGACCGACTGCTGACCATTCTTGCATTTCGGTTGGGGAGGAGACGCTGATGTGGTATCTGTACATCCTGCGCTGCGGTGACGGAAGTCTATATACCGGCATCACTACTGACGTGGAAAAACGGCTGGAAGCCCACAGAAGCGGCAAGGGCGCCAAATATACCCGTGGCCGCGGGCCTCTGGAACTGGTGTACAGCGAAGCATGCGGCGACCATTCCGTTGCCCTGAAGCGGGAGCTGGAAATCAAAGCCCTGCCAAGGGAAGAAAAGTTAAGATTGATTCAAAAACCCGAAGAATGAAAATTCTTCGGGTTTTTCTGTAACGAATCGTGTTTTCCGTTGTATTATAGGTGAAAGCACCTGGAAAGGAGGAACCAAGGATGAATCTGGAACGGTTTTATTGCGAGAACTACCATATTGTCTTTGGCTACCTGCTTTCTCTGTGCGGAAGCCGTGCTATGGCGGAGGATCTGACCTCGGAGACATTTTTGAAGGCCATCTCAAAAGTAAGCTCCTATGATGGCAGCGTCAAGCCCTCCACCTGGCTGTGCGCCATCGGAAAGAATCTGTACTTAAATGAGCGAAAACGCTTTTCAAGGCATGTCCCGTTGGACAGCGTTGTGATCGCGGAGGATGATACCATGGAAAATAGAATCATCGAAAAAGACACCGCAAAGCGGATCGAGCAGCTTTCCCGGAAGCTGGAAGAACCCAAAAATCAGGTCTTCGCCATGCGTTTGAACGGCCTAAGTTTCCGGGAAATCGGCGAAGCCCTGGGAAGGACGGAAAACTGGGCCCGGGTCACCTTCTTCCGGGCGAAAAATGAAATTTTGGCGGAATTGGAGGGAGAATGATGAACGAATGCAAGATCGTGGAGGATCTGCTGCCCCTGTACGCGGAGGAACTGGTCAGCCAGGAGACTGCCGAATTTATCGCTGAACACTGTGACCGCTGCGACCATTGCCGGAAGCTTCTGGAGCGAAGCAAGGTAGTTCTTCCTGTGGAAACGGTGGATACTGCGGATTATCAGAAGGCGCTGAAGAAAGAACGGACCCATAGTGCGCTGGTCGGCGCCCTGTTTGCTACCGTAATGATCGTGCTGTCCATGCTGGCACTGGTCTTCGTTGGGGGCCATGTGCCTGTCAAGCTGGACAGGGAGCCGATTATGCTGGTGTCTCCGGATGGAGTCCACAGCTTTAAGGGGGAGTACTACACCAGTCCGCTTGGACTGAACCGGGGTATTTATTTTACCGAAAAATCCCGCATCGGAGAAGGTCAGGGAACCAACGAAGACTGGATTGATATCCTGGATGCCCAGTGGTCTCCGGATGGTACGGATTTGTTCTTTACCATTGAGATGGAAAACGGCGAAACAGAGATGGAAATCTGGTATCACAATTACAGTGAGACCGGAGGCCGCGGCGGTATTTTCCCGCTGATTTCACGGACCAAAGACAGGCGCGATTACAATGACCTGACTGCGGAATTTACCAAGCTTTTGGCCCAATGGGAGGCATTTCCCACCGAATGGGAGTCTGTTTCCTATGAATTTGCCGGATGGGGTGAGGACAGTGAGTCTGCCTACATCCGCTGCAAAACAGATAGCGGATACGAAGGCGTGGTATACTTTGGCTTCGATTTCGAAGGTCAATCTATCCGGATTATTGAATAAGGCAGAAAAAGGCCGCCCGGTTGGGCGGCCTTCGATTTTGTATTAAAGCTCTTCAGCAACTGCCAGCAGCAGGATACCGACGATGACCACGGCAATGAATGCGTAGGTCTTCCAGGAGAGCTTTTCCTTCAGGAAGATCCGGGACAGCAGCAGGGAAACGACGCAGACGGAGGACAAAATGGGAGCGGCAACCGCATCCACACCGCCCAGGGCGTAGACATAAGTAAACTGACCGGCAGTCTCAAAGACAGCAGCCAGGATCTTGTCCTTGTGCTGCTTCACAGGGCCAAACTTGACCTTCTTGGCCTTCATGAAGATATAGAGACCCAGAGCGAACAGGGCAAAGGTCAGCTCATAGCTGGTATTGGCAACAGCCTCGATGGTCTCTTCGGTCACATCCACAAAGGGAGCAGCGGCGATATCCTCCACCAGGAAGAAAGCGTCGTCCAGGAAGGTACCGAAGGCATCCAGCAGGGCGTACAGGAAGGGCATAATGAAAGCTACCACAGCCAGCTTTTTGCCGTAGGTCTTCTTTCTGGGGGTCTCGCCCTTGTTTTCCAGGTAGCTGACGCCCACAACACCGACGGTGATGACACCAACGGCGATCCAGGTCAGGGCGCTGAACTCATCGCCCATGAAAATGGCGAACAGAAGCACACAGATGACACCGGCGGTATTCTCGATGGGGTCGGAGATGGATTCCTCCAGGAAACGCATGCCAAAATAGGAGAAGGCCATGGAGATGATGTAGAACAGGGAAACAGGCAGATAGATCAGAAGGTTTGCGGGATTGTAGCCGATATCCTGGGTCAGCAGGGTGAAGATGGCGTGGGCACCCATGACAACGCCGACCCACACGCAGATCTTCAGATGGGAGTACTTCTCATCGGGCTGAGCGCCTTTCTTGTAGAAAAGCTCCGCGGTACCCCAAAGAAGGGCAGTTGCGATTGAAAAGAATAACCAATTCATGATAATTTACCTCACTCTTTTTCTATATTTTATGTCATTGCGAGCCGGTGACCATTGTCACCGGCGTGGCAATCCCGTAGATCTTCCGGTATCTTCAGGAGATTGCCACACCAGTGTGCGCACTGGTTCGCAATGACGTGTTTCCTTTTAGAGATTTACAAGACCGGCGTCCACCATCTGCTGCAGGCTCATGAGGATACCCAGCTTGGCGTGGCACCAGGTCAGACCGCCCTGGAAATAGACGGCGTAGGGCTCCCGGATGGGACCGTCGGCAGACAGCTCCATAGTGCTGCCCTGGACAAAAGCACCGGCGGCCATGATCACCTGGCTGTCGTAG
This sequence comes from Faecousia sp., assembly GCA_045539075.1. Lineage (GTDB taxonomy): Bacteria > Bacillota > Clostridia > Oscillospirales > Oscillospiraceae > Faecousia. The sequence goes on along the minus strand of JAZQEP010000017.1, from coordinate 16,017 downwards.
CCGGGTATATCGCCGGGGATGGGGGTGGCGTAGGAGTCCACGGGAGCGGCAGCTTGGATGCCCTTGCAGAAGGCGATCATACCGGCCTCGCTGCCCAGCTCCACGGCCTGGATGATGTCGTGGCGGCTCTCGGTGGCGTTGGGAACGCACTTGAAACCCAGAGGTTCATAGAGATTTGCGGCAAAGATGGCGCCCTTTTCGGCACTGGCGGTGACGGTGGGGGACAGGAAGAAGCCCTGGTACAGCTGACCCATGAGGCCGAAGTTGGCACCCACCTCCTGGCCCAGGCCGGGAGCGGAGAGCCGGTAGGCACAGCGGTCGATGCACTTCCGGGTGCCGGCGATATAGCCGCCGGAGGAGGCCAGACCGCCGCCGGGATTCTTGATGAGGCTTCCCACGATCATGTCGGCACCCACGTCGGAGGGCTCGATGGTCTCCACAAACTCGCCGTAGCAGTTATCAACCATCACGATCACATCGGGCTTGATTGCCTTGCAGAAGGCGATGAGCTCGCCAATCTGGGTTACGGAGAAGGTAGGACGGGTGGCGTAGCCCTTGGAGCGCTGGATGGTGATCATCTTGGTCTTTTCATTGATGGCGTTACGGATGCCCTCGTAGTCGAAAGCACCCCCTTCCAGCAGATCCACCTGACGGTAGGATACACCATACTCTGCCAGGGAACAGGGGGAGGGACGGATGCCGATGACCTCCTGCAAGGTGTCATAAGGCAGACCCACAGGAGAAAGCAGCTCGTCACCGGGCAGCAGGTTGGCACTGAGCGCGATGGTCAGGGCATGGGTGCCGCAGGTGATGTGGGGGCGGACCAGGGCAGCTTCCGTGTGGAACACATCTGCATAGACCTGCTCCAGCTTGTCACGGCCCTCGTCGTTGTAGCCATAGCCGGTGGAAGCTGCGAAGCAGGTGGCAGACACACGGTTCTTCCGGAAGGCGGCCAGAACCTTTGCCTGGTTGTATTCTGCCACCTGATCGATGGCATCAAAGCGCTCCCGCAGCCGGGAAATGGCGGCTTCGCCATAGGCGTAGACCGCGGGGGAAATACCCATCTGGGTATACAGTTCATTCAGTTCTTTCATATCTTAGTCCTCATTTTCAACGGATTGGAAAATCTGGCTGGCAAGGTCGTTGAGAGTCTCGGGCTTGGTTACGATCAGTCCGGTTTCGCTTTTGCCCAGTATCAGCAGGGTATCTCCCGGTTCGATGCCGAAATACGCTCTGGCTTCCTTGGGAATCACGATCTGGCCCCGGTCACCCACTTTTGCGGTGCCGAAGACCTGCTGCTGTCTTTTTTTGCCGAGGATGTGTTTGCCTCCAGGCATGCAATCACTTCTTTCATACTTTTCATACTTTTCACACGGACGAATTATAGCGAAACCCGCCCCGGATGTCAAGCCCGGGGCGGTAATTTCTTGGTGATTTTCTTCAATCTTCCATCAGAATTTTTGTGGCCTTTGCATATTTATCTTTCCAGTAGGCCAGTTTTTCTTCCGTAAGGTCTGACCCGACACAACGGGTCTGGTCGGAATTGTGGGCGATATCCGCAAGCTTGATTTTTCTTGCGATGGGATGCTTCTTGATTTTGTGGATATAGTCGAAGTAAGGAGTAGCGTCATCATGGGTCAAAAGTTTCAGAACTTCGATAATCTCCCCGGAAAATTCCCGGGCCAGATCCTCCATGGTCACGTCCGTATCCTCCACCACGTCGTGCAGGAGGGCGGCGCAGCAGGAGATTTCATCCTCCATCTGCTCGGCCAAGTGGATGGGATGGAAAATATAGGGGATACCGTTGTAATCCAGCTGTCCGTGGTGGGCCTCGTAGGCAAGGCGCATGGCTTTATTGGTCAGCTCGGTATAGACCATCTTAGTCCCTCCGGCGGCGGTTGCCGAAAATCATGATCAAACGGAGAAGCTGAGCCAGAGCAACGGCCATGGCGGCCACATAAGTCATGGCAGCGGCTTTCAGCGTCTTTTGGGCGCCCCTACGCTCTTCTGCGGTGAGGATCTGGGCCTCTTCAATGGCCCGGATTGCCCGGCGGCTGGCGTTGAATTCCACTGGCAGGGTAATCAGCTGAAATACGAAGGACAGGCCGAAGGCGGCAATGCCCAGATAAACAAGCATCGTGGACAGTTCCCCCAGGAAGGTCAGCAGGATACCTGCCAGAATCAGAGGCATGGCCAGCTTGCTTCCGAAATTCGTCAGAGGTATGATGGCAGAGCGGAGCTTGATGGGCGCGTAATCCACGGCATACTGAACCGCGTGGCCCGCTTCGTGGGCGGCAACGCCGATGGCGGCGGTGGAGGTGCTGGAATAGACGCTGTCGGAAAGGCGGATCACATTGGTCCGGGGATCGTAGTGGTCCGTGAGATTACCGGACACCCGCTCGATGCGGACGCCGGAAACACCGTTGTGCCGAAGTACCCGCTGGGCTGCCTCGGCGCCGGTGATGCGTCGCTGGGAATACTGGTTGGAATACTTCTGGAATGTGGAATTGACTCTGGCGCTGGCGATCATGGAAAAAATCATGCAGGGCAGGACCAGCATGAGATATGTCCAGTCAAAACCGTAATAGTAACCGTAGGGCATGAGAAAACCTCCTTATTTGGGATCCAGGGCGTCATGGAGCTTATCTGTGATGGCACCCCGGAAGATGGACCAGGATTGGCTGTGAAGTGTCTGCAGGGCACCGGCAGAGACATTGACCGGTACCTGGCCGGGCATATACAGATCCAGATCCAGGATAAACTTCACTTCCTTGTCTGCTTTTCCGTTTCGGGTGATCATTCCGGGGCCGGCATGGATCTTGACCCGGCAGCCGCCCCGAAGGCCCATATCCGCGTCTACGGAGCATCGGGAGAAAGTGTGCTCCGAAAGCTGCTCCTGAGCCAGGGGGCCCAGATAGCAGGGACTGATGAGCTCCCGGAAGGGGACACCGGTAAGACCCAGTGTTTCCCGGGAGAAAAAATTCAGATACCGAAGACCCACCCGCTCAAAAAACGCGGGCTGGTAGATCTGGATAAAGGCGGCCAAGGGCTTGTCCAGTTTTCCGGCGAATTCCTCCCAGCACGTATATTTGGTGCAGCTGAGCGATATAAATTTGCTGGTAAGGTTTATTCGCCAGATGCCGTCGGCGGAGAGAAACTGGTGATTGACAGTGGGTTCCGGTTTCGGAAGGGGTAGATTGCCGGGGCTTGGAATGGGTACTTCCCGGCGTTTGGAATATCGGGGGAATTCGGCCCGGATTGCCTCCTGATATTTATCCGGCACTGTGGTGGAGATGGAGAGAATCTCCGGAAAGCGAAGCTGACAGATGACTTCCACCAGCTGATTGGCGCAGTAAAGGCACCGGGCTTCCTGAGAAAACATACATAGACCTCATTTCAGAAAATAGTGTGTCTTTTTTTATATATTATATCCAATCCCGGCTCAAATGGCAATAGGCTACGGGCCATATAGCAAGTGTTTAATATTTGTTTAAAGATAGGTTTGTTCACATAATATTCATATAATTACGTCGTATTCTGTGATATACTCAATTTACATATTAGGGAGGGATGTACATTGAATCAACCTCAGAGAAAGCGTTACGTATACTCCATGCTCTCCGGCTTTGGCGCCATCAGCTTGAGCATCGTATTCTTTTTTGCGTTGTATCGGATCCAAGGACTGGGGGATGCGCTGACAAAAGTTGTGGAGATTCTGAACCCGTTTATCTATGGCAGCGTTGTGGCCTACCTTCTGCGCCCGATCTGCAACTGGTATGATGAGAAATTCAGCTCCCTTCTGCCGGTCAAGATGCGGAAGACGGCAAATCCCATGGCTGTATTGCTGAGTATGCTGACCGGTGTTCTCATTGTCTATTTGCTGCTGAGTATGATCCTGCCGGAACTGGTCAGCAGTATCCAGAACATCTGGCTCACCATGCCGGAACGGGTTCAGGCGTTCCTGGACTGGGCGAGTGCTACCTTCGGTGAGGATGAGCAGCTGGTTCAGATACTGAGAACGGCGTACGATAGCTTGTATACCTCCATTGATACATGGGCAAAGAATACGTTGATGCCCTATGTCAGCAACATTGTCAGCGGTGTGGGACACAGCGTGGTAAAACTGCTGCAGTTCCTGCTGGACTTCCTGATCGGTCTGATCGTTGCGGTATATCTGCTTCTGAGCCGCAAAAAATTCAGCAAGCAGGGTGTTATGCTGGTGCGCAGCGTGTTGAAGCCCCGGTGGGCGGATCTGATTTTGGACGAGATTGCCTTTGTGGACAAAATGTTCGGCGGATTTATTGACGGAAAACTGGTGGACTCTGGCATTATGGGTGTTCTGTGCTATGTTGGCTGCCTGATTTTCCGATTCCCCAATCCGCTGCTGGTTTCTGCAATTGTGGGCATTACCAATGTGATCCCCTTCTTTGGCCCCTTTATCGGTGCCGTTCCCGCGACGATTCTGATCATGCTGGAAAATCCAATCAAGGGACTTTGGTTCATCGTATTTGTGTTTGGCCTGCAGCAACTGGACGGCAACGTGATCGGCCCCAAGATCCTGGGTGACAAGACGGGACTTTCCAGCTTCTGGGTGCTCTTCGGTATCATTCTCTTCGGCGGTCTGTGGGGCCTGGTGGGCATGGTCATTGCCGTTCCGCTTGTGGCTGTAATCTATGACCTGATCAAGAGAGCGGTCTATCGCGGCCTGAGAAGAAACGGGAGCATCGAGGTATGGGATGAATACATTCATGTCTATGGCGTGGATAAACCGTTCCCAAGACCTGCCGGACCGGGGAAATCTTCGGAAAACGAGAAAAAGGAATAAAAATCCGGAAAGGCTGCCTGGGCGGCCTTTCTTTTTTTGTAGAAATCGCCATGCATATGTGCTATACTGAAAAAAACGCGGATCGGAGGTCGTCCAATGCGATTACTTTATCTTCTGGAATCACTTCGTGTGCCGGGATTGAATGAATTTATGCTGGCCATTACCCGCCTGGGTGAAGAAACTGCGTTTCTGGTGCTGGCACTGATCTTTTTCTGGTGCGTGGACAAGAAAAGGGGTTACCTGCTCATGAGTGTGGGATTCATGGGAACCATGGCAAATCAGTTTATGAAGCTTTGGTTCCGGGTTCCCCGCCCCTGGGTACTGGATCCGGACTTTACCATTCTGGAACAGGCAAGGGAAGCTGCCACAGGGTATTCTTTCCCCAGCGGTCACACCACTTCCGCTGTGGCGACCTTTGGCTCCATTGCCGTTACTGCGAAGAAACCCAAAACGGTCTGGGTCTGTGTGATTCTTGCTGTGCTTGTAGGCTTATCCCGTATGTATATCGGTGTTCATACGCCACAGGATGTGCTGGTGGGCGCGCTGACATCGCTGGTTCTGATCGCGACGGTCAGGAAAGTTGTTTATAGTCACAGGGGCATGAAGGCGCTGGTTGCGCTGATGATCGCCATGGCTATTGGTCTGCTGGTTTTCGTGGAGCTGTATCCCTTCCCGGCAGATACGGATGCGCACAATTTGGAATCCGGGTTAAAGAACGCGTACACCATGATAGGCTGCCTGACCGGCGTGGCTATTGTCTACGCAGGAGAACGCAAATATGTTAATTTTACCACCGATGCACTCTGGTGGGCACAGATATTGAAGGCGGTTCTGGGCCTTGGAGTGGTTCTGGCTGTGAAGGAAGGCCTGCGCGCTCCACTGGAAGCGCTTTTGGGTGATCCGCTGCCTGCCAGGGCGGTCCGGTATTTCCTGATCGTGGTCACTGCCGGACTTCTTTGGCCCATGAGCTTCCGGTTTTTCTCGAAACTGGGCCGGAAAAAGGAGCGTACCCAATGAACTATGCAACCATTAAGAATTGCGACATCGCCAATGGACCCGGTGTGCGGGTAAGCCTGTTTGTGTCAGGCTGTACGCACCGGTGTCCCGGCTGCTTCAATGAGGTGGCCTGGGATTTTGCTTACGGTGAACCCTTCACCCAGGAAACCATCGACTATATCCTGTCACTTTTGAAACCGGACTATATTCAGGGCCTTACCTTGCTGGGCGGAGAACCCTTTGAGCCTCAGAATCAGGGCGCAGTTGTGGAACTGCTGCGGCAGGTGAAGAAAGCCTATCCGCAAAAAAGTATCTGGGCATTTTCCGGCTATCTGTTTGAAAGGGATATCCTCTCCGGACGGCTGGGAGATACCACGGAATATATCAGCTATCTGGATGTGCTGGTGGATGGTCCGTTTGTCGAAGCAAAGAAGAATTTAAGTCTGCGGTTCCGGGGCTCTGAGAACCAGCGGCTGATCGATGTGCCCGCATCGCTGAAAAAAGGCGAAACGGTCCTGTGGCAGGACTGGCAGGGCGAAAGAAAGGGAATGAAATAATGGCAATTGCAGTGAAAATTTTACGTCAGGGCGCGAAACTGCCCACATATGGCTCCGCGGAAGCTGCCGGCGCCGATCTCTATGCTTGCCTGGAAGCGGATGTGACCATCCTTCCCGGACAGACACAGTTTATCCCCACCGGTTTTGCTATGGCTGTGCCCAAAGGCTGCGCGGGACTGATCTATGCCCGCAGCGGCATGGCCTGCAAACGTGATCTTGCACCGGCCAATAAGGTAGGCGTCATCGACAGCGACTACCGGGGCGAGATCATTGTGGCGCTGCATAATCACGGAAACGAAGCCAGAACTGTTTCCCATGGCGAGCGCATTGCCCAGATGATCATTACCCCTGTGCTGACCCCTGCTTACGAAGTGTGTGAAGCGCTGGATGATACTGCCCGGGGTGAGGGACGTTTCGGCTCTACGGGAAAATAATGTGACATTAGACAAAAATGGAATGGGAGGGAAGCCGAATTTCCTCCCATTTTGTCACTGTACAATTTGACAGATAATCTTTATAATAATTATGCTGCCAAGTATGGCAATCATACGTAAATGAATATTCAACTTGTACTAGGAGTATATTATGGAGATTATATCTGCCATCATTTCACTGCTGGGCGGTCTGGCCATGTTCCTCTACGGTATCGAGGTCATGGGCGACGGCTTGAAGAACAGCTCCGGTGAGACACTGAAGCGTGTTCTGGAAAAGGTTACAGGAAATGTGATCATGGGTGTCCTCACCGGTGCGCTGGTCACCGCCGTGATCCAGAGCTCCACCGCTACCATCGTGCTGACTGTTGCCCTGATCGGCGCCGGCGTGCTGAATTTGAAGCAGGCGGTGTCCATTGTTATGGGTGCCAACATCGGTACCACCATTACGGCACAGATCATCCGTCTGTCCGACATCGAGGCTGGTGACAACTGGTTTCTGTGGCTTTTCGACACCGATACCCTGGCCCCCATTGCTCTGGTTATCGGCATCGTGCTGCTGATGTTTATCAAGACCAAGAAGTCCAAGCCCATCGGCGACATTGCTATTGGCTTCGGCGTTCTGTTCGTGGGTCTGAACCTGATGACCGAGGGTGTCAAGCCCCTGATCGGCTCCTCTGCCTTTGAGGCCTTCCTGCAGTTCTTTACCAATCCTCTGATGGGTATCCTCTTCGGCCTGGTGCTCACGGTTATTGTCCAGAGCTCTTCCGCCACCGTGGGTATGCTGCAGACCGTTGCATCCGCTACCGCGGCAGCCGGAGGTGCTACCATCACCTTCGCCATGGCCTATCCCATCATTATGGGTATCAACCTTGGCACCTGCGTGACCACTGCCATGGTCTGTTCCATCGGCTCTTCCAAGGATGCCCGGCGCACCGGCGTGGTGCACATCGCGTTCAATACCATCGGTACCATTCTGTTCCTGGCCGTTATGACTGTCATGCAGCATTACGCAGTCTTCGGTAGCGAATTCTGGCATAAAACTGTGGACAGCGGCGGGATCGCCAACTTCCAGACCATTTTTAATCTGGTCACAGCTGTTGTGCTTATTCCCTTCACCAACCTGCTTGTGAAGCTGTCCATGATCATTGTGAAGGACGAGAAGCAGAAGGCTGCCAAGCATCCGGAACTGCTGACGCTGGACGAGAAACTCTATATCTCTCCCGCAGTGGCAGTGGTTGAGGCCACCAAGGCTGTGGCAGCCATGGGTGCCCTCGCTAAAGATAATTTCGGTAAGGCCTGCCAGATGCTGCGGAAGCTGGACGATGCCGTTGTCAAGCAGATCGACGAGGACGAGGACTGTCTGGATCAGTTCAGCGACTCCACCGACCGCTTCCTCATTGGCCTGAGCAAAACCGTGGAAACCGAATCCGATGACCGTCAGGTGGACATGCTGCTGCAGACCGTTCCTAATTTTGAACGTATCGGCGACTACGCCACCGATATTGTGGAGCTGGCCCAGCGGATGGAGGAGGCAAACACATCCTTCTCTGAAACCGCCATGCGGGAACTGGATCTTGTCTGCACCGCTGTCAGTGAGATCCTGCAGATCACGGTGGATGCCATGACCTATGACGATAACGAAAAGGCCAAGACCATCGAGCCTCTGGAAGAGACCATCGACGATATGATCATGATCCTTCGGGACCGTCATACCAAGCGTCTGAAGGCTGGTTCCTGCTCTGTGGAATCCGGTCTGGTGTTCATGGAGACTCTGGTCCATCTGGAGCGTGCATCCGACCAGTGCTCCTCCATCGCAGTCATGATGCTGGCCCGGAACAATGAGGGCATCCTGCAGAACCACTACGACTACCTGCGGGAGATCCACTCCGGCAGCGATGCCGGCTTCAACGCTGCCCGCGCCAAGCGCCGTGAGCAGTATATTAAGCCGCTGAAGGAAATTCAGTAAAGAAAACATGACGCCCTCCGGTATTTCCCGGAGGGCGTTTCCTGTAAGCGTATGGTTTTCATTCCATTTTGGACACGGATGTGATATAATCAACTGAACAAACTTGAATTTGTCTAACAGGTCTGCGCCGCATCAAAGGCCCCCTCTGACGAGGGGGCTGTCACCACAGGTGAATGGGGGAGAGAAAACTACCCCTCTGTCAGCCTGTTCGGCTGACAGCTCCCCTAACAAGGGGATCCTTGGATGCTGCAAGCATCAGATGAACATATTCCAATTTGTCTGACAGTTGTGCACATGAAAAAAGCGGCCCTCCGGGAGTTCCCGAAGGGCCGCTGCTGTATTAGTAGAACAAAATATCGGAGTAGGTGGGGTAGGGCCAGTAGGATTTGTCGGTGACGGCTTCCAGGGCATCGGCGTAGCCACGCAGGGCCTCCATGACCGGCACCACCGTGTTGCGGTAGTATTCGGAAGCGGCGGCGGTTTCACCGGGAACGTGGGAAAGAACCTCCTGAAGGGCGGTGATGCTCTCGTAAAGCCGGTCGCAGTTTTCGCTGAGGCGGTACAGCAGAGCGGATTCTGCCCGGCAGGAGATACCCAGCTCCTTCTTGGACTTGAGACCGTCGCACAGGTCCCGGCTGTAGCGCAGGGCGGCGGGCAGAATCTGATGTAGAGCCATATCCACCATGGTCAGGGCTTCGATGTTCATAGTCTTGTTGTAGGTCTCCAGCTTGATAGCGTGCCGGGCCAGAAATTCTGTCTCGGAGAAGATGCCGTGGCTGGTGACCAGGTCGATGTTCTTCCGGGAGATGTAGGAGGGCATGCACTCGGCGGTGGAGGGATAGTTGCTCAGCCCCCGGCGGGCGGCTTCCTGCTTCCATTCCTCGCTGTATCCGTTGCCGTCAAAAATGATCCGCTGGTGGTCGGTGAAGGCCTTGCAGACCAGGTCGTGGAGCGCCTTGTCGAAGTCCTCGGCGGCTTCCAGAATATCCGCGAACTGGCGCAGCTCCTCGGCCATGATGGTATTCAGGGCGATGTTGGAGCTGGATACGCTCTGAGAGGAGCCCACCATGCGGAACTCGAACTTATTACCGGTAAAGGCCAGGGGGGAGGTGCGGTTGCGGTCGGTAGTGTCCTTGGGAATGGCGGGCATCACGTCCACGCCCACACGCATCACGCTCTTCTGGGGATCTTCGTAGTTGGTGCCGTCGATGATGGACCGGACAACCGCATTCAGCTCATCGCCCAGGAAGATGGAAACGATGGCGGGAGGGGCTTCGTGACCGCCCAGACGGTGGTCGTTTCCGGCGGAGGCTACGGTGCAGCGGAGGAAATCCTGGTATTCGTCCACACCCTTAATGAAGGCGGCCAGGAAAACCAGGAACTGTGCGTTCTGGGCGGGTGTTTTGCCGGGCTTGAACAGGTTCCTGCCGGTGTCGGTGCCCAGGCTCCAGTTATTGTGCTTGCCGGAACCGTTGACACCCTCGAAGGGCTTTTCGTGAAGCAGGCAGACCAGGTCATGCTTGGCGGCGCACTTTTTCATGATGGACATGACCAGCTGATTGGCGTCGCAGGCGTTGACTGCGTCGGAATAGATGGGCGCCATCTCATGCTGGCAGGGTGCGGCCTCGTTGTGCTTGGTCTTGCTTAAGATGCCCAGCCGCCACAGCTGCTCATCCAGATCCTTCATAAAGCCGGAGATGCGGGTGCGGATGGTGCCGAAATAGTGGTCATCCATTTCCTGGCCCTTGGGGGGCTTTGCGCCGAAGAGGGTCCGACCGGTCAGCCGCAGGTCCTCCCGCTGGGCATACATGGACTTGGGGATGATGAAGTACTCCTGCTCGGCGCCCACACTGGAGATGACCCGCTGGGTTTCGGTATCTCCAAAGAGTCGGAGTATGCGCAGCGCTTCCCGGCTGACTTCTTCCAGGGACCGCAGCAGAGGTGTCTTCTGATCCAGGGATTCGCCGTTGTAGGAGAAAAAGCAGGTGGGGATGTAAAGACTCCCGTCCTTGACGAAGGCATAGGCTGTGGGGTCCCAGGCGGTGTAGCCCCGGGCCTCAAAGGTGGTTCGCAGACCGCCGTTGGGGAAAGAACTTGCGTCGGGCTCACCACGGACCAGCTCCTTGCCGGAGAACTCCATGATCACTTTGCCGTCGCCTGCGGGGGTGATGAAGGAGTCGTGCTTCTCTGCGGTAATTCCCGTCATGGGCTGGAACCAGTGGGTGTAGTGGGTGGCGCCCTTGGAGGTGGCCCAATTTTTCATAGCCTCGGCGATATGGTTGGCAGTATCCAATTGCAGGGGAGAGCCGGTGGTGATGCAATGCTTCCAGGCGCAGTAGACCTCCGGATCCAGGCACTGCTTCATGGCGGCTTCGTTAAATACGTCGCTGCCGAAAATTTCAGGCACATTGATAATATCGCTCATGTCAAAAACAGATCCTTTCCGACATTGATAAGGAAGGGAAGCGTAACAAATCCTGCAAAAAAGCATGAATAACGTCACAAAAACCCATTCTAACCTAATTATTCCATTTTATTGTATGCCTCATGATCCTGATTTTCAAGAAGTAAAAATGTTCAAAATTTTGTCGGATAATGCAAAGCTTTTGGTCATATATACAAAGAAATGATAAAAATGAATTTTCGGCCTGGTCGATATTGCATTTTTTGAATTTGCGTCATATAATATGCCCATATTTTTCCGAAAGGATGATTGATGTGACTGCGTATTCTTGCATGAACAAAGCTGAACTGGAGAATGAATATTCCGCCGTTCTGAATAAGTATGAGGCCTGCAAGGCCAAGGGACTGAATTTGAACATGGCTCGCGGAAAGCCGGCGAAAGCTCAGCTGGACCTGGTCAGCGACATTCTGACTGTGATGCAGACGCCTGAGGACTGCTTCGATGGCAACATCGACTCCCGTAACTACGGTGAACTGGCCGGCCTGCCCTCTGCCCGGGCATACTGGGCGGATGTGCTGGACTGCAAGCCTTCCCAGATTTTTGTGGGCGGCGCAGCGTCCCTGAATATGATGTTCGATATCGTCTCCCGTGCCTTTACCCATGGTCTGATTGAAAGCGTCAAGCCCTGGTGCAGGGAGGAGAAGGTCAAATTCCTCTGTCCCGCTCCCGGTTATGACCGCCATTTCCAGATTGGTGAGTTCTTCGGCGCGGAGCTGATCACCATCCCCATGCTGTCCACCGGCCCCGATATGGACATGATTGAAGAATACGTCAAGGATCCTGCCGTGAAGATGATCTGGGTGGTTCCCAAGTACTCCAATCCCGACGGCATCATCTTCTCTGATGAAACGGTCCGCCGCTTTGCCAATCTGAAGCCCGCCGCACCGGATTTCGCCATCATCTGGGACAATGCCTACTGCGTCCATGAATTCGAGGGTGAATATGTGCCTTTCCCGGATATCATCTCTCTGTGTGAGGAAGCGGGAAGACCCAATATGGTGTTTGAGTTCGCTTCCACCTCCAAGATTACATTTGCCGGCGGCGGCACCTCCTGCATGGCTGCGTCCGAGGCCAATATTGAGTACTTTACAGGGCTCTTCGGTGTGCAGATGATCTCCTATGACAAGGTCAATCAGCTGCGTCATGTGAAGTATCTGAAGGATAAGGCCCACACCCTGGAGATCATGAAGCGTCATGCCTCCGTCATGGGTCCCAAGTTCCGCTGTGTTTCCGATTGGCTGAATAGGGAAATCGCACCTCTGGGCTTTGCCCACTGGAATGATCCCAAGGGCGGCTATTTTGTGAGCCTCTTTACCATGCCCGGTACCGCCAAGCGGGTCTGGCAGCTGTGCAAGGAGGCCGGTGTGACTATGACCGGTGCCGGTGCAACCTACCCCTACCGCAATGACCCCAATGATTCCAATATGCGCATCGCTCCCAGCCTGCCTCCCGTGGAGGAACTGGAAGAGGCTATGGATGTTCTCACCACGGCCCTTAAGCTGGCAGCGCTGGAGAAACTGCTGAACAAGTAATCCTGATTGAGACGTACCGCTCGGTACGTCTCAATTTTTTTATATTCACTATTCCATTTTTCACAGTTTATGATATAATGACGAAAATGCCACAATAGGAGGTTTTTTATGAGACAGATCATAAACCTGAACAGAAAATGGGCCTTCTCCAAGGCTGCTGCCGGGGTTCCCACAGCCATCGACAGTCAGTGGACCTTCGTGAATCTGCCCCACACCTGGAATGCGTTGGACGGCCAGGACGGCAACAACGACTATTACCGGGGTACTGCCTGGTATGCAAAGGAGATCGACCGGGAAGAACTGCCCGAGGCAGACCGGTACTTTATCGAATTCCGCGGTGCCAACTCCATTGCGGAGCTCTATGTCAATGGTGTGAAGAAGATGCGCCATGAGGGCGGCTATTCCACCTGGCGCTGTGATATCACCCGGGAGGTTAAGGCTGGTCAGAAGACTTTCCTGGCTGTGTCTGTAAACAATGGCATCAATGACACGGTCTATCCCCAGGTGGCTGATTTCACATTCTACGGCGGCTTGTACCGGGATGTGAATCTGATCTGTGTAAGAGAGAGCCATTTTGATCTGAGCTACTACGGCAGCCCCGCAATCCGGGTCACACCCATCGTCACCGGACGGGATGCGCTGGTGAAGGTCCGTACCTTTGTCACCGGACGCAAGGAGCACCACAAGTTCCAGTACATCATCCGCAATGCGGGCGGTGAAGTTCTGGCTGATGTGACCGGCAACGCCTCCAAGGCCCAGATCACCATTATCAATGCACACCTGTGGAACGGCCGCAAGGATCCCTATCTGTACTCCGTGCAGGTAAATCTGCTGGACGGTGATGAGATTCTGGATACCATTTCCACCCGATTCGGCTGCCGCAGCTTCCACATCGACCCTGAGAAGGGTTTTATCCTCAATGGTGCCGAGTATCCGCTCCGGGGCGTGGCCCGTCATCAGGACCGCTGGAACTACGGCAATGCGCTGCTGCCGGAGCATCATGAGGAGGATATGGACCTGATCTGTGAGATGGGTGCTACCACCATCCGTCTTGCCCACTACCAGCATGACCAGTATTTCTACGACCTCTGCGACGAGCGGGGCTTGATCATCTGGGCAGAGATTCCTTACATCTCCCAGCATATGCCCGGCGGCCGGGAAAATACGGTGCTGCAGATGAAGGAACTGATCCATCAGAACTATAACCACCCCTCCATCGTGGTCTGGGGCCTGAGCAACGAGATCACCATGAAGGGCGCTGAGGATCCTGACCTGCTGGAGAACCATAAGATCCTGAATGATCTGGTGCATACTTTGGATAAGACCAGACTCACCACCATGGCAGCCCTTTCCATGTGCCCCATGGATGCTGAGATCATCCACATCCCCGATGTGGTCAGCTATAACCATTATTTCGGCTGGTATGGCGGCGAGACCGACATGAACGGCCCCTGGTTCGATAAGTTCCATGCCAAGTATCCCAATACGCCCATTGGTTGTTCCGAATACGGTGCCGAGGCACTGAACTGGCACAGCTCCAATCCCGTCCAGGGCGACTACACCGAGGAATACCAGGCATACTACCACGAGGAGCTCATTAAGACCTTCTTCTCCCGGAAGTACATCTGGGCAACCCACTGCTGGAATATGTTCGACTTCGGCGCGGATGCCAGAAGCGAGGGCGGCGAGAATGGTCAGAACCATAAGGGCCTGGTGACCATCGACCGCAAGTATAAAAAGGACGCCTTCTATGCCTACAAGGCCTGGCTTTCCGACGAACCTTTCGTCCATATCTGCAGCAAGCGCTATGTGGATCGTGTGGAGGATGTGGCAAAGGTCACTGTCTACTCCAACCAAAGATGCGTGGAGCTGTTCGCAAACGGGGTGTCCCTGGGCGTCCGGGAAGCACCCGACCACTTCTTCCGCTTCGAGGTCCCCAATGTGGGTGAGACGAAGCTGGTAGCCGTGGCAGGGGAGTGCCGTGACGAGAGCCTGATCCGAAAGGTGGAGGTCTTCAACGAGGCTTACCGGCTCCAGGAGAAGAACGCCATCCTCAACTGGTTCGAGATCACCATGCCGGAGGGCTATTTCTCCATCAACGACAAGGTGGGCGACATTATGGCTACCGTCCGGGGTAAAATGCTCTTCATGAAGCTGGCAGGCGAGCTGATGAGCCAGATGCCCAAGAGTGCCGACGGTAAGCCGTCCGCCATGGGCTTCGAAATGAACAGTTCCATGTTTGAGATGATGAGCTCTTTCACTATTCTGCGTTTGGCAGGCATGGTGGGTATGGCAAACATCACCATTACCAAGGAGCAGCTGCTGGACTTGAACGCCCAGCTGAACAAGATCAAGAAGAAATAACGCACCACAGCCCGGCGGAATTTTCCGCCGGGCTGAAATTGTTCAAATTAGGTCACATCTGTAAAATTTGTCAAGTGGCAGACATGTTAAAAAATTGTTTACAAAATTGTTCAAAGCGCCAAAAATGTATAAACGGATACCAAAAGAATTGATTTTTTTACTAATAATCAGTATTATTACATTGTTAAAGGTATGTCTACGGGCATTCCCGAAATGGCTTATTTTTAGGAGGCTAATATCATGACTGTAATGGAAAGACTCGCAAGATCCGTCGTCGTCCCCGTTGTCGTTCTGGAAAAGGTCGAGGACGCAGTTCCTCTGGCTAAGGCTATGGCTGCCGGCGGCGTCGACACCATGGAAATCACCTTCCGTACCGCCTGCGCTCCCGAGTGCATCAAGGCTGTTGCCGAGAACTGCCCCGACGTTCTGGTCGGTGCCGGCACCATCGTCAACCTGGATCAGTGCAAGCTGGCCATCGAGATGGGTGCAAAGTTCATCGTCTCTCCCGGCTTCTCCGATGAGATCGTTGGCTACTGCGTTGCCAACGGGGTCGCTGTCGCTCCCGGTTGCGTCACCCCCACTGAGATCATGGCTGCTATGAAGCACGGCCTGAAGATGGTCAAGTTCTTCCCCGCCAACGTCTACGGCGGTCTGAAGGCTCTGAAGAATCTGGCTGCTCCCTTCGGCTCCATGAAGTTCCTGCCCACCGGCGGTGTCAACAATGACAACATCAAGGAGTTCATCGACACCCCCTTCATCCACGCTGTCGGCGGTTCCTGGGTCTGCCCCAAGGCTGATGTGGTTGCCGGCAACTGGGATAAGATCACCGAGCTGTGCAAGAGCGCACACAAGGCTGCTAAGGGCGAGTAATTACTTAGT
>JAZQEP010000016.1:0-25366 GCA_045539075.1 Faecousia sp. | reverse complement strand
TGATCAGAAACATCTGAAGGAACAGGTTTAAAATCTGGAACACTACGGTCCAGGGAACCAGTCCCACCAGCTCCTGTGTTTCCGCCATGACTGTGATCATGATGTATCCTCTCCTGTGAGACTTCAGTAACTCTACCCATTCGCAATCCGCGCTGCCGCGCTTCTTGCTCATGTCTGGGCGGGTCCCCAAGTCTTTGCCCCGCATGCGAGCATGCGGCAAAGACTTCTGGACCCTGTTACTGCAGGTATCTCATGAACATGCCCGGTGCGACGAAGATCAGAAGCAGGCCGGTGACGAAGCCGTAAATACCGGTGGACTCGGACAGTGCGATACCCAGGATCATGGTGCTGGTAACGTCGCCCTTGCATTCGGGCTGACGGCCGACGGCCTCACAGGCTGCGGCAGCACAGTTACCTTCGCCGATACCAGGACCGATACCGGCGATCAGAGCCAGAGCTGCGCCGATGCCGCAGCCAGCCAGAGCGATACCTTTTGCCAGAACAGTGAAATCCATAAATGTTTCCTCCTAAAAAATTAATTACGAGTTAATATTCAAATGGCCAAGCGGTTAGTCACCCGCGGCCTGTTTGATGAAGAGAGTGGTGAGGGTGCAGAAGATGAATGCCTGGATGCAGCCACCGAACCAGTCGAAGTACAGGCTGGGCAGTGCGGGGATACCCACGGTCAGCCAGGGGAAGGTGGCACCCAGATTGGTGATGACAGCCAGTGCACCCAGAATGGTGACGATGATGCCGGGGATCAGCAGGCCCTTTTTCTTCTTAATAATGCCGAAGATCAGAGGGCAGGCACCGATGACCAGGGTGGCAACGGCGGTATACATGCTGGAGCCCAGGAGACCGAAGACAAAATTGTTCAGAGCGGTCAGGGCGCCATAGACCAGTGCGCTGATGACAGTGCCGGAGAGAATGTTGCCGAAGTGACGGCAGGCCATGGAGATGGGGGTAAAGCACTCACTCATCACATTGATGGGAGCCATGACAAAAATGGGATCCAGGAAGCCCTTCAGATAGCCACCGATGCCGGAGGACTTGATCTTGTGATACGTAATCAGCACAAAGACCACCAATGCCCAGGCCAGCTCGGTCATCAGGTCAGCGGTGGGGCTCCAGATGCCCAGCAGGCTGATCAGGTTGGAAATTACGGAGCTGACAAAGATGGCACCGACCAGAGGGATGTAATGGTCGAAATTGGGACCCATATTGTTGCGGACGAAGTTGAGCAGCGCGGTGGCGCCTATTTCGGCCACGGCCTGCTTCCGGGAGATGTTCGTCACCTTGAGACCGGAGCCGAGCCACCAGCAAAGCAGTGCGATGATGGCCACAACAAGCCAGCTGACAATCAGGGTCTGGGTGATGTCCACCTTGCCGAAGAGGGGGACATTTTCAAATGTGTAGAGTATTTTCGCGCCGTTGATAGAAAGTTCCATATCAAAACCTCACTTCATAATCTGAATGTTAAGGATTTATTCTTCGGTTGCGTCGCTGGCGGGAGCGTCGGTCTTCTCAATCAGCTTTCCCTTGCCGTTGAGATAGAGTATGGTGACCTTGGGGAAGGTCAGGGGAATGGCACCGGCGAAGATATTCAGCCAGGGGACAAAGAAGCAGATGACCACCCAGCCGGCCTGAACAACCATCCGGATGTTGTAGCTGAGCTGGAACTTAGCCTGCATCTTCTTTCGGTCCTCGATCTCCACAGCCTGCTGCACGGTGATGCACAGCAATGTGAAGCTGCCGATAGCCAGACAGGAGCCGATGGCGGCGGCCAGCAGGATGGGCAGGGGCTCAAATTTCATAATACCCAGCAGACCCAGCAGCGCGAAGGCGCCGATCATCAGCACATCCAAAATGGCGGTGCCGGTGGTGATGCGTTTGATTTCCTTTCGGGAAGCGCTTTGCAGTTTCATTGCGGTTTCAGTCCTTTTGCGGTTGGTTATTTGTGGTCATTAAAGCTGACCGGGGGCGGTTTGGATCCGGATTCTGCCTCTTTGCGCATGGCGCGCCAGTTGGCTTTTGCGGTGCTGATTGCAATCAGCACACCCAGAATTCCTCCAACAATGGTTGTCCAAATTCCCCAGCCGTGATTCTGCTGCAGATAAATGGCCAGCCAAAGAAAAAAACAGGGGGGAAGAAGAATGGACAGACCAAACTGGGTGACCCACAGGATCAGGGAAAGAGTCTTCATACAACCTCCTTATAAGGTCATATGACGATTTGCGTGCCTACAACCTCATAGTTACCTCACTATTATATCCGAAGAGCCAAAAAGATGCAATCCTTATTTCGCTACAAAACGGTAAATGTTTTTTGGAGAAACTTAACAATTTATCGTCGGAAAAGATACAGGCCCGTCAGCGGATAGGTAAGGACGGGAAAAGATGGATTGGGACTTTTCTTTTTCTGAAATATCATGTACAATATAAAACATGATTGATTGCCCGTTTGCCGGGGCAGACAGGCTGATTTGAACCGGACTAATGCGAGATTTGAGGGGAGCGGAAGCACTTTGACCCAGGAACTGGAGATACTGCAGGGCACCATCGGCGCTGTTGTGTATCAGAATTATGAAAATGGATACGCAGTGCTGCGGCTGAACGTGGGCGGCGGGCAGATGGTGAGCGTTGTGGGAACGATCCCGCGCCCTGCTGTGGGCGAACGGCTGATGGTCACGGGACGCTGGAGCAATCACGCCAGCTACGGCCGGCAGTTTGAGGCGGAATTCTTAGAGCGGCTGATGCCGCAGACCGCTATGGAGATCCTGAGCTATCTGAGCAGCCGGGTGATCAAAGGCATCGGCCCCAAGACCGCTGCGCGAATCGTGGAACGGTTCGGCGACCAGACCCTGCTGGTGATGGAGCGGGAGCCGGAACGGCTGGCGGAGGTTTCCGGCATTTCCGGAGAGAAGGCGGCACTTATCGGAGAGGAGTTCCGCCGGCAGGTGGGTATGCGGCACATTCTGGAGTTTTTTGCTGCACATCAGCTTCCCGCTGAGCTGGCTGTGAAATGCTACAAGCTCTATGGTGACCAGACGATTGAACTGCTATACGACGATCCGTATCTTCTGATGGATCAGGGGCTGGAAGCGCCTTTTTCCGCAGTGGACCGGTTTGCGGTGGAACTGGGCGTGGCGGGGGATGACCACCGGCGGGTGGAGGCAGGAATCCTCTTCGAGATGACCTATAATCTCTCTGCCGGACACAGCTTCCTGCCGGAGGAGAAGCTTCTGGGCGCTACGTCGCTGCTGCTGAGTGTGGAACCTTCCGCGGTGGCCGAGGGCGTTTCCAGGCTGCTGGAAGCAGACCGGCTGGTGAAATGTGTTCTGACAGGAATCTCCGTGCTGTATTTACCCGAACTGTATGAGGCCGAGTGCTACTGCACCCGGCGATTGCTGGAATTTGCGGGGGAGTCCTTCCCGGAGCCCCGGGGACTGAATAAAATGATCCGCTCTGTGGCCCGGGAGTCGGGCATCACCTACTCTTCCGAGCAGGAGGATGCCATCCGGGCTGCGGCCACCACCGGTGTGCTGCTGCTTACCGGCGGTCCCGGTACCGGTAAAACAACAATATTAAATGGTATTCTGGAACTGCTGGGACAGATGCAGCTGAAATGTCTTCTGGCGGCGCCCACGGGACGGGCCGCTAAGCGGCTGACGGAGGTAACGGGAGAGGAAGCTTCCACGATTCACCGACTGCTGGAGGCCGGGATCGATCCGGGCACGGGACAGATGCTCTTCGCCCGGGATGAGGACAATCCGCTGAAGGCTGACGCGGTGATCATTGATGAGATGAGCATGGTGGACGTGCAGCTGCTGCACAGTCTGCTGCGGGCTATTCCGCAGGGTAAACGTCTGATCCTGGTGGGTGATCCCGACCAGCTGCCCCCGGTGGGGCCCGGCTTCCCCTTCAGTGATATGCTGCGCAGTGGGATGCTGCCTACGGTGCGGCTGACGGAGATTTTCCGACAGGCCCAGGAGAGCCTGATCGTTATGAATGCCCATCGGGTCAACCGGGGCGAACTGCCGGATCTGAAGAATGTGAAAAGCGACTTTTTCTTTATGCGCCGGCCCAATGAGGAGTCCCTGGCAGCGCTGATCCGGGACCTGTGCACCCAACGGCTGCCCAAGAATATGGGGATCCCGGCGGATCAGATCCAGGTGCTGTCCCCAACACGGAAGGGCGGCGTGGGCACCGTGAATCTGAACAGGATCCTGCAGGAAGCGCTGAACCCGCCATCCCCGGAGAAGCCGGAGCGGGCCTTTGGCGATTACATATTCCGCAAAGGCGACCGGGTTATGCAGATCCGGAACAACTACGACATTATGTGGAAGAAATGCGACGGCAGCGCTGTGGGCACCGGCATCTTCAACGGCGACGTGGGCACCATCCTGGACATCGACCCGGGAACGGAGACTATGACCATCCGCTTTGACGACCGGGAGGCAGACTACGATTTTACACAGCTGATCGAGCTGGAGCCGGCCTACGCCATGACGGTGCATAAGAGCCAGGGCTCGGAATATCGGGCGGTGATTCTGACCGCCTGGAATGGGTCTGCGTATCTGCTTTCCAGAAGCATTCTCTACACGGCTATCACCCGGGCAAGGGAACTGCTCATCATCGTGGGCAGGGAGGAGACCGTGGCCCAGATGACCCAGAACGCCAAAAAGAACCGGCGCTACACGGGACTGAAACTGCGTCTGCAGGGGAGAGGCGAATGAGATTATTTCACGGAGCGGCCCAGGCATTGTATCCGGACAAGTGCATCCTGTGCCGAAAGATACTGGAAAAGGACGAATTGGACCTGTGCCGGAAATGCAGAACCACGGCACCGGAATTTCCGCAAGGAAAGCTTAATCTTCAATTTATTGACAGTTTCACTGCGGTCTGGTATTATAAAGGGAGTGTAAGGGAAAGTCTTCACAGATTTAAATTCCTGCGGGGGACGCATTTGGCGAAGCCCTACGGGAGACTTTTGGCCATGAAGCTGCTGGAGCAGTGTCCGGAGGGCTTCGATGTGGTGACCTGGGTTCCCATCAGTCCTCTGCGGCGGCTGACCCGGGGCTATGACCAGGATGAGCTGCTGGCCCGGGCGGTGACGGAGGAACTGGAACTTCCCTGCCGGAAACTGCTGAAAAAGGTCCGGCACAACCGACCTCAGTCCGGTATCGAGGGACACGCCAGGCGCAGGGCAAATGTGCTGGGCGTCTACCGGACGGTGGAGGGCGAACAGATCGAAGGAAAGCGGATATTGCTGGTGGACGATATATTGACCACCGGCGCCACTGCCGGAGAATGTGCCCGGATGCTGCTGACTGCCGGAGCGAAGGAAATACACTGCGCCGTGGTTGCTGCGGCGCGGCACAAATAAATTGCGTAGTAGGTGAATGTTTATGTTTATGATGTCTGACGACCTGGGTGTGGACCTGGGTACAAGCAATGTGCTGATCTATATGGACGGAAAGGGTGTCATCGTCAAGGAGCCCGCCGTCGTTGCCATGGATAGAAATGATGGAAAGATCCTGCAGGTGGGTGCTGCAGCCCGGAACATGCTGGGCCGTACCCCCGGCAACGTGGTGGCGGTGAAACCTCTGACCGGCAGTATCATCTCCGACCATGAGATGACTGTGCGGATGCTCTCCGCCATGTTCAAGTCCGCCACAAAGGCAAAGCTGCTGACCCCCAAGCCCCGTGTGGTCATCAGCGTTCCCAGCGGCATTACGGAAGTCGAGGAGCGCAATGTCATCAACGCGGCCATTGAGGCCGGCGCCCGCCGTGTGTTCCTGATCGAGGAGCCCATGGCCGCTGCTCTGGGCGCGAATCTGGATATCAAGGGCCCCAAGGGCCATATGGTGGTGGATATCGGCGGCGGTACCACCAATATCGCTGTGCTGAGCATGAACGGCGTGGTGCTGTCCTCCTCCCTGAAGATCGCCGGCGATTTCTTTGACGAGGTCATCGCCCGGTATGTCCGCCGCAAGTACAACGTGGTCATCGGCCAGGTCACCGCGGAATCCGTGAAGATCAACCTGGGTCGGGTGTATCCCGGCGGTGAGGAGCTTTCCATGGAGGTCAAAGGCCGTGATGCCAAGACCGGCAGCCCCCGGGCCATCACTATGTACTCCTCCGAGGTGTTTACCATTCTGCAGAAGCACGCAGCTGCCATTGCAGATGAGGTTACCGACGTGCTGAGCCAGACCAGTCCTGAACTGGTGGGTGACATTGCCGAGACCGGCATCACCCTCACCGGCGGCTGCGCCCAGCTGCCCGGCATGGTGGAACTGATCATGGAGAAGACCAATATTTCCTGCCGTGTGGCGGACGAGCCCGCTGCCTGTGCCGCCTATGGCTGCGGCAAGAGCCTTGCCTGGATCAACCACATGCAGGAGGGCCCCATCAATATTGCCAGAAAGCGCATCATGCAGAGAAACCTGTAATGAAACAACCGCCGGCGGAAAATCCGCCGGCGGTAATTTTATGCGATTTCTTCCTTGCGGAAGAGGAAGATGTAGCCGATGTACTCCGCAATCAGCATGGGAATCAGCAGGATGTATACGGGAAAACCACTCTCGCCGTAGCTAGAGGCGGCTTCGATGGTTCCGTCCGGTGCCAGGGTACAGGAGTAGCCCATCAGTCCGGCGTCTTTGCTGAATATCGGCGCCTGGTTGTATGCGAATTCGGGAACAGCCGTGGACAGATCTTCACGATAGCGGGCCTGGGGGAGGAGGAAGTGGTGTTCCACCACCGCAAGGCGCTTTTCTCCTCCGGCATTTTTCAACAGATGGAAGGTAAAGTAGTTATCGAAGGGTATATAGCTTTCGTCTTTGTCAACGTAGGTGTCGATCAGATCGAAGCCTTCGTAGCAGCTGTCTATGGAAGCGAGGCTTGCGGGATCCAGGCTGTCCGCAGAGTCAAACATCAGCATAACCTTGATGCCCTCGATGAGTGCCGAGTTGATAACTACAGCGGCTATGAGAATGAATACCAGTTTCAGCGGCATTTTGCTCCATCCAAAACCATTCATTACATCACATCCTTTCGGTATAGGATAGCAGGTCATTTCCTTTCCGGGTGATCTGGACCCGAAGACCCTCCCGGAGGTCCCGGTACTGGTCTTCACTGACGTTCAGAGTCAACTTCTGGCCGCAGTCTGTTTGGAAGACTACCACATATGTACATTCTGTTCTCCGGGACAGAACGGTGGCGGAAAAGGTCTCCGCCTGTTTCTTATCGAATAAACGTTGGAACCAGCTTCCCAAAGCCTGGGAAGTATAGGCTGCGTTCGCTCACTTGTTGGACATAGGCGTTTTCCTTTCTTATGTGTCGGAGTCGAAACTTATCAGTTGGTCACCTTGCCATACCAGAATACCGGTCTCGCCGTCCTGCAGGACCGCATAGGCTTCCTTGCTCACATACAGTTCCAGCTCACTGTTGTCGCTGAACCGGAAGGTGATCAGGCGATTGAAGTTATCGGCCCATTTGCTGCCCAGTTTGCTCAGCTCCAGCCGGCGGGATACCACCGTGGCAGTGCCGGTGAGCTCATGGCCCCGGGAGACAAAATGGTAGACGATCATGAAGATGCCTGCAAGGGCGATGATAATAAGGAATATCAGCATAGTGTTTCCTCCTTTGCGCTTCCGATAGCGGGCAGGAACGGTTTAGTCATCGTAATCAAAGCTTCGGAATTTCTTTCCCTGCCAGGTCAAAGTCCCGGAGGTGCCGTCTTTCAGAGCCTTGAATTCTGCTTCACCAACGTACAATTCCAGTTCTTCGCCGTCGGAGAGGGTGAAGGTGACCATGTAGTTCCAGTTGCCCCGGGTATTTCCCTGATAGCGGGTGGGGGCTTTGCCCTGGTAGCTGCCCTGCTCTGCCCGATGGGACTTGACTGTGGCAGAGCCGGTCATTTCGGGGCCCTTGTCATCCTTATCCCGGAAGATCCACCGCTGATACAGCGGATAGAGAAGAACAAGGAGCAGAATACCGGGTAGAAGTAATTTTTCCATAGGTTACACCTCATCTTCCTTCAGAAAGTCCAGATCAAAGGGCTTGTCCAGCTCCGTGGACACATAGCCGCCGTTTTTTCTGCGCTGCTTGACGCATTCCGTCAGCAGGTACTCGATCTGCCCGTTGACCGAGCGGAAATCGTCCTCCGCCCAGGCGGCAATGGCGTTATAGAGCTTCGCCGACAGCCGCAGGGGCACCTGCTTCTTCTGATTTTCGTTTGCCATGGCTTAATACAGGGAGCCGGAGTTGACGATGGGCTGAGCGTCCTTATTGCCGCAGAGGACAACCAGCAAATTGCTGACCATAGCGGCCTTCCGCTCCTCGTCCAGCTCCACGGTGCCGTTGGCACTCAAGCGCTCCAGCGCCATTTCCACCATACCCACGGCACCGTCCACGATCAGCTTCCGGGCATCCACAACGGCGCTGGCCTGCTGACGCTGGAGCATCACGGCGGCGATTTCCGGGGCGTAGGCTAAGTAGGTGATCCGGGCGTCCACGATCTCCAGACCGGCTTCCTCCACACGGCCCTGGATCTCTTCCTTGATCCGGTTGGCAACGATCTCCGAGGAGCCGCGGAGGCTGCCGTCATCGGCAATGCCGTCGCCGGTGGTATCGATGCCGGGGGCGGTGTCGTAGGGATAGAGTCTTACGATATTGCGCAGGGCGCTGTCGCACTGGAGGGAAAGGAATGCCTTGTAGTTATCCACATTGAAGGCGGCCTTCGCGGTGTCGGTGATACGCCACATGACGGCGATGCCGATCTCCACGGGATTGCCCAGGCAGTCGTTGATCTTCTGCTTGTTGTTGCTCAGAGTCATGATCTTCAGACTCATCTTCATGCCGGTCTCATTGGCAGCGGAGGCCTTCACGTCACCGCTCTGGTTCAGCACAGTCCGGGCGGCGGGGTTCACAGCGGAGCAGAAGGGGTTCACCCAGTAGAAGCCCTCGCCCTTGATGGTGCCCACATAGTTACCGAAGAGGGTCAGCACCAGGGCCTCCTGGGGCTTCAGAATTTTCAGTCCGGCCAGGGCGATGAGACTGATAAACAGCAGAATCAGGGCAGGAATGCCGATTAGGGGGCTGACCTCGATGCCGATGACAAAGAGTACGATGCTCAGAATCATCACGGCAAGGCAGCTAAGCAGCATCAGCATGCCGTTCTTTTTGGTGGTCAGAATTTTTTCGGTCATGGTAGTTACCTCCTTGTTTGGACGATGATGGTTATTCTTCTGTATCTATATGATATCAAACTGATATCAAAATGCAAGATGGAAAACTATACAAAAGTAGAAGCCGCCGGAAGCATCCGGCGGCTTGAGATTTAGTGATTTTGGTCAGCTATTGCATGTGGTCTGGTAGCCGCAGCCGGTATCGCAGCCGCCCTCGCCGTCGCACCCCCGGGGGGCGAACTGCTGGGCGGGGAAGGGGATCCTGCTGAACATTTCGCAGGGATCCTCGGTGCAGCCGATTGCGTCGCAGCAATCCTTGGTGGGGATGGAGTAGTCCAGCACCGGCACGATCAGCTGGGCATCCCGCTCCAGGCGAATAATGGAGAACTGCCCCAGGGTCACATACAGGCGCTTTTTGTCTCCGGAGAGAACCAGATCCTCGTCAAAGCAGCAGCGGATACCGCCCGGAATCTGGCAGCAGGTCTCGCAGCCGCAATCGCAGACATCCTTGACGCGGCTTCCCAGGACCATGGGGTCCAGCACCTCCACTGTGGACACCAATTCGATAGGTAATTTTAGTGTTAAACTTGCGTATAAATGTGGTAAATAATGATATTTTGATGGTTAACAAGTTGCGTTAAATTATGTCCTCAATTTTCTTCATAACTACCCGGACATGACCATCCCTGTCTACGGAAATGTGGTCTAGGATGCGCCGCATATCCACATTGGTGACGGTTTCCAGTTCGAGAAAACGATGTATTTCCTTTGTGTAGAGACGGATGATATCCTCTGCATTGCTGACGATCTTTTTAGACAGGGCAAGCTGCTCCAAATCTAAGTCCAGTTCCTTCAGCTCCTCCGTGATGACCGTGACCTTGTCCTTCAGTTCGTCAATGGTCATGATGTCATTGGCGTACATCTCCTGATACCGGTCCTTTTTGGACAGCAGCTTTTTCCGCTTTGTTTCGATATCCTTCTTGATTAGTTCCGGATTCTGGGAAGCTGGCATTTGCTTGTCCAGGCTCGCAAGGATGCTGGTAATAAAGGCATCCTTGTCCGCAATCAGAGAAGCAAAGTATTCCCGAAGTTGTTCCAGCAGTTCTGGCTCGTCCAGGCATACCCGGTTGTCACACTTTTCGGCGGTGTACTGGTCGTTGGTAACACACCGCCAGTAGATGCGGGTATTGACGTAAGTATAGGTTTTTCGAGTGAAGGAGCGGCCGCAGTGTTCACATTTGATCAGTGTGGAAAAGATATGCTTGCTGCTGTACCGGGCTTCCCGGAAAGGTTCCCCGGAATCATATTTGATCCGACGGGATTCCATGATCTCCTGGGCCTTCTGAAAAACTTCCGGTGGAACAATGGCCCAGGCGGGACGTTCATGGTAGAAATGTTCCTCTTTGGGGATATTGATCTGCTTTCCTGTGAGAAAATCCTCGATTTCGTATTTGTGGTTCACCAAAACGCCGCAGTAGATGGGGTTCACGAGCACCCGCCGAACCCCACGGGCGTTCCAGTCGTTGCCGTACTTGGTTTTGTCACCTTCCCGGTTCAAATTCATGCTGATGGTACGGCATCCAAGGCCCTGCTCGTTGTAGAGGGAGAAGATTTTGCGAACGATCCTTGCTTCTTCGGGATTGATTTCCAGGGTAAATTTGTCGATGCGGTCATAGCCGAACAGCCGCTGAGGAACTCGCCCCTTTTCTGCATTGATCTTTTTGCCCCACTTCACACGCTTGGAAAGGTTATTGCTTTCCTCTTGCGCCATGGCGGAAAACAGGGTGAGGATAAATTCACTGTCACCCATGGAATCCATGTTGGCGGTTAGAAACAATGTGTTGATGCCCATGGATTTTAACTTCCGGATGCTTTGCAGGGCATCCACCGTATTGCGGGCAAAGCGACTGATATCCTTGACCACAACCATGTCAAACAGCCCCAGCTCCGCATCCAGCAGGAGCCGCTTGAATTCCTCCCGCTTTTTGAGACTGGTTCCGCTGATGCCTTCGTCCGCGTAAAGGCGAAACAGCGTATGACCGTTCCGCTTGGCATACTCGACGAAAAATTCTTTCTGGTGGATCAGACTGTCTATTTGTTCATCCTTGTCCGTGGAAACACGGCAATAGGCTGCAATTCTCATTTGCTGGCTGCTCCTTTCTAGTCAACCAACCCGTATCCAATATGATTTTACCGCGCTGTTTGAACTTTGTCAGCGCATTATTTTCTGTGTGGATACAGATTGGTCAGCTTTTTGCAAATGTAGTTTTGGGCGGCTGAGAAAGAAGCTTGTCGATCAGAATCTTCTTTAGTGTATTTTCAAACGCTTTTGGCGTGTTGGGATTTACGAACGTGTAAGTCAGTTTCACAGTATCTTTAGCCATGAAAGGCCCCCTTTCTAGGACATTGTATTTTTGCTTCGTTTGTCCAATGACCATTGCTGATAATTCGCAATATTCATGCAGAAGGGGTAACCTCTGACATCCTTACACAAATTTGTTGAAAATCATTCCTCCTTAAGTATCTTGAAATTTGTAATAACAGCGTAGATCAGTTTGCATTCCAGCCTGCGCTGCATATCTTCGTCCACATACAGATGATCAAAGCCTAGAGCATCCCTACGGGGCCGTCGGGAAAGAAATCGGATGTAACTATGGTAATGAGAAATCACAGCGCCAATGGCCAGATCATCCCCCTGCATAGCTGCCAGGATCACAGATATAGGAATAGACGTTACCATTCATACCCCTCATCGGTTAGATATCTGCGCAGCTCTTTCAGCGCAACTGCGCGGCGTTTGGTGATTGTCTGTCTCACTACGTTCAGTCGTTCGCCGATTTCCCGGTCACTGAATTCTAGGAAGTAAGAAAGTAAGATTACTTCCTGTTTTGCTTTCGGCAACCGGGCGAGGGCTTTCGCCAAAAGGTCACCGGTCACCACAATCGGAAGCCCCTGTACTTCAAAGATGTGCTCACCGTTGAAATGCTGATCTTCATGTGCAATCTGTTCCTGTTCTGCAGGCGTCAGGTCATCTACGGACTTTTCCTGTTCCCGCTGACGGGCGTATTCTCGCTGAATATACCTTGCCTCATTTTTCAGAACCTTCACACAGAATCCGCCGAACTGATTTTGAATACGCCGCTCGTCGTATGTTTCCATATGTTCACCTCGCATTGCATGGTTTCCCTTTCGCTTTAGTAATGCTAATAAGACGCAAACAGCAACCGCAAAAAGAAACAGAGCCTGCATCTCCACGTTACATTGGAGAGCAGGCTCTGCGTTTTTACGTCTGGCTCAATCGCTCACGACCATTTTCAGTTGCATTACGTTGATCATTTTCTCTGTTTTGCACTTGGGGCAATACAGAGGATAGTTGATAAGAACTGTATTGGAATACACCTTCAGCCGTGTTTTACCACCGCAGGCCGGACAGCGAATCCATTTGGCTATTTCTTTTCCTTCATTCACATTGGGCACCTCCTGTGGTGGTATTTTTTCTACCCCGGCAACAAATCTCGGACATCTTTCTTAAACTGCTCCCATGCATCTTCGTGGGTCACGAAATAAAGAGGACATTGTTTCCCGGTTACGTCATAGTGACGAATGATATCGTCGCTATCAAGATCGCAAGTCTCACACAGCCAAGCGGTCAATTTAACGAGAGATTGATAGGCTTCATCTGTAAACTTGCCAGATGCGTCCGGGTGGCAGACTTCGATGGAAATTGTGTCCTTGTTCCGGTGATTGCTGGCAGAGGATTTTTCATGCAAGGGAATGCACTGAATAATCTCGCCCTTCAGACCAATCACAAAATGGGAACTGACACTGGAAGAACGGCTTGCGTAGTAATCCCGGTTTTGCTGAGCGGTAGAACCGGGATTTCCCACATGGTGAATCACAATATTCCGGACACCTTCCAGCATGACACCACGGCGGGAATCGCCGTCCACTTTGATGATCTGCTGATCCACCCAATCTGGCACAGAGGTTGCAGCCAGTTCAAAGACCTTTTCCCCGGGAATGATCTCGTTCTGATATACATGCCATCCCACCGCCAGAAGCACCAGAAGCAGAATGAATCTAAAAAACCGCTTCATGGCTTACAGCACCTGCTTCGTCTTATACTCCCGGTACATGATGGGAATGAGCAGGACCGTCAGCAGAATGTACAGAGGAATGCACAGATCCACAGTGCGATACACCTTGCCGAAAACGGTAATCAGATTGAAGGTTCCCAGATGCTGGTAGAACTCAAGCAGACTAACCGGCATCAGATTGACCACCACATCCAACCAATCTGCCATTCCCTGCAGGAATGAGGGGATGAACATGATGACAAAGGGAGTGGTTACCGCAATGACAGCGGATTTTGTTTTTGCAGAGATGTACATGGTCAGTGCTGCCAGGAACAGATTGCCGATATATCCGCACAGCAGCGCCAGTACCCATGCCTGCCACATGGTGATATTATAGAGGGACTTCCAGATACGCAGCTGAACCACACAGCCTGCACCCTCAAATCCCAGGTAGCCCAGCGTAAAGAAGCTGTAGATCAGCATGGCGACCCAGTAAATCACGGTGACCAGCAGCAAGCCTGCCTTGATCTTTGCGGCAGTTGCCTTGGTTCTGCCATGGAGGGTTGAGAAATAAACAGCATCCGCCTTCCACTTAAATTCGTTGGAGAAAATGCCTGCCATCACAAAGCCGAGAATCAGGATTCCCAGCATAGGGATGAAGCCAAGGTTTTCCAGAAGCTGATACCAGCCGTCATGGTAGTCAAAGTAGAAAGGCGTTTCCAATGCTTCGTACTGACCGATGATATATTCCTTTTCTTTTTCGGAATAGAGATCATATCCAACATCGTTCTTGTCATTCAGCCAGTTTTTGACATGCTTGATTCGGTTGGCATAAAAGGTTTCTTCGCTGATAAAAGAGACTGCATCGGCGGTGTAGTAATCGTAGGAGCGGAAGCCGGCACCATAGGAGCGGTTAATGAGTTCACGGATGGGGTCAAAGCCCTGCTTCCAGCCTACGGCAATATCGCTTTTCTTGGGATTCTTAGACTGACCTTCGGGAGTAGCATTGATTCTGGCATTTTCCTGAACCACCTTTGTCAGTGTTTCCTGATCCAGATAACCTTCCCATTCGTTCTGTGCTTCCTGCATTTTATGAATGGCAGAAAGACCCGTTTCCTGCTCGCCCTGCTCATTGATCCATTCCGTGCCGATATTCAATGCGCCGGTGGTTGCGAGCCAGCAGGATAAGACAACAACCAATGCATAGAGAATCAGCGCAATCTTGCCGCCGAAGGAGCCAAAGATCTTTTTAAGTTCATACCGTACCATCATCGTTACCTGCGCTTTCTCCGAAGTAATAGAGGAACACATCCTCCAATGTTGCCTCCACTTCAATTGCGGCAGAGTGGGGGCAAGCGGTGGACAGTACACGCAGTTCTGCGCCGCCGGGGATGGTCTTGATATTGGCAACCTTATAGGCTCTCAGGTATGCATCGATCTGTTCCTTGGGGACAGAGAATGTCCAGACCCGTTCGGGCATGGAGTAGACCACCTCGCTTGCAGTACCGGACATGGTAATGCAGCCATCCTTCATCAGCAGGATCTCATTGGCGATGTATTCAATGTCGGACACAATGTGGGTGGACAGCAGTACAATCCGGTCACCGGACAGTTCGCTGATCAGATTGCGGAAACGGATGCGTTCACTGGGATCAAGACCGGCGGTGGGCTCGTCCAGAATCAGAATTTTGGGGTCATTCAGCATAGCCTGCGCAATACCTGCCCGGCGTTTCATGCCGCCGGAAAGATTTTTCATTTTCTTGTGCCGGGCACGGAAAAGGCCAACCTGCTTCAGCAGTTCCTTGACCCGTTCCTTTGCCACAGCAGGGCGGATGCCCTTGATGGATGCAATGAACATCAGATAGTCATAGATGGAGAAGTCGGGATAGTAGCCGAAGTCCTGGGGCAGATAGCCCAGGAGCTTGCGGTACTGTCCGTCCATCCGAAACACATCCTGTCCATCCCAGAGAATCTCGCCGGAAGTGGGTTTGATGAGAGTGGTCAACATACGCATCAGAGTGGTTTTACCTGCGCCGTTGACACCCAGCAGACCATAGACACCGTTTGTCATGGTAAAGCTCACCCGGTCAACTGCCCGGAACGAGCCAAATTCTTTTGTAAGGTCACAAATGGTTAATTCCATGAAGGTTGTACCTCCCATGTTCTGTAAATTGTTTTCTGTCCTTTCCGGATGCTGTATCCCATATAGGCAAAGGACGCAGCCAGAAGTCCCATCCAAACCGGGACAGAGATGGCATTGTATACAGCATCACTCAAAACCACCAATGTCCATAATCCTGTCCAGACAGAGCAGAGCAGAATAGAGAATGCTTCTGAGCTGTTTTGCCGTCCATACAGACTGCCAAAACAGATACAGCAGGCAACATTAAACGGCAGCACAAACTGAATAAGCAGTTCCATAATTGTCACACGAGCGAAAAAAGATGCACTGAAGAAAAATGCGGTGAGCAACAACAGATCTACTCCGGCAAAGAGGGTCATCCGGGCTGCATAGACCTGACGGAGGGTATAAAACGTTGTACCCTCCACTTCCATGGCATCATATGTTCGATTTTTCCAGAGTTCCGGCAGGATCAGGATTACAAACAGAGGTGCAGCAACACCCAAAGTACGTCTGGTGTAGAAATCACTGTCTGCAATGTACATAAACAGGCACACAGCAGCAAGCAACACGGCTTGGGCTGCCCACCAGAACTTACGGATATACTTGCTCTGCTGATACAAAAATTCTGCGGAAGACAGTGTTTGCTCCGCTTCTTCGGCCACAAATGCTGCCTTGGAAACGGCGATGGTTTTCTGCAATTTGCTTTCATCGATGGGAATATCATATTGGAAATGATGGGTCACGGCAGTTCCTCCTTTCCTAAGTAACCGGCCAGCAGTTCTTTCGCCCGTTTAATGCGATACTTCACCAGCGGTAATCCAATGTTCAGTATTTTAGCGATTTCTTTCTGCTTCACTTCCTGGAAGAAAAACAGAATGGTCACTTCCCGCAATTCCGGTGGTAGCTTTTCCAGAGCTAGATGTACATCTAGCCGCAAATCCAATGGCTCCATTTTGTAAACCGGTTGCTCGGGCAGCTCGTCCATAGGTATTTCTTCCGGCTTTTTGTAATAGTCCCGGCAGATATTGGCGGCGATCACGTAGAGATAATTCTGTGCTTTTCCGTAATGCTGGTACTGACTGAGAGTACGGAAAAACCGGGCAAAGACTTCCTGTGTAGCATCTTCTGCATAACTTTTATCGTTGATGTGAAGATGGCAGTACCGCAGAATCACGGGATAATACTTTCGGACAAAGGTTTCAATGGCTGTATCATCACCGTTCTTCATGCGGTGGATCAATAAAAAGTCACTATCCATGTTTTCCTCCTCTCTTGTGTAATGAAAGCGCCTTCTATATGGTATAACGATAACGTGCCTAAAAAAGATAGTCAAATTAAGGTTTTATTTTAAAAAATATTCTCCCGCCAAGTGTGGCGGGAGAGTAGCAAGAATGAAGGTTACGGAATTACTTATGTAAGGGAAAAGTTACGGTAGCAAGCACAGCAAGTGAGTACCCACTTGCGAAATTTACTACTGGGATACTCCCAAACCCTTAGATAAAAAAGGAGGTAACCATGGTAAACCGAAAACGAAATATCCAAATGAAATTCTGGGTCACGGAAGAAGAAAAGAACCTCATTGACCAGAAGATAAAACTGCTGCCCACAAAGCGGTACGGAGCTTATCTTCGCAAGATGGCGATCGATGGCTACATCATCTATACCGATACCAGTGATTTAAAGGAAATGAATCAAATTCTGGGAGCAATCAGCAGAAATATCAATCAGATTACCAAGCGGGCCAACGGTAAGGGTACGATCTATCAGGAAGACATGGAGGAAATAAAGGAAAGGTTGGATGTGATTTGGAAGATGCAGCGGGAGTTACTTTTGAAACAACAGTAGCAATCTTATTTCACTAGGTTTATATCAATAATGAATATAGGATGAGTATTATTAATATATAATGTTTTTGTGTTACTCCCAAACAGCAAATACTTGAAAATGACCAGTTGTTCGGGACGGGCGGAAATGACCGCCTAGAGTCAAGCGAAAACAACCAATTTGAGTCAAAGAGAAATCGCCAACAACCCAGATTGGTATGTTAGTTTTTACGGTGTGGGCGTCTCGGAGGAATCCGGAGCCTTCACTCTGCTGGTTTGCAGCGCAATGGTCTCCAGCCTCTTTCCTCGGAAGCTTTCACCCTTAATGTTGAATACCGTGGCATCGTCAAAGATCCGGTCCAGGGCGCACAGCAGGGCGTCATCCTCATTGAAGTTTGTTCTCCAGTGGGATGGATGCTTGTTGCTGGTGAATACAATGTTGAAGTTGCCTTCTTTGTTGTATCTCCTGTCAATCAGGTCGAAGAACAGCCGGGTATTCTCCTTGTCGAACTCACAGTGGCCTACTTCATCAATAATGAGACAGGAGGGGCGTACCAGACCGTTGAGGATAGATGCTTCCTTACCGGCCCGTCTGGCAGCGGTGAACTTATCCCGCAGCTCCGACATCTTAATGAAATAGGTCTTGATACCTCTCTGGCAGCACTCATAGCCGAATGCCTGAGCCAGGTGCGTTTTGCCGGTTCCGGCCGGGCCAATGAATGCCAGGTTTCTGTGGGCGTAGATAGCCGACAGAGACGGAAGCGTTTTGAGTTTCGCTGCATCCCGACCCTTAATAACAGAGAAGTCGAAGTTGTCAAAGGTTTTGGGATCCTTTAGCGGCAGTCGGCTCATTTTCAGCAAGGTATGGATCGTGGTTTCAATCTTCTTTTGCTGCAGATGCTCAAACACCATTCCTACGGCCTGGATCTGCGTCTCGGTCAATTCCTGCTCCTCTGCCAGTTTTGCAAACTCAATAGAAGAGAAGTCCAGTTTCAGGATCTGGCTGCTCTTTTCCACTGTTTCAAAGACAGAATCATTCATCCCAGTCTACCTCCTTATCAAAGTTAAACTTTTCGAAGGAAAGGCTGGGTTCCGGCTCCGGAAGCCGGACAATCGCCGCTTTTACAGGCATAGTCGGGAATTCTTCTGGCTGTTCTAATGCCGCGTACTGGTCCTTGCAGAAGCGATCCCGCTTGCTCCAGGTCACATCGTGGGTAGTCAGCTGCTGCTTTAGGTCGGCGGAGTAGATATAGATCATATCATCTTTCCGCATAATACGGGCAGTAGAGCCATGGTAACTAAACGGAACACCAAATCGGCGACCCTCATAGTTGACAAAGCCGTCAAAGGAGATCTTCCGCTCCGGGCATAAATAGAACAGCAACGCTGGATTCATTTCCAGCACCCGAATTTGCTGGGCGCAGTTGCTATAATGCAACTCCTGCGGCACACCGGCGGTGGCCTTGTGGTAGGTGCTGTTCTGTTGGTTACACCAGTTCAATACCGCACGGTTCAGATCTGTAATATTCCAGAAGATCCTACCTACAAGGAAGTTCTCTTTCACAAAGCGTACCAGTCGTTCCACTTTGCCTTTGGTGAATGGATGCCGGGGCTTACAGAGTTTCGTTTGGAAGCCTACCGTTTTCATAAAGGCCTCATAGTCCTTCTGCCAGACCGGATGTCCCTCGAAGTCCCGGTGGAGAACGACGCTTTTCATGTTGTCCGTCAGGACATACTTAGGAATCCCCATGTAGCCAAAGGCGTGAATCATGCCAATGAACAGGTTTTCCTGTTTGGCATTGGGAAAGAACTCCACGTACCGCTGGCCGCAGTGGTGACAGACCATGGCGAAGCAGGCTGCGGTGTATTCCGTTCCGTCATAGTCCAGAACCTTAGTAAAACCCCAGTCCATCTGATAAGCCTCTCCGGGATCTGTAGCGAAACGACGGCCACGGTTGCCCTGTGGTACTACCAGCTGGCGCTTTGCCGGCACAAGGTGTTTGTGGGATGCTATGTAGTCTTTGACTGTTGTCAGCCCACCGGGATATCCCACAGCTTGCAACCGTTCCAGACAGACGGATGAATTTGTGATTCCCTTTCTGAGAAGGGCGTCCAGAATGGCTGTGTAGCCAGTAAGAATCGTCTGCCGGGCCTTACGTCCTTCCAGTGAATGAGATTTGAAAACGAAGCCATTGGCTTTGAGCCGTCGAAGTTTGGATCTGGATACACCTGTACGGCGCCCCAGTTCAGCGAGGTTGATTTTATCTAGGGAGAAATTATTACCCTGCTCGGACTTCATTTCTTCTATGGCTTGTGATATAATATCTTCCAAGCCATTACTTTTGCTTTCTTTCATGTTGCTCCTTTCCTGGGTTGTTGGCGCTTTCCAGTATAAAGGATTCGAAAGAAAAAGTAATGGCTCTTTTTATTTGACTACGATTGGCGATTTCTGCCCGGCTCGTAATGGCGATTCTCGCCCGACGCTAACAGCCAACCTGCATGCGTTACTGAAAATACACAAAATACCGGCCCTGGTATGTCAGCATACCTTCCATACCTTCCTTCAGACCGCCAAACTCTTCTTCATAGGCGTACAGCTCCAGTTCCTGGCCATCCTCGGTCCGGAAGCGGATCACAAAAGAGTAGCCCATATGGGAGCGGCCGGACGAACCTGTGCCGGATCGAATTTCTTTCGCGATAACGGTGGCCCGAAGAGTTTTCTCCGGCTCCGGAGAGGGCTTTTCACGGAAGGGACGGACCTTCAGATATGCTACCAGCAGAACGCCGGAGAAGAGGTAGACACCGCCAAAGATCGTATTACATATCGTTTCCGGAACAATGCCGTAGAGCAGGCCGGGATGACCGCTTGAAAACAGAACCGCGCAGAGAATCAGGGTAATGCAGACACCCAGAGCGGTGTAAAGAACCCTGGACTGGGCCTTCCTGTGGCCCCCAGCGGCGTACTCCGCCACCTTCAATAATGTATCCTTTGTTTCCTTATCCATAATCTCGCTTTTCCTTTCTCCGTCAATGATTTCACGAATGTCCACGTCGTAGAAGTCCGCAAGCTCAATGAGTGTTCCTACGTCGGGCATATTGCTGCCGGTTTCCCACCGGGATACAGTCCGGGAGGATACGTAAAACCGCTCCGCCAGCTGCTCCTGAGTCAGTCTCTTTTCCTTGCGAAGGTGCCTGAGTAGTTCGCCTGTCTTTTGCTGGTTCATTTCGAACCCCTCCTTTCGTGGTTATCATACCGCTGTCCGGCCCCCAAAACCACGACACAAAGCGAGAAATGCTGTGTTTCGAAGCCAGACAATCCTGTCATGTAATGAAATCATAACATAATTCCGCGTGAAAATGAAGAGACATATTTTAAAGCCGCAGTTGCCAAGTGTCTACCCATATGCTAAAATACTACCAAATCCAACAAAAAGGAAGCGATCTTATGGCCTGGCTGGACAAACTGCATCATCCGGAGAAATTCATCAAAACCTTCTTAAAATGGGGCCTGTTGGGCCTGATTATGGGCGTTCTCGGCGGTCTAATCGGCGCGGGATTCCATCATGCGCTGCATTTTGTGACCCACTTAAGAGGGGAGCACTCCTGGCTGATCTTCCTGCTGCCTGTGGGCGGTCTGTTTACGGTGGCTCTGTACAAGGTTCTGAAGCTGCAGAACAACAAGGGTACCAACGAGATCATTGATGCAACTCTGGACGGCCATCCGGTTCCGGCTGCGGTGTTTCCGGGCATTTTCCTGGCTACGGCCATGACCCATCTGTTCGGCGGTTCCGCAGGCCGTGAGGGCGCTGCGCTGCAGCTGGGCGGCTCCACCGCTTCCTTGCTGGCGAAGGTCTTCAGGCTTGACCAGCAGGAGCGGAAGGTTATGGTCATGAGCGGCATGGCGGCGGTCTTCGCCGGCCTGTTCGGCACCCCCTTGACCGCGGCCCTGTTCTGTATGGAATTCGAGTCCGTGGGCACGGTGTTTTCTCCCGCCCTGCTGCCCTGCTTCCTGGCAGCCTTCGTGGCCAGCCGGGTGAGCCTTTGCTTCGGTGTTCACGCAGAAGGAATCCTGCTGGAAACCGCTCTGGGCATGGATATTCTGACCCTGGGCAAGGTAGCATTGCTGGCTGTGGCTGTGTCTGTGCTGGGAATTGCTATGTGCGCATTTTTCCATAAGGCGGAGCACTTCGCCTACCACCATCTTCCCAATCCGTTTGTCCGTATTGCTGTGGGCGGTGTGATCGTGATGGTCATGACCCTGCTTGTGGGTGACCACCGGTTCAACGGCGCGGGTATGGACATGGCCCTGGCAGCCGTGGAAGGTCAGACCGACTGGTACAATTTCCTTCTGAAAATGCTCTTCACTGCTGTGACGCTGGCAGCGGGCTTCAAGGGCGGCGAAATCGTCCCTACATTCTGTGTTGGCGCCACCTTTGGCTGCTTGATTGGCGGCCTTCTGGGCCTCGACGCGGGCATCTGTGGTGCTCTGGGCCTCATCGGCCTGTTCTGCTGCGCCACCAATTCTCCCATCGCCTCCATTCTACTGAGCATTGAGATGTTCGGCGGGGCCAATCTCTATGCCTTTGCACTGGTCTGTGTCATCTGCTTCGTACTATCCGGCAACAGCGGACTTTACGCCAGTCAGATCATCCAGTTCAACAAGGCGGATCTGAAGGAAAACCACCTGGACCGGGCTAAATAAAAATGAAGTGCGAAGCAGCAGCTGCTTCGCACTTTTTGATTGCACAATCCTGGTAAAAATGCTACAATCCAAATAAATACACAGGAAGGAGCGGTCCTATGATCAGCTTGCTGCTCGCCCTTATCTACATATCTTTCGTCAGTCTCGGCCTGCCGGATGCCCTGCTGGGTGCCGCCTGGCCAACCATGTGCTTACAGTTTCAGGTGCCTGTGTCCCTGGCAGGTGTGGTTTCCGTCACCATTGCGGCGGGAACCGTGGTTTCCAGCCTTATGTCGGACCGGCTGACCCTATGGCTGGGCTCCGGCAAGGTCACGGCCATCAGCGTGGGAATGACGGCTGTGGCACTCTTTGGCTTCTCCGTCAGCACGGAGTACTGGCACCTTCTGATCTGGGCCATCCCCTATGGTCTGGGTGCCGGCAGTGTGGATGCCAGTCTGAATAACTATGTGGCGCTGCACTATGCCAGCCGGCACATGAGCTGGCTGCACTGCATGTGGGGCCTGGGTGCCAGCATCGGTCCCTTCGTCATGGGCCGGGCGCTGACCAGCGGCCTGAGCTGGAACACCGGCTACCGTTTGATCGCGGTTTTTCAGCTGGTTCTCACGGCTGCACTGGTGCTGAGCCTGCCGCTCTGGAAATCCAGGAAACAGGAGACCAAAGAAGAAAACGCCCCGCCCAGAGCACCTCTGAGCCTGGGACAGATACTTGCCATTCCCGGTGCCAAGGAGGTGCTGATCGCATTCTTCTGCTACTGCGCCGCGGAGCAGACCGCCATCCTCTGGGGCAGTACGTATCTTGTTCGGCACTGCGGATTGTCAGAGGAGACTGCAGCCGGCTTTGCCAGCCTGTTTCTCATCGGCATTACCATCGGCCGCGGCCTCAACGGTTTTCTGACCTACAAGCTCTCTGACAAGGCGCTGATCCGTCTGGGCCAGGGGATCATGATGCTGGGCGTTACCGTGATGCTGCTGCCCCTGGGAAGCACCGGCGCCCTGGCAGGTCTGCTGCTCATCGGCCTGGGCTGCGCGCCCATCTATCCCTGTGTCATCCACTCCACCCCGGAGCACTTCGGTGAGGAAAATTCCCAGGCCATCATCGGCGTGCAGATGGCTTCGGCTTACATCGGTGTCTGCGTGATGCCCCCAGTGTTCGGCATCATTGCCAACCACATCAGTGTGTCGCTTCTGAGCGTCTATGTGGGCGGCATTACACTGCTGATGATCTTCATGTGCGAAAAACTCAACCGGCTGAGCCGCAAATAATTGCATAAAAATAACCGCGCACGAAAACCGTGCGCGGTTATTTTTTACTTCTGATACTTGCCCTTGCGGGAGAAAGAGATGCTGTGGCTGACCCAATAACCGATGATACCAAAGATGGTGCCCAGGATGATGGAGGCGATCACATCAGTAGGGTAGTGGACGTACAGGTACAGCCGGGAGAAGGCGATGAGGATTGCCAGGATGGTGGCGGGGATGCCCAGCTTTCTGCTGCCCAGCAGGATCACAGTGCAGGCCTCAAAAGAGGCGATGGTGTGGCCGGAGGGGAAGGAGAAGTCGTGCTGCTTCTCGATCAGCAGATTGATGGTGACGCCCAGAGTTTCCTGGAAATCATAGGGACGGATCCGGCCTACACAGGGCTTCAGGATCATGTTGCAGACAACCAGACCCAGGGCCATGGCGATTGCCATGCCGAAGCCCACACGGCGGTACTTCTTGGTGAAGGCCAGCACAGCAGCGACGATCATCCAGAAGATGCCGGCATCACCCAGAACGGTGATCCAGGGCATGATCATGTCCAGGAAGGGATTGGCCAGATTGAGCTGGATCCAGTCCAGAATGGGCAGGTCAAAGGAAACTGCCCAGGTGTTCAGAAGGTCCAGAAACATTACTCGTTACCTCCCTGGGAGGCGTTCTCGAACAGGGCATACAGCGTCATGGGCTCCAGCTTGGTGCCGTTGGGCAGGGAGATAAGACCATCAGCGGTGGGTGCGAAGACTTGGGTGTACTCCACCTTGCCGTCGGCGGTGACCGTCTGGCGGAACCAGCCGGCGAAGACCTTGCCCTCGGGAGCGGTGACCATGGGTGCGGTGATGGTGGGGACATCGTTCTCGTAGAGGTTGGTAAACAGGACGCTGTCGCCGCTCTTGAAGGTCAGACGGACCTCAGCGATGGGGGACTGGACATCCACATTGGTCATGTCATAGACCACCCAGCGGCTGCCGTTGTGCTTGAAGAACAGCGTGCTGTCCACGGTGTATTCCTTGACGGTGCCGTTGCGACGGGTAACGTTCAGGGACAGAGCAACACGGGCGGAGAACAGCTTGTCGGAGTAGCGGCAGTACTGGGAGACCTCCTGGTTTGCGAACTCATAGCCGTCATGGCCCTGCATCCACAGCTGCATGGAGGTGATGGTCTTGTAGATCTTGGAGGTGCTGTCGTAGTACTTGGCCAGATGGGAGTAATTGGCCTCTTCGATCATGTACTTGGCGTAGACCTCAGCGGCAGCCATGGCCACCTCTTCCTCATCTTCACCAATGGTGTTGAGGTCGGTCTTCTCAATGTACATGCCGGATTCCAGATCGTACTCCACGATGGTGGGGTTGCCGTTTTCGTCGGTGACGGTGATTTCGGGCTCGGCCATCAGACCCTCCGCCTGGAAGATGCAGGTGGTGGGAGCGCTGACACCGGCGGGCAGGTAATTGCCGGCCAGGGTGGTGGAGACCTGGACGATGTCCTCTTCCTCCAGGGCAACACCGTTGATGCTGACCTGGTGACCCTTCAGGGTCTGGACGCGGACGGTCTTGCCGTAGGCGACCTGAATGGAGACCTTGTCCAGCTCCCACACAGGCATCTCAGCGCCGGGAGCGGCGGTATCGGTGAGGGTGAAGTAGCCCAGCGTGGTGTTATCCAGCTTCAGCAGGTATTTGTGGCCGCCGGAGAGACCTGCGGAGGTTTCCACATAGGTGATCTTGCCGCTGCCGACCTTCTCTTCCATGTAGTCGGCGAAGGCATCGGCGCCTTCGTAGGCGGTATCCTCCATACCGGCCATGGTGTAGATCTGCTTCCAGTCCGGATCCGCGAAGTGTTCCAGGAAGACCTCCTGACACTTGGTGGTGGGCTGAGCGGCTTCGTACTTGACCAGGAAGTTATTCAGCCAGCCGTTAAGGATCAACATTCCCACCAGGAAGGCGGCGATCATCACAAAAT
This sequence comes from Faecousia sp., assembly GCA_045539075.1. Taxonomy (GTDB): domain Bacteria; phylum Bacillota; class Clostridia; order Oscillospirales; family Oscillospiraceae; genus Faecousia. Next base: position 244 of record JAZQEP010000016.1, on the reverse strand, counting down.
AAACGGTGTAGAATACAATGGTCACATTGCGGTTGGCCTTGTTTTTCTTCTTGCGCTTCTTTGCGGGCTTTTTCTCGGGAGCCTTCTGCGCGGCGGGAACAGGCTTCTTCTCGACAGGAGTCTCGGACTTCTTTTCAGCGGGGGCGGCCTGCTTCACGGGAGCGGCGGGCTTCTTTTCAGCGGGGGCGGCCTGCTTCACGGGAGCGGCGGGCTTCTTTTCAGCGGGGACGGCCTGCTTCACGGG
>JAZQEP010000015.1:0-14756 GCA_045539075.1 Faecousia sp. | reverse complement strand
GGGATCGCAGTTGGTATCAACGATAGCAACGATGGGGATGTTCAGCTTGCGGGCCTCGTTGATGGCGTTGCGCTCCTTGCGGGGGTCAACAACGAACAGAGCGCCGGGGAGCTTCTTCATTTCCTTAACGCCGCCCAGGTACTTCTCCAGCTTGGCGATCTCGCCCTGATGCTTGATAACTTCCTTCTTGGGCAGCATTGCGAAGGTGCCGTCCTCTTCCATCTTCTTCAGCTGAGCCAGGCGCTCGATACGGGTGCGCATGGTCTTGAAGTTGGTGAGCATGCCGCCCAGCCAACGAGCGTTGACATAGAACTGACCAACGCGCTCAGCCTCTTCCTTGATGGCGTCCTGAGCCTGCTTCTTGGTGCCGACGAACAGGATGCTGCCGCCGTTGGCGGAAGTCTCACGGACGAAAGAGTAAGCCTCCTCCAGCTTCTTCACGGTCTTCTGCAGATCGATGATGTAGATGCCGTTACGCTCGGTGTAAATGTAGGGGGCCATTTTGGGGTTCCAGCGGCGGGTCTGGTGACCGAAGTGGACGCCAGCTTCCAGCAGCTGCTTCATAGATACGACAGCCATTTTAAAAATCTCCTTTTTTGTTTTGTCCTCCACCCCGATCATCTCGGTGGGCCCGCATCGAAGCGATGCACATGGGCGGCCGATCACCGGGTGTGTGGTTTTGTCGTGTCATGGGCCTTTTTGCCCATGCCGAAACATTATACACGATTGTAAATCAGAATGCAAGTATTATTTCCGGATTTTTCCGGAAAAATTCAGAAAATCCCGGGGATTTTTTATCCCTAAAACAGTCCCGGCTTCGGCCTGGGGATTTTGCATTCATCGGGCCGGACATCCACCAGCACGATATCCGGCCCCACCTTGCGGATGCAGCACCAGGGGATGTGGTAGTCGCACTGGCGGCCCCACAGCCCCAAAAAACGACAGGGCCCCGGCACAACGATGGCGCAGATGGTTCCCTCCGGCAGCTCCACCAGCACATCGCTGATATAGCCCAGCCGCCTGCCGTCGCTGATGCAGATGACCTCCTTGCACTGCAGTTGGGTAAATTTCATTGACATAACCCCAGTCCCTCCCGAAATGTTTTGGTCAAGAGTATGACGGAGGGGGATGGGGTAGAACGAAATTTTAACTTACGATACGCTCACGGATTTGCGCATGGCGGCGATGGCGCCCTTTTCCAGCCGGGAGACCTGGGCCTGGGAAATGCCCAGGCAGCCGGCCACCTCCATCTGGGTCTTCCCGTCGTAGAACCGAAGTGTCAGGATCTGTTTTTCCCGGGGCTGCAGCTGGCGAAAAGCATTGCCCAGGGAAATGTGCTCCATCCAGGCGCTTTCCGTGTTTTTTGTGTCGCGGACCTGGTCCATAACGGTCAGCGGGTCGCCGCCGTCGGAATAGACCGGATCATACAGACTCACCGGGGCGCTGACCGCGTCCAGTGCCTGACTCACATCCTCCTGTGGGATATCCAGTTCCCGGGAGATCTCCTCCAGGGTTGGCTCCCGGCCCAGGCCGGCGGTCATGCCCTCCTTGCACTGGAGGACCTTATAGGCCACGTCCCGGATGGACCGGCTGACCCGGATGGCACTGTTGTCCCGCAGATACCGCCGCACTTCCCCTGCGATCATGGGGACGCCGTAGGTGGAGAAGCGGACGTTTTTCGTGGGGTCAAAATTGGAGATGGCCTTAATCAGCCCGATGCAGCCCACCTGGAACAGGTCGTCGGGGCTTTCGCCCCGCTTGTCGAAGCGCTGGATGACAGAAAGCACCAGCCGCAGATTCCCTTCGATCAGTTCTTCCCGGGCCCGGTTATCCCCTTCCTTGGCCCGGCGGAGCAGTGTATCCATCTCCACCTGGGTCAGTGTCTTCAGTTTGGACGTGTTGACGCCGCAGATCTCTACTTTTCCCTGCATGCAGTTTCCTCCGTTATGAATGGGATAAGAAAAGTATTTCCAGTGGGGGAAGAATGATACATGCTTAATTTTTGTGGGTTTTTCACAAAAAATAGAAGCGCAGTCCAGAGGGGCGACGGCATTTGACAGCGATTTTTTCTAAATTGTGAACTTTTTCTCCGATTTTTGGTCAATCAAAGGTCTACAGAAGCGGTGACGTAACACGTCTGTAACCTGTTTGTAACTTGTTTTATGCAAACCTGGATTTTGACTTTTCCACAAGCGGGTGACGATTCGGAAGAGAATCAAATTCTTGTTGATAACTACCAGTTTTCCACATTGTCCACATGTTTATCCACAAGAGTTTTCCACAGTTGTGAAGGACTGTGGAAATGTGAAAACGATTTACATAATACGATTCGACAGGTTTCCCCTTTTTCTCCACTTTTTCGGGGGCTGTGTTTTTTACCACAACGGATTCTTTGTGCAAAAATTCGGGACTTGACAAGATTTTTCCTTTTGGAGAGAAGAATAAATAGGTGACAAAAAAATGAAAAAAGGGGTTGATTTTACGCCGCAAAGACGCTATAATGTGAAGCTGTATGGAAAACTATCAAAAGGAGGTGCCACACATGCCCAACATCAAGTCTTCCAAGAAGGACGTTATCTCTTCCAAGATCGCTTATGAGAAGAACAAGGCTGACAAGTCCGAGCTGAAGACCAACCTGAAGAAGTTCGACGCTGCTCTGGTCGCCGGCGACAAGGCTGCTGCCGAGGCTGCTTACAAGGTTGCTGTCAAGTCTGTTGACCAGGCTGCCCTGAAGGGTCTTCTGCACAAGAACAACGCTGCCCGCAAGAAGAGCAGCATGACCCTGAAGCTGAACAAGCTGGCCTAATTTCTCTGAAAATATCTCCCTTCCGAGTTACTCGGCAGGGAGTTTTTTCATTTTATTCCGGCGGATCTTTCACCCCAACTCTGCACAACAGGAACCTCGAAGTACACAAAGTACATCTTCGGTTCCTGTTGCTTGATTTGCGGCGAAATCTCTCGCCGGGTTGTTTCTTTTACGCATTGTGCAATAAAAAAGAATATGCTATAATACATTACACATTTTTGCTTCGGAGGTGAACAGAATGGCAAGACTATCCGATCCCGTGACCATGCTGAGGGGCGTAGGTCCGGCAAAGGCAAAGCAGCTGGAAAATTTGAATATCTTCACCCTCCGGGATCTGATCTGCCATTTCCCCCGGGGCTATGAAGACCGGACCCAGCTTCGCACCATTGAAAAACTGGAGCCGGATGTTCCGGCCTGTTTTAAGGCCATGGTCATGAATACCCCCAGAACCAGCCACATCCGCAAGGGGCTGGATCTGACCAAGGTTCAGGTGGCTGACCACACGGGCAGGCTGAATCTGACGTTCTTCAACAATAAATATGTATCCGAGTCCCTCCAGTATGGCAGGGAGTACATCTTCTACGGCGCGGTATCCGGAGATTTTATCGGCTACAATATGACCAATCCCATCTTTGAAAGCCCGGACGCGCCTCCGGTGACTACCCGGCGGATTCTGCCCGTTTATCCGCTTACCGCGGGCATGACCAATGCCGCCATGCTGAAGCTGGTGCGGCAGGCCATGAGCATCTGCGATACGCCGCCGGAGATCCTGCCCCGGTCTGTCCGGGAGGAATACGGGATTCTCAGCGCGGACAGGTCTTACCAGGCCATCCATGAGCCCCAGTCCATGGCGGAGGCGGAACAGGCGAAAAAACGTCTGATTTTTGAGGAGTTTTTCGTGTTTTCCGCGGGCCTTGCGCTGATGCGGGCAGCCCGTGCGGAGAAAAAGTGCCCGGCTTATGAAAATCTGGAACTGCGGCCCTTCCTGGCAAGTTTACCCTTTACCCTGACCGGGGCCCAAAACCGGGCGGTCACCGATATATTGAACGATTTGCGCAAGGGCGCGCCCATGAACCGGCTGGTCCAGGGCGATGTGGGTTCCGGCAAGACCATGGTTGCAGCAGCCGCCGCCTACTGCGCGGCGAATAACGGCCGCCAGAGCGCGCTGATGGCTCCCACAGAGATCCTGGCAGAGCAGCACTATCAGTCGTTGAGAAAAATTTTCGAGCCTCTGGGTATCTCCGTGGCCCTGCTTACGGGTTCCATGTCCCCAAAGGAAAAAAGGCTGATCCGGGAAGCCCTGGCTTCCGGTGAGATCCAGGTAGCTGTGGGCACCCATGCGCTGATCACCGATTCTACACAATTCAACAATCTGGGCCTGGTCATCGCCGACGAGCAGCACCGCTTTGGCGTGGCCCAGCGCTCACGGCTTTCTGCCAAGGGAGAGGGCGTACACCTGCTGGTCATGTCCGCAACCCCCATCCCCAGAACTCTGGCGCTGCTGATGTACGGTGATCTGGAGGTGTCCATCCTGGATGAGCTGCCCCCCGGCCGGGAAACGGTGGATACATTCCTGGTGAACGAAAGCTACCGTCCCCGGATCAACGCTTTTATCCGCAAGCACGTGGCGGAGGGCCATCAGTGCTTCGTGGTCTGTCCCGCCGTGGAGGAAAATGAAGACCTTGGCATCAAGGCGGCCACGGTCTGGGCGGATACCCTGCAGCAGACGGTCTTTCCCGACCTGCGCATCGCTCTTCTGCACGGTCAGATGAAGGGCGCGGAAAAGGAAGCGGCCATGGCAAGCTTTGCCCGGGGTGAAGCGGATGTGATGGTGGCCACCACCGTCATCGAGGTGGGCGTGGACGTGCCCAACGCAACGCTTATGGTCATCGAGGACGCGGACAGGTTTGGTCTGAGCCAGCTGCACCAGCTTCGGGGAAGAGTGGGGCGGGGCAGCGCCAAAAGCTACTGCATTCTCACCTCCCGCAACCGCAATCCGGAGACTTTGCAACGTTTAAAAGCCTTCTGCAAGACCACCGACGGCTTCAGGATCGCCGAGGAGGATCTGAAACTCCGGGGCCCAGGCGACTTCTTCGGCAGCCGCCAGTCCGGTCTGCCCACCTTCCGGGTGGCCAATCTGAGCTTTGATCTGACGACGCTGAAGGACGCACAGACTGCGTCGGCGCATTGGATCGAGCAATACGGAACGTCTGACGCGCCGGAGGCTGTTGCCCTCCGGGACCGGATCGGCGATCTGTTCCAGCGAGCAGAAGGCACGATGAATTGAGAAGATAAATTATCGTTTACCTAAGGATAGATGTCATCGCGAACCAGCCCGCAGGCTGGTGTGGCGATCCCCGAAAGATTCCGGAATGTCCGGGGGATTGCCACGCCAGTGTGCGCACTGGCTCGCAATGACAGCGTTTTTCTTACGCCGCTAAACGATAATTTACCACACTACCCCCAAAAGGAGGAATTCCTATGAAACACAGAATTTTCATCATTTTTCTGGCAACTATGATGCTTTTTGGCGCCGTTCCTGCCATGGCAGCGGAGGTTACGGAACCTGCCGCGGCAGAGCGCGCCCCCGGCTACTGCGGCGATGCCATCCTGTGGAGCTTTGACGAGGGTACCCTGACCCTCACCGGCACAGGCGAAATGGACGATTTCCCCGAAAGCGCGCCCTGGGACGCGCACAAGGGTGAGATTCAGACCGTCATGATCTCCGGCGGCATCACCTATGTGGGTGCCAATGCCTTCCGGGATTATGATGAACTGAAGGATGTGCAGTTCGGCAGCGACGTATATGAGATCGGCGAGTATGCCTTCTTCTCCTGCGACGGTCTGACGGAGGTAAGTCTGCCTGCCTCCTTCAAAATCTTTGGACCGTCTTCCTTCATGGGCTGCTCCAATCTGAAGGAATTCCACTGCCAGGGTAAGTTCCCCTCCTTTAAGCAGAACTGTCTCTGGGATACCTATGCTACGATCTACTTCCCGGCGGACCGCCCCTGGGGCGTGGAGTACATTCAGCAGCTGGAGGAGGCGTTTAAGGGCCGCATCGAGTTCCTGGCTTCCGACGGAACGGACCCCTACGTGCCCACGGAGCCCCCTGCCGAAACCGAAGCGCCTACCGAAGTGTCCACTGAGGAGCCTACCGAAGCCCCCGCCACCGTGCCGCCTACCACTGTACCGCCTGCTACGGAAGCACCCGCCGAGGAGACGGCCCCGCCCATTCTCACCATGCCCGCACCCACCGAAGAGACCGCCGGCGGTGTCACTGAGCCGCTGATCATCATGCCCGCCCCGGAGGAAAAGGGCGGCAGCAAGACTCCGCTGATCATCCTCGGCGCCGTTGGCGCGTTTCTGGTCCTGGGTACACTGGTCTTCGGCGGTAAAAAGAAGGGCAGATATTCCAGATAAGTCCGAAAAAAGTTGCATAATACAACCAGTATTTAACAGAGTTTTCATAACTTCCGGGAAAATTACTTATTTTTGTAATTTCCCGGGAGTTTTTTTGTGAGTTAAGGAAAATTTAAAAATAACAGTTGTAACTGGCGCAAAAATGATGTAAAATAATATGACCGATAAAATGAAAAAAATATGCGATTCACTCGCTTTGGAGGTAACTCAATTATGGAAAAACCTATCGTTCTTGTGATCATGGACGGCGTCGGCAAGGGTGACGGCGGCAGCGGTGACGCTGTTGTGGTTGCCAAGACTCCCACTCTGGACCATCTGCTCTCCACCTGCCCCCATACTTACCTGAAGGCTCACGGCACCGCCGTCGGCCTGCCCAGCGATGACGATATGGGCAACTCCGAGGTTGGCCACAACGCCCTCGGCTGCGGCCAGGTCTACTCCCAGGGTGCAAAGCTGGTTGGCGAGTCCATCGAGAACGGTGCCCTGTACGCATCCGAAACCTGGAAGGATCTGACTGCCAACGCCAAGGCAGGCAAGGCCATGCATTTCATCGGCCTGCTGTCCGACGGCAATGTGCACTCCAATATTTCCCACCTGATCGCCCTGCTTAAGCAGGCCCATGCTGAGGGTGTCAAGAAGGCTTACTGCCATATCCTGCTGGACGGACGTGATGTGCCCGCCACCTCCGCTCTGGAGTATGTGGGCATGCTGGAGGACGTTCTGAAAGAGCTGAATACCGAGGGCTGTGACTACGCCATCGCCTCCGGCGGCGGCCGTATGCAGGTGACCATGGACCGTTACGAGGCCAACTGGGGCATGGTGGAGAAGGGCTGGCGGACCCACGTGCAGGGTCTGGGCCGGATCTTCAATTCCGCTGCCGAGGCCATCGAAACCTACCGCGCCGAGACCGGCTGCATCGACCAGGATCTGCCCGCCTTCGTGGTTGGCCGGAACGGCGAGCCTGTGGCCAAGATCAATAATGGCGACTCCGTGATTCTGTTCAACTTCCGCGGCGACCGCGCCCAGGAGATTTCCCTGGCCTTCGACCGGAAAGACTTTGACAAGTTTGACCGTCCCGGCTACGAGGGCGTCAAGTTCGCCGGCATGCTGCAGTACGACGGCGACCTGAACATCCCCGAGCACTACCTGGTGCAGCCTCCCGTCATCAAGAACACTCTGACCGAGGTCATGGTGGCTGCAGGTATCAACGAGTACGCCCTGTCCGAGACCCAGAAGTACGGCCACGTGACCTATTTCTGGAACGGCAACCGCTCCGGCAAGGTCTGTGAAGAGCTGGAAACCTACGAGGAAATCCCCTCCGACGTGATCCCCTTCGAGCAGGCACCCGCCATGAAGTCCAAGGAAATCACCGAAAAAATGGTGGAAGCTATGGCCTCCAAGAAGTTCCAGTTCCTGCGCTGCAACTTCCCCAACGGCGACATGGTTGGCCACACCGGCGTTATGGAAGCCGTGGTCTACGCCATGGAGTGCGTGGACAACGGGCTCAAGGCCATCATCGAGGCTGCTGACAAGTATGGCTACACCGTGCTGATCACTGCTGACCACGGCAACGCCGACCAGATGACCGAGACCAAGAAGGGCAAGACTTCCGTCCGTACTGCCCACTCCCTGAATCCCGTTCCCTTCATCATCTACGACAAGGATCACGACTGGCAGATCATCGAGGGCAATTACGGCCTGGCAAATGTGGCCCCCACTGTGGTCAAGATGATGGGCCTGACTGCTCCCGAGTGCTGGGAAAAGAGCATGATCTGATCCCCCTTAAACATAATTAGGAGGTAATAATATGATTCGTCACGAAACTGAAAACGGCAGCGTCAATGTCAACGCCAGCGTTTATACGGAGATCGTTGGCACCGCCGCCACCAACTGCTTCGGCGTCAAGGGCATGGCTGCCCGGTCCGTCAAGGATGGTGTGTACCACCTGCTGCGCAAGGAGTCCGTTGCCAAGGGTGTCCATGTGGAATTCCACGAGGACAACACCATTTCCATCGATCTGCACATTATTGTGGACAACGGTGTGAACCTGAACGCCGTAGGCGCGTCCATTATTTCTGAAGTCCGCTATGTGGTCACCAAGTGCACCGGCACTGAGGTCCGTGCAGTGAACGTCTACATCGATTCCATGATGATTGGTTAATTTTCGGAGGTTAGTAAAGTTGAAACAGATTATCAATGGCGCCGATCTTCGCAGAATGATCATCAGCGCCGCCGCTTCTATTGAAATTCACAAGCAGCAGCTCAACGACCTGAACGTGTTCCCCGTGCCCGATGGCGACACCGGCACCAATATGTCCATGACCATCAACGCCGCCGCTTCCGACCTGCGGAAGGTGGAGGACCCCAATGCCGACAAGGCCGCCAAGACCGCCGCTTCCGCCATGCTGCGGGGTGCCCGCGGCAACTCCGGCGTCATCCTCTCCCTGCTGTTCCGCGGCATCTCCAAGCGCTTGAAGGGTGTGGACGAGGTGGACGGCACTACCTGGGCTGAGGCACTGCAGGAGGGCGTGGACGCCGCTTACAAGGCCGTCATGAAGCCTGCCGAGGGTACCATTCTGACCGTGGCCCGTCTGGCTGCCGCCAAGGCAACCGAGGCTGCCCGGGAGAACAATTTCATCGAGTTCGTCCATGAGGCCGCTCTGGCTGAGGCCAAGGTGGCACTGGCTTCCACCACCGACATGAACCCCGTGCTGAAGAAGGCAAACGTGGTCGACGCCGGCGGTAAGGGCTGGGTGTTCGCGCTGGAGGCAATGCTTTCTTCCCTGCAGGGCAACGATGTGATCGTGCCCGACGGCTTCAGCGGCGGCGAGACTCAGGATTCCGCCAACTTCGACGACTTCGACACTGACGAGATCACCTTCACCTACTGCACCGAGTTCATCATCCAGCGGGAGAACGATATGGATCCCGAGAAGCTGCGGGATTTCCTGTCTTCTCTGGGTGACAGCCTGGTGCTGGTGGACGATGAGGAGATCATCAAGGTCCATGTCCATACCAACGACCCCGGCAAGGCCCTGCATGAGGCAATGGACTACGGCTCTTTCGTCACCGTGAAGATTGAGAATATGCGCCTGCAGCACACCGAAAAGGTGATGACCGAGGCCGAGAAGGCTCCCAAGATCGCTGAGCCTGAGAAGCCCTTCGGCGTTGTCTCCGTCTGCGCCGGCGATGGCCTGGCCGACGTGTTTATGAACCTGGGCGTGGACGGCATCATCTCCGGCGGCCAGACCATGAACCCCAGCACCCAGGACATCCTGGAGGCTGTGAACAAGGTCCCCGCAGAGACCGTGTTTGTGCTGCCCAACAACAAGAATATCATCATGGCTGCCGAGCAGGTGGATGCTCTGACCCCCAAGAAGGTCATCGTGATCCCCTCCAAGACCGTTCCCCAGGGCGTTACCGCTATGCTGAACTTCAATCCCGAGGGCACTGAGGAGGAGAACATGGAAGCTCTGACCGAGGCCCTGGCTACCGTGGACACCATGCAGATCACCTATGCCGCCCGGAACTCCGATTTCGACGGCTACGACATCCACGAGGGTGATTACCTGGCCCTCTACGGCAGCGCCCTCTTCGGCACCAGCCAGGATATCAAGGTCCTGCTTTCCTCCCTGGCACAGAAGATCCGGGACGACGGCAAGGAGTATATCACCATCTACTACGGCGCCGATGTGAAGGAAAAGCATGCCCAGAAGGCTGCGGATATCTTTGCGGAAATCTGCCCCGACGCAGATGTGAATCTGCTGCGCGGCGGCCAGCCCGTGTACTATTACATGATCTCCGCTGAATAAGCTATACGATAAGTGGTTTTACCGCCCACTGCCAGAAGGGCAGTGGGCGGGCTGCTTTTATGCTGAAAAATCATCGCTTATCCAATCGACAGAATCATATTCTTTTCTTGCGCCGGCAAGAAAAGAACCAAAAGAAGCCGCCATAGGAGGGGGCTTTTCACAAAGCCGCCCCCTCCTATGTACCACCCCTCCTAAAATTCCGGGCCGGATAACCGGTACAATTTGACGCGAAAGTGTTCCGACTTTCGCTCTGCCGTCGCTCTGAGCACTTCCCGGCACGGCAAAAATCGGAACATTTTTGCCGTGCTTCTTCCGCCGTTAAGGGGCTGCGCTGCTATGGCGGTGCGGCCGGAATGGGTACATAGGGAAGCGGCGGATTTGGCGCGCGGGAGCGCGACATACAGCGCCTTCCCTATGCCGCTTTCTTTGGTTACTTTCTTGTGCGGGCACAAGAAAGTAACATATTCCGCCGCGCCTTATTAGGTGCATAAACGATCATTTATCACACCTTTGGGAAAGGAGGACATCAAGATGAAGGAGTTCCCCAAGGGTGGGGTGATTGGACGGACCGTGCATATGGTACGCCATATTCTGGACCTGGACATTCCTCTCCATGCCGCCAACGCCGGCTTTTTCATCATTTTGTCCATCTTCCCGGCGCTGGTGCTGATTCTGAGCCTGCTGCGATATACGGGTTTGCAGGTCAGCAGCCTGGTGGAGGTGCTCTCCACCATGATTCCCGCCCCCTTGATGCCCACCATCGAGAGCCTGGTGCTGAGCACCTACGAAAACTCTTCCGGTGCCCTGGTGGGCGTATCCGCCATCACGGCCATCTGGTCCGCCAGCAAGGGCGTATATGGCCTGCTCACCGGACTGAACCGGGTCTACGGCGTATCGGAGGACCGGGGATGGCTGCACACCCGCTTCATCAGTGTGGTGTATACCTTTGTGTTCCTGGGCGTGCTGCTGCTGACGCTTATTGTCCATGTATTCGGCGGCACCATATTGCAGATGCTGCCCATCACCCGCAGCCGGCTGGTACGAATTCTCACGGGAATCGTGGATTTCCGGGTGGTGCTGCTGCTCATCGTGCAGACACTGGTATTCATGCTGCTGTTTGCCTTTCTGCCTAATGGCAGAAACCGCCTGCGCGACACCATTCCCGGAGCGCTGACGGCCAGCCTGGGCTGGCTGGTGATCTCGGACCTCTTTTCCCTGTATGTGGAAAAATTCGCCGGTCTTCGTAATATCTACGGCAGCGTCTATGCCATTGCGCTGAGTATGCTGTGGCTGTACTTTAGCCTGATCCTGATCTTCTGCAGCGGTGCCCTGAACCAGTACCTGGAGGATCATAAAATATAGAAAAATTGTAAATTTTTCGCCAGTTTATGATATGTTCACAGTTGTTTCCTATGATAAAATACGGAAAAAAAGGAAGGAGGGGCGAAATGTTCGGATATGTCAACGTGAACTGGAAAGAGCTGACTGAGGATCGGAAAACCCGCTATGGGGCGGTCTACTGCGGTGTGTGCCGGCGTATCCGGGAGCAGTCGGGCAATTTGAGCCGCCTGGGGCTGCGCTACGACATCGCCTTCCTGAGCACCCTGCTTATGAGCCTGTATGAGCCGGAGGAGGAATCCGGTCCCAACGCCTGCATGCTCCACCCCATCCGCAAGCGGCCCTGGGTGGATAACGAATATATCCGATACGGCGCGGATATGAATGTGGCTCTGGCCTACTACAAGAGCCTGGACGACTGGCAGGATGACGGAAAGCCTTCTGCCCGGGTCATGGCAGATATCTTTGGGAAGAACATTCCCCGGATCCAAGCGGACTACCCCCGGCAGTGCGAAGCAATTGCCCGGTGCATTCTGGAACTGTCCCGGCTGGAGAAGGAAAACTGCCCCAGTCCCGATGAGACGGCAAACTGCTTCGGACGGCTGATGGCAGAGCTTATGGTATACCGGGAAGATCTGTGGGCCTCTGCGCTGCGGCAGCTGGGCTTTCATCTGGGCCGTTTCATCTACCTGCTGGATGCGGCGGTGGACTTCAAGCAGGACCTGAAACACGGCAAATACAATCCCTACATCGCCATAGGCATGGAAAAAGAGGACTGGAACCGTTGGAAAGATTATCTGGTGCTGGATATGGCCCGGTGCACCGAGGCCTATGAGCGGCTGCCACTGGTCCAGGATAAGGATATTCTGGACAATATCCTCTACAGCGGCGTGTGGGTCAATCACAGAGGAAAAAAGAAAGAGGAGGAAGAGGCGAAATGATCGACGATCCTTACAAGATCCTGGGTGTCAGTCCCGACGCCTCGGACGAGGAAATCAAGCGGGCCTATCGGGCTCTGGCAAAAAAATACCACCCGGACCGGAATCCCGGGGATGAGACCGCTGCCCGGAAGATGCAGGAGGTTAACGCGGCCTATGAGCAGATCAAGAACCCCCAGAAGGCTCAGCCCAACTATGGCGGCTACGGCAGCTATGGCGGTTACGATCCCTTCGGCGGCTACCGCCAGCAGACCAGCCAGGAGGACCAGTATTTCCAGGGTGCCCAGCAGTACATCCGCTTCGGGCGTTACCAGGAAGCGCTGAATATGCTCAATAACATGAGTGAACGGGGAGCCCGATGGTACTACTACAGCGCCCTGGCCAACCAGGGGCTGGGCAATCAGGTCACGGCGCTGGAGCACATCCGTAAGGCGGTATCCATGGAGCCGGACAATTATGAGTACCTGGATGCCCTGAACCGCATCGAAAACGGCGGCGCCGCCTACCGGCAGCGTACCGGCAATTTCCGGGGCTTCGACCTGGGCGGCGATCCCTGCAGCAGTTTCTTACTGTGCTGGTTTGCCAATCTCTTTTGCTGCGGCGGAAGACTGCCCTGCTTCTGCTTCTGCTGATTCTCCGTCTTGACAGCGGGAAAGAGGCGTGCTACTATTTACTTGACAACTGAATACCGCTTCGTGGCGCGCCCGGCGTATGGCTGGATGTGCTTAACAAGATAACCGGGTGTGAATCCCGGACGGTACCGCCGCTGTATGTGCCTATGTTTTTTCTATGGTGAAAACCGGTCACTGGGGGAGACCCTGGGAAGGCAGAAAAAACGCGGAAACGCGCCTGTTTTCGCAAGCATAAGTCAGAAGACCTACGAAGCGCGTTTTCTCCCGCCCCTGCGTGATTACGGGGGTGAATTGTCGCAGAAACACGGCTGCGGCGTCATTTGTTGACGCCGCAGCCAAATTTTTTTGTTCAGGAGGAATTGTGATGAAGAACAAAAAGCTGATCTTTGCGTCCCTGGCCCTGGTTTTGGTGGCAGCGCTGCTGGCGGGTGTGTATCTGGCAACCCGGCCGGAAGCTGTGGAGGGACAGAAAAATGTGACCGTTCTGATCGTCTATGAGGATGGCACGGAGAAGAAACAGGAATACACCACCGACTGCGAGTATCTTTCCCAGCTGCTGCTGGAAAAGGAACTGGTCACCGGCTATTCGTCCGAGGAATACGGCTTCACCATCGAGTCCGTGGACGGCATTGCGCTGGACTGGGCCAAGGACGGAGCTTACTGGGCGCTGTATGTGGGTGATGAATACGCAACCACCAGCGCGGCAGGTATTGTACTGACGGAGGGCGGCATCTACAGGCTGGTTTATGAGAAATTCTAAGACATTGCCGAATCTAAGGGAGTGGATCCTCTTCGGAATATTGGGTGCGCTGATGTTTGCCATGAAATTTGTCATGGCGGGGCTTCCCAATATTGAGCCCGTAACACTGTGTCTGGTGGTCTTCGGCGCGGTGTTCGGATACAAGGCGCTGTATCCGACCTATGTGTATGTGGCCATGGAGATACTCTGCTTCGGCCTGGGAACCTGGAACATCTGCTACCTGTATGTGTGGCTGGTTCCTGTGGTGCTGGGAGTTTTCCTGGGGGAAACCAGGCAGCCCCTGGCCTGGGCACTGATCACCGGTGTATTCGGTCTGATCTTTGGTGCCCTCTGCGGCATTGTGGATATTTTCGTGGGCGGCGCGGGGTATGCGGTGACCAAGTGGGTCTCGGGCATTCCCTTTGACATTGCCCACTGCGCAGGCAATTTCTGCATGGCCCTGGCGCTGTATAAGCCCCTGCGGGAGCTGCTGGAGAGATTGTACCGCAGAATGCGATAAAAGGAAAAGCGAGGAACGTAAGTTACGTTCCTCGCTTTTATCATACTTCCTTGTACATGGCGGCGGCGTCATCCTTGCGGACGGTCTCGGCAACCACCAGCACCTCCACGGCAACGGTTCTGGTGCCCATGGAGATTTCAATTTTGTCGCCCACCTTCACATCGTAGCTGGCCTTGACCACCTTGCCGTTGACAGAGATCCGCTCGCTGTCACAGGCCTCGTTGGCTACGGTGCGCCGCTTGATCAGCCGGGATATCTTCAAAAACTTGTCGATCCGCACTGTCCTTCCTCCCAAAACCGTACTTTTCCACATTCTGATTTATTATAGCATTGCCATAGCGGTATTTCAATTCTTTTTCCGCCGCCGACGGGAAAAAGAGACCCCCGGTTTGACAAACGGCGCCGGATGCTATAGACTGTTTTGCGTATCGACGCAAAGGAGGTGTTCCCGTGAAACAGGTAACGATCTATACCGACGGCGCCTGCTCCGGCAACCCCGGGCCGGGCGGCTGGGGGGCGATCCTGGAATATGCCGGGGCGCGGCAGGAAGT
>JAZQEP010000014.1:0-46756 GCA_045539075.1 Faecousia sp. | reverse complement strand
ATGGTGACATTTCCGCCGATCCAGCAGTTGTCCCCGATGGTGATGGCACCGGCTCGTTCCAGATTGGTGACCACACCTGTCTTTTCATTGAAAAAAGCGTTCCGGTCCTGCCAGCACAGAGGGTGAATGGGGGTCAAAAGAGAGACGTTGGGTCCGATGAATACGGAGTCTCCGATGGTGATCTTACCTTCATCTAGGACGGTGAAATTGAAATTGGCATAGCTTCCCTTACCGATGGTGGTGTGGATGCCAAAGTCAAAGTTAATGGGTCCCTGCAGATAAACACCCTCTCCCCGGTTGGGAATCAGTTCATCCAGAATTTCGTTGCGTTTCTCCTCATCCACTTCCGTGGTCTGGTTGTACTGGCAGCACAGCTGATGGGCCCGGGTTCTCTGTTCCGGCATCCCCTCGGTAAAGGGATCGTAAACGTAACCTGCAAACATTTTTTCCCGTTCGGTCATGGCAGGGCCTCCTTAGAAGAAATATGTATATTTAGAAAAATGCCCCAGCCGGAAACGGTTGGGGCATTTGGAGCTAGTGACGTGACTCGAACACGCGACCTTCTCATTACGAGTGAGATGCACTACCGACTGTGCTACACTAGCAAGTTTTGCCCAGTTATTATATATGGAACGGGGCAAATTGTCAACTGTTATTTCCGCTACACCCTGGCGCCCACTTCCCGGATTTTTGCCCGGATGGACAGCAGATCGTCGAAGGTTTCCGGCCGTTTACTCACATCCCGCAGCAGTGCTGAAGGGTGGTAAATTGCGGTCATCCAGATATCTCCCTTTTTCACCCACTGTCCGTGCTGCCGGGTGATGCGGTAATCCTCATCGATAAGCCGCTTGGCGGCGATGCGACCCAGGCAAATGATGATCTTGGGTCTGATCAGCGCCACCTGGTTGCGAAGATATCCGATGCAGGCCTCCTGTTCCGTTTCCAGGGGATCCCGGTTCCGGGGCGGACGGCATTTCACGATGTTGGCGATATAGATATTCTCCTGGCGGCTCAGATCGATGATGGAGAGCATATCATCCAGCAGCCTTCCCGCAGGTCCTACGAAGGGAATGCCCTGCAGGTCCTCCTGTTCGCCAGGGCCCTCGCCCACGAACATCACATCCGCGTTTTCATTTCCCACGCCGAAGACCACATTATGCCGGGTCTCGCACAGACCGCAGCGGCGGCAGTCGGCGCACTCCCCTTTCAGTCCGGTCCAATCATTCATAGCGGCGGCTCCTTCTCCGGGCGGCCCGGCGGCGGGCGCGACGGCGCTGGCCCGCAATACGCCGCATATTATTGATCACCAGATAGATGGAGAAGGGCACCAGGATCACCAGCGCCACGATTCCCAGGAACTTCAGGAATCCGCCAATACTGGAATCATCACGGGATGCCACGGAATTGATCTTAAGGCCGGAATTGACATTGGAACGCACGGGATTCATGGCAAAAATTTCCGCCTCTGTGACACAGGAGGTTCGGTACCAGACCTGGACCGTGCCGATCTTCTCTCTCTGTGCAATGGGGGCGCGCAGTCCGCCGCCCTCCACGCTGTAGCGGAAGATCAGATTTTTCATGGTACAGTCCACGGGGAGCACGGAATTGACGCTGACCTCGGGATAGCCCACCACCTGGCATTCGCCGTTCTGCACCGGGAACTGGTTCAGCGCCAGGTCGGGATACAAAACCCGGGCAATGCGGAAGCCGTCGAAGGCGAAGTCCAACAGGTCGAACATCTCTTCAAAATTGCCGTAATAGGTCACGCGGCCACCGCTGGATTCACGCTCGGTTCCCATGACCAGACACACCAGGTTCATGCCCTTGGATTCCGCGGTACACACCAGGGAGCTGCCTGCACCGGCGGTGGAACTGGTCTTGCCGCCGGTGACTTCTTTCCGGTTGAACTGAGGCAGAATCAGCTGATAGATCAAGTGGTTATCGGTTTCGATGGTTCGTGTCTTATCCGTTTTGTTGGTAGCGGGCATCTCATAGCCCACAGCGCCGAACACTTCCCGGAAAGTCTCGTTCTTGGTCGCCTCCATGACGATCTTGACCATATCCCGCGCGGTGGTATACTGCTCCGGGTCATCCAGGCCATGGGCGTTGGTGAAATGGGTATCCGTGCAGCCCATCTTTGCCGCGCGCGCATTCATCATCTCCACAAAGCCTTCCTGGGAGCCACCAATGTGGCCGGCGATGTTCAGTGCGGCATCATTGGCGGAATAGAGCATCATCCAGTAGACCAGCGCTTCCAGCGTAACCTCCTCGCCCTCCTTCAGGTTTGCCACCAGGGAGCGGATGGGCAGGGTGTTATTCCACTGGGTGCTGAACATGATCTTCTGATCCAGATTTCCCTCTTCGATGGCGATCAGAGCGGTGAGGATCTTTGCCAGAGAACCGGGGTACACATGCACGTCAGGATTATAGGAATAAATGATGGTCTCCGTATTGATCTCATAGATGAAAGCCGCCTGTGCGGATTTCAGAATCCGGTCGGTACCGCCCAGAGGGGTCATACCATTGATGGTCCGGCAGCCGTTGGTGATGGGTACGCCGCCGTATTCCACAGCGGGAGGCTCCGCATAGGGAACCGTCTCCTCCATAGCAGGTGGTGTCACGGTGGTGGGAACCGTTGTCTCTTCCGCATGGATGGAAACGGGCACGCAATGCAGCAGCACCATCAGGCATAGAATAAAACTCAGTAATCTGATTTTTTTCATATATATCCCTCAATAAATTGGATCCGCAGACTTGTACCACGGAAAAAAGTCGTGTATAATGAACCATATTATATCAGCTTTTCCCCCCTTAGTCAATGCGGGAGGTTTATTCCCTTGAAAAATAGAAGCGTAATCGCGTTGATTTGCGCAACCTGCGTATTTCTCGCCTTTGTCCTGGGCTTTTTCTGCGGAAGGTCTTCAACTCCTTCTCCTATACAGATCGCTGCTCTTCCGCAGCCGGTCCGCACTGTAGCCGTGGAAGAATCTTCGCCAGCTTCTGCCGTTGCATCTGTGGCAGAAACGGTTGCACAGCCCTCATCCGAAGGCTCAGGCTATCAAAAAATCAATATCAACACCGCTACCGCCGCCCAGCTGGAGACACTTCCCGGCATCGGTCCGGTACTGGCCCAGCGGATCCTGGATTACAGGGAACACAACGGTCCTTTTACCGCCCTTGCTCAGCTCACATTTGTCAACGGTATCGGTGAAAAACGTCTGATGGAGATCATGGATTTGATCACTGTGGAATAGGAGGTAATACATGAAGATTCTGGTTGTAGATGACGAAGCCCTGCTGGTCAAGGGCATCCGTTTCAATTTACAGAATGAAGGTTATCAGGTCGTCACCGGCTCCGACGGTCTGGAAGCCATTGCCCTTGTCCGGGATGAGCAGCCGGATCTGGTGGTGCTGGATGTGATGATGCCCCATATGGATGGCATGACTGCCTGTGCCAAGATCCGGGAGTTTTCCGATGTGCCAATTATCCTGCTCACCGCCAAGGTGGAGGATATGGATAAACTCATGGGCTTCGAGCACGGTGCCGACGACTATCTGACCAAGCCTTTCAACATTCTGGAGCTGAAAGCCCGTATCCGCGCGCTGCTGCGCCGGGCAGGCCGCCGGGAGATCCACTCCGCCGGCAATAAACTGACCATTGGCACCATCACGTTGGATCTGGACGCCCGGAACGCTTACAAAAACGATACGCTTGCGGATCTGACCGCAAAGGAATTTGACGTGATTGAATTTTTAATGCGCAATCCCAACCGGGTTTATTCCCGGGAGGCGCTGCTTGACACCATCTGGGCTTATGAATACCGCAGCGATATCCGCACTGTGGATGTGCATATCCGCAGACTCCGGGAGAAGCTGGAGGAAAATCCGGCGGAACCCAAGCATATTATGACGAAGTGGGGCGTTGGTTATTATTTCAAAAAATGATTCCGCCGGCTTTCGCCGCTATGGCAGCTCACAATTCCGCTATGCTATGACCTATGTGTTCATCACCTTTGTGGTGCTGCTTCTGCTGAATATCTACTGCACACGGACCAGTCACCAGCTGTTTTATGAGAGTAAAAAGGTATCTATGATCGAAAAATGCCGGCTTGCCGCCGACGAGATCTCCCAGCTGGAGGTTCTGAACCGCGAAAGCATATCCGGAGCCCTTTCCAAGCTGGGCAGCATGACTTCCACACGCATGATCATCACGGACCAGGCCGGTCTGGTGCTCTATGACAGCAGTGAAACCGCCGAGAAAACCTATGCGGTCTTTCCGGAGATCGTACAGGCTTTGCAGACCCATGCGCACCGCTATGGTTATGACGCTTTCTCCTGGCGCTACCACGACGGCGACATGCGGTCAAACGCTGCCACACCCATCATCAGCTTTGATGCTGTCACGGGCTGTGTATATATCACAGAGCACGACCCAAAGCAGGGCGAACTGATTCGTTCCCTGCAGCAGACCATCCTGCAGATCACTCTTGTTCTTGAATTGGTGGTCATTATTTTCTCTCTGGCTTTCTCCAGAACCTTCACAAAGCGCCTTCGCCAGATTATGGCCTCCATGCGCATTATCCAGGAGGGTGATTACACCCACAAGCTGAACCTGGGCGGCAGCGATGAGCTGACCATCCTGGGCAGCGAGTTTAACCGTCTGACGGAGCGGCTGAATACATCGGAGCAAAAGCGCCGGCGCTTTGTGTCGGATGCCAGCCATGAGCTGAAAACGCCCCTTGCATCCATCAAACTTCTGACGGACTCCATCATGCAGAATGATATGGACATGGACACCATCCGGGAATTTGTAGGTGACATCGGTGACGAGGCGGAGAGGTTAAACCGCATGACCGCCAAGCTTCTGTCACTGACCAAGGTGGATGGAGAGCCTGTGGAGGAATGCGAGATCATTCCCATGGCCCCCACAATTCGCCGTGTGGTCAGGAGACTGACAGGCATCGCCAGGAAATCCGGAGTTGCTGTGGAGCTGAATCTGGAGTCAGACAGTCCCGTTCTGATCTCTGAAGACGACCTGTATCAGATCGCCTACAACCTGATCGAAAACGGCATCAAGTACAATATTCCCGGGGGCAAGCTCATCGTCACGCTCAGCCGGGATGAAGAAAACGCCTATCTGGAAGTCCGGGACACCGGTATGGGTATCCCCGAAGATGCGATCAGCCACCTGTTTGAACGGTTCTTCCGGGTAGACAAGGCCCGCTCCCGGCAAAGCGGCGGCAGCGGTCTGGGACTGGCAATCGTCCGGGCCATCGTCCAACGAAACCGGGGTGATATCCAGGTGACCAGTGCTCTGGACCAGGGTTCCTGCTTTACCGTCAGTTTCCCTGCCTTTGATACGGAGGTGGATGGAGAATGAAACGTCTGAACACACTCATCACGCTGCTGTGTCTGATTATCTGCCTCTGCGCCTGCCAGAAGGAGCCTGCGCCTTCCTGCGACTTTTACTATCTCCATCCTGCTGACCAGTATTCCTTCGGCGCGGAAGATGGGGTCCTGGCTTTGGAGCGGCGTGAGATTTCCGCCAATGAAATGTCCCTGGAGGAACTGCTCCGGCTGTATCTGGAAGGGGCTGTTTCCCCCGATTTTGTCTCCCCATTTCCTAAGGGAACCACGCTGGAGAGAATCACCATGGACGAAGGACATCTGTGGGTATTTTTAAGCGAAGAATATGCTTCCCTGGAAGACATCCAGAAGACTCTGGCAGGCGTTTGTTTTTCAAGAACCTGCTTTTCAAACTGCGATGTCCAGTATGTCACCATTCACAGCGGAGAGCAAAGCGATACCTACAGCCGAAGCAGCTTCACCACTTTTGATGACAGCTCTTCCGAATCCCAATAATTTTCGAGGTTACAATTATGAAATTTATCTCATGGAATGTCAACGGCCTTCGTGCCTGTATGGGCAAGGGCTTTATGGACTTCTTTACCGCCCAAAATGCGGACTTCTTCTGCCTCCAGGAGACCAAGCTTCAGGCAGGTCAGATCACCATGGACCTGCCGGAACACAGCGACTACTGGAACTACGCAGAAAAGAAGGGCTATTCCGGCACCGCCATTTTCGCAAAGGAAGCCCCCCTTTCCTTCTCCCGCGGCATCGGTGTACCGGAACTGGACAACGAGGGCCGGGTCATTACCCTGGAATATGAAAAGTTCTTCCTGGTCACCTGCTACACCCCCAACGCCCAGCGGGAGCTGGCCCGAATCGACCACCGGATGAAATGGGACGAGGCTTTCCGGTCCTTCCTGAAAGGATTGGATGAAAAGAAGCCTGTCATCGTCTGCGGTGACCTGAACGTGGCTCATCAGGAAATCGACCTGAAGAATCCCAAGAGTAACCGGGGCAACGCCGGCTTCTCCGACGAGGAGCGGGCGAGCTTCACCCAGACTCTTGAACTGGGCTTTACGGATACCTTCCGCCACCTGAATCCCGATGCGGAGGGCTGCTACACCTGGTGGAGCTATATGTTCAAGGCACGGGAGAAGGATGTGGGCTGGCGCATCGACTATTTTCTGGTGTCCGACCGCATCGCCGATAAAATTACCGCTGCACCCATCTACAAGGATATCCTGGGCTCCGACCACTGCCCCGTGGGCCTGGAGATCGATATTTAAGACACAAAAATGCCGCTGCACTGCAGCGGCATTTTCCTTATTCTCCTGTAAACCAGCCAAGCTGATCTTTCCACCTGTCCGGTATTCCGATACGCTCCCGTAAGGTCAGAAGCGCGTGCTCTTTATCCACAGCTAAACGAATCAGCAGGCATCTTTCAGACGTTTCTGCCTCCGGGAGAATCTCCCGAACCTCGCTTTCCAGGAAAAATAAGCTTCTGTCAAGTGTCATTCCAAAAACGCAATCGCCAGATGTTCCATACACACTTCCGGTTTCCTTGTCGATCCGGGGTGTGAAGGTAAGTATACGCTTTCCATTCACGAACACGGTCAGTTCGTCGGAGAGGGCAAATTTTCCTTTGGCAAAGGGATAATCTGAGATGGTCCCCGTCATTCTCAAATCACAGGTAAATATTTCACCGGATTCGGTATACACCGTCACACCTGCGTAGGTATTGTCTACTCCCTTTGGGAAGTTCAGATTCCGCAAAAACAGAATCAGAACGACCAGAATTCCAAAGATCAGCACACTGTAGCGAATGATCTGAATCAGTTTGACAGATTTCTTCTGCCATGCTTCCGCTTCCTTTTGCATCTGTTCCCGGTGGTCCAGAATATTACCCCCTTTTTCTTTTATTCTATCAGCATAATGGGGTAATGTCAAACCGCAGTTAAGCCATACGCATCCCCCATTCTCCATCCCGGAAAAGCAGTTTTGCCTCTCGTATCTTATCCAGATGGGAGAAGGGTTCTCCCGGCCGGATGGGAATGAATTCCAACCTGCTTTCATCCAGAGAGAATGCACATCCATCCATCAGACGTTTTGCCGCAACCTTCGTATCCAGTACCAGTTCTCCCCGGTCCGGCATCAAAACGCCTATTTTTTCACCACCTGCGTAAAGCCGGTGAATTGCATTGTCCGGCACCCGGCATCGGCAGTATACCCGGTAGTATAGTCCTTCCCGGGTCAGTTCCACCGCTCCAACGGCCTGTCCTTCATAGGTTACTTCATATTTTCCCTGCAACGTAATCCCCCCTGGGCAATTGTATGCCCAGGGGGGTGAATCATTACGTGGTACGGTTGTCATGCAGTCCGAAGCTGACGGCAATAGCCTCATCCACCAGATTCATCTGACTTTCATCCAGCCGCCCCATATGCTCCCGGAGCCGCTTTTTGTCGATGGTGCGGATCTGTTCCAGCAGAATCACAGAGTCTTTGCTCAGTCCCACGCTGCCTCCGGCGATGTTGATATGGGTCGGAAGCCGGGCCTTCCCGGTCTGGCTGGTGATGGCCGCGGCGATAACCGTGGGAGAATGACGGTTTCCCGTATCGTTCTGGACGATCAGCACCGGACGGGTCCCTCCCTGCTCACTGCCCACCACCGGGGACAGGTCTGCATAAAATATGTCCCCGCGTTTGACGGTTCCTTCCATGTTTTTCACGCTCCATGTATCTTCATTCCCTGCGCTACCGGAAAGAAACCTATGTAACGCGGATACTCTATTCTCCCACGTTCCATAAAAAGTTATACGGCGCACAGGCATTTTATCCTATGCGCCGTTATGTCATAAAGTTACACAATGGTGAAATTTTCGATCTCCAGTGTCAGAATCCGCCGTCCGTCAAAAAGGATCTCCGCCCGGACCGGCAGATTTTTCTCATCCAGCCAGATATCCAGGGTCAGCGCGTCTTCCTCAAAGCTGTCGTCTATGGTCAGGCGCAGCAGATCGTCCTCCATCCCGGCGGCGGTGAGATAGCCGCCCCGGAGCGTGGTATAGAATACCCAAGGCGCGCTCACAGGACTCAGCTGTTCCTCGGCAAGCAAAGGAAAGGCCAGAGCTGTATCCCGGAAGGTCAGCTTCCCTTCCCCGGCTTCAATGCGTCCGGTGATATCGGCAATGGATGCAGGCTCCTTGACCCGGAAACCCAGATTCCCCTGCGAATCTCCTTCGCAGTATACCGAGAAGGTCTGCACTTCGTCTCCGTAGTCCGCGGTGATCCTCGCGTCAAAGGACACGCTGGCGCTCAGGATCTCCGCGCGAAGGTCCATAGCCCGCTCCAGCTCCGGATGACCTTTGCTGCAGCCTGTCAGCAGCAGCGCGACCAGGAAGAATGCCAGAAATCTCAATTTTTCCATCAACCCCTATTTCAGAAGTCGCGGAAGCGCATTCAGCATGTCCGTAGGGAGCATGCCGTATTGCCCGATCTCTTTTTCACACAGATCTCCGGCGGCACCGTGAAGCCAGGCGCCCACAGCCGCCGCCTCCAGCGGGGGCAGATGCTGACCCAGCAGGCTGACGATGATGCCCGCAAGAACATCTCCGCTGCCTCCCACGGCCATGCCCGGATTTCCGGTCTTGTTCAGATAGTCCACAAATCCATCGGTGATACAGGTCTCATGTCCCTTCAGCAGGATCACAGAGTGAAGCTCTCGGGCCAGCTTTCTGGCCGCAGCCATCCGGTCAGTGCCGATCTCACCGCCGATTCTGGCAAATTCCCCATCGTGGGGTGTCAGAATGGTGGGGGCTGATCTTCCGCGCACTATATCCTTATGCGCGGCGATCACATTTATACCGTCGGCATCCAGAACCACCGGGCATTGGGCGTTTTCCAGCACCGCCTTCACTACCTGGAATGTATCCTCCGACTGTCCCAGGCCCGGGCCGATCAGTACGGCATCCATACCGGACAGCCGGTTGAGAATTTCAGGAATGGCTTTTCTGCTCAGCTTTCCTCCCTCGTCCGGTAGGGGAAACACCACGGGCTCATTGAGTTTCATCGCCTCAATGGCATAGATGCTCTCGGTCACACCCAGGAAAGTCAGTCCCGCACCGGTGCGCAGGGCGCCCATGGCAGCAAGATAAGCCGCTCCGGTAAAGCCACGGCTGCCGCAGAGCAGCAGAATTTTTCCGAAGGTGCCCTTATGTCCCCAGGCGGGCCGGTCCGGCAGCAGCCGTTTTACCGCGAAATGGTTCAGAATATTGGTTTCCATCATTTCAGATCATAGAGTTCGGTGTACTTTTGGGTCAGATAATCCGTGAAATACTTGGCATCAAACTCGCCGCAGACATCCTTGAAGAGCTGGGCAGGCTTCATAAAGCTGGCGTGGCGGTGGATCTTCTCCCGGAGCCAGCCGGTTACCTTGCTCAGATCTCCCTTGGCCACTTCCTCGTACACATCGCCAATGTCCTCCTCCATTTTCTTGAGCATCTGAGGACCATAGGCACTGCCCAGCGCGTAGGAGGGGAAATAGCCGATCATGCCGCCGGACCAATGGCTGTCCTGGAGGCAGCCCTGGCTGTCATTGGGCACATCGATACCCAGATATTCCTTGTACAGCCGGTTCCACTCAGCGGGTACATCCGCAATGGCCAGGGTTCCGCCGATCAGCTGCTTCTCGATCTCATAGCGGACCATAATATGCAGCGCGTAAGTAAGCTCGTCTGCTTCGGTGCGGATCAGACTGGGCTGGGCCTTGTTCACGGCCCGGTAGAACATCTCCGCATCCACGCCCTCCAGCTGCTTGGGGAAGAATTCCTTAATTTGGGGGAACACCGCGTGAATGAAGGGGCGGCTGCGGCCGATGAGGTTCTCATAGAAGCGGCTCTGGCTCTCATGGAAGCCCATGGAAACACCGCCGGAAAGGTTGGTGTAGTTGTACCGGTCCTCGGCACCCAGTTCATACAGGGCATGTCCGCCCTCATGGATGACGGAGTACATGGAGTAGGTCAGATTATTCTCGTGGTAATGAGTGGTGATGCGCACATCCTTGTTATTAAAATTGGTGGTGTAGGGATGCTCACTTTCGGCGATACCACAGTAATCCCGGTTCAGACCCAGCACGTTCATCAAATAATCAGAAAATTTTCTCTGAGTCTCAATGTCGCAGAAGGTGTTCAGGAAGGAATCGTCAATCTGGGGTGCGCGCATGACCTTCTCCAGCAGGGGTACGATGGTGCTGCGCAGCTGCGCAAAGAAAGCGTCCAGTGTCCCGGTATTCAGGCCTTCCTCATACTCATTCAGCAGAGCGTCGTAAGGTTCCATCTGGGGGTTGTAGTAGCCCGCGAACTTTCGGTTGAAGGCCACGATTTTTTCCAGGTAGGGTGCGAAGGATGCAAAATCATTCTCGTTCTTTGCCTTTTCCCAGACGCTCTGAGCATCATTCATGAGGACGGAATACTCCACATATTCCTCCGCCGGGACCTTGTGCATCTGGTCGTAGGACTTGCGCATGACCTCCACCTGGCGGCGCTGGACAGGAGTCAGCTCCTCAGAGTGTGCTTCCAGGTAGCAAATCAACTCAGCAATCTCCGGCTTGGTCTCCAGTTCGTAGATAATGCCGCTCATGATGCCCATGGTCTGGCCACGGCCTGCCCAGCTGCCCTTGGGCGCAGCGGTGGAGCCGTCGTGGTACATGACGCCCAGGGCATGGCCGTAGGCAGCCATGGTTGCCTGGTGCTTGTTTAATGCCTCAAGGGCCTGGTTTACGGATTCATAGTTCATATAAATCACCTTTCCTTTCTTAGATAAAAGGATACCATACCCCAAATGGTTCGTCAATTATGAAATTATGCTTGCATTTTCTCGCTGAATATGCTAATATCCCAAGTGATATGAAAAAAGCAAAGATTGGGCTGCCTTGTATTGGTTTGCATTTCAGAGAGCGCAGGTTTGGTGGGAGCTGCGTATGTGCAATGCCGGGCTTTCTCCCATGAGCTGCCCCTTGAAAGAAAAGTAGAGGGCGCCGGGTGATTCCGTTAAAGATTGCGAGCGTGTTAGCGTTTTTAAGCTGCGCCGATTTTCGGCGAATGCGGGTGGTACCGCGGAAGGAATGCCTTTCGTCCCGATGTGTTGGGATGGATGGCATATTTTTTTGCCCATCCGGCCAAATGTAAATTGCCTTTTAGGAGGAGAATAAACAATGAAAGAACAATTAGAGCTGATCAAAGTAAATGCTCTGGCAGCCCTGGAAGCCGCCGATTCCCCCGCTGCTCTGGAAGAGCTCCGGGTGAAGCTGCTGGGCAAGAAGGGCGAGCTGACCGCCGTGCTGAAGATGATGGGCAAGCTGAGCCCCGAGGAGCGCCCTGTCATGGGTCAGCTGGCAAATGCTGTCCGCGCTGAGATTGAAGCCAAGCTGGAGGAGCGGAAGGCCGCCATCCACGCTGCCGTGCTGGAACAGAAGCTGGCTGCCGAGTCCATCGACGTGACCATCCCCGGCGAAGAGGTTGCCCTGGGCCATCAGCACCCCATGAATCAGGTGCTGCAGGAGATCAAGGACATCTTCGTGGGAATGGGCTATACCGTTGTGGACGGTCCCGAAGTGGAGTATGCCGACTACAACTTCACCCGGCTGAACATCGAAGAGGGTCACCCCAGCCGCGACCGCTCCGACACCTTCTACTTCAACGACGATGACTCCGTGCTGCTGCGGACCCAGACCAGTTCCATGCAGATCCGTTACATGGAGACCCACAAGCCCCCCCTGTGCATGCTGGCCCCCGGCCGTGTGTTCCGTAAGGACGAGGCCGATGCCACTCACTCCCCCATGTTCCATCAGATCGAAGGTCTGGTGGTGGCTGAGAACATCACCATGGGCGATCTGAAGGGCGCACTGATCACCATCATGAACCGGATCTACGGCCACGATGCCCAGGTCCGCTTCCGTCCCCACCACTTCCCCTTCACCGAACCCAGCTGTGAGATGGATATGCAGTGCCACAAGTGCCACGGCACCGGCGAGATCGACGGTCAGGTCTGCTCCACCTGCCACGGTGAGGGCTGGATCGAGCTGCTGGGCGCTGGCATGGTGCATCCCGAAGTCCTGCGCAACTGCGGTATCGACCCCGACATCTACTCCGGCTTCGCCTTCGGCATCGGTCTGGAGCGTACCGCCATGGGCCGTCTGAAGATCACCGACCTGCGTCTGATCTTCGACAACAACATCAAGTTCCTGGAACAGTTCTAAGGAGGAAAGAAACATGAAACTCAACAGAAAATGGCTGCATGAGGAATTCGTGGACCTTTCCCACGTTTCCGACAGAGATTATGTAGAAAAGCTCACCGTCTTCGGCCAGAAGGTGGAGACCTGGGAGCGCATGGATGCCGAGATCAAGAACGTTGTGGTAGGTCAGGTCAAGTCCATCGTCCCCCATCCCAACTCCGACCACATGTTCATCTGCCAGGTGGACGTGGGCAAGGAGGAGCTGGTGCAGATCGTCACCGGCGCCCAGAACGTGAAGCAGGACGATCTTGTTCCCGCCGCCCTGCACAATTCCTGGCTGCCCGGCGGCGTCCACATCACCAAGGGCAAGCTCCGCGGCGAGAAGTCCAACGGCATGCTCTGCTCCTTCGCTGAGCTGGGTCTGACCCAGAACGATGTGCCCGGTGCCTATGCTGACGGCATCTGGATTCTCAACGATTACGCAAACGAGGGTAAGAATGTGACCCCCGGCACTGATATCAACCTGCTCATCGGCAACGACGACACCGTTGTGGAGTTCGAAATTACCAACAACCGTCCCGACTGCTACTCCATCATCGGCCTGGCAAGAGAGTCCGCCGCCGCTTTCGGTATGGAGATGAAGCACCATGAGCCCGTGGTCAAGGGCAGCGAAGCCGGTTCCATTTTCGATCACCTGGATGTGGAAGTCCCCGCTGAAAACCTGTGCAACCGCTACTCCTCCCGGATGGTGGCCAATGTGAAGATCGGCCCCTCCCCCGAGTGGATGCGTCAGCGCCTGCGCGCCAACGGTGTACGCCCCATCAACAACATTGTCGATATTACCAATTACGTCATGCTGGAGTACGGCCAGCCCATGCACGCCTTCGACTACCGCTATGTTAGCTCCGGTAAGATCGTGGTCCGCGAAGCCCTGGAGGGTGAAAAGCTGACCACGCTGGACGGTGTGGTCCGGGATCTGAAGCCCGGTATGCTGGTCATCGCCGACGGTGAACGGCCCATCGGCCTGGCAGGCATCATGGGCGGTGAGAATTCTGAGATCGTGGACGATACCACCATGGTGGTTTTCGAGTCTGCCAACTTCGACGGCACTTCCATCCGCCAGACTGCACTGGCTCTGGGCATGCGTACCGACGCCTCCGGCAAGTTCGAGAAGCACCTGGATCCCATGATGACCATCCCCGCTGTGCAGCGCGCCTGCGAGCTGGTGGAGATGCTGGACTGCGGCGATGTGCTGGACGGCACCATTGATGTACTCAACTATGTCCCCGAAGCCAAGCAGCTGCCCCTGGAGCCCGAGAAGATCAACCGTCTGCTGGGCACCAACATCAGCAAGGAGGATATGGTCAAGTATCTGAACCTGCTGGAGATCCCCGTGGAGAACGACACCATCCTGGTGCCCTCCTTCCGCCCCGATCTGAACCTGATGGCTGACATCGCCGAGGAAGTGGGCCGCTCCTACGGATATAACGAGATCCCCACCACCGCTTTCAAAACCTCCACCCAGGGCGGCTATTCTCCCGAGATGCTACTGGAAGCTAAGGCCGGTCAGCTCTGCCGCGGCCTGGGCTACAGCGAGATCATTACCTACTCCTTTGTTTCTCCCGCCATCTTCGACAATATCCGCATTCCTGCCGATTCCCCCCTGCGCAACGCCCTGCGCATCCAGAATCCTCTGGGCGAAGATACTTCCATCATGCGTACCATCGCCCTGCCCTCCATGCTGGAAATCTTAAGCCGCAACAACGCATACCACAACAAGAACGTAAAACTCTATGAACTGGCCAAGGTCTACCTGCCCCAGGAAAATGAGCTTCCCCTGGAGCCCAAGATGCTCCTGCTGGGCACCTATGGCGCCGGCACCACGTTCTTCACGCTGAAGGGCCAGCTGGAAGCTGTTTTCGCCGGTCTGCGCACCCTCAAGAGCTCCTATGTGGCCGACAAGACCAATCCCTCCTACCACCCCGGCCGCTGCGCCAAGGTGTTCGTAGGCGGCGAGGAAGTGGGTGTGATCGGCCAGGTCCATCCCGCCGTGGCAGCCAACTATGGCCTGGACGTGGAGGTTTACTGCGCCGAGATCAACTTCACCAAGGTACTGTCTCTGCGCCAGAGTGATCCCACCTATGTTCCCCTGCCCAAGTACCAGGCTGCCAACCGTGACCTTTCCATTCTCTGTGACGAGTCCGTAACCGTTGCGGATGTGGAGGATGTGATCACCGCCTCCGCCGGTAAGCTGCTGCGCGGCGTCAAGCTCTTTGATATCTACCGCGGAACCGGCGTTCCCGAGGGTAAGAAGAGCATGGCCTTCTCTCTGGAGCTTCGGGCCGATGATCGCACCCTGACCGATACCGATACCGAGGGTGTCATGAAAAAGGTTCTGGCTGCCCTGGCAGATAAGCTGGGTGCTGCCCTGCGCTAAGCAAAATTCACAGATTTTTTTCCAAACAGGGCTTTACACCCGGCGGCTTTTAGGGTATAATATCCATATTCTATGAAATAAGGAGGCTGAGACCATGACGGACAAGGATACCCTGAAGTTCACAGTCCCCAACGATGACAAAGAGAATATGCGAAAGCTTCTCCGTGGTGTGTTCGATGCCCTGAACGAGAAAGGCTACAACCCCATCAACCAGATCGTTGGATATCTGCTGACCGAGGATCCCACCTACATTACCAATTACAACAACGCCCGTGCCATGATCTGCAAGATTGACCGGGACGAGCTGATGCAGGTGCTGGTTCGCGAGTACCTTTTCGACAAGAAATAACCCCGAATCCAAGAGGCTTTTGCCTAACGCAAAAGCCTCTTGATTTTCTTTCTCCGCTTATTACCGTCTGACAATTTCATACTCCCCCTCCGTCTTACTTTTTCACTTTTTTGGGATCAAATTTGCAGGAAATCGTTGACAAATCTTTAAGTTTTCCCCGGAATACTTGACAACTTCGATACAATCTGTTACAATTTGATTACAATTTCCTCAGGAGGTATACCAAATGGCTGAAGAAAATGCTGTTTTGATGTATAAGGGTCGTCCTCTTATGCGTAAGGACAACCTGATTTATTACGGCTCCATGGCCGATTCCCACATTATTATGCTTCAGGTTCTGGAGAGCAAGAAGCAGGGCGACATGGATGTTGCCACCCGGGTTTCTGTTCAGCTGCAGCTGACTGACCCCACCGCCAGAAGCCGTGACCGCGTCGTGAAGAAGAGCGAAAAAGACGGCCTCTATACTGCCCTTGACGTGGGCTGTGTATGGCTGGAACGCGCGCTGGCCGGCAAGTAAGATTTGTTCGTAAGACGGAGGGTAATGTATGAAATTCACCAGACGGTTTTTTTCTTTGGTTCTGGCTGTGATCCTTATTTTAGGCGCCATGCCCATGCAGGCACATGCCAAGGGAACCATCATGTACGGCATCGGCTTTACCACCGGTTCCGATCTGCGGCTGCGTCAGCAGCCCTCCACCAGTTCCAATACCCTGGACGTGTCCCCCAAAAATGAGGTGGTCGTGGTCCTGGGAAAGAGCGGTGACTGGTATCATGTGATCTACAATCTGACCGAGGGTTACATGCACAAAAATTATGTCAGCGTCCAGACCACCCAGAATGCTGAGCTGGGCTATGGCAAAATCAACGGCACCAACGTCAATATGCGCACCGGCCCCGGCACCAACTATTCTGCTGTCACCCAGGGCAACACCGGTGACAAGGTTTACATTCTTGGCATCAGCGGCGGCTGGTATAAGGTGATTTTCGGCGAGAATATCTGCTACATCCGCAGCGACTACGTAGATCTGACTGAGATTCCCTATGAAAATGCAAAATCCGACAACGATCCCCTGTTCTTCAAGGGTGGCAAGTCCACCGGCATCACTCCCAGCGCCGGTGCGCTGAAGGACGAGACCGGATCCCAGCAGAAGCCTGAACAGTCCAAGCCCGAGGAAACTACCCCTCCCCAGGAAACCACCAAACCCGAGGAGACCAAGCCCGCCGAAACCAAGGATGACGGTCTGATGGACGGCATCGGCTTCGTCACTGCCACCAACCTGATCCTCCGGGCAGGCCCTTCCACCGATTCCGAAGTGCTGGGCAGCGCACCTCACAACGATGTAGTGGTCATTGTCAGCAAGCACGGACAATGGTACAAAGTCATCCACAATCTGAAAGAGGGCTACATGCACGGCGATTACCTGAAGGTCCAGACCACCGGCCACAGCGAACTGGGCTACGGTAAGATCACCGGCACCGGCGTGAATCTGCGCAGCGGCGCCGGCACCAACCACGCCGTGGTCACCACCGGAACCAAGGGCAACACAGCCTATATCCTGGGCCTGGAAAATGGCTGGTACCGGGTGATCTTTGGTCAGAAGATCTGCTATATCCGCAGCGACTTCATGAGTCTGACCCAGTATCCCTACGAGAACCAGGCTTCTCCCAATTCCCCCAAATTCTACCGTGGCGGTAAGTCCACCGGCACCGAACCCAGCGCCGAAGCACTCTATGGCAGCAGCAATAACAGCAGTAGCAGCAGCGGCTCTACCGCTTCCGGTCTGACCGGCCAGCAGGTCATCGATTTCGCCAAGAAATTCCTGGGTATCCCCTACAAATGGGGCGGTACCACCCCCGCAGGCTTTGATTGCTCCGGCTTTGTTTACTACGTCTATAACTCCCTGGGCTATAAGATGCCCCGGATGATCGCGGACATGAACCGCCAGGGCGTATATGTGGCCAAGTCCCAGCTCCAGGCCGGCGATGTGGTGATCTTCCAGAACACCTACGCCAGTGGCCTTTCTCACGTGGGTCTTTATGTAGGCGACGGCAAGTTCATTCACTCCCCCAACTCCCGGAGCGTGGTTTCCTACGCCGACCTCTACTCTACTTACTATACCAACCACTACTACGGCGCCCGCCGTGTCGTGGGAAACTAAATCCATAAAGAAAGCGGCACCTGATAGGTGCCGCTTTTCTTATACTCTTTCATAGGCGATCCGCGGATCTCCGTCCTCCAGATAGATGATTCCCCGCCGGCAGAAGCCGTGTTTTTCCAAAACATGCTGCATCACGTAGTTGTTTTGATGCGTGTCAATGCGGATATGGCTGTTTCTCCCCGCCGCGTAATCCACCACTGCGGAAAAAACGTCCCGGGCGCCATGGGCTGCCACACGATGGATTGTGCCGTAACTGCTCTCATCCATCCAAGTTCCGTCCTCGATATAGCTGTAGGTGGGATCCGGGTCGGTAAAATAGGCAAACACACCGCAGATGAAATCGCCCTCCACCACATATAGATCCCCCTTTCGGATATCCTCCCGCAGCATCTCCTCCGGCGGATACCGGGTGCCCCACTGGGTGGGATTTCCCGTCTGTGCCATAAACTGCCTTGCATTGGCATAGATTTCAAGAATTCTGGAAAAATCCTCCGCTTTCGCCCGTCTGACCGTCATAAACCGACCACTTCCTTTCTGAAAACCATTATACTTCATCTGCATTGTATTTACAATGGCTGGACATACTACCAAAAAGAAAAGAAGGTGGTTTTTTGGCAAAATACAAGCAGGGACTGCAGAGCTTCAAACCGGTAAATCCCCCGGTCATTACCCACTGGGCCAGTATTGCCGGAAAAAAAGAGAGTCAGGGACCGCTGGCCCATTGTTTTGACCTGACCAGTCAGGATACCTTATTCGGACAGAGGAGCTGGGAACAGGCGGAAAAACATATGCAGCAGCTTGCGCTGGACACTCTCTGCTCCAAGGCAGGCATCTCCCGCCGGGAGCTGGATCTGGTGTTTTCCGGGGATCTGCTGAATCAGTGTATCGGCTCTTCCATGAGTCTTCGCAATACAAAGGTTCCTCACCTGGGACTTTACGGAGCCTGCTCCACAATGGCTGAATCTTTACTTCTGTCTGCCATGGCTGTAAGCGGCGGCTTTTCTGATAAAGTCGCCGCCATGACATCATCCCATTTCGCTTCTTCCGAACGGCAGTACCGCTTCCCTCTGGGCTACGGGGGACAGCGCACCCCCACTGCCCAGTGGACCGTCACCGGCTCCGGCGCGGCTCTTATACAGGCCTTCGGCAAAGGGCCCCAAATCGAGAGCTGCACCATCGGAACCGTTGTGGATATGGGCGTCACCGACGCCAATAATATGGGCGCTGCTATGGCTCCCGCGGCATTGGCTACCATCCGGGCTCACTTTGAGGATCTGCACACCGGACCGGAAGATTTTGATCTGATCGTGACAGGGGATCTGGGACAGTTGGGCCAGGAGCTGCTTCTGCAGCTGGCAAGGGATGAAGGACTGAGCCTGGGCGGAAAACTGACCGACTGCGGAACTATGGTATTCGATTTGCTGAATCAGGATGTACACTCCGGCGGCTCCGGCTGCGGCTGCAGCGCCATTACTCTGTGCGGCGAGCTTCTGAATAAACTCAATGCGGGCAGGCTGAAAAAGATCCTCTTCTGCGGAACCGGCGCGCTGCTCTCCCCCACTTCCACTCAGCAGGGATTGTCCATCCCTGGGGTGTGTCACGCAGTCTGTATCACAGGGAGGAATTAAGATGGCATATATCAAAGCGTTTATTGTCGGTGGCGCGTTATGTCTCATCGGACAGATCCTCATCGACAAGACAAAGCTGACCCCCGCGCGGATTCTGGTCAGTTATGTGGTCGTCGGCGTTGTGCTGGGGGCTTTGGGAGTCTATGAGCCCCTTGTGGACTTCGCCGGTGCCGGTGCCACCGTTCCTCTGACCGGATTTGGATACAATCTTGCCAAGGGCGTTAAGGAAGCAGTGGCCCAGGATGGATTTACCGGTGCTTTTACCGGCGGATTGAAGGCCTGCGCCGGTGGAATCGCTGCGGCCATTTTCTCAGGCCTTTTGGCTAGTCTGATTTTTAAGCCCAGGGATAAATCCTGATTTTCCGGGCATCCTACCATTGCGGCATTTCCGCAAGAAAAGCTATGGAGGAAGAACCATGAATAACCAGAACAAGAACCAGAATAATAATCAGAACCAGAACAACTCCCAGAACCGCAGCAACAACCAGAATCAGAACCAGAACAGCAACCAGAACCAGAATCAGAACAACTCCCAGAACCGTTACAGCCGCTAACGCTTGGGCCTGCGGGCGTCCCAACCGGGACGCCCGTAAATTCTACTGCCGGTAGGTTGACCTTCACCCTTGTTTAACCCCTAAGATGGTGGTACAATCCAATAAACAAGGAGGAATTACCATGAAAATCAACGAAGCCGAACAAGTCCTTGGCATCACCAAGGCCAACATCCGCTTTTACGAAAAAGAGGGACTGCTGTCCCCCTCCCGGAATGAAAGCGGTTACCGGGATTATTCCGAATCGGACATCCGGCAGCTGAAGCAGATCGTGATCCTGCGCAAGCTTGGTATCCCGGTGCAGCAGATCGGGGACATCTTAGACGGTGCCCTTCCGCTGCAGAAGGCGCTGGAGGATAATATCGCTTCCCTGAACGCTCAGATCGACGCGCTAAACGGTGCTCTGGCGCTGACAAAGCAGCTGCGGCAGGAAAACGAGGAAACCCTCGATACGGACCGCTACTGGGATCTGATCCGGACCCAGGAAAGCCAGGGCTTTCGATTTCACGAACTGGTTGAGGATTACTTAAAATTCACGGAGCTCAATTACGAGTTTCTTCTCTGGCCCCTGCCTGGAGATGCTCTGAGAAATCCATGGGAAGTGGCAAAATTCATAATTGGTTTCGATATTCTTACCGCTTTAATCAAGCTTCCGCTGGGAGAACCCTTTTTTCCCAATTTCATCCAAAATATTATCCATTCAATCTGTGTTTTGGCGCTCTGGACCGCCATCTTCATCCCCATCTATCTGCTTCGCCGCAGGAAGCCGAGGCTTGCAAAGGGTATCCTGGACTTTCTACTGTATGCCGCAATCGCCGCCATGTTTCTCGTACCCATTATCGCCTTTATCTATGTAGCTTCCACACAATAAAGTTAAGGCTGCACCCTACGGTGCAGCCTTTTTCTTATACTTCCACAAAACGGTTCAGCCGGAAGAAATAGAGTAATTTCTTCACCACTTTTTTCTCATAGATCCGACCAAGGGCTTCCCCATAGGTCTCGATCTGCAGGCGGTACCTTTCCACTGTCTCGGAAAGGCTCTCCTCGGTTACCGCGTCGGTCTTGAAATCAATAATCGTGATCCCCGCATCTTCCAGCAGCGCGCAGTCCACCACGCCCTGGAGCAGTACCCGTTCATCCTCCACCCGGCTGTCATAATTCCGGGCGTCATCGAGAATCGAGAACTTGAATTCCCGCAGATGGGGGGCTCCATTTTGCAGTTTTTTACCCACTTCCGTATCGAAAAACCTCGCGATATCGGCGCAGCTGACCAAGTCACCCTGTTCCCGGGACAGGAAGCCCTCAGAAACCAGTGACCGGATCTGCTCTTGAACCGCATTTTCATCGGTACACTGGGCATAGCAGATATACTGCATTGCCGCATGCATGGCGTTGCCATAGCTCATAGGCGTGGCCCGGGCTGCTGCGAAGGAAGGTTTTCGCCAGGAACGGTGGATCTGCTCCCGCCTTTCCGGGGTATCCTGTGCTGCTTCCTCGTCCTTTACCCGGCCCTTTCTGCCGGTAGCGGTTTGCTTGGATGGCACCATGGTTGCCGCCTCATGTTCATATCGGAAGGAAAGGGCGTCACGCAGACGCTCACAGATTCCATCCGGAAGGTTGGGCTTCAATTCTTCACCCTGTTCCTCTGCCGATGCGGCAGAAGGCGCTTCATCCACAGCGATCTTCCAAGGATACTGCCCGAGGAAGCACTCCCCTGCCTTGCCGCCCAGCCGGAAGAATTCTCCTGCCTCTGTCTTGTGCAGCGCAGTCAGCATCACCCAGTCTCCGGGGCAGTTTACCTCACGGCAGCAGAGCCGTCCTCTGTCGAAAACGGAACACTGGGCCAGATCTGAGAGTTTTTTCTCCAGGTTCTGGCTCATATAGGTCATTACAAGTCTGTCCCTGGCCCGGGTCATGGCCACATAGAGAACACGCATCTCCTCTGACAAGCTTTCAGACGCCATTTTCGCTGCTATTGCCCGCTGGGCTACCGTAGGATAACGCATGCGGTACGTATCATCCGCGGCGCTGAGGCCTAGCCCCAGCTCCTTGTCACAGAGAATCCGGTCCGTCAGGCTTTCCCGGTTGAACTTTCTGGAAAGGCCGCACAGGAACACCACCGGGAATTCCAGGCCTTTGGACTTGTGGATGCTCATAATTGTAACACAGCCCGCCGCGCTGCTTCCGGCGCTGATCAGCCCCTTCTCTTCCAGTGCTGTCAGATGGTCCAGAAACTGGCTCAATGAGCGGTGACTGCCCATCTCATAGTCCGCTGCCAACTGTAAAAAAGTCTGCAAATTACTGCTTCTGACCTCACCGCCGGCCATGGAGGCATAAATACTGTCCAACCTGGTCAGCGTGAAGCAGCTTTCCAGAAGCTCCGTCAGAGTCTTGATTCTGGCTTCCCGGCGAAGGATGCTCAGAACACGGACAAAGGACTTGGATTTTTCAGTTTCATCCGCCAGAAGTGCGTCATATACGCTCCCGTACTTTCTGGCGCTGCGGATAGCCGCCAAATCATCCGCCGTAAAGCCAAAGACCGGGCTTGCCAGCACACTGAGCAGGGGGATATCCAGCCTGGGATTCTGAATGGTCTCCAGAAGCGAGCGGACCATAGCGATTTCCGGCGTTTCCAGAAGGTTATTTCCGCCGCCGGACATGCACCGGATTCCCCTGGCTTCAAGGACTTTCTGAAAATATCCGCCGGAAGAGCCGGGAGACCGCAATAGAATCACGATATCATCCGGTGTCACCGGGCGGAAGCCATCGCCGGAGCGCACCGGAGTGGCCTGCCGCAGCATATTTTGGATGCGGTCTGCCACAAATTCCGCTTCCTCCCGATAGCTTTCTTCCCGGGCCTGCAGCCCGTAGAGCTCCACCGCCGGGTCCGGCAGGGGTTTGTGCGGGATTCCCTCCCGCAGTGCTTCATCCGCACCGTAATCCAGGCCGCCTACCTTCTGCGTCATGCAGAAGGAGAACACATCATTGACCGCCTCAACAATCTCTCCGCCGCTGCGGAAATTCCGGCT
This sequence comes from Faecousia sp., assembly GCA_045539075.1. Lineage (GTDB taxonomy): Bacteria > Bacillota > Clostridia > Oscillospirales > Oscillospiraceae > Faecousia. The sequence continues at coordinate 24,029 of JAZQEP010000014.1, read as the reverse complement.
CAGCAGGATCTTGCGTCCCTGACCGGGAATCGCCTCTTCAGCAGAGACATATTTTGCGTATTTATCCAGGAAGATCCCAGGATCCGCCAGCCGGAACTGATAGATGGACTGCTTGACATCGCCCACCATGAAGCAGTTCTGCTTCGTTTCACTAAGGGCGCTGAAGATCGCGTCCTGGACCTCGTTGGAATCCTGGTACTCATCCACCATAATCTCCCGGAAGCGCTGAGAAATCTCCCGGGCGGCGGCGGTTGCGCCGCTTCGCTGCCTGCCCAGGACCAGATCGAGCATTTTATGTTCCAGATCGCTGAAATCCAGAACCCGCCGGGCCTTTTTGGCACGGGAGTATTCCTCATCGAACCGGCGAACCAACCGGATCACGCCCCGGGTACCCGCTGCGGCACGGAGGAGGTCCTCCAGCACCTGTACGCTGGGATCACCGAAGGCCTTCAGCTTTCCGGGCAGCGTGTCTTTGCACGCGTCCCGAACGGCTTTCACCCGGTCCTTCAGTTCCGGATCATCACATTTTTTGATGGTGGGATATCTGGGGAACGGGACTTCCTTTCTGTGCACCACCTCATCCCAGGTCCGGCTTTCCCGCAGTAAATGCAGCGCAGCCAAGGTCTGAGAAAGATTTCCGCATACTTTTTCCAGCCCGTCACAGCGCTGGGCCTGGCGGGAAGCCTCCTCCAGAACAGGAATCTGGCAATCCAGATATTCCATCAGCTGGTCCATCAGGTATTTTCCCCAGATCGTTTCGGAAGCATCCTCCATCTTCTCAATTTCGGAGGCGCGAAGACAGCTGTCCAGCCATCCCTCGGGATCCAGGTGGCACTTGGCACTGTTGTAGACCTTTTCGATCAATTCCGGTACCAGCCGGTCATTTCTGCCCACACCCTGGGTATCGATAAAGGCCAGGAAGTCCGGGTCCTCCTGCGCGGTTTCATAGGCCCGGTCCAGCAGGTCAGCCATGACCTGCTCCCGCAGTTCCCGGCATTCGTTCTCATCCGCAACACGGAAATCTGCTGGAAGGTCCAGTTTGTAGGCGTATTCCCGAAGGATATCCGCACAAAAACCGTGAACTGTGGAGATTTTCGTCAGATACAGCCGCTGCATCTGACCCTGGAGCCGGGAGGCAGGATCCTGGGCGATCCGCTCCGTCAGCTTGGAGGCGATTTTGCCCCGCAGTTCAGACGCGGCTGCTTTCGTGTAAGTAATGATCAGAAATTCATCCAGATCCGACGGTGCTACCGGATCTGTCAAATACTTGAGGAGTCTGTCTACCAGCACCTTGGTCTTGCCGGAGCCGGCAGCGGCGGAAACCAACAGCTTGCCACCCCGGTCATCCACAGCCATCTGCTGCTCCCGGGTCAATTTATCCGCCATGGCCCACCTCCTTCTCGATTGCATCCCAGAACCACTGGGAAGACATGGTCTTATAGCTTCTTCGCCCCTCAACCTGGGACTTATGGCAGATGCTGCCGTAGGGACAATAGGTACAGGCACCGCGGCCGCCCCGCGTGTAGGGATCCGGTGTCACATCGCCGGAGGCGATCTGTTCCACAAGCTTTCCCAGCACACGGAATACATAAGTTTCCAGAAGCTTCATCTGCTCCCGGCTGGCTAAGTCTCCGCTGCGGCTGCCGTCTTTCTTTACGGTGTAGTTCATCCGCTGAATATCATCACCGGGCTCCATTGCCTTGAGAATCTGTTCATCGTCCAGCAGCAGTCCCTCCCGGCGCCACTGCTTGCTGCGCTTCTTCCGGGCATCCTCCTCCTGGGGCTTACCGTCGGAGGAAAGGTAATTGACCCGGGCGGGGAAATACTGAACCCCCGCCGGTATGGGCCGCTGGCCCAGGTGCTCCTCTCCGCTGTCCCGCAGGGCGAACATATACAAAAGCATCTGCAGTCCAATGCCATGGAATACATCACAATAGTCGAATTCCTTGGGGCCCGTTTTATAGTCCACGATCCGGTAGTAGGTATTTTGCCCCTGCTGCCAGGTATCCAACCGATCCACAAAGCCCCGGAGCACGGCCTCCATGGCGTTGTTGGGGATCTGGATCCCGGGCAGCGTGTCACCGCCGAAGCTTACCTCAAAGCCCTGGGGCTCAAACAGGGAGTCCTTCAGTTCTTCCCACAGCTCCCGGACGATCATATCCAGCTCCTGCATATTACGCTGGAACAGGTACGCCACCCGTTGGGAGTCCAGCTGAGAAAAGTGCTCCGATGCGTATTCATCGGAGAAACGATGGGCAATCTCCATGGTCTCAGCCAGACTTACCTGCCGGAAACCACCCAGGTCACGGATACAGCGGCAGGTATTCTCCAGTACCGCGTGAACATAGGTGCCGAATTCCGCAGGATCTACCGTTGCTTCCTTCCGCTCATTGGCCCGGAGGCCGTAGCGGAGGAAATAGTACATTTTACACTTCGCCTGGAGCTCGATCTGGGATGCAGACAGATTCAGCTTCGTACCGTACAGCTGATCAATCCGCTTTCGGTCCACCTTGCCCAGGGTATAATCCCGCCGGGCACAGGCCGCAGAGAAATATTCCTCCAGGTCCAGCTGCTTCGCAATGCCTTCTTCATCCCATCGGGCCAGGTATGCCGCCGCATCCTCCTGTCCCGCACAGGCAAAGCCGGGAATCTCCGGCACGCTGTGCACACCGCCTGCCATATCCGCCAGGCGCTTAAACAGGAAGGAGGGCTGATCGACGCTGCAGTAGACCTGAATACTCTCCCGGGCGCCGCAGAATACACCGTAGATCTCGGCAAACTCCGCCCGGATACCCTCCATGGCACCGCCGGTGATCTGCACATCCATACTGCGCAGTAATTCCCGTTCCTGGTCGGTCAGCACGCCGGAGGAGCCGGAATAGCCCGGCAGGCATCCTTCATGAGCGCCCAGAACGATCAAGTGTTTCTGCTGGTGCAGACGCTGGGCACTGACCGGACCTGCCTGGACAGCATCCAACACAGGGGGGATGGTGCCTACATCATACTGGATCAGCAGCAGTCTCAGAAGGCGGATAAAATGCTCCGGCTCCCAGCTGAGCTCACCCAGGGTATCGTGCATCTGTTCCAGAGCGGATATCAGAATTTCCCAAAGCTGATTGAGGATCTGGGCACTGCGGTTATCTCCCCGTTCATCCAGGTCTGCCGCCATGTCGCTGAGACGTTTCTCCAGGGATATCTCCTCCAGAAACTCATAGAGGGCCATTACCTGCTGACGAAGATTCTTCGCATCAAGGAATTTCCTGCGCATATTGTCCAGCGGTACGACCACTCGCTGTCTTGCCCGCTCGATCCGCTCCAGCCGCTTCAATGTGTGCTCCGTCCACTGGGCGCTGAGACCGTCCGGGTGATTTTCCCAGGGCTTCGTCCACTTCATACCCCGGATCCCCCATACGACCGCGTAGTTCTCGATCAGGTCACAGCTATCCATGTCCAGCGGAGACAATGCCGAGCGCAGATAGATCAGCATATTTTTCTGATCAAAGCCGGACAGGGCCGCGTCCAGTGCGCTGAGCACTGTATGCACCACGCTCTTACTGAGAATATCCTCCGTACCGGAGAGATACAGCGGAATCCGCATCCGGCGGAACACCTGCCGCACCAGCGGTGCATAGGCATTCATGTCACCGCAAACCACCATGATATCCCGGTAGCGGCAGCCCTGCTGAACCAGATCTTTCACCCGATAGGCAGCAGCCATAGCTTCCTGATAGGAAGACTCCGCCCGGAAACAGGTAAGCACATTTTTCGCGAATCCATTGCCGAAGCTTCCCTGGAACAGATGCTCCCGCAGCCGGGCAAGTTCACCGGGCTCGTCCCCGATGACCTGGATCTCCCAGCTCACCTCCGCCCGACGGGCGCACTCCAGGATCTGTTTTGCCGTATCGCCCGCCTTTTCAAAGGCCAGCTTTTTGGAGCCCACTGCGTCACAGTTGATGCTGACAGTCACGCTGGGAGATTCCCGGATCAGATGCTCCAGTATCGCCATATGCTGCCGGGTGAAATCCGGGAAGCCGTCTATGTAGAATACATGCTCTGCCGCGTAGTCGCTGTCCTCCATCTGCTCCAAGCACCAGGTCATCTGGTCGCGGGGATCCCGCTTGCCCCGGGCGCAGAGGGCATCGTAGCTCTCCATCAGCAGCGCCAGTTCTTCAAGCTTCTGGGCAAAGCTTCCCTCCAGGGCAGCGGATGCTTCCATCAGAGTCTGAGATGTAATGCAGCAGCGTTTGAATTCGTCCACAGCATCGATGAGCTGCGATAAAAATTCCGGCTTTGTTTCCAGCGCGGCATAGGCTTTCAGCCGGCTGGAAAGCTGCCGGGCAGCTGCAGCCATGGCCACCACCCGACCGCCGTCGTCCAGACATTCCATGGCGGCGCTGCGGGCATTTTCGCTGACCCGGTGAGCCAGCCGGGTAAAGGACAGTACTTCCGCATAGCGGCTGACCGTATCTCCCGCCGCCTGACAAAGGCGGCGCTCCGTATCGTGGCTGATAAGCTCCGGCACAATCAGGATCCGCCCGCCCTGGCGGTTTTGCACATCCCGGGTAATCTGTTCCAAAATCCACTGGCGGTTGGCTGGCCAGTCCTTGCCGATGATCAAACGAAGCATATGCGCCACTCCTTTCTCTTTGTTTTCTGCATTATAGCACAGATTCCGTCCAATTAACAGGGCCAGATTTATTCTTTAAAGAATCGGGCTTCCAGTTTTCCCAGTAAATCCAGCAGATAAAAACGAATTTCATACGGTGCATCTGCCTGCAGTGACGACGTCAGAGCGTCATCAAATCCGGCTCCCGCTGCCACATCCCGGAATTCCGCAGCTGTGGCAGGAACACAAAGGGTCGGAAATGCCACACACCACCAATTTCTTCCTTCTCCGGTTCCGATGGTGATCCGAAGCGCTTCATAAACTCCTGCCGGGAGAGAAAATGTATCATAATGACGGGTGTCAAACACTTCCTTCTTCAGCGTAGCAACAGCTTGTTCGTCACAGCCTAGGGATTTCAGCACCTCATTGGCAGATTGCTCGATTTTCGGCAGATTGTCCCGGATGTACTGTCTTGCCTGGTCAATATCCGTAGCCTGCGAAAGACCCTCCCGGATACTTTCCAGCACCGCGTCCCGGACAGACAGCTTCACAGACTGATCATGCTCCGAATCGGAGTCTGCCACCACATGCAGCCGAATCAGTTCACGGTTGAGTGTTTCCCGGTCCCGGAGCACACCGATCGTCCAGCAAAGTACCGCAGCACAGGTACAGATCAGAATTCTTTTCAGATTCTTCTTCATAAAAACACCGTCCATATGGAAATACTTCCAGTATGGACGGCTTTTATCTGAAATATACTGTTTTACACCGGTTCTGCCAGAAAAACTGAGGAGAATTCAGCTTTCAGCACATCCGCAAGCTTTTCCGCCTTTTCCCGGCTGTCCAGCAGCGCAAAGCAGGCAGAGCCGGAGCCTGTCATCTGGCAGCCCAGGGCTCCGCAGGCCATGGCAATCGATCGGAAGCGCCGGATCTCCGGGTGATCCTTACTGACCACAGGTTCAAAGACATTGCACATTAGCCCGGATATCCGCTTCAGATCCCCCGCGGCAATTGCCTGCTCCATGGATGCGTTATCGGGACGGATGCTAATCTCCTCTGAATCGATGGCCCGGAACAGTGCCGGTGTGGATACGGGAAAATCCGGCTTGATGATGACAATTTGGCAGCCGGGCATCGCGTCCAGGGGCCGCATCCGCTCGCCCCGTCCCTCACACATGACTGTACCGCCGATCACGCAGAAGGGTACATCCGACCCTACCCTGGCACCCAGCTCCGCCAGTTCCAAGGGTGCATACGGCTCACCATAATGCCGGTTCAGCGCCCGGAAGACAGCTGCCGCATCGGCGCTGCCGCCGCCCATGCCTGCTTGGGAAGGGATGCGCTTGAGAATATGGATGTCCAAACCTGCCGGGTTCTCTCCCAGAGCCTCGAAGAACACCTCAGCCGCCTTCCAGACCAGATTTCTGCTGTCACAGGGGACACCCTCCGTATCGCACCGAACCTCCCAGGGCTTTCCGGTACCGATCTGCAGTGTAATTTCATCACAGAGTGAAACCGTCTGCATTACACTTTGCAGGTCGTGGTAGCCATCCGGCCGTTTGGAAAGCACATCCAGCGTCAGATTCAGCTTTGCCGGTGCTTTTTCTGTTACAATCGTCATGATGTAAGCCTCCATCAATCTGTATTTGTTAAGATTATACTCTGATACAGTGGATTTTTCAAGCCGTTGTATATTTTCCCCCGGCTTCGGGTATGCTAGTGGCATCCAAGGAAGAAAAGGGAGGTAATTTTTCATGGATACACTGGCATTGATCGTCTCCATCATCGGTTGTCTGAACTGGGGTCTGGTGGGTCTGTTCCGCTTCGACCTGGTAGCCTGGCTGTTCGGCGGTTCCGGGTCCCTGTTCAGCCGTATTGTTTACACAGTGGTGGGCCTGGCCGGTCTCTGGTGCGCATCCTTCCTGATGCGACGAAACCGGATTGTGGACGGCGAATAAGAAAAACGGCAGTTCCAGACACGGAACTGCCGTTTTGTACTTAGGTAATCACCATCTGCAGTTGATCTTGATCTCAACCTTCTGATCGCCGTACTGGCAAATGATGGTGGTCCGACCCTTGCCGACGGAAGTGACAAAGCCCTTCTCGTCCACGGTTACGATCTTCTCGTCCATGGAGGTCCACTTAACTTCGTCATTCTTCAGTCCCTGCACCTTGAAGGTATAGCCCTGATTGGGTGCATTGAAGGTAATGTCGGTGAGGCTGACCTTCAGAGTCACGTCCTTCAGAGGCTCGGTGGGCTTCTCAGGTTCGGTAGGAGCGGTGGTCTCCTCGGGCTCAGTGGTATCATCCTCAGGCTCAGAGGGATCCTCGGCCTCAGTGGGAGCGGTGGTCTCCTCGGGCTCGGTGGGAGCGGTGGTCTCCTGTGCGAAATCACAGGTAACGGTGCAGGTCATCTGCTGGTCGCCGCAGGTGATGGTGATCACGGCAGCACCCTCGCTGACGGCGGTAACCTTACCCTGTCCGTCTACGGTCACAACCGCTTCATCGCTGGAGGTATAGGTCAGCTGATCGGTGGTGTTCTCGGGCAGTGCCATCACATTGATCAGCCAGTTGGCGCCTTCGCCGCCCAGGATGATCTCGCCGCCGCTGGTCAGAGCCAGGCTCTCGCAGGGGATGCGCAGCTCCGTGGTCTCAGGAGCATCGGTCACAGGCGCGGCCGTGGTGACAGGCTCAGTTTCCTGGTTCATGAAATTGGGCAGGATGTAACGGAACAGCAGGAAGGAGCTGACAGCAAGCAGAGCAAGAACAACGATCACCAGCAGAATGACCAGGAGTGCGTTGGATTTGCCTTCATCCTCATCATCCTCGTCATCGTCTTCGTCGTCATCTTCGTCCTCGTCGTACTCCCCGTCGTCATCCTCGTCGATGTCTTCATCCTCATCGATTTCGTCGTCTTCGTCGTACTCCTCGTCCTCTTCTTCCATTTTCTTGGAAAGCTTCTTCTTGCCGAAGAACGCGGACTTTGAAGGCTTTTCTTCGATTTCATCCTCCTCGGACTCATCGTCGATGTCATCATCTTCCTCATCATACTCCTCTGCGGGAGTCTTGCGCTTGGCAGCGGCTGCAAAGCGGCCGGTGCTTTTCACAGGCTTTGCGGTGATCTCTTCAGCGGTGTCATTGCCAAGAAGCTCGGCAACTTCATCCCGGGAGCAGCCGCAGATGGGGCATGCATCCGCAGTATCCGGGTAGGAAGTGCCGCAAATATCACAAATAATTTTACTCATGGTCATCCTCCTCTTAACATTTTCAAAAAATGTCCCATGTTCTTGGTATTATATCATTGTACGTTCTGGAAAACAACTACAAAAAAGTATCAATTCAGCTTATTTTGATACATTTTTTCATTTTTCTCGCTTTTTCTTCCTGCTGACAACACCGGGTTTAAGCGAAATTCCAGTCCGGAACGAACTTTTCATCGAAGTATTTTGTTTTATTTCTTTATTTTTAAAGGAAATAATTAACTTTTTCTTAACAATATACAGAAAGCAGTTGCTTTTTTTTACATTCTGATATATGATATCGGGGTATAAGGAGGCGATAGACTTTGTCTGACCGCAAACAGATCTCCCCCCTGCTGGACGGCTATCAGATCGGTGACCCCATCAACGATCACGATGGTGTCTGCTGCTGTCCCGCAATCAAAGGAAATCCCGAAAACAAATACATACTTAAAATCATCACCATTCCCGCGTCCCAGGTTCAGCTGGACGCTCTGCTGCTCACCGGCGCATACCGGGAGCCTTCCGCCGCCCTGGCTTACTTCAAGGATGTGGCGGAAAAGGTGGAAAAAGAAGCACAGTGCCTTCAGCAGCTTGCCAAGTCGGATGGTTTCCTGTGCTATGACAGCTGGCAGACGGTTCCGATGGAAGACAACCGGCTTGGATACCAGGTGTATCTTCTTGGCACTTACAAGAGAACCCTGGAAAAACACATGCGCCGCAGCACGATGACCCATCTTGAGGCAGTCAACCTGGGCCTCGATATCTGCGCTGCGCTGTCCGCTGCACGAAAAGCCGGCTGGATTTATGCCGACCTGAAGCCCTCCAACATTTTCATGACCGCTCACCAGGAATTCCGCATCGGCGACCTGGGCTTTATGGAACTGGGCAACCTCAAGTATGCTTCCCTGCCCGGAAAGTACCGCAATGCCTACACCGCTCCGGAGCTGGAGGATGACCTGTGCAGCCCCAACACCACCATCGACACCTACGCCTTGGGCAAGATTCTGTATCAGATCTTCAACAATGGCATTCTGGAAGAGGTGGACTACCCCACTGAGAATCCCCTGCCCCCTCCCGTCAACGCGGATTACGAGATCGCAGAGATCATCATGAAGGCCATCTCTCCCGATCCTGCCAACCGGTGGGCGGATCCCAATCAGATGGAGCAGGCGCTGGTTGCTTACATGCAGCGCAACGGTGTCAACAACACCCCCATCACACCCCCCGCAGCCGATATCTCCCAGCCCGGTGCTGAAGAAACCGAAAAAACCACCGATGATTCGCTTCCCCAGGAGGAAGATGCCGCTTCCCTGCAGCCCGGGGACATCAGCGAAGAAACGGAGGCTGTGATTGCTCAGGCTGATGCCATCATCGAGCAGCCCCTGCCGGAACCCCCTGTTGTTCCCACCGCCGACGTCCCGGAAGAATCGGGAGCTGAGGTACGGAGTGAAGAGGAAGCATCCGGGGAAAATACCTCCGACGCTGAGCAGAGCACAGGTGCAGGCACCGAGGAAAATGTCGCTTCCGAGGAACAGCAGCCCAAAAAGAAGAAGAAAAAGAAGAAAGCTTCCGACCAAGAGCCGGAAATCCAGCACACAGACCTGGGCATTCAGCGCCGGAAAGCCAGGAGAAAGGCCTTCGCAGTTACCTGTCTGATCATCCTGCTTCTGGGACTGCTTGCGGCTGGCGGCTATCTGTTCTATCAAAACTACTATCTGCTCCATGTGGATGGACTGAGTTATCATGGCAGCAGAGATTGCGTCACCATCAGCGTGGATGCGGAGTTTGACACCGGCCTTCTGACTGTGGTCTGCACCGATACCCAGGGCAAGGCTGTCCGTCAGAGTGTCACCGACGGCAAAGCTTCCTTTGAAGACCTGCTTCCGGACATGCTCTATAAGATCCATCTGGAAGTCGAGGGCTTACACAAACTTCAGGGCTGCATCTCCCATGAGTACATGACGCCCGCCGAGACCCACATCTCCGATTTCACCGCCGCCACAGGCGCCTCCGATGGCAGCGTCGCCCTGAGTTTCACCGTGGCTGGCCCCGACAGTGAAAATTGGACCGTGATCTGCACCGCCGAGGACGAGGAAACCATCGAAAAGTCCTTCTCCGGCCATACTGTCCTGGTGGAAGGTCTCACCGTTGGAAAGAGCTACTCCTTCCGGCTGGTTCCCGAATCCCCCCTCTACATCCCCAGCGAGGCAACCCTGGAGTTCACTGCTGCCCAGAGCATCCTGGCACAGGAGTTGACAGTCATCACTGACGAAAACGGCAAACTCAGCGTATCCTGGACGCTCCCCGAGGAACTCCAGGCAGAAAGCTGGACTGTCCGCTGCTATGACGGCAGTGACTACGACAAGCAGCTGACCACCAATGAATTCAGCGCCGTCTTTGAGGGCATCTCCCCTGACAGTGCCTACACCGTGGAGGTCACCGCTGCCGGCATGACAGAGCCCGCCCGGGCTACCATCACCGCCAATCCCATCCATGTGGGTGCCATTCATGTGGATGACAGGAATCCCATGGCGCTCAAGGTCAGCTGGGAATTCCAGGGTGAGGCTCCCGCAGGCGGCTGGCTGCTGATGTACACAATCGATGGCAGTACCCAGCAGCAGGTCGTACAGTGCGATGAAAACGTCGGCACCATCGGTCTGCGAATCCCCGCCGCCACCTACGATATCTCCATCCAGGCTGCGGACGGGCGCACCGTATTCAACGGCAGCACTGTTTTTGATACTTCCAATGTTGACGTGTATGAAAACGCCGCACAGGCCTTCTATCCCAAGCATCAGGCCCATCATTTCTTCAGTGACCTGCTGCCCACTCCCGAGAAGGAGAACTGGACCCATGCAGATGTGACCAAGCATAACTACACCACCACATTCACCAGCGGTCAGAAGATCTCCGTTCTGCTGTACTACATGCAGGACTTCTACATCCGTCACGAAAATATCCAGGTCATGTACGTCATCCGAAACGCTGAGGGTGATGTGCTCACCGATATGATCGGCGTGGAGAATCTGGACTGGCGGGATGGCCTGTGGAAGGGTGCCAACTACCACTACTGCGGTCTGAACGTGCCCAATGCTCCCACCGAGCCCGGTGAGTATTCCCTGGGAGTCTACTTCAACGGTCTGGCCGTTACCTCTCTGGAGTTCACCATCACCGAATAAACCCATAAAAACTGCTGTCCGGCCTCCGGGCAGCAGTTTTCATTTATGCTAGTATCCCCCATACCTGCGCCGCGGCAAAGGTATGGGGGACTTTTCAGTTCAAAAATTCAATTTTCGCTGTTGCGCCGAAGGTCCTGGGGGTCACAATATTGTCAAATTGAATGATGTAGCCCTCCTGGCCCCGGGGCACGCCAATAACACTACCCTCACCGAACACAGGATGGCGGACACGCTTGCCCACCAGGGCGTTGGGCTTTTCCTTCCGGGGTTCCAGCTCCTCCGTCTGGCTGATCTTCTCCAGTGCCTGCTCCACCAGGTCCGGGTCCAGAGGAACCACATAGTCCAGGTTCTCCGCCTCCGCGTTGAAGATGAACCGGCTGGGATAACGGAAACCTCCGTCATAATTGGTTCCGGCCGCATCGGAGAGGAACAGCCGGTCCTTGGCCCGGGTGAACGCCACATAGGCAAGTCTTCGCTCCTCTTCCAGTCTCTCCCGGGTATTGGCCCGCTTGCCGGGGAAGATGCCCTCGGACAGTCCGCACAGAAAAACCACCGGGAACTCCAGACCTTTGGCAGCGTGAATGGTCATCAGCTTCACCGCCTGGGCCTTTTCGCCCTGGTCCATATTGGTAAAGAGCGCCGCGTGATCCAGGTAATTGCCCAGGCTCACCTCTTCGCCGGCCTTCCGCTGGAAATCGTAGATAGCTTGCTTTAATTCTGCCAGATTGTCCAGACGCTCCTCCTCGCCGGAGGAACGCAGCATCAGCTCATAGCCGCTGTCCTGAAGCACACCGCTGAGCAGGTCCGTCAGATCCATGCCATCGTAAATGGCCCGGTATTTTTCGATCAGCCGCACATATTCCTTTGCACGGCTGCGTTTGAACAGGTCCGTCTCCAGAAGCTCTTTCATTGCGCCGTAGAGGGAGATCCCATGGGTGACTGAGTAAGCCTTCAGCGCTGCAATACGGGTACGGCCGACGCCCCGCTTCGGTTCGTTGACGGTGCGCAGGAAGCTCACATCATCCCCGGCGTAGATCATCCGCAGGTAGCAGATCACGTCCTTGATCTCCTTGCGCTTATAGAATTCCACGCCGGAATAGAGCACATAGGGGATCTTGCTGCGCATCAGCGATTCCTCCACCGCCCGGGACACATAATGCGCCCGGTACAGCACCGCCATGGCGCTGTAGGGCATTCCCCCCTCATGGATGGAGCGCATATTGGCAGTGATCCAGTCCGCTTCCAGTTGGGCGGTTTTTCCATGGAAATACAGAGGCTTCCGGGCATCTTCCCGGACTGCTGTAAGCTTCTTCTTCAACCGGTCCCGGTTCTTGTCGATGAGGGCATTGGACGCAGAAAGGATCTGAGGCGCGGAGCGGTAATTTGTGTTTAGATAGATGGTCTTCACGTTCTCATGGCGGCTGTCGAATTCCAGAATGAATTTTACATCCGCCCCCCGCCAGGTGTATATTGTCTGGTCCGGATCACCCACCACAAACAGGTTCTTATGATATCCGGACAGGATATCCGCCAGGGCGTACTGATCCTTGTCGATATCCTGGAATTCATCCACCATGATATATTCCAGCCTGGACTGCCATTTTTCCCGGGTCTGGGAATCATGCTCCAGTATGTACAGGGCAAAATATACCAGGTCGTCAAAATCCAGGCCAAAGCACTTCCGCTGCTCATAGAAATAGCGGTACATGACCTTGTCCTTCAGCGTGGCAGCGCTGTTGCACAGATCCAGCAGATGGTTCAGCTGGGGATCGATGAGGGTTTTGACATAGCCTCTGCCGCCCTTGCGCCAGCCAATATAATCCACCGCATCCTGAATGGTCATTTCTCTGGATGTTATGCCCAGATCTTCGAAAACCGTTTTCAGAATGGCTTCCTTGTCGTCCTCATCCAGAACGATGAAGCTTTTGGGATACTGGATCACATGGCAGTCCTCTTTCAGAAGTCCCACGCAGAAGCCGTGGAAGGTGGTGATCCTGCCCAAATCCTGGTCCGGAAGCGTCTGGCGGATGCGCTTTTTCATTTCCGCCGCTGCTTTGTTGGTGAAGGTAACACAGAGGATATTGGCTGTGGAAATACCCAGCATTTCCACCAGATACATATATCGGGCCGTCAGCGTCCGGGTCTTGCCGGATCCGGCACCGGCGACTACACGAATGAAGCCCTCCGTGGTGGTGGCAGCCTCCAGCTGCTCAGGGTTCAGTCCTTTCAAATAGTTCATCGGTTCGCCCCCTCTCGTTCATACGTTTGTATTCATAATACCACGTCTTTTCTCCTGCGTCAATGTGGTATCATGCAATTCATCCAAAAATTCAGTCTGATATCCGTGGAATTTGCCCTTGCAATATTCCGCCACCCGTGGTATAATGTCCGCAGCTACAGTACATGGAGGCAAATACCATGATGAATGTTTTCTTTGCAGCATACTTTAGCTACTATTACTTTTTTATCGATAAAAGGTAATAGCGATTTGTGCTGCAAGGAAGTTATCAGAAGCTTTCCAATGAATTTTCAAACGCCGCACGAATTGGCCGTGCGGCGTTATTTATTTTAGGAGATGACATTTATGATCGCTGTTTTAAAGCACGGCACTACCCCCGACCAGACCGCTCATCTGGTACACTGGCTGAAAGCCATGAATCTGGACGTCCACATTTCCGAAGGTACCGAAGTAACCATTTTGGGCCTCATCGGTGATACCAGCCGGGTGGATATGGATCTGCTCAAGTCCCTGGAGATCGTGGCGGATGTAAAGCGGGTCTCCGAGCCCTACAAGCAGGCTAACCGGAAATTCCATCCTAAGGATACCATCATCCAGTGCGGTGATGTGCGCATCGGCGGCGGCTATTTCGCCATGATCGCCGGTCCCTGCAGTGTCGAATCCGAGGAGCAGATCATCGAGGTTGCCAAGGCCGTAAAGGAATCCGGAGCCAATATTCTCCGGGGCGGCGCCTTTAAACCACGCACCTCCCCCTACGCCTTCCAGGGCATGAAGGGTGAGGGTATCAAACTCCTGCTGGAAGCCAAGAAAGAGACCGGTCTTCCCATCGTCACTGAAATCATGAACATCTCCACCCTGGATCTGTTCCAAGATGTGGATATTATCCAGGTGGGTGCCCGGAATATGCAGAACTTTGACCTGCTGAAGGAATTGGGCAAAACCAGAAAGCCCATCCTCTTAAAGCGCGGCCTGGCTAATTCCATCCAGGAGCTGCTCATGTCCGCAGAATACATCATGAGCGAGGGCAACGAAAATATCATCCTCTGTGAGAGGGGCATCCGCACCTTCGAAACCGCCACCCGGAACACCCTGGACCTGGCTGCGGTGTCCGTGCTGCACGAGCTGAGCCATCTGCCTGTGGTGGTGGATCCCAGCCATGCCACCGGCAAAGCCAAGCTGGTTGCCCCCATGGCCTGCGCCGCCACCGCTGCCAACTGTGACGGTCTGATGATCGAAGTACACAACAATCCCTCCCGGGCACTGTGTGACGGTGCCCAGAGTCTGACACCCCACCAGTTTGATGACCTGGCCCACCGTATTCGTCTGATTCGGGAGGCGATTCGATGAACGTCGGCATTCTGGGTCTTGGCCTCATCGGCGGCAGCCTCGCCAGAGCATACGCTCTGGAAGGCCACACGGTATTCGCCGCTGAGAAGGACGAGAGCATGCTCTCCTTCGCCATGCTGGCCGGAGCAGTTCATGGAAAGCTGGATGAAAGCACCATTTGCCAGTGTGATCTGATTCTGCTGGCAATTTATCCCGATGGCAGCGCCCGGTGGCTGGAAGAAAACGCACATCTGGTAAACCGCCGGGCACTGGTTCTAGACTGCTGCGGCATCAAGCGGGAAATCTGCCAGCGTTGCTTCCCTCTGGCTGAAAAACATGGCTTTTCTTTTGTAGGCGGTCATCCTATGGCCGGCTCCCAGTTCTCCGGCTTCAAGTACAGCCGGGCAAATCTCTTCGAAAATCAGCCCATGGTTCTCATTCCTCCGGTATTTGACGACATTGAACTTCTGACGCAGGTGAAAGAAGCGCTGAAGCCCTGTCATTTCGGCACCTTTTCCGTGACCACCGCCGAAAAGCACGACAAAATGATCGCCTTCACTTCCCAGATGCCCCATATTTTAAGCAACGCGTTCATCAAATCTCCCACTGCGGTGGAACACAAGGGCTTTTCCGCCGGAAGCTATAAGGACTTGACCCGTGTTGCATGGCTGAATCCCAAGATGTGGGCAGAGCTGTTCCTGGAAAACCAGGATTATCTCCTGGAAGAGCTGGATTTCTATATTGAAAGTCTATCCGCCTATCGAAAGGCAATTCATAACCACGATACAGCCGCGCTGATCGCCCTCCTGGAGGAGGGCAAACGGCGTAAGGAGGAGGTGGACGGATGAAAACCGTCACCGTTAACGCATCCAAATCCTATGATATCAAAATCGGTTCCGGACTGCTCGCCACCCTGGGCGAAGAAGCCACATACCTGGGAAAGGCAAAGAAAATTGCCGTTGTCAGTGAGACAAACGTATATCCCCTCTACGGCGCGCAGGCGGAACACAGCCTGGAAGATGCCGGATTTGAGGTTGTTTCCTTTGTATTCCCCGCCGGAGAAAAAAGCAAGTGCGCCGCCACATACCTGGAACTGCTGGATTTTCTGGCAGAAAACAAGCTGACCCGAAGCGACTTGATCGTGGCCCTGGGCGGCGGCGTTGTGGGTGACCTGGCGGGCTTCGCCGCCGCCACCTACCTGCGGGGCATCCGATTTATCCAGATGCCCACAACGCTTCTGGCGGCTGTGGATTCTTCCGTCGGCGGCAAGACCGCCATCGACCTGCCGAGTGGTAAAAACCTGGTGGGCGCCTTCTGGCAGCCGAGCTTAGTGCTCTGTGATACGGATACGCTGAATACCCTTCCCAGAGATATTTTTCTGGACGGCTGCGCCGAAGTCATCAAATACAGCATTCTCTACGATGAAGCATTCTTTTCCTATCTGAAGTCCACCGGACCGGAATTTGACAGGGAGATGGTCATCGCCCGATGCGTAGAGATGAAGCGTGACGTGGTCATGGAGGACGAATTTGACACGGGAGCACGGATGAAGCTGAATCTGGGCCACACCATCGGTCACGGCGTGGAGGCATCCAGCAATTTTACACGCTCCCATGGTCAGTCCGTGGCCATCGGCATGGCAATCGTCAGCCGGGCCTCCCATTGTCCCGACAATACTCGAATTCTTGACATTCTGGAGCAATTCGGACTTCCTGCCAGTACGGATACCGATGCGCAGACTCTTTTCCAATACGCCCTGTCCGATAAAAAGCGAAGCGGCGGCTGGGTGAATCTGATCATCCCCAAGCGGATCGGCGAATGCGTAGTCGTTCCCACCGCTGTGGAAGAAATTTTACCTTTCATCAAAGAAGGTCTTTGATATGGACATTACCATCCATCCCGCCTCTCTCCGGGGCGAAATACAAATCATCCCCTCCAAATCTCAGGCCCACCGTCTGCTGATCTGTGCCGCCTTTGCAGATGGGCTGACCAATCTAATCTGTCCGGAAACCAACCGGGATATCGAGGCTACGGTGGACTGTCTGAACGCTCTGGGCGCAGATATTCAGCGTACGGAAAACGGCTATTCCATTGATCCCATTTCCGTCATTCCCAAAACTGCGTTGCTCAACTGCTGCGAAAGCGGCTCTACACTCCGCTTTATGCTTCCCATTGTGGGTGCCCTGGGCGTAGATGCTGTTTTCCAGCTGGCAGGACGTCTTCCCCAGCGGCCCCTTTCCCCTCTTTGGGAGGAGATGGAGCGGATGGGATGTATCCTTTCCCGGCCCACTTCGGATACCATCCGCTGTACCGGGAAACTGAAAGCCGGAGAATACAACATCGACGGCGGCGTATCCAGCCAATTTATCACCGGGCTGCTTTTTGCCACAGCCCTGATGGACGGAAAAAGCAAAATCACCATCACAGGAAATCTGGAATCCAAGCCCTATGTGGATATGACAGAGCAGGCCCTGAAGCTGTTTTCTGCCCCTGATTTCCACACCCCCGGATATATTGAGGTAGAAGGTGATTGGAGCAACGGAGCTTTCTTTCTGGCTGCAAAAACGCTGGGAAGTGAGTTGCATGTTCTGGGACTGAATACGGAATCCGCCCAGGGTGACCGGGCAGTTGTGGAAATTCTTAAGCAGTTGGAACAGGGTACGCCCGCGATTTCCGCAAAGGATATTCCCGACCTGGTTCCAATTTTATCCGTTGCGGCGGCAACCTGGCAAGGTGCAGTGTTCACCGACATCCGACGGCTGCGGCTGAAGGAATCCGACCGGGTGGCTTCCACCATCGCCATGATCGAGAATCTTGGCGGCAAGGCGGAAGCGGACGAAAAGACCCTCAAGATCCAAGGAACCGGACTGATCGGCGGCACGGTGGATGCGGTGAATGACCACCGGATTGCTATGGCAGCAGCCATCGCCGCCACGGTGTGTAAGGAAGATGTGACCATTCTGGGTTCGGAATGTGTGAAAAAGAGTTATCCCAGGTTCTGGGAGGAATACGCCCGGCTAGGAGGCAATTATGAGTTCAACATACGGTGAAAATTTAAAACTCTCCATTTTTGGCCAGTCCCATGGTCCTGCCATCGGCATGACCCTGGACGGTATTCCTGCCGGACTTCCTGTGGATTTTGATAAATTGCAGAATTTTTTAAATCGCCGGGCCCCGGGGCAAAACGACTGGTCCACACCCCGGCGTGAGGAGGACCGGCCCGAATTCTTGGGCGGAATCCTGGACGGCCACACCTGCGGCGCACCCATTGCCGCAGTGATCTACAACAAAAATACCCGCTCCGGAGACTATGAGAATCTCAAGGACTGCCCCCGACCAGGTCATGCGGACTACACCGCCCAGGTCAAATACGGCGGCTTTCAGGATGCTGCCGGCGGCGGCCACTTCTCCGGACGACTGACCGCCCCCCTGTGCATCGCAGGTGGCTTATGCAAGCAGTGGCTGGAGGAGATGGGGATCCGTGTTGGGGCGCACATTCTGGCCATCGGTGAGTGCGGCGATCAGTACTTTGATCCCATGGACCCGGAAATCGAGTCTGTCGGCAAGGAATTCCCGGTGCTGGACCCGGAAGCGGGCAGTGCCATGCGGGATTTCATCGCCCAGGCAAGAGCCGCGGGCGACAGTGTGGGCGGCATCATCGAATGTGCCGTTACCGGTCTTCCCGCCGGAATCGGCGAGCCCATGTTCGGCGGCGTGGAGAGCAGGATCGCCCAGATCGTCTACGGAATTCCCGCCGTGAAGGGTGTGGAATTCGGAATCGGCTTTGACTGCGCCTGTGTGCCCGGCAGCCAGAGCAACGATGATTTCGCCATTGTGGACGGAAAGATCGTGACTCAGACCAACAACGCAGGCGGTATTTTAGGTGGAATCACCAACGGTATGCCCGTGATTTTCACCACCGCCTTCAAAGCTACCCCTTCCATTGCCTGCAGGCAAAACAGTGTCTCTCTAGGCTTAATGGAAGAAAAGGAGCTGCACATCAAGGGCCGTCACGACCCCTGTATCGTCCCCCGGGCCGTGCCTGTGGTGGAGGCGGCGGCGGCCATTGCCATTTATGACTTAATTCTGGGCAACACCCAGACAAACAGGAGGAAATAATTATGGATTTAAAGGAACTTCGCAACGAGATTGACGTTATTGACGACGAGCTGGTTCGCCTGTTTGGCAAGCGTATGGACATCGCCGCCCAAATCGCCGATTACAAGAAGGAAAACAGCCTGCCCATTCTGGTGCCCTCCCGGGAGCGGGAGAAGCTGGCCGATGTAGCCGCCAAGGCAGGACCGGAAATGGCCAATTATACCCGGGTACTGTACTCCATGCTCTTCGAACTGAGCCGCAGCTATCAGTCCAAGCGTACTTCCGCCTTGACTCAGCTGTATCATGACATCACCGCCTCCATAGAGAATACCCCCAAGCTCTTCCCTCAGCAGGCCATGGTGGCATGCCAGGGCGTGGAGGGTGCCTATTCTCAGATTGCCTGTGAGAAGATCTTCAAGTCCCCCTTTATCATGTATTTCAAAAATTTCGAGGGCGTGTTCAGCGCCATTGACAAGGGTCTGTGCCAGTACGGTATCCTGCCCATCGAGAATTCCACTGCAGGCTCCGTGAAGAAGGTCTACGATCTGATGATCTCCCACAATTTTTCCATTGTTCGCACCTTCCGCATGAAGGTTGACCACAACCTGCTGGCAAAAAAAGGTACAAAGATCTCTGATATCAAGGAAATCTACTCCCATGAGCAGGCTATCAACCAGTGCAGCGAATTTTTGCAGTCCCTGGAAGGCGTGACCGTGGTGCCTGTTGCCAACACCGCCGTGGCTTCCGAAATGGTCGCGAATTCTCCCCGCAGTGATGTTGCCGCTCTCAGCAGCCGGGCATGCGCGGAACTCTATGGCCTCAGCTGCCTGAAGTCCTCCATCCAGGACAATGATAACAACCACACCCGCTTCATCTGCATCTCCAAGAATCTGGAGATCTACCCCGGCGCCGACAAGACCAGCATCATGATGGTGCTGCCCCACAAACCCGGCGCGCTGTACAAGGTGATGGCGCGTCTGTTCACCCTGGGTATCAACGTCACCAAGCTGGAATCCAGACCCATTCCCAACCGGGATTTTGAGTTCATGTTCTACTTCGATCTGGAAACCTCCATCTATTCCGATGAATTCGTGCAGCTTATGTGCGAGCTGGACGAGCTCTGTGAGGAGTTCAAATACCTGGGCAGCTACAGCGAGGTGGTCTGATGAAAACCGGGCTTTTGGGCCGGAAGCTGGGACACAGCTATTCCCCCCAAATTCACGCGTATCTGGGCGAATATCCCTATACCCTCTTTGAGCGGGAGCCCGAAGAGGTGGAAGACTTCCTGAAAACAGGTGATTTTACCGCCATCAATGTGACCATCCCCTATAAAAAGACGGTGATGCCCTACTGCCATCTTACAGAAACAGCCAAATACATGGGCTCCGTCAATACCATCATCCGGCAGCCGGATGGATCTCTTCTCGGTCACAATACCGACTACTTCGGTTTTACATCCATGGTGAAAAAATCCGGTCTGGAGGTAAAGGGCAAAAAATGCCTGGTACTGGGCTCCGGCGGTGCCTCCGTCACCGCTGTCGCCGTCCTGAAAGAAATGGGCGCAAAGGTAGTGATCATATCCCGCAATGGCGAAGATAATTACCACAATCTCCACCACCATGCCGATGCTGCCGTGATCTGCAACTGCACCCCCGTGGGTATGTATCCCAACAACGGCGTATCTGCTGTAGATTTGTGTCTGTTCCCCCATCTGGAAGGCGTGCTGGACATGATCTACAACCCCGCCCGGACAAAGCTGCTGATGGACGCCGAAAAACGAGGCCTGGTGGCTGAAAACGGATTGTGGATGTTGATCGCCCAGGCGAAGGAAGCAGCGGAATGGTTTCTCAATGAGAAGCTGCCCGACAGCCTGATCCGGTTTGTTTACGACAAGATGCGCCAGCAGATGGAAAATATCATCCTTATCGGCATGCCCGGCTGCGGAAAGACCACCGTTGGAAAGCTTCTGGCAGAAAAGCTGGGAAAGACCTTTGTGGATGCCGATGAAGAACTGGTAAAAACTTTCGGCATGGACATCCCCACTATCTTCGCCTCAGAAGGTGAAGCCGGATTTCGGGAGAAGGAAACCGCAGTTCTGGAAGCTCTGGGAAAGCGGGCCGGGCTGGTCATCGCCACCGGCGGTGGCTGTGTTACAAGAGCGGAAAACTATCCCCTGCTACATCAGAACGGCAGCCTATTCTGGCTTCAGCGGAACTTGCACAAGCTTCCAAGTGAAGGAAGGCCCCTGTCCCAGGTAAGCAAAATGGAGGATATGTACCGTGTTCGAAAGCCGCTTTACGAAAGCTTCGCCGACTTTGTCATCTGCAATGACAGCAGCGCGGAAACTGCGGTTGCAGAAATTCTTGCAAAATGGGAGGGTTCACAATGAAAATACTTGTACTGAACGGCCCCAATATCAATATGCTGGGCATCCGGGAACCGGATGTCTACGGAAAAAATACCTTTGCCGACCTGCTTGCCCTGCTGGAACGTACCGGGTGCGAGGAAAATATCGAGATTGAGCAATATCAATCCAACCATGAAGGTTGCCTGGTAGATAAAATTCAGGAGGCCTACGGTAAATTCGACGGAATTGTCATCAATCCCGCAGCATATACCCACACCAGCATCGCCATTCTGGACGCGCTGAAGGCAGTTGCCATCCCGGCAGTAGAAGTTCATATCTCCGACGTGGACAGCCGTGAGGCCTTTCGCCAGATCTCTTATCCGGGGCTCGCCTGCCGGAAGACCATCAAGGGTCTGGGGCTGGAGGGTTATCGGCATGCCATTCTATTTTTGAAAGATTTCCTGCAAAACTGATCTATTTTTTCGAAAAAACTCTTTCCTTTTTTCTCCTAATCTGTTACTATATACATGTAAGCTAAAAATGCAGCGGGTTTACCCGCCAGGAATAAAGGAGATACGAAAATGATTCATAGATCTGATCGCATGGAGCATGTCCATTCCGACATCCGCGGCGAGCTGTTCCGCCGTTCTCTGAAAATGCAGCAGGAGGGCATCAATGTCCTGAAGCTGAACACCGGCAATCCTGCCACCTTCGGCTTCACCATGGCAGATTCCATTCGCAACGCACTGGAAGGCAACGAGCATAAGGCCGTTGGCTACTGTGATTTCCAGGGCATGCCCGCCGCCCGGCGTGCTATCTGTGACTACCACCTGAGCAAGGGCATTGAAGGCATCACCCCCGATGATATTTTTATTGGCAACGGCGTCAGTGAGGTCGTCAGCTTTGCTCTGATGCCCCTGCTGAATCCCGGCGACGAGGTTCTGGTGCCCTCCCCCGTGTACACCCTCTGGAGCAACACCATCTTGCTGGCCTCCGCCAAGCCTGTGTACTACCGCTGCGACGAGGCATCCGAGTGGAATCCTGATATCGCCGACATCAAGTCCAAGATCACCGCCAAGACAAAGGCCATCGTCATCATCAACCCCAACAATCCCACCGGCGCCCTGTATCCCGAAGAGGTTCTGAACCAGATCCTGGATGTGGCCCGGGAGCATAATCTGATCGTCTTCTCTGATGAGATCTATGACCGCATGCTGCTGGATGACCGCAAGCACGTTTCCACCGCCTCCCTGGCTCCCGACCTGGTTGTCATCACCATGAACGGTCTGAGCAAGTCCCATGTACTCTGCGGCTTCCGCGTGGGCTGGATGGTCATCTCCGGTCCCCGTGAAAAGACTACCGAGTACCGCCAGGGTATCGTGCAGCTGACCTCCCTGCGCCTTTGCTCCAACGCACTGGCCCAGCTGGTCATTCCCGCCGCAATGGCAGATAACGAGACTCCCTTCTCCATGTGCCGTCCCGGCGGCCGTGTCTACGAGCAGAGAAAGGCTACCTGCGATGTGCTGGATCAGATCGATGGCATCTCCTATGTAAAGAACAAGGCTGCCTTCTACCTGTTCCCCAAGCTGGATGTGAAGAAGTTCAACATCACCTCCGACAAGCAGTTCGCCTCCGATCTGCTGGATGCCTGCCATATTCTGATCGTCCCCGGCAGTGGTTTCGACTGGCCCGAGCATGACCACTTCCGTATCGTCATGCTGCCTAAGCCCGAGGATCTGACGGAAGCCATGACCCGCATGGGCAATTTCCTGGACGGCTACCGCCAGAAGTAATCCATCAAGAAATCTCCCTGCTGCAAAACAAGGCGGCAGGGAGTTTTTGTCTGTAAAAAACCATCCGTAAAAAGTGCGGTACGCATAAGCCGGTTAACAGGCACAGCTATTCAAACTGCAGTGCCTGTTCTTGTATACTCGGTCTAATTATGATAGTATATAATCAGTTAAATAAACATTAGAAATGTGGTTTGAATTTAAACGCACAGATACTTGACATTACAGTTAGCAAATGCCATTTTTTCTAACAGTAATGACACTCTTCCATACACTGTTTTCTACCGTGTAGAGCGAACAATGATAAAAGCCAAGCTGCAAAAATGCCGCTTGGCTTTAACTGTTTTACGAGTCACATCCTACCTGTGGAGGGGCGGCTGTTTTTGTCAGATTCCGTCCAGTTTATCCTTTTTCCGCTGGGTCCGGATCCGGCGGCGCTCTTCGCCGTGGGCCCAGGCCAGATGCTCATCTTCTGTCTGCAGGATCAGCCGGGGCACGGTCACAGGCTTGTCGTTTTCGTCCAGTGCGATCATCATAAAATGGGCGTTGTTGATCCGGGTGCGTTCCCCAATATGGTTTTCCACAAAGGTATCCACGCATACCTCCATAGAGGAGCTACCGACCCAGGTCATCTTACCCTGAATCACGATCATTTCCCCGTTGTAGGCGCCGTGAAGGAATGTCAGATTGTCAACAGATGCGGTGGTGACATTGCTGTTGGAGTGCCGCTTGGCAACGATACCGGCAACCTCATCGATCCACTGCATCAAGATACCACCGAAGAGACGGTTTGCACCATTGAGATGACTCGGACGTACGAGATGAACGGTTTCCACCCGGGATTCGTCTACGGTTTTCGCTTCCATATTTTCTCTTCCCCTTTCGCATTCCGTATGAACCAATATGTTTCTGCTGACAATATAGCATCTTTACGGCTGTTTTTCAAGAGAATTAGGATAGAGAAAGCCCCTTCTGTATGTCGCAACAGAAGGGGCCCTGTATGTGACAAAAAACAGGCGGTTTGTCACAACTGCATCGGAAAATCGTTGCAGCGCAACTTATTTTTACTCTTCCCAGTTGTGCCAGATGTTCTGCACATCGTCGTCATCTTCCATGATGTCGATGAGTTTTTCCATTCGAAACCTTCGGTTTCTGGAGGAATTAAGGGAAACACTGGGAAAATACCACTTTTTAAGTTTGAT
>JAZQEP010000013.1:0-12261 GCA_045539075.1 Faecousia sp. | reverse complement strand
GGAGCGGAGATAACGACCTTCTTGGCGCCGGCGTCGATGTGAGCCTGAGCCTTAGCCTTGGAGGTGTAGAAACCGGTGCACTCCAGAACAACGTCGACACCCAGCTCGCCCCAGGGCAGCTCGGCAGCGTTGGCCTTAGCGTAGATGGTCAGCTTCTTGCCGTCGACGATGATGTGGTCCTCGCCAGCCTCGACAGTGTGGGTGCCGAAGGGAGCGGCGTAAGCGCCCTGGGTGGAGTCGTACTTCAGCAGGTGAGCCAGCATCTTGGGAGAGGTCAGGTCGTTGATGGCGACGATCTCGAAGCCCTCAGCGCCGAACATCTGACGGAATGCCAGACGGCCGATACGGCCAAAACCATTGATAGCAACTTTAACAGACATTGGAATATCCTCCATTTCAAATTACCGCTTTTGCGGTATATTAGACTGTTTTGTTACGGAATTCAGTATTTCCGCACGGATTAATTATACAATAACGTTTCCAATATGTAAACTGGCAGATGTGTAAAAATCCGATTTTTTTTGTACCGCTTTTAATGCAATATGCCTTACTGGTATTCCACGGTGGATTTCATGGGTGCGAAGGCAATATAGCTGGAGCCGATACCCAGTTCCAGGGGCGTGCCGTCGGCGTAGGTGAAGGTGAAGGGATCGGTTTCCTCCTCGTGGATCCAGCGGATGGGGATGATTTTTCCGTTGCAGGCGAGCATACCCTCGCCGCTGCCCTCCAGCTGGGCCACATGGTAAACCCCCTGATTGGTCACATTGCAGAACATGACGATGACATTTTTGAAGCAGATATCCTGCTCCTCGGAGGCATCGTACATGGCGCTGCCGAACTGGTTAAACAGGTATTCGCCCCGGTCTTCCTGATAGGTCATGGTGTTGGTCTTGGTGATGCTGCCGTGCTTTAAGTGGATGGTAACGGTGGAGGCATCTTCGCCGTCAGCGGCGGGATCGCCTGCGGTGAAGCGCAGACCGAAGTCCCGGTCCGCCTCCCGGGTCACCCGCAGACCCTTATTTTGGGCGTATTCCAGGGTTTCGGGGCCCTTGATGAACAGGGTGTGCTCGTGGGCATAGCCGGCATTCTTACGGCCCTGATCCCGGAAGAAGTAGCCGCTTCCTTCCATCTCCACGCTGATGTTATTGACACCCTCGGGTCCGATCCGGCTCAGCACTTCCTTGCTGCCGCTGGCGTGACAGACGATGGCGTCGTAGGCCTGGGCCACATCCAGGAAATTATACCGCAGGCTCCGGACACTGCCCACATATTTCACATCCCGGATATCGGAGAAGAGGGCCAGACCCCGGGTGCAGTAGTCATTGACGAACATTTCAAAGAAGATGTCGGCCTTGCTGACGCCGTACATGGGCATGGCGGCCTTGATATTATTGATGGTCACGGCAAAGAGGCGGGTGTCCGTCTCCTCCTCCAGGATCTCACCGGTGAGGGGGTTGGTGAAGACTACCGGGGGTTCGGTGGGTGCCTCGGTGGGAGCCTCAGTGGGGGCTTCCGTAGGGGCCTCGGTAGGTGCCTGGGTGGGAGGCACAGTGGTGGGGGCCTCAGTGACTGCCTCGGTGGGCGCGGCAGTGGTTTCAGCGGGGCCGCCGGCGCAGCCGCAGAGCAGGCAAAGGCTCAGAGCCAACAGGGCACAGATAAGCTTTTTCATAGTATTATGTCCTTTCGTAGGGAGTAAGACGGAAATGTTCCGTCCCGGTTAGTATAGCACATCCGGGGGAAAAAGAAAAGAGGCGGGGGAAATACCGGTGTCCGGAAGATTCTGGTGATGATCTTTTACAGTCCAAAAGTAAATCCGGGCAGTCCCAGCGGGGGACTGCCCGGATGCAGATCAGTCATAATTGGTGGCGATTCTGGCGGCGTCCATGGTCTTGCCCAGGGAATAGCAGAAAATATTGTCCCGGGTGGGGGTCAGATCGGTGAGCAGACCACGGGTGGCGTACACCGCATAGCCGTAGAATACGATGGGAATGATCTTTCCTTCATCAGCCACGGCCTTGTGCAGGTTGTAGTAGTTGCCCTGGTTGGCAAGGGATTCCAGACAGAGATTGTAGATGGCCTCGTCGGAGATACCATTGCGGCTTAAGTTGCCGTAAGGCGCGAAGAAGGGGGACAGGTCCATATTGGGGCTGAGCTTGGTGGTGCCCAGGTACAGGTCGTAGTTGGCATTGTAGAGCTCCTGCTGGAATCTGGAGCTGGAGCACTCCATCACCTCCATGGGCAGACCATAATCGCTGAAGGTGTCGGCAATATCGTGGGCTACACGCAGCCGGACGGAATCATCGGCGTTGACCAGCAGCCGGATGGGGTCCTCGGTCTTGCCGTAGCGGCTGAGGAAGTCCATAAACTTCGTGGGATCATAGCTGTACTTAGCCGCCAGGGTCTTGCTGTAGTAGGGGGAGTTGGGATCCGCCGGAAGCGTCACCGGGTGGGCATAGCCGGAGAAATTGTCGCTGACGATCTTCTCCCGGTTGATGCCATAGGTGAGCATGGAGCGGAGCGTGGCATCCTCCAGGAATTCCGTGTACCGGGCGTTGCAGCCGATGTACATGAAGATGCCGTTATCCACATCCCACAGCTCGTAGTCGCAGCGGAAATCGGCGTAGGTATCGGAGCAGGGATCCGCCAGGACCAGACCCACGTCATAGAATTCAAACTGGTCCCGGATCTGGGCAGGGTTTTCTGCCTCCACCAGGGGGATGGCCTCCGCGGTGGCGACCACGTTGGCACCGTCGCACCACCACTGCTCCACCCGGCGCAGGTGAGTACCGGCCAGGGACCCGGCCAGCAGGTAGGGACCGGAGCCCACAGGCTGCGCGGCGGCCACTTCCGAGGCCTTCAGAATGGGCACATCCAGCAGCTGGGGCAGATTTTCATAAGGAGTCAGAAGCTTAAAGGTGATGCCGCCGTTTTCGGCGGGAACGATCTCCCGGACGTGGGAGAATCGGCCGGCGTAGCAGCTGCCCTTTTCCATGGCGGCCTGGTAGGTGGCCAGAACATCGTTGGCGGTGAGGGTGGTGCCGTCGGAGAAGGAAGCGGTCTTTTCAATGTAGAAGGTCCAGGTCCGGTAGTCAGAGGATACCTGGTACTGGCTGCACAGGATCGGCTCCGTGGTGTAATCCGAGAGCACATTGAACAGTCCCTGGTAGATCAGAGAGAAGATCACCCGGTTTGTAAAATCGGTGCAGGTCAAAGGGTTCAGTCCCCGGTCGGGGTAGTACGCCAGGGTCAGCTCCTGGGGGTCCTCCTCCTTCTGGGGGCCCACGGAGTCCGGGTCCTGTCCTTCCATTACCAGGGCGTCGCCGGTGGGCACATGGGGCTCGTTATCGGGCTGGTCGCAGCCGGAAAACAGGGACAGAGCCAGACTCAGACACAGCAGAAGGGCGGTTATCTTTTTCATGGGTTTGCCTCCTTGCAGACAATGATCGCACCCTGGCTGCCCCGCTGTCCGCGGGTAAAGCGGTGGGACCAGAAACGGTGGTTTTCACAGTAGGTGCAACTGCCGCTGATCTCGATGTGCCGGACGCCGGCACGGCGGAGGATCAGCGCGTTGATCTCCTTGAGGTTTACATAAAACTTTTCTCCGGATTTGCGGATGAAGGCCTCTACCTCCGGTCCGAAGGCGGCCAGGAGGGCATCCGGCACATCGGCATCGGTTTCAAAATGACACTGGCCGATGTTGGGACCGATGGCGGCATGAATATCGGCCGGATCGCAGCCGAAATTCGCTACCATGGCTTCCACGGTTCTGGCACCGATGGCCTTGACGGTGCCCTTCCAACCGGCGTGGGCAGCGCCCACGGCCCCGGTCACCGGGTCGTGGAAGAGCAGGGGGGTGCAGTCGGCGGTGTAGATCATCAGGGCCGTGCCGGGGTCATTGGTCACCAGGCCATCGCACTCGGGATAATCCCGGTGAAAAATGTCGATATGGTCCTTCTTTGTCACCACCCGGACGATGTCCGTATGGGTCTGCCGGGTGCAGACCAGATTTTTTGTATCAAAGCCCAGGGCATCGGACAGAATGCTGAGATTTTTCCGGACATTCTCCTCCGATTCTCCCTCTTTGATGGCGATATTCATGGAATCGAAGATGCCGGTGCTGACACCGCCGAAGCGTGTGGTAAAGCAGTGGGGAACAGAGATTCCCTCGGCGCTGAGGTATTCCAGTTTTCCAACGTTAATTGTATTTATAGACATAGTGGTTCTCCGGTAATGCAGAATGAAGGCCTGTCCTGCGGACATTCTGAATTTTAGCGAATTTACTCGCCCATCTTCTCCTTCTGCATGCAGCACTTCTTATACTTCTTGCCGCTGCCGCAGGGGCAGGGGTCGTTGGGACCGACTTTTCTCTCCTTGCGGACGGGGGCTTTCTTTACCTGGGATTGGGAAGCGGCGCCGGTACCGGTCTCCTTGGCCACCTTCTCCCGCTTCACCTCCTGGTTGGTGCGGACCTGGACCAGGAAGAGGCGGCGGACGGTCTCATCCCGGATGGCGGCGATCATGGCCTGGAACATCTCGTAGCCCTCGGACTTGTAGGCCACCACCGGATCGTGCTGGGCGTAGGCCCGGAGGGCGATGCCCTGCTTCAGATCGTCCATGGCGTCGATATTATCCATCCAGTATTCGTCCACCACACGAAGCATGACCACCCGCTCCAGCTCACGCATGAGCTTTTCGCCGTAGGTCCGCTCCTTCATCTCGTAGGTGTTCAGGGCGATGCCGTAGACGATGTCGGCCACGGTCTGGGCGCTCTGGCCCAGCAGTTCATGGCTGCGGCCCATCAGGGTGCCCTTGGCGAAGTAGACGCCCTCCAGCTTTGCGCTCAGCAGGCTAAGGCCCTGCTCATTGGCGTTGCCGCCGTTTTCGCTGAAAGCGTCGGCCACAGTGGTGTCCACCAGGGTGCGGAGCATGGACAGGATATTTTCCTTCAGATCTTCGCCGTCCAGGACCTTCTGCCGCTGGGCGTAGATCACCTCACGCTGGGTGTTCATCACGTTATCGTACTCCAGAACGTTCTTTCTGGAGCGGAAATGGCGGGATTCCACATTTTTCTGAGCATTTTCCACGGCGCCGGAGAGGATCTTGGCGTCGATGGGGGTGTCCTCATCCAGACCCATGGAGTCCATCATGCCCGCCACCCGGTCGGAGGCGAAGAGCCGCATCAGATCGTCCTGGAGACTCAGATAGAACCGGCTCTCGCCGGGGTCGCCCTGGCGGCCGGCGCGGCCACGGAGCTGGTTGTCGATCCGGCGGGATTCATGGCGTTCAGTGCCGATGATGAAGAGGCCGCCGGCATCGCGGACCTTCTCCGCCTCGCTGGCGATGGCGTCCTTGTGCTGCTTCAGAAGGGCTTTGTACTTCTCCCGGACGGTGAGGATCTCGGGATCCTCCGTCTCGGCGTAGGAATCCGCCTCCACGATCAGCTCCTCGGGAGTACCCATTTTCCGAAGATCGGATTTTGCCAGGAATTCGGCGTTGCCGCCCAGCATGATATCGGTGCCGCGGCCTGCCATGTTGGTGGCGATGGTGACGGCACCCAGCTTACCGGCCTGGGCCACGATCTGGGCCTCCTGCTCATGATACTTGGCGTTCAGCACAGCGTGGGGGATGCCCTCCCGCTTGAGAAGCTTACTTAAGATCTCGCTCTTTGCAATGGAGATGGTGCCCACCAGCACAGGCTGGCCCTTTGCGTGGCACGCCTTCACCTGGTTCACAATGGCCCGGAACTTGCCGGGCTCGTTCTTGTAGACGATGTCGGACTGGTCCTTGCGAAGAACGGGGCGGTTGGTGGGGATCTCCACCACATCCAGCATGTAGATGGCGGCGAATTCCTCCTCCTCGGTCAGGGCGGTGCCGGTCATGCCGGAGAGCTTGTCGTAGAGCCGGAAGAAATTCTGGAAGGTGATGGTGGCCAGGGTCTTGCTCTCGCCGGCCACGGTGACACCTTCCTTGGCCTCGATGGCCTGGTGCAGGCCTTCATTATAGCGGCGGCCGTACATCAGCCGGCCGGTGAACTCGTCCACGATGATGATCTGGCCGTCCTTGATCACGTAGTCGATGTCCTTTTTCATCAGGCCCCGGGCCTTCATGGCCTGGTTGATGTGGTGGTTGAGGGTGGTGTTTTCCGCGTCGGCCAGATTCTCCACACCGAAGTACTTCTCCGCCTTGGCGATGCCCCGGGCGGTGAGGGAGACGGTTCTGGCCTTCTCGTCCACGAAGTAGTCGCAGTCGTAGTCATCCTGAACTTCCTTGTCCTCGGTCTTGGCAAAGACCTGGCGGCGCAGAGTGGAAACAAAGTAGTCCGCCATCTCGTAGAGCTTGGAGGAGTCCTCGCCCTTGCCGGAGATGATCAGAGGGGTCCGGGCCTCATCGATGAGGATGGAGTCCACCTCGTCCACGATGACGAAATTGTGGCCCCGCTGGACTGTCTCTGCCTTGTAGATGGCCATATTGTCCCGGAGATAGTCAAAGCCCAGCTCGTTGTTGGTGCAGTAGGTGATGTCCGCGGCATAGGCCTTCCGGCGCTCTGCGCTGGTCATGCCGGGGATCACCAGACCTACGGTCAGACCCATGTATTTGTGGACCTTGCCCATCCACTCGGAGTCACGCTTGGCCAGGTAATCGTTGACGGTGACCACATGGACACCCCGGCCGGTGAGGGCGTTGAGATAGCAGGGCAGGATAGCCACCAGAGTCTTACCCTCGCCGGTCTTCATCTCGGCGATGCGGCCCTGGTGGAGCACGATGCCGCCGATGAGCTGGACCGGGTAGGGCTTCATGCCCAAGACCCGCCAGGCGGCTTCCCGGATGGCGGCGAAGGCCTCGGGGAGGATGTCGTCCAGGGTCTCACCGGCTTCCAGACGGTTTTTGAATTCCCGGGTCTTATTCTGGAGGGCCTCCTCACTGAGGGCGGCGTACTCTTTTTCCAGTGCCAGGATTTTATCTACGGTAGGCATGATCTTCTTGATCTCCCGCTGGGAGCGGGTGCCGAAAATTTTATCGAAAAGTCCCATTTAAAATCTCCTTTAAGCTTGCGAATGGCAATTCGTAACCAATTTAAGCCATTATAGCACACCTGTAAAGAGAAATGAATACAATTTTGTGAATAATTCGGCGCAAAAAAGGCCGCGGATATTTCCGCGTCCTTTCGCTGCTGTAAAATTATACGATCCGGCGGGCGCTCTCCCGGTCTAAAAGCTGGACGGGCAGAATCTCATAATGGGCGGCGGTGTTCTGCTCAATGTTTTCCAGCAGCATCCGGAAGCTCCGGTCTGCCAGGGCCTCCACATTCTGGGAGATGGAGGCCAGTCTCGGAATGAAGTATTCACCCAGTTCCACACCGTCGAAGCCGATTACGGAAATATCTTCCGGCACGCATTTGCCTGCGTCCCGGAGTCCCCGGATAGCGCCGACAGCCATGACGTCGGACATGGCGAAGATGGCAGTGAAATCTTTGTCCCGCTCCAGCAGCCGCTGGGCGGCATTGTAGCCATCCGGGCAGGTGTAGCGGACAGTTTCACAGTCCGTTTCGGGGTCAAAGGTGATATTGTGCTCCCGGAAGGCCTCCATGGCGCCTTCGTAGCGGAGCCGGCCGATGTCGGAATAGGTATGATCACCGGCGATGAGGGCGATCTTCCGGTGGCCCAGGGAGATCAGATGTTCAATGGCCATTTTGCCGGCCAGCTTATCGTCGGAGGAGACGCTGGACAGATTGGGGAAGGGAAAATGAGAGGCGTCGTTGGTCACCAGGACGCAAGGCCGCTGGATCTTCTCAAAATCTGCCTGGAAAGGCTCCTTGTTGCCGCCCAGGAACAGAATGCCCAGAGGCTTCTTCTCCCGGATCAGCTGCAGGGCACGAAGGACCTCATTTTCCGCCTCATCCATGTAGTCCACGATCAGAGAATAGCTGGTCTCCGCGATCCGGTCCTGGATGCGCTCCACCAGGCTGGAGAAGACCTTATTGTTGGTTCCCTTCACAAGCACCAGAATAGAGTTGCTGTGCTGCTGCTTCAGCTGCTTGGCGTTGGCATTGAGCTGGAAGCCGCACTGGCTGGCTGCCCGGAGAATGGTATCCCGGGCTTTCTGGCTGACATTGGGCTGGTTATTCAGGACACGGGAGATCGTGCCCACTGAGTAGCCGGTCTGGGCGGAAAGATCTTTAATCGTCAAGATGGGCACCTCCTTGGATGTACCGAAAAATAAAATTGGAAACGTTTTCTTAATCAAATTACTCTTTATTATACTCCGGATGATTTATCGTTGCAAACCATTTTTTGGGAAAATGCGTACTTTTATCTAATATACCAATTTGGAAACGTTTGCTTTGTGCCATAACACAATATCCCCGGAGAAACGTTCTCCGGGGATATACATGTATTTACGCTGCGCGTGCCTTGTTCAGCTGATCTGCCTTGCAGAAAACCAGGAAACCCACGATGAACAGGATGATCAGGCTGCCAACAGCCAGATTTTCGTTCTGTAAGGTGATGCCGAAGATATGAATTTCAATGCCCGCGGTGATCTGGCTGACAAAGGCAACCAGCGTGGTGCCCAGGAAGGAGGCACCCTTGCCGCAGATATCCATAAGGCCGTAGAATTCGCCGCTGCGCTCGGGCTTGATGATTTTGCCCAGATAGCTTCTGGCCAGGGCCTGGATGCCGCCCTGGAACATGCCCACCAGGGTTGCCAGCACCCAGAACTGCCACAGACTCACCAGGAACATGCCGAAGGCGGTGATGCAGGTGTAGCAGATGATGCAGATCTTGATCAGCAGGCCGGTGTCGTGCTTGGCGGACAGGCGGCCGAAGATAATGGCGCAGGGGAAAGCCACGATCTGAGTCAGCAGCAGTGCCAGCAGCAATCCCGTGGTGTCCAGACCCAGAGCGGAGCCGTAGGCGGTGGCCATGTCGATGATGGTGTACACGCCGTTGATAAAGAAGAAGAAGGCGATCAGATACACGAATACGTGCTTTTCCTTCCGGGCTTCCTTGAAGGTCCGGGCAAGCTGCTTAAAGGAGTCGCCCAGGGCGGTGCCCTCCTTCTCCACGAAAGCGGTCTGCTTATAGCGCTTTGCCAGGGGAATGGTCAGCAGAGCCCACCAGCCGGCGGTGATCAGGAATGCCACCACCATAGCACCTCCCATGGTCAGGCCGAAACTGTCGCAGAACAGCACCAGCACCAGGCAGATGACGAAGGGGATCACGGAGCCGATATAGCCGTAGGCGTAGCCCATGGAGGACACATTGTCCATCCGCTCGGGGGTGGTGATCTCCGGCAGCATGGAGTCGTAGAAGACGATGGAGGAGTGGAAGCCCACTTTTGCCAGGATGAAGATGCCCAGGAAGAACAGCCAGTGGGTGGTAACGCCCAGGGCGGCGCAGGCGATGCAGCCCAGGACCACCGTGAGCAGGAAGATGGGCTTCTTGAATTTCCGGTCGGACATGGTGCCACAGATGGGAGCGATGATGGCAACCAGGACCGTGGAAATGGAACCGGCGTAGCCCCAGTAGCTTAAGTACATGTCCTCATCCACGCCGGCAGCGCCGGCCAGGGAGTTGAAATAAATGGGGATCAGGGTGGAGACCAGCAGGGTGAAGGCGGAGTTGGCGATGTCGTAGAGGATCCAGCTCCGCTCCAGGGGGGTCAGCTTGAATTTGGTTTTCATAGAATCTCTCTCTTTCCGTATGGGCAAATGGTGCTTTACCCATTGAATGTGGGCTCAAACAGTGCATCCAGGGGCGCGTTGTGGTGCATATGCTCCTGGAGCGTGCTGAGCATCCCGGGGAACTGCGCCAGTGCCCGGTCGTAGAGCTCCAGCATCTCCCGGTCCAGGTGGGCACAGTTCTTGTTGGCGGTGCGGCCCATAAAGTGCTGACGCAGCTGCTGTCCGGCACCGGCTTCCACGATCCGGCGCAGACTGCCGTTGGGCATCGCCAGAATCTTGAGCCAGAGGGCCATGCCCCTGACACTGGCGCTGACCATGGCGGGGGAGGCCTCGGGATAGAACAGGGCTGTCGTGGCGCATTCGCCGGGGGTCAGGCGAATGTGGCCGCTGCAATCGAAGGTGTTGGGCTGCCGTTTGCCGTCCCGCTGCAGGAGGTATCGGTCAAATTCCGTCTCCAGCTCCACATGACTGATTGTTCCCTCCGCGGTTTGGGCCAGCACAAAGGGGTGCATTACGGAATCCAGACAGTAGTGGGCCAAAACACCGCAGAGGTAGGCTGTGGCGGCCTCGTTGGGCTCCAGCCGCAGCCGCTTGCAGCACCTGGTGAAGAAATCCACGCCGGATTCGCCGTGGGTCTCCCGGGCGATTTTGGTGGCCTTGCCGTGGACGAAAATGCTGTGGTAGAAGAAAATGTCCGGGCCGTGCAGGCCCACATCGTACAGCTGCCGGAAGTGCCGGACGGCCCGCTGGGACTGGCTGTCCATGGCGGCGATGGCGGCGGCACCGAAGCGGTAGTGGGCATAATGGGAAGGCATACGCTTCACCTCCAAAAGGTAATCAGCATTATTCTACACGATTTTTCGACAGGTTTCTACCCCTCCGGCAAAACTTTTCCGTGCAATGGAAAGAAAGATGTGCTACAATTGCAGGAAAGCGAAAGGATCATTTATACTCTATAAGAGGTGACCGAAATGGAAACGCGGAAATTATATTATGAAGACAGCCATCTGCGGGAATTCACCGCCCGGGTGTGTTCCTGCGAAGAAACGCAGAAGGGTTATGAGATCGTCCTCACTGCCACCGCCTTTTATCCCGAGGGCGGCGGACAGGCCTGCGACCTGGGTGCCCTGGGAGATGCGAATGTGCTGGATGTGCGGGAGCGGGGGGAAGCCATCGTCCACCTCTGCGACAAAGCGCTGGAGCCGGGGACGGAGGTCCGGGGGGAAATTGACTGGGAGC
This sequence comes from Faecousia sp., assembly GCA_045539075.1. Classification (GTDB taxonomy): domain Bacteria; phylum Bacillota; class Clostridia; order Oscillospirales; family Oscillospiraceae; genus Faecousia. Next base: position 1,340 of record JAZQEP010000013.1, on the reverse strand, counting down.
GCCGTTTCGATCTGATGCAGCAGCACTCCGGTGAGCATATGGTCTCCGGCGTCATCCATAGGCGCTATGGCTACCACAATGTGGGCTTTCACATGGGCAGCGAAGTGATCACCATCGATTTTGACGGCGTCGTTCCGGCGGAGGACTTGCCCGCCATCGAGGCGGAGGTCAACGCCGGTATCTGGCAGGATCTGACCATCCGCTGCTGGTACCCGGCGGCTCAGGAACTTCCCCAGGTGGGCTACCGGACCAAAAAGGAGCTGCCCTGGCCTGTGCGGATCGTGGAGGTGCCGGGCTTCGACAAATGCGCCTGCTGCGGTACCCATGTGAAGCGTACCGGCGAGATTGGTCTGGTGAAGCTCTTCACCAGCATCGGCTGCCGGGGCGGCAGCCGGATGGAGATGGCCTGCGGAAAACGGGCTGTGGAGTTACTGAATCAGGCTTTCGATCAGAACCGGCAGGTGTCCCAGGCCTTCTCCGCCCAAATATCCGAGACCGGCACCGCCGCCAGGCGGATGAACGAAACCCTGGAGCAGGAAAAGCTGCGCTACGCTGCCCTCCAGAAGAAGCTCTTCGGTTTTGTGGCGGAAAGTTATGTAAACTGCGGTGATGTCCTCCACTTTGAGGAGGCTCTGGATTCCGTTCAGATCCGCATCCTGGCCGATGCCATCGCGGACAAGTGCGGCGGTCGGGCGGCGGTGTTCTCCGGCAGCGAGGAAGCCGGCTATGCCTTCGCGATGGTTGCCCGGGAGGGGGATCTGCGCGCTTTTGGCAAGGCCATGACCGCCAGCCTCAACGGCAGGGGCGGCGGCAAGCCCAATTTCCAGCAGGGCCGTGTCCAGGCCGGCATGGAGGCCATCCGGGATTTCTTTGCCCGGGAAGGATAAGAAAAAATACCGGCCCAGACGGGCCGGTATTTTTTATGTAAGGGGATATTACACCATTGCGGCGGTGATGATGGCCATCTTGTAGACCTCTTCTGCGTTGCAGCCGCGGGACAGGTCGTTGATGGGAGCAGCCAGACCCTGCAGGATGGGGCCCAGAGCCTCGTAACCGCCCAGACGCTGAGCGATCTTGTAGCCGATGTTGCCGGCCTCGATGGTGGGGAAGATGAAGGTGTTGGCGTAGCCTGCCACGGGGGAGCCGGGGAACTTCAGCTGGCCAACCTCGGGAGCCACAGCGGCGTCGAACTGCATCTCGCCGTCGATGGCCAGGTCGGGAGCCATTTCCTTGGCAACGACGGTGGCGTCGTGGCTCAGCTTCACGGTGCCGCCCTTGCCGGAGCCGTTGGTGGAGAAGCTCAGCATAGCGACCTTGGGATCGATGCCGAAGACCTTGGC
>JAZQEP010000012.1:0-35122 GCA_045539075.1 Faecousia sp. | reverse complement strand
CGGAACAATTCCTCGTTCTTGTGTAGAAGCCAAGATTTCCAAATCACCATTATGCTTTTTGTCAGTATAGCTTTTGAAGAGCTGCTTCGCGCGGACATTACCACCCCAGTCTTCTGGCATAATACCGGCTTTCGTCTTTTTGTATCCTTCTGGAAGCTCTCCTTTTTTTATAGCTTCTATGCGTGCCTTTATTATTTCGGTCATCTCATGACCTCCTGTTCTCTATTGACAAGCCTTACAAGCCAAGTTCTTTCAAGTATGCATCCATCTTGGCTTCGGCTTCTTCAATTTCTTTTTTTAGACGAGCGATATTCGCCTGAACAGCAGTAATATCAATCATTTCTTCCTCTTCAAAGGTATCCACATATCGAGGAATGTTCAGATTATATTCATTCTCTTTGATTTCATCCAATGTTGCGACATGTACGAACTTGGGCTGTTCTCTGCGGCTGTAATAGGCTTCCACAATGGAATCGATGTGTTCCTGACCCAGTTCATTCTGGTTGGTTGCCTTTATATAGCGGGGATTACCGGCTTCATCAGTCTTGCTGGCATCAATAAACAGAATGTCTGTGGTGGGACGATTCTTTTTGAACACCAAAATACAAGCCGGGATGGACGTACCATAGAACAGGTTTTCAGGAAGACCGATAACTGCATCCAACAGGTTTTCATCCACTACACGCTGACGGATTCTGCCTTCTGCAGCTCCACGGAACAGCACACCATGAGGAGCAACTGCTGCGATTCTGCCATTTACAGACAGGCTGGCAATCATATGGAGCAGGAATGCCCAATCACCTTTACTTGCAGGGGGAACGCCCCAGTCAAAACGATGGAACTTGTCAAGAGAAGCTTCCATCTTAAACTCTTTCTTTCCCTTGCCGGAAGATTCACCGCCGGGATTAAATCCGGATGCCCACTTATCCTTGGAGAACGGCATATTGGCAACGATGGCATCGAACAGTAGCAGATTTCCGTCAGCATCCAGAAACACAGGATTAGCCAGGGTATCACCCCAACCGATCTTTGCATCACGAATTTCATGAATGTACATATTCATCTTCGCCATTGCCACAGAAGATCCGTTGACTTCCTGTCCATAGATAGATACTTCTTTGCTGTTCTGCTTTTTGGCCGCCTTGATCAGCAGGGAACCAGAACCGCATGTAGGGTCATATACACGTTCACCAGGCTGAACATCCACGATGCGAGCCATGATTTCGGAAACTGCAGCAGGTGTATAGAAAGATCCTGCTTTCTTACCAGCCATACTCGCAAACTGACCGATCATATATTCATAGGCATCACCAATGACATCTGCAGGAACCTGTCCTTCTTTAACTTCGATTACTGAAGGGCGGAGATTAAGAGGTTCGAAGTCTTCCAGCAGATCACGAAGGATCGCATTTTTATGTTCACGGGTACCAAGGGCATTTTCGCTGTTGTAATCCACAGAACTTAAGACACCTGCAAGCTGCTGATTGTTATCTGCTTCGATCTGGCGCATAGCTGCATTGATCAGCTGACCAATGTTGTCGGCAAAGCGCTTGTTATACAGATCATAGAAAGAACATCCCTCTGCAACCATGAACGGCAAATACTTCTTCTGTCTCTCCAGTCGAATACCGGAATACTGTTCACTCAGCGCTTCTACTGCATCAGCATAAGAATCGCTCAAATACTTGAGGAACATAACCGGCAAAACATAGTCTTTATAGTTGGCTGCATCGATGGTATCTCTTAGAGTATCTGCACCACGCATCAATGCGTTTTCAATATCTTTTCTTGTCGTCATTTCAGCGATCCTCCAATGATCTTTCTAATTGTGATTTCTGCCAACTGTCGTTCTTGATCTATTAATTCCATGTACATACGCTCTCTTTTGCGGCTGAGTTCGTCAACTTCGACAGCGCGCTTCTGCGTTTCCATGTCCGGAACGTTTATCAAAAGCTCCATAATTGTTCCAAGCTTCACCGTCCGTTGTGCAGTTCCCCTTTCAATCCGCCTGACGTGTTCCTGAACCTCTTTTTGAGAAAGAGCCAAGCGTAAGAACTCCGGTGATATGACAGAGTGGTCTTTCACCTTCAGTATTGCAAGCTGTGACGGGACAAGCAGTCTTTTCCTTCTCTCATAGATCACCGTAGGACACAGTGGGGAAAAAAGCCGTATTACAACATCTCCTGGAGATGCAAACCACGCACCATTCAGCGGTTTGTTTGTGAAAAAATCTTCCAAGTCCCTTTCGCTAATGTATCCGTTATTATCCAATGAACGGAGAGTCAATCTTGGATATCGATAAATGTCGCCCTCTGGGTTTTGGGCCTCCTTGCGGCTTAACACCAAGCCCCCCTGCGCATCAACAATCTCTGAAATTTGATAAATCATTTTGTTCCCCCAAAAAATAAATAGCCCGCCCAAATATCGGGCGGGCCATCCCTGCTATCAAGTCGTATGGCTCTCAGGGCAGCAGTAGTAGCAGCCGTTAACGCGGGCGAAGTACTTACGTGCTTCCCGAACAGCAGCCTGGGACGTAGCAAAGTCGCCTAAGTAGATTCTGTTCTCCACATCAGGCAGCCAGATGCAGGTCGCACGGTGAACCTCGTGGTCACCGTTAGGCTGGGCATTCTTATTGACGTAGTAACGCATCAGCTTGTGTCCTCCTTCTTCAAAAGTAACAAGCCCACGTTGACAAATCCTCAGATTTCTGTTATCATAATTTTGCATATCTATGATTTTGCGTGGGAAGCTCTCGGAAGCAGCGGCAACTGCTTTTCGGGGGCTTTCTTCTTGTCCATGAAGATTCTAACACACTTCGCTTGCTTTGTCAAGCTTTTTCTTGTATTTTACCGCAACATTGAAATATGACACATTTTCGTCTGACACAGCTTCTGTAATCTTGGCGTCACTCAATCCATAAAACACCGAGCGAAGTCGCATAATTTGGGTGCTATATTTTTATAATAAAGTTAGCCGATTAAGTCTTTATCCTTTCACATACCGCACTTCCAAGGCATTATCAAACTCGCTGATACGCTCAGAGCCATCCCAGTGGAAGCCGTGTTTTTCGTAGAAGCGGCGGGCGCGGGTGTTTTCTTTGAATGCCCAGAGGAAGACAGGTTGGTTCCCGATCTGGCTCAAGGCTTCTGTCAGCATGGCATGGCCAAGGCCGGTACCACGGCTTTCGGGCAGGGTATGGATAGCGATGATTTCTGCGCCATTTTCCGTCTGCTGCCAGGCCAGCATGCCGCTGTTTTCGCCCATTAGGAAATGCACTTTTCCTTCCTTAAAGATTCCCTCCAGCAGGGCGATGCAGTTATCCTCCTGGGCGCAGGCATCCATGGTCTGCTGCGACACAAAATCCGCAAAAGTAGTCCGGAAAGATACCGACATGATATGTCCCGCCTGTTTCATGTCTTCAAATTTCGCATTTCTAACAATCATTTCCATTACCCTTTAATAAACTTCCGAATGATTTTTTCCTCCGCCGTGGGATTCAGCAGCAGGATCTGCTCTCTGACCTTCTCATAGCTTTCGTCAGCATCCAGTTCCGGGATTTCGAAATCACGCTCTGCCCAGAAATTCTCCACGGTGCTGAACACAGTACTGTTCCAGCCGTATTCGATCCCGTACTTGTTTTTCTTCTGCTTCCGGCCGGTCATGGTAATGAACATGCCCATTTGCAGTTCCACCATCGCCCGGTCAAAGCTCGACTTATCCTCTTTGCCGAAACCACCCAGTGTCTTGATTTCATGGAGCGCCACATAGCCATCCCGGACGATGTCATAGATCCGTTTTGCGGTGTGGCTGATGCCGCCCAGCTCATAGGCTTCCTCGAAAGTCTCGCCGTTTCTGCGAACGGCATAGAAATAGGGATACCAGTCCTTGGTGATGAAGCCGCTGGTCTTGAAGAACACCTTGGAATAGGAAATGTCCGTCCGTTCTTCCAGCACACGCATCCGCCATTCCCAGGGATCGACCTCCGGATCGCCGCAGTGCCACTTCACCGGAGTGTCCAGCATATCTTGGTTCAGCCAGTCGTAATCAATCAGCGCAAAGATACCCTTGGCATTGCCGCCGCCCATAGAAAAGCCGCAGCTATTCAGTTCCCGGCAGAAATCATCAAAATTTCGGATCATGGTATCACTTCCTTTACCCCTATTCTATCACATCCGGTAAAACACGAAAAGACCTTTCTTTGTTTATTGCGGTGCAGATTCTTACTTGCATGAAAAATCCCTCCGCTTTTGAAAAACAGAGGGATTCTCACATTTATAGTATTTCGATTAAGTTTGACAGTCTCTTGATGGTAATATCGGAATCTGGATCGTTACCTTCCGTCCGAATTCCGATGGCGCGGAAGCGGCCAGCTTTGGCGGCACGGACACCGGATTCGGCATCCTCGATGACAATTGCATTCTCCGGTGATACACCAAGCATGGTCGCTGCCAGCAGGAAAACTTCGGGATCTGGCTTGGATCTGGTGATCATTGTGCCATCAGCAATGGCATCAAAGAAATCTCCCAGACCAAGTTGCTTCAGAATCTGCTGCGTGTTCTTGCTGGAAGAACCGATTGCCAGAAGATACCCACGCTGGCGTAGCGTGTGAAGTGTCATCCGGACTTCCTTGGAAAGATCACCGGGAGTCATGGAAGAAAGATAGCTTTTGTAGATTTCATTCTTCTCAGTTGCCAGTGCCATTTTCTGTTCTTCGGAATAGTCCGCACTGTGCTCTCCCAGAATGATCTCAAGGCTCTCCATCCGGCTGACACCGCGAAGTTGGCTGTTAACCTGCTCGTCAAAAGGAATCTCCAGACGGTCAGCCAGAGCCTTCCATGCCAGATAATGATACCGGTCGGTATTGCAGATCACACCGTCCAGATCGAAGATGATTGCGTATATGTTATTCATTTTTTAATTCAAATCCGTTTCTTGTGAACACCGGAAGCTTACCGTTCTTACCTGCGGTAATGGTTTGGTTTCCGGAATATTCTGTTCCATCAAAGAAATCGAACCACACGCCTTCAGGCAAATACACTTCACGGGATGTTGCGTTTTCTTCCAACAGAGGTGCTACCAGTAGATCGTCACCCAGTAGGTATTCATCCTGACAGTTCACAACATTTACATCGTTGGGCCATTCATAAATCAGCGGACGCATAAAGGGCTTGCTGTCACGGACACAGTCTTGTGCAGTTTTCCAAAGATAGGGCCGCAGCTGCTCGTGGAGCTTGTGCCAGTTGCGCATTTCATCCATAAAACCGGGAGTCGCATAGCTATCCTCCATGTTCCACGGACTGCGCTCATTGTTGCCTTCTGCACCGGGCATCAGTTCCCGGAACTGGCCACCGTCCGGCTCGGAGTGCCATTGCATAATAGGACAGAAGCAAGCCATCTGTGTTGCTCTGCGATACAAATCCAAACTGGGCAAGGGACCTGCAAAGCCCGCCAGATCAAAACCCCAGAAGATCATACCGGAAGCGGCAGCAGACAGTCCCGCCTTCAGTACGCTTGCAAGCTCAGAGTTTTGAGATTGCTGATCACCGCCCCAGTGGCAAGGTACTGTGTGCTGGCCGGAGAAACCGGCACGGCTGAAGATCACACCATTGCTTCCAACGAAATTACGATAGCTTTCCGTGTAATCTCTGGAATAACGGTTGACACCTTCCTTGCCGGTGGTTCCGTCATGGAACTGTGCATCGCTTCTGTGGATGAATTCACCGCCATCTGTTTTGAAGCCGTCTACACCGATATCCAGCAGATACTGCCGTTTGCCAAACCAACTCTTGACCGTTGCGGGATTGGTGAAGTCAGGCACCATGGAATCCGGGAACCAGTTGCCCTTTGGGATCGTGTAGGGTGTGTCATCCGGCATAGTAACGCAAAGTTTCCGTGCTGCTGCATCCTCACGATCCAGATCATTCTGAGCATTCTGCACTTCGTCATCGCCCTGTTTCTTGTAAACAGGAACCTGCCAAAGGAGAAGCTTTAGTCCGGCATCGTGGATGTCCTGAACCATTTGCGCAGGATTAGGCCAAGGAGTACCAGAGAAATCAAAATCCTCGTACTTCAGCGCTTGTCCATCAGGGACAGGCTCATATTTTGCGCCGTTCCAGATGTAGAATGTCGCCTCATCGCTCCACGCTTCCAGAACTACCACAGATGCAGGAAAATCATACTTTTTCAGTTTGTCCAGAAGCGCGTCCACGTCCTTCTGGGTATTCCAACGGTTGGCGGAGATCCAGATGCCCATTGTCCATTCGGGCGGCAGAATCGCAGACCCAAACAGACTCATGTATTCCCGGACCATTTCCTCCGGTGTACCGGAGAACAAAACCACTTCTGCGGTTTCGGGCAGTTTGATTTCAATGCACTTTTCACCGAAATCAAACGTTGTGACTTCGCAAGTATCCACATACAAGCCGAAGCCCGTATCCGTCCAGAAGAAGGGCGTGGTACAATAAGTCTTATCTCCCTGGAAGCAGAATTTTTCGCGCACTTGGTTAATGACAGTCTTGCCCTTCTGGTTCAGACTGTCATATTTTTCACCCATACCGTATGCTCCATTGTAAGGCACATGGACGGTCAGGTGATTACCGTCACGGTAAAGCTCTGCATTTCCGAAAGATAATTCTTTGGTTGTGTAGGAGATTCGTTTCATAATTCTTACCCCTTGATACCGCCTGCCATCATGCCATCCTTGAACTGCTTCTGTGCAATAATGTAAATCACAATGATAGGAATCATGGATATCAAACTGCCTGCCATCAGAACATTATATTCCGTTGCGTACTGGCCGTTCAAAGTGGACAGTGCGATTGGCAGTGTCATCTTATTCTTGTCGCTCAGCATCAGCAGTGGCCACAGATAATCATTCCAGGACTCCATAAAGGTTGTGATGGACAGCGTTGCAAGACTGGGAATGCACAGCGGCAGCGCAACCTTGAAGAACACCTGAAACACTCCGGCACCGTCAATTTTTGCGGCATCCAGAAAATCGTTGGGGATCGTTCGCATCTGCTGCACCAACATAAAGATTGCGAAGGGGCGGAAGATCGAAGGAAGTATAACGCTGGCATAGGTATCCGTCAGACCCATTCTGTTCATGATTACAAACAGAGGAATCATAGTAACCTGCGTCGGAATCATCATGGTAGCCAGATAACCGCCCAGAACCAGCTGGCTGCCGGGGAAACGTAGTTTCGCAAATGCAAAAGCCGCCATGGCAGAAGACAGCAAGGTGATCACAGTATAGCTGACAGAGATGAACAGCGAATTGCCAATGGTTTTTGCAAAGGGGAACTTAGAGAAGACCTTGATATAGGCATTCCAAGTGGGTTCCTCGGGAATCCACTGAATCGGAATAGACATCAGAGCACCTCGGCTCTTGAAAGAGGTGGAAATCATCCACAGGAACGGGATTAGGGCTATAACGGCCAGTGTGATGGCTACCACATAAAAGATGACCGTGCCAATCTTTCTCTTAGTCGTCATAATGCACCCACCTTTCCTGTCCCTTCATCTGAATTGCGGTAAACACCATAATGATCGCAAACAGAATCCAGGAGAATGCTGCCGCATAGCCCATGCGGAAATAACGGAAGCCGTATTGATAGATTCGTTCCACCATGACCTGTGTGGCACCGTTGGGGCCGCCTCCGGTCATGATCATAATCTGCGGGAACAGCTGGAAGCTGTTAATCATTGCCACGATTACAACGTAGAAGATGGACGGAGTCAGTAAGGGCAGCGTAATCTTGATAAACTTGGTCCAACCGTTGGCGCCGTCAATGTCCGCAGCTTCGTAATAAGTCTTGTTAATGCCCACAATGCCGGACAGAAGAATCAAGCCAAAGAAGCCCATATCCTTCCAAACGGAAACCAGAACGATTGCAGGCATTGCCCATTTTTCGTCCAGCAGCCAGCCGGGGCCTTCAATGCCGAAGATCTCCAGCATGCCGTTCAGCGCGCCGTACTGAGGAGCCAGAACAGATTTCCAGATCAGCGATGCTGCGACCCAGCTGGTCAGAACCGGGATGTAATACACAACACGGAATATACCGATTGCCTTGCGGGGTCTGCTGAGCAGATAGGCTACCAGCAAAGAGGCTGCCAGCATAAAGGGGATATACAGAACGATATATTCTGCTGTATTGCCCAGGGTCTTCCAGAATTCGGGTGTTGTGAGAATGGTCTTATAGTTTTCAAAACCGATGAAATGCTCCTTGAAGAATCCCGGCTGCATCAGCTGATCCAGTCCATTCCAGTCTGTCAGACTGATCAGTCCGGAAATGATCAGGGGCATCAAGCTGAAAATCATCAAACCAATCAAACTGGGCAGCAGAAATGGGGAGGCAACCAATAAACCGCTTCCCTGTTTTCTAAGTTTTTCTGTTTTACTCTTTTTCATTTTTACACCTCCAAGGGATAAAAATGGGGCCGCTGCAAAAAAGCAGCGGCCCACAACCAGGAATTAGCCAAGCTTGATCTGAGCTTCGCACTCAGCCTGTGCCTGATCCAGAGCTTCCTGCACGGTGATGGTGCCTTCAGCTGCTGCAGCCAGCCTCTGAGTGATGATGTCGCTCATCAGAGCGTAGTCCTCGATGACGGGAGGCATGACCAGATAGTTCAGGCTCTCGAACACTGCTTCACGGTTATCGGGAGGAGTGATCTCCAGGTAGGAGGACAGAGCATTCAGGTCCTTCAGAGCAGGCAGATCCCAGCCAGCTGCCAGACGGATGTCAGCAGAAGTGGTGGAGGATGCCAGCCAAGCCAGCCAAGTAGCGACCTCAGTGGGATGCTCGGTCTTGGGGTTCATAACAACACAGTTGGAGAAGAAGTGGGTTGCCTTCTGGGTGCTGCCGGGTTCAACAACGATGTCCCACTCAAAGTCACAGCCATCGGTGAAGGTCTGGAATGCCCAGATGCCGGTGGGGATCATGCCCAGACGGCCGCTCATGAACATATCCCAGTCGCCCATGCCGCCCTGCTGCACAGCATTGGGCTGGACATTGGAAACCAGAACGCGGTCGACCAGGGCAGTAGCAGCTGCCAGATTCTCGGGGGAATTAATGGTGAACTGGGTCTTGTCTTCGTTCAGCAGAGCACCGCCGTACTGAGCAACGACCTTGAAGAATTCGTTGTAAGTGATGGGCTGCCAGATGCCGTAGATGTCGTCGCCCAGAGCGCGGATCTTCTCAGCAGCGACCTGCAGGTCAGCCTGAGTCCAGTCGTCGGTGGGGTATGCAACGCCAGCCTGATCGAACAGATCCTTGTTGTAGATCAGAACGACATTGGAGAAGCTCTCGGGCAGGCCGTACTGCTTGCCGCCAACGTTGAATGCGTTCAGTGCAGTGTCATTCAGACCGCTGACGTCAACGCCAGAGATCTCTGCCAGCTGACCCTTGTTTGCGTAAGCTGCGAAGTTCTCGATGTTCAGCTCGTAGCAGTCGGGAGCGGTGCCACCGGCAACGCGGGTCTGCATCTGGGTGAAGTAATCATCGTAGCCGATGGTCTCGACTTCGACCTTGATATTGGGATGCTCAGCCTCGAAAGCGGCGACCATCTTTGCCAGGGTCTCCTCGTTGCCGCCGGAGGAGTTGAAGTTGCAGTAAGTAATGGTTACGGGCTCAGCCTTGGGGGCCTCTTCCTTGTTCTCGGGAGTCTGAACCTGTGCATCGGACTTGCCCTCAGTGGGGTCTGCTTCGTTGTTTGCGGCAGGTGCGCAAGCTGCAAATACCATCAGCATTGCCAGAACCAGGGCAATCAGCGAAAAAAGCTTGGATTTCTTCATTTTTGTTTCCTCCTCAATTATTTTTTAATTGATTTTTTTGCTCTTTTCGCATAGAATATAATTTGGCGAAAAGAGTGGCACACACATTCTTTTTCCCTGCGGTTTGCATGAACTTTGGCGAGGGCATGCAAGCCGCTTTTTTACACCTCCTCCATTGTGACACGGGATATGTCAATTCAGTTTTTTGACAGACCCCCGCACCACAAGTTGGAGGGGGAGAATCTCCTCCTGCTTTGGAAGGGTCGGGTCTTCGATATGCTTCAGCAGCAACTCTACTGCTTTCTGCCCCTTTAAGGAAATCTGCTGACGAATTGTGGTAAGCCCGGGTGTCATGTATTGGGCAATCTCCACGTCGTCAAAGCCAATGATGGAATAATCATCCGGAACCCGCTTGCCTGCTTCAAAGAAGCCTTTGGCTGCACCGATTGCCAGGATGTCAGCAGCTGCCACAACACCCGTTGTGGGCAGGCCGGAATCCATCAGCTTATTTGCCAGGTCAATACCGCTGTTGTAATCGATCTGACCTTCAAAGATGTATTCGCTTCTGAACGGAATCTCAAATTCACTGAGCGCTTGCTGGTAACCCAGCAGGCGTTTTTTCATGACACCGTTTTCCTTCATCTGGCCTGCAAAGAAAGCCACATGTTCATGTCCGTTTTCCAGCATATAGCGGGTTGCCAGATAGCTGCCGTAGGCATCGTCGATACGGATATTGTGGTAATAATGGTCGTTGCAGTAGCTGTCAATCAGCACGATGGGAATCTGCGTTTTCTTCATCTGCTGATAGAAGTCGTTGGGGTACATGCCGATGACGATGATTCCATCCAGATTGCGCTTCTTAGCAAGGGTCAGATAACTCTCGTTTGCGTCAGTTGCGGAAATCAAAATATGGTATCCCTGCTGGCGGGCATAATACTCGATGCTTCCCAGAACCTCGCTGTAGAAGCTATTCTGGAACATCAGCCGGTCGCCGGGTTCTGTCTGGGGAACAACCACGCCGATCAGCTTGGAGTCGCGCATCGTAAGGCTTCTGGCATTCAGATCCGGCACATAGTCCAGTTCTTCAATGGCTTCCATAACTCTGCGTTTGGTTTCTTCAGAAATCGGACGCTTGCCACTGAGTGCATAAGAAACGGTTGCGGTTGTTACTCCAGCCAGCTGCGCGACATCTTTCAAAGTTGCTCTTGCCATGGCATTGTCCTCCTTTCTGACGTTATGCGTTTAACCGCTTAAACTATCTTTCTGTGATAATGATAATATCTCCACGCGGGTTTGTCAATAGTTTTTTGGCACTTTGTTGAAATTCCCATTGACAAGCTACCGAATTTTGTTATACTTGAAGCAAGAAAGCAATTTAAGCGGTTAAACGATAAACTGCGAGGTGTTACTATGGATCGCTATATACCCACTGGTAATGAAATGATTTCGTTGCCAAAAATCAATGAAAATACCGCAGGAATTGAAGATTTTACCTATCTTTCCATGCAGCACAAAGGCCTGATTGAAGTCAGAGGAAGCAAAAATACGCCTCTGATTGTGCCCTTTATTCAAGTTGGCGAAGAAGAGATCCCTCTTACGGAGATGCAGTGGTGTCGTGAACATTACTGGGTTCCCTCCCTCTCTGCCAAGGCCGGCAATCATGATTTCGCCATGACCGTTCTTACACCGATTGGAGAAAGAGGCTTTGCTATGAAGCTGTCTTTCACCGCAAAGGATAATGCGGATATCGTATGGGGTCTGAAGGGTTGTTGGGACAGCAGCTGGCATTGCATCAACGAAGACAAAGAATTGGACGGCAAAGCTCACTGCTACGAGAGCGGTTGGAATTTCAGTGTGATCTTTGATTTCCGCTGCGGCGCTCCCATGTTCGCTTTTGCTCCCATGTGTGATAAGGAAACCAAGGCTGATTATTCCATTATCGGAAACAACATTACCTATTCCCTATCCAGAAGTGACTCTATTGCAAGAGGCCAGACCAAAGAAATGATCTTCTATTGGGGTCTTGGTTACGAAGAGGTTGCCGCCGCCACCAGCGCGAAAGAGATGCTGCGCCGGGGTTGGGATTGGGAATACAGCCGTACCGCAGCATGGCTGGACAAGAGAGTTTGTCAGATGGCAACTCCCAAGCTGACTGAAATCTATAACACCAATCTGTTCTTCTGCATTTTCTATTCCACTGGCATTACCATGGATACGGAAGAACTTGTGTGTGCCACTAGCCGTGGCACCCGCTATTATGTCAGTGCAGCCTACTGGGACCGGGATGTGCTGCTCTGGGCTTATCCTGCAATTCTGGATGCAGACCACGAACTGGCTGAGCAGATTCTCCACTACATTTTTGGACGTCAGAGAAAGAACCTTGGTATCCATTCCCGGTATATTGACGGCACTGTGCTGGAGCCCGGCTTCGAACTGGACGAACTGATGTCCCCCATCATTGCACTGGAAGCTTATGTGAACGAGACTGGTGATCGTGAGATTCTGGATGATGCCAATGTACAGAAGGGTATCCGGCAGATTCTGAAAACGTTAGCCACCATGAAGCATCCAGAAGTAGAACTGTACGAAACATTCCTGCAGCCTACCGATGATGAAATTGTCCATCCCTATTTGACCTATAATAACATGCTGGTTTGGCGGAGCATGAAGGCATTGGCTAAGCTCTATCCGAGCAGGTATGCAGAACTGGATCAGCAGGCAGAAGAAGTTGAGAACGCCATCTACAAGCATTGCGTTTTCAATGATAGCGAGGGCAAACCTTATTTTGGTTGGTCAATCGATCTGAAGGGACAGCACAACATTTACGATGAGCCTCCCGGAAGCCTGCAGCTTTTCCCCTACTACTGTTTCTGCGATAAGGACGATGAAATCTGGTGCAATACCGTTTCCATGATTCGTTCTCCCGCTTATGAGTACAGTTTTGCCGATTCTCCCATTGCGGAAATCGGATGTGCTCACGCACCTTATCCCTGGATTCTCAGCCTTTGCAACAGTCTCCTCTGCGGACACGCGGAGCAGGCCTTCCGCGAACTGGAGATTCTGGAAATGGACAACGGTATCGCTTGCGAAAGCGTTGATCCCGTGAAGGGCACCTGTACCACCGGCGCCGCATTTGCAACCTGCGCAGGCTTCCTGTGCCACAGCATGAAGATTGCCCATGAGGAGGGACGCTATGAGAAATGATTTGGAGCTTACTCCCTGGGTGATCTCCCAAAAAGGTCCCGGCTGGGTTGATGAATTCTGCGAGAGCATCTTTTTCATTGGTAACGGACGGATGGGCATTCGCGGCTATGTTTCCTCCGAGCCTGCCCACCGTCCAATCCAAAAGGGTGTTTACTTAGCCGGTATCTTCGGTGAGATCAAGCCAGGCATCACTGACTTTGTGAATCTGCCTACTCCCGCCTGTGAAAGAATCTATATTGACGGTGTGGAGGCAGACCTGGCATCCGAAATTGAGCGTGTTCTCAACATAAAGGAAGCCACACTGACCATGCATTATACGCTCCGTTCTGGAGAAAAAACTCTGGATGTAGAGCATCAGCGTTTCCTTCCCAAGGAACATCCGGCGCTGATCATGCAGCGGCTGGTGTTTACCCCGAGTGCAGATATGGATATCTCTGTTGCCGGTGGCATCATGCTGGATAGTTGCAACAGTCCTATCCCGGATGACCAGACGAAAGCCAATACCGAAACCATCCAGCTTTCCCAGCTTGTCAGCGCATCTGCTTCTGAAAACGGCATCTGTTGCTCCTTTGATATTCTGGGAGCAAATCTTGCTGTAATGGAAGAAGTCAGAATTCAGAGCACCGACTTCCAGTATTCCCACAGCGATGGTACTGACGTTTGCTATCAGGCTGCTGCCCGGAAAGGAACAAAGCTCGTTCTGGATAAGGCAGCGTGCATCCTGACTTCCAGAGATGTGGATCCACGGATTGCGGGCATTCCTGATGGCTGGAATTATGATTTGCTTCTGGATGAACACAAGCAGGCATGGACAGAAACCTGGGCTAAGTGCGATCTGAATGTTCCCATCTTGGATGATGAACTTTTGACCGGCCTGCGTTTCTCCATGTATAACCTCATGGGCAGCTGCAACGCAAAAGACCCCACCGTCAGCATTGGTGCAAGAGGTCTGAGCCACGGCAGATATAAGGGCTGTTATTTCTGGGATACAGACATGTTCATGCTTCCGTTCTTCCTGGAAAACGATCTGGAAGCAGCGAAGAATCTCTGTGATTATCGCGTCCGTTCTCTTCCTGCCGCCAAGAAGCATTCCGCAGGAATGAACACTGCCGGTGCGCGTTATCCCTGGATGGCTGCACTGGACGGAAGTGAACAGTGTGAAACTTGGGACATTGGCTGCAGTGAACTTCACATCACTGCCGATGTTGCTTATGCTCTGGATGCTTACTGTAAAAAGTCCGGCGATGAAGAATTCTATCTGGACAAAGCGGCAGAAGTCTTTATTGAAACCGCCCGCTTCTGGATCAGCCGCTATACATACCGTCCCGAGACAGGCGAAGTGGATCTTCTTTTCTGCAAGGGTCCCGATGAGTATTGCGGCATCACCAACAATAATCTCTTCACCAACGTAATGGTACAGCACAATCTGGATCTGGCAATCCAGGCGGCAGCGGATCTTCGGGAGAAACGTCCGGAACTTTACCAGGCTCTCGGAATCACGCAAGAGGAAATCGACCATATGGCCGTGGTTCGCAAGGCTATCAAGTGGCCCCACGATCCTGCTACTGGAAGACTTCGTCAGGATGAAACCCTCCATCTGTTGGAACCGGCAGACATGGATAAAATCAAGCTGGACGCCGGTGCCAGCTATCACCATGTTTGCTTCGACAGACTTCAGCGGTACAAGGTCATCAAACAGGCAGATGTCCTGCTGCTGATGAGCCGGATGCCCCATCTGTTTACAGCCAAGCAGAAACAGGAAGCATGGGAAGATTTCGAACCCATCTGTCTCCATGATTCCACCCTCAGTTTCGCAAGCCATGCACTGTTTGCTCTTCAGAACGGTTTTGAGGAACAAGGCTTCGAATACTTGAGAAAGGCTCTCCTTCTGGATCTCCGGGATGTCATGGGTAACACCGGACATGAAGGACTCCACCTAGCTTGCATGGGTGAAGCCTGGCAGGCTGCAATGCCGTTAACACAATAATCAGCATATGCATCCCGCAAAACGGGGCGCATTGCTTTTCTAATCTTTGTTTATAGCGGGTCAATTTTGAACGCAGAAATAACTTGACTAAACCGTCCTCCTACGCTACAATCCCACAAAACATTTGAGATTGAAAGGCGGGGTTGTTATGAAGAAAATACTATGGACAATTCAAGATGAAGCAGCGTTTGAAGTTTTTGAGAAAACAGGTGTGCTTCGTGCTGATCCAAACCACCTGCTCTTTGATGGTGATTTTCAGGATGCTTATCTGTGGATGGCGGATCAAATGCGCCACCGTATTGGTGTTCCACCTAAGGGAGTACAATATCCGGTCTGGGCTTGGTATCAATGGGAAGGCCAGCGAAAACGCATGGATCTGCGTCGGTCCGGCTATGCCAAACGAGGAACGCCGCTGGTTCAGATCACCTTCGAGGCTGATCCCCAGGAATTCCTGCTCTCTGATTTTGATGCATGGCACTTCGTGCAGAGCGAACACTATCTTGCAGATAGCGAATTAGACTGGTACGATTTTTACGCAAATGACGGCGACCAGAGAAAAGACGAGATTATTGCATCCTGGGATAAAATTTTTGATATGAACCATGATGCACTGAGCTGGGATTCCAAACCAACTTACCGTTCCATTCAAGCTACCCTTTGGGAAGTCCGTATGTCGCAGGTTATCAAAGTTGAGCATTTCCTTGCAAAGTAACTCAAGCCCCGGTTCTGCAGCAGAACCGGGGCTTGACCACATTTTTGACCATAGACAGAATTTGAACACCTGGAAACAACGGGGCGGAGAGTTCCGGAAAGCACGATTCTTCGGAGTAAAGACCACTAAACGGAGCCAAAAAGGTTAGAAAAAAGATTATCACTCTATTTGGGACCAGGATGCCGCGAGTTCGAGTCTCGCCACTCGGACCATAAAAGCCGAAAGAGCATTTGCTCTCTCGGCTTTTATCTTTTGAATGCGAGACTCGAACAATCAAATGCAACGCGGACGAGCGTTGCCGCCGCCAGCTAGATGGCGGCAAACCTCTATCTGCGCCTATCGGCGCAGATGCAAACGAGTCTCGCCACTCAGGTAGAAACCGCCAGTTTTCAATGCGAAAACTGGCGGCTTTGTCATTCATCTCAGTTCAATTGGTATACGATGCTTTCTTTTTTCTTCCTCATATACTGCTCTTTGTTTTTGTTCTTCTATTCGAATCAGCGCTCGTTGTTCATAATTTCCAAAAGTAGTATGGTATCTATCAATTGCTTTATCTACAATTTTTACGACTTCCAGAACCTTTTGTGTATTGTACTGCCGTTTGTATTCTTTGACAATTGATTTTGCTGCACCATCCAGTTTTGCATATGAACGAAATTGAAGCATCATTTGTTTTGCGTCCACAAGTTCCTCAAAGCTAAAGCTTACGATCAAGAACTCGCAAAAGTCTCGTTCAAAGATATTATGCAGATTCGTATCGGTTGTAAAAGTATTCGCTACCGTTATTCCTGAATACTGCGGATAATCTATCGGTAAAAGGAAATATTCCTCATATCCCCCATGGTGAGGCTTGTTGCCAATGTGCTGTACCGTTTCAACTCTATACTTTTTACGGCAATATTCACATTTTATTTCTACGGAACCGTCACGATACCGATTCCAATCATCACCATAATGATTTTGAAGAATCTTTCCTCCCCCGCATGGGCATATAGCTTCATCTGTGCTTATCAATTCCCAGCTCATACAATATCACCTTCCTACTCTTTCTTTGGCATCTCACTTTATCTACACTCTGGTCACGAAGTGCTGTGGAGCTGCATCCAAGTTGTGAATCTGTTCCTTTATGAAATCCGGATAGATTGTCAAATCCGCCAGTTTCTCAATCGGCATCCATCCAAGGACAACATTGCAGTTATCCTTATGGGACACATACTCCCCTGTATCCGGAATATCAGAACCATCAGCCAGTTCAATCAGGTAGTAAAATGCAATATTGTGTGCCTGGGTTCCATTCCACTCCCAGAAGCATTCCTCCGTCCAGAGCAGTTTTCCAACCTTGATATCCGCGCCGGTTTCTTCCTTGTATTCCCGTACAAGGCCATCTGCCGTAGTCTCACCAATCTTGACATGACCACCGGGCAGCGCATATTCGCTTCCATCTCGATCACGCTGCACCAGCAGCTTTCCGTCACGAACAAGGATACCAACCGTACGCAGATCGCAGATATATTCGTCTGTTCTAAAAATCCAGTCTTTCTCCATCACAGCATCACCGCCCAATCTCCATAATTGTGTGTTCCATTTCCATGTTGAAGCTTTCCTTCTGCATCCAAAGCTCGAAAAGCATCTCTCATTCGTATCACGATCTCCGGGTGAATATCCAGACTATGGTGACCGGGGAAAATACGCTTTGCAGGCAGAACTGCTATTTTCTCCAGCGAGTCTAAATAGCTCTGCGGATCAGTAGAAGGGTAATCGGCAAACAAGGCGCCTTTATATACCAAGTCACCGGTAAAGAGATATCCTTTCTCTGCTTCCCAAAAACAAAGGTGTCCCGGAGAATGTCCCGGCGTGTGAAAGGCTTGGATTATTCTTTCGCCTAAGTCAATGGTGTCACCATCTTTCAGCACACGGCTCGGTTCGCCTTGGAAGATTTCATGTTTACTGATATCAAAGTCCTCTGGCAGTTCACAGCGCTCTGTCAGCATATTCTTTACTGCTTGTACGGGGAGAGGAAACTTGCCATTTAGCCAATCCAATTCCGCTTCATGGGCATAGAAGTTGGAGAAGTATTTGTGCCCGCCGGTGTGATCCCAATGAATATGGGTGGCAACGGCTGTAATGGGTTTTTCGGTCAATTTCCGTACCTGCTCGTAGATATTGCACACACCCAAGCCTGTATCGATCAGCAAGGCCCGTTCACTGCCAATCAGCAGATAGCAATGTGTTTCTTCCCAGTGCTGGTACTCGCTGATGATGTATGTACTTTCATCTACCTGGTCGATGGTGAACCAATCCTTCATATGCTTCTCCTTATCGGTTGGTATTGCTCTCTTTCTTCCACCGCAGCCAATCCTTATCCAGAACGGTGGTATGTGGTTTGGTCATGATCGTGTCGCACGGAAATTGCTCACACGCGCCACAGCAGGCGATACCTTGCTTCAAAACGCAGTCACGGGTGTAGCAGTCCCCCTCCGAATGCTCGTCCACACATCCTTTACAGCCGCCTTTTATGTAGGTGGGACAACAACCACAGTAAAAGCCGCATTTGCCCAGTAGTTTTTCATCCATCAAGTTTTCTCCAATGATCTCAGCAGTTTCTCCGCTTCCCGGTAGAGCACCGGGGAGGTCTGCGGATAAGTCAGATTCTCTGGCAGTTCGTCAAATATCCTGATTTCCTGCATTTCGCTCTCCGGGAGTTCTCCGATGGAATGCACCACCGCAAGGAACACCATGCCATTGGAGCAACGGAATGGATTAAAGCCCCAGTAATCGCAGACAGGATACACATCCGCATCCCGGATTCCGCTTTCTTCGAACAGCTCGCGCTTCGCCGCTTCCAGCGGTGTTTCTCCATCCTCGATATGACCGCCCTGGGTTTCCCATGTATCCCGCTTCTTATGCCTGGACAGAATCCACTTTCCCTTATAGTTGGAGCAGATCACCGTGTACTTATAAGAGGGCAAGTAGTTCAGCGGAAAGACTCTGCATTTCAGAACCTTGCGAAGGCCTTCTCTATCTGTTATCGCATCATCCAAGGATATGCCCAACTCTTTGCATTTGTCGATTGCAAGGTCATGATCCTGCAAGGCGGCTTGCCGGTACCAAAATGCAGCCTGTTCCATATCCCGCCCCACACCGATGCCATCTTCATAAAACCAGGCAAGGTTGCATTGTCCGTCCCGATCACCGTGGTCGGCAGCTCGGCGTGTCCACCATACAGCCTTACTTAGATCCTTTTCCACGCCCAGACCATCGTAATAGAAATATCCGATCTGGCATTCCGCCAGCGGATACCCCTGCTCTGCCAGTACCAAGTGACCCTCAAAGCATTTCTCATATTGCTGAGTATTAAAGTATTTTTCGATCAGCTCATTGCAGATATCCAGCTCCCTACACGGCTTGTAATAGTTCTCCGACACGGTCGTTCACCTCGCTTATCTGTTTGCGTTATTTAACATTATTACTCGACGACTTCCTTCAGGAATATTCTCTGATCGAACGCACCGCGCTGCGCACGTTTCTCTTTGCGGACACGCGTCAGGTCATCCCAGGTATAGCCCCTGGCTTTCACCACGGCACCCATAACTTCCAGCAAATCGGCCAATTCTTCCAGGGATTTGCTCTGCTGATACTCCGCCAGTTCCTCGTTCAGTTTCTCATCCAGTGCATGAATGTAGGCGTCCTGGGAAAGCACTTCCGTAACACAGGTTTTTCCGGAAGAGGCGATGATTTCGGGAATTCTGTCCCGAACAAGCTTATTGTGAACCGTATGCTTCTTCATGGCATTTATCCTCTCCTTGGCTTTGGCGTAATAGTAGGCAAAGCCTTTACATTCGCAATGGTTCTTCGCAGCAATTTCCGCAGAAATGATATCAAATAGATACTCAATCGATGAAGCAGCTGAACCGCTCTGAATCTTCCCAACCAGGTAGTCTGTCGGAGACTGGCCCAGGCGTTTCCGGAAAGCTGCTTCAAATACCTTTGGGTCTTTACTCACCGGAGGTGTTTTTGCCTTCTTGCTGTTTTTCGCTTCATGACCTCGTTTCATAATCGCACGCCTCCGATTTTTCTAATATAATACCATATCGAACAGTCGTTCGCAATATTGAATTTCATAAATCAGTCTTTTCTTTGTTTACAGCGGTGCGGTTTTATTGTTCCTATGATTGTTCATACTCTATATGGTTATCTGGACAATACGCAGGCTATACTACGCTTCCACTTGACTTCTCATTTCCCCTATGCTACCATTAGCTCAAAATTAACGAAAGGAGCAAGAATCATGCTGAATCATCATAATCAGAATCAGTCCGGCAGAAGTCTTGCTCTGTTAGTGCCAGTCCAATAATACTCGGGATAGGTCTATTTTACGGCGCAGGCTTCTTGCCTGTGCCGTTTTGTATTTTTAGGAGGGAGAATCATGATCAAACCGGAACGGTTAAAGCGTGGCGATAAGGTTGCAATCGTATCTCTGTCCAGAGGTATGCTGGGCGAGGATAAATTCATCCACAAATACTATCTTGCCAAAGAGCGGCTGGAAAATGATTACGCTCTGGAGGTTGTTGCGATGCCCAATGCCTTAAAAGGCATTGACTATCTGTACCGTCATCCCGAAGCCAGGGCACAGGATCTTATGGATGCTTTCCGGGATCCATCCATCAAGGCGGTGTTTAATGCAATTGGCGGTGATGATACCATCCGTTTACTGCCCTACATCGACTTTGAAGTGCTGCGGAACAACCCGAAAATCTTCACCGGATTTTCTGACTCTACCACCAACCACTTTATGATGCACAAGGCAGGTCTGGTTTCCTATTATGGCCTATCCGTTATGAACAACCTGGCAGAGTATGTTGCGATCAATGAATACACCCGCAGCGCTATGGAAAATACACTGTTTGATCCCAAGCCTTCACTGGATATCCCCTGCAGCCAGTTCTGCAGCTATGAGTCAGACAAAGTCTGGTGGAGCGAAGATCACATGGACGACGCAACACCTCGATTTCCCAATACAGGTTACGAAGTCATTCAAGGTTCCGGCAAAGTTACCGGTCAGCTGCTTGGCGGCTGTATTGATGTTTTCCCGGAACTGCTTGGCACCCCACTGTGGCCTGCCTTGGAGGACTGGAAAGGAAAAATTCTTCTGATCGAAACCAGCGAGTGCGATATGCCCGAAATGGTTCTGTCCTGGTTCCTGCGAAATTTAGACGCGCAAGGTATTCTGAAGGTGCTCAGCGGCATTATCGTGGGCAAGCCTGCATTCCAATCCAAGCTGGAAAGCTACAAAGAAGTTTATAGACAGGTCGTTGGTTTTGAAGCCGGACGGCCTGACCTTCCGATCCTGTGCAATGTGAATGTGGGTCATGCTTATCCGATCGGTGTGTTCCCACTGGGTTTGACTTACGAGATTGACTGCAGCAACAAGACATTACGGCTCATGGAGCCTGCCACAAAATAATACGCCTGTCCCTTGCGTACCATCACATCCAGCCAAAGGCATATCCCCAGAAGCAAACCCCATGTAACCCCTAACTTGATACCCGGACGAAAAAATGATATCATAGCTAAAAACAAACCTTGCAAGAAAGACGGCGATTCCCATGACTGAACACGAAAAGATCATCCGCAAGATCATCCCCGACAAGTTAAAGGAAATTGAAGCAAGGGAGAATGTCCGCATTCTTCACTGCGTGGAGTCCGGCAGCCGTGCCTGGGGCTTTGCCTCTGCGGACAGCGATTACGATGTTCGTTTTCTCTACGTCCGTCCCCCGGAATTTTATCTGCGGCTGGATAAGACCCGGGATGTGATCGAATGGCAGCTGGACGACACCCTGGACATCAACGGCTGGGATATCCGGAAAGCCCTACAGCTGCTGCACAACGCCAATCCCACCCTCTTCGAGTGGAACAGTTCCCCCATCGTCTACAAAACCACCCCCGAATGGGCGGAGATTTCTGCCATCCTCCACCGGTTCTTCCAGCCACAAACCGGCCTGCATCACTACCTCAGCACTGCCAAAACCAACTACCGGGAATATCTCAAGGGGGATGTGGTGCGTCTGAAAAAATACTTCTACGTGCTTCGCCCCATCCTGGCCTGCCGCTGGATCCTGGAAAAACAGTCGCCGCCACCCGTACGCTTCGCGGAGTTGATGGACGCCTGCCTGGACTGCGCTCTGGTTCCCGAGGTCAACGAACTGCTTCGCATAAAGATGGAGACCCCGGAGATCGGTCTTGGACCCCGCAGGGACATCCTCAACCGCTATTTGGATTCCTCCATCGAGGAAATCGGCCAGAGGCTTCAGGACCTCCCCGGTGAGTCCGTGGATAACTGGCCGGAACTGAACCGCCTGTTTCTGAAACTGCTGAACACATCCTGTTAAAACGCAGCACCGCCCCCGTAAAACCGGGGGCGGTATTTGTTATCTTTTCAAAAATTCCAGCACCAGACTGTTGAAACTCTTTTCTTCCTCATACAGCCCATGTCCCCATTGGGGATACATTTTCAGCTCCGCACCGGGAATCGCCGCCGCAATCTCCCCGGAAGCATCGCCTCCCAGGGCCAGATCTTTTTCGCCGCCGACGACCAAGGTGGGTACTTGGATTTTCTCCAGATTCTCAAACGCATTGTGGCTTTTGCATGCCTCTGCCTGGATGAAGAACCGATCATAGGACTTAGGCCTTGTGAGTTTGCCCACTATGGGGGCCATCCACCGATTCTTCCGGTAATAATCTTCCGAGTAGATCCTGCGCAGATTGCTGTCCATAAATCCAGCGGGATCATTCTGTTTCGCCAGCTTCACCCACTCCTCCACCGACTCCAGCAGAATGGGATTGGGCCGGGCGCAGGTCACCGTCAAAATCAGTTTCCCCACCTTTTCCGGGTAATCCGCCGCCAGCCATTGGGCGATCATACCGCCCATGGACACACCGAGCACATCCGCCTTTCGGATGCCCAGCGCCGCCATGGCCTCCGCCTGGTCCCGGGCCAGATCCCGGGTTGTGCAACCCGTTTCCAGCGGCTGTTTCCGGCTGAACATCCACACTGTGAAATCTTTGGCAAACATCCGGTACATAAGCGCCATGGGCAGCGCCGTTCCCTTGACGGAACGCAGCGCGTCACCCAGTCCCGGCAGCATGACGAGATTTTTTTCTCCGCTGCCAAAGCGGATGTAATCCATTGTGCCCCCTGTGAGGGAAACAGTCCCGTTTTTCGCCTTGTAAATCATAACATTCCCCTCAGGATAGTTTTTTATACAGTCTGGCGCTCCAGAAATCCATCCCCAGCTCGTCAATATAAAAATGAAGAATGCGCTTGTAATTCTTGGTTGCGGTGCTGAGCATCAGGTACTGCACACCTTCCCGGCGAATCATCTTTTCCGCAAAATCAAACAGTGCTCTGCCAATGCCCTCACTGCGGTGCCGGGGCACCACATAGAGCTCCTCGATTTCAAAATAGGGCGCCCCCTTTTCCAGGATGGAGTTGGATCGCTCCGCCTGAACCACCTGGCCGAAGAGATAGCCCAAAATCACACCCTCCCGCTCCGCCAGGAAGATTCGGTTGCCCGCAATGTCACTGGTGTCATTTTTCCGGTAACCGTAGGTACTGTTTTCCGCTTCCCAGTCTCCGGACATGGCAATCAGCGTTTCCAACAGATCCTGCCGCAGTTCCGCTTCATAAATCTTCATATTTTTCTCCTTTTACCGCTTCACCATCACCGGCATATCGTATTCATCCTTCCCATGATCCGCAAAGCCCAGGGACTGCCAGAACCGGTGGGCGTTTTCCTTTTCACAGTTCAGTTCGAAATACGTTGCTCCCTGCGCCATGGTTTCCCGTTCCAGAGCTTCAAAACAGCGGTGGCCGGTTCCGCCGCCCCGGAATTCCGGGAATACCCAGAAATCCAGCACGAAGCACTTACCATCCTCACTGTCGTAGATATTATACTGGGCAGCACCGATCCGAAGTCCGGCTCTGACAAAGTAGACCATGCGGTGCCTGTCTACGCTGCGTTCCATATGGGCCTTGATGATCCCCCGGTACTCCCCGCCCCGGAAATATTCCTCATCCTCCGGGTCCGTAATGATCCCATCCCGGGTCAGATATCGGATATGGATATCCCAAAATTCTTCAATCCGATCCAGGGGAATTTCTTCGATTTTGATCATGTTTCCTGCCCCTCATTCCCCACTGGGATATTTCCCATCCCAGAGAATCGCTCTGTAATTTTCCCGGTCCGTATCTCCCTCGGTGCTGAAAAACAGCACCATGGAGTGTTCGTCCAGCCCCAGACGCTGCTTCATATCCGCCAGTTTCGGATCTGTCATGATCGCCGCCACACAGCCGAAGGCCGCCGCGCCGCTTTCACCGGAAATCACCCGGGGATCCCTTCCCGCCGGACTGCCCAGAATCCGCATACCCTTGGCCGCGGCGCTGTCCGGGCAGGAAAGGAAGTGGTCGGCATGCTTTTCCAGCACCTGCCAGCCGATGCTGCAGGGCTCACCGCAGGCCAGTCCCGCCATGATGGTATTTAAGTTTCCGGTGACGAAGTGCAGCTGTCCGTCATCCGCCAGCGCGGTGCGGTAGAGGCAGTCGGCTCCATTGGGCTCCACGATACCCACCACCGGCCTGTCCTCTCCCCAGAGGGACGCAAACAGACCCGCCATGGCGCCGGCCATGGAACCCACACCTGCCTGCAGGAAGATATGGGTGGGCTTTTCCCGCAGCTGTTCCCAGGCCTCCAGGCCCATTGTGCAATAGCCCTGCATGATCCAGGCAGGGATCTGCTGATATCCATCCCATGCCGTGTCCTGCACCAGGATCCAGCCTTTTTCCCGGGCCTGAGAGGCTGCAAGGCGCACCGCCTCATCGTAGTTCATGTCCATAATTTCGGCCCGGGCGCCTTCCGCACGGATATTCTCCAGCCGCTCCGGCGCGCTGCCCCTGGGCATATAGACCACCGCCCCCATGCCCAGCCGGTTGGCGGTCCAGGCCACACCTCTGCCATGGTTTCCGTCTGTGGCAGTGACCAGAGTGAGTTCCTCCAGCCGCGCTCGGATTTCCGGTGACATCAGCTTCTCATAGCTGACTTTCTCCATCCCCAGCCGCTGGGCCAGTACCCGGCCCACAGCGTAGCTTCCGCCCAAAACTTTGAAGGCGTTGAGCCCGAAGCGGAAGGATTCATCCTTGATATACACCGCACCCAACCCCAGGGCCGCGGCAGTCTCCGGCAGGGACACGAGAGGCGTCGGTGTGTACATAGGAAAGCTTTGGTGAAACGCCCTGGCCTGCTGTGCCGCCTCTGCACTGAGGAAATCCGGAATATCCCCTTTTTCGCTGCGCTTTCGGGTCACCAGTTTGAACTTCTCTTCCATAACCACGCCTCCTCTTTGCTTCTATATTAAAAGTATAACGGAGAACCACCTGGCTTGTCAACGTACTTTCCCCACCGGAACCACTGCCGCACCCTTGCTTTTCGCCGTTGAATCGGGTACAATGAATGCATTCCGACCACAGGAGAATGCTGCTATGGATTTCCCAAGACCTGACCTTTATCCATATCTGGGCACCCGTGTCCATATTATCATCGACCGTCCCATCGGTCATCACCACAAGGGAATGGTCTATCCTGTCAACTACGGCTATATACCCGGACTCCTGGGCGGCGACAGTGAAGAACAGGACGCCTATGTTCTGGGTGTTTCCTCTCCCCTGGCGGAATTTGACGGCGAGGTCATCGCCATCGTGCTGCGCCGGGATGACTGTGAGGACAAGCTGGTAGTTGCCCCGGCGGGAGCGGCCTTCCGCATTGAAGAAATTGCCGAAGCTATCCACTTTCAGGAGCAGTATTTTGACCACACCATTGTGATTGCCTAACTGTGAAAAGACCGCTTCCCGAATGAGGAAGCGGTCTTTGGTTTTAGAAAATGAGTTGGCCCTCTTCGATGCGCTTGTCCAGGGCGCGGAGCCGTTCCAGATTGGCCTGGCCAACACAGCCAACCAGCATATACTTTTTATTCTTCCGGTCGTGGAGGAAGTGGTAGAGCAGGTGGAAATCCTTGATCTGTCCTGTCCGGCTCACATGGGTACGGGGACCGGTGCAGTAGTGGGTGTAGGGTCCGATGGTCACGTGGTTCTCATCCTTATAGGTCACCGGCAGGTCCTGTTCGATCATGTCGAACATCTTCTTTTCCAGCTCTCGCAGGTCTATCTGGGGCGGACGTTCCCGGAACGTCAGCACAAAACCATTCATCACATCGTCGTGCTCGCAGCGCTCCAGGTCCTCCGGGGGCAGCAGCATCTCACACAGGTCCTCCGCCGTATGGGACATGAGCCGGAAGGGCAGGGACTTGTAGACCATGGCCACGATATGCTGGGGCTCAGGACCAAAGACCGTAGGGCGGGACAACACCACTTCCTCGCCCACGCCAATGAGCAGGTCTGCATTGATGCCCAGCAGGGGATAGACCAGATCGAAATGCTCCACAATCACCCGCTTGCCCTTGCGGATGGCCGCGGTAATGGCGTCAGCCAGCTCCCGCATGCCGGTAAAGCCGTTTTCAAAGCGGATATCCAGATGGTAGGTGTGGGGCTCGGCCATGTGGAAGCCGGCAAAACCACCGAAACCGCTTGCACCGCCGAAGTCCATACCGCCCATGCCGCCGAAACCGCCGCCAAAACCAACCAGATCCAGAATGGGCAGAGGCCGCACATAGACACCGTTGTCGTCATTGGTCAGTTCCAGACCGGGAAACATACCCCGAATCAGGGAAGATTTTCCGGAACCGGCATCGCCGATGACGCCAATCAGCTTGTCGTCAGGCGCCAGATACAGCTGACCCAGCTGCATACCCAGCTCGTACATACGCTTGGTGCCTCGAGGGGCAAAGTATTTGCTGATAATATGTCTGTCCTGCATAAATCTTCTCCTTTACCTGTCTTTCTCCGTGATATATGCATATGTACTCTCCGGCACCCAGTCCCGGATGGCACTTACTTCATTCTGGCGGATCAGCTTTCGCACCAGGCTGGCGCTGATGGCGCTTCCCGCGTTCTGCCGTCTCTCGACCTGCACAAATTCCACACCGGCTTCGGGCAAAAGCCGCGCCATAGTCTCATTATATCCGGCGGTCACCCGGCAGTTGGGCTCCGTGCCGGCAAAGCGGTGGGTGATACCGAACCGGGGCACAAACCACCGGGTAAATACCGCCAGATCCAGGGCATAGTGCTCCTTGTCGGCATTCTGACTTTCCTTCAAAAAATAGCTGGGGAAGGTAGCCGAGGAGATCAGATAATCTCCGGTGGGATGCACCGTCACATTTTTTAAATGGGCAACACCCCGTCTGACCATCTCCATCCGGTCAGCGGCCCGGAAAAATCCCCGGTCCTCGCTGAGTACAAAGATGTACAGCCAATCGCATTGCTTCGCAGCCTCTTCCGCCAGATACCGGTGGCCCAGGGTAAAAGGATCCGCGTTCATGACGATGCAGCCGATCTTCCCTGCCCGGACAGGCGCGTCCAGCCCCGCCAGGAACTGTTCAATGCCGCCTCTGGCGCTCTCCATCAGCAGCACATTCTGTGTCTGAGCCACGGGATAGAAAAACAGCGGTGCGAAAAGCATCCTGTTCCGGGGCTTGGTGTACAGGAACAGATGCTTGATTCCCCGGGAAAACGCCTCCTGCCGCAGGGGTGTCAGCACCGCGGCCGTCAGTCCTTCGCCCTGGCGGCCCGGATCCACCGCAATGCATTTCAAAAGATTTCTCTTCCGGCTGCCGCAGGCAATGATCTGCCCATCATCCCAGATCAGCACAGTCTGGTCCGAATCCGCATCCGGCTTCAGCGCTGTCGCCGCCAAAAAACGCTCCCAGGCTGCTTTTTTCTGCCCGGAAAGCTCTGCGCAGGATTCTGCATACATTGCCCATCACCTCTTTCTTGTATTATAACCAATCCCGTTCCATTTGGGAAGCATTTTTAGAAAGAATCGTTGCAATTATTTTCCAGCAGATATATAATGAATCCAGAATCAAAAATAGGAGGCGTATCTTATGAATCCGATCATTCAGCCTGCCGCCGCAGGCACATTGGAATCCAGCGACGTCTTTGTGGAAATTGCCCCCGCTGAGAGCGGGATTCACATTGAACTGGATTCCGTGGTCCAGGCCCAGTTCGGTGAGGAAATTCTCGCCGTCATCCGGGAAGTTCTGGCCGAAACCGGCGTAGAAAATGCCCATCTGACTGTTCAGGACCGTGGCGCTCTGGACTGCGTGATCCGTGCCCGTGTGGAAACCGCGGTCATGCGCGGAAAGGGGGAAGTATAATATGCTCCGTTCCATGCTGTTCCTTCCCGGCAACAACCCCAATATGCTCATCAACGGCAACTGCCTGGGTGCCGATGCCGTGATTTTTGACCTGGAGGATGCCGTATCCCCCGCCGAAAAGGATGCCGCCCGGATCCTGGTGCGTAACACCATGCGCTATATGGACTTTTCCGGCTGCGGCCGCATCGTCCGCATCAATTCCATCGATACCCCCTACTGGCGCAAGGATCTGGACCAGATCCTGCCCTACAAGCCCGATCTGATCCTGCTGCCCAAGTCCGGCAGCGCCGCCGATGTTCTGGCTGCTGACGAATACATGACCCAGCTGGAGGAAAAACTGGGATTCGCGCCCAACACCGTAGGTCTGATGCCCCTGATTGAAACCGCCATGGGCGTGGAGAATTCCTTCGCCATCGCAACCAGCACCAAGCGCGTCAAGGCCCTCTTCCTGGGTGCCGAGGATCTTACCGCAGACCTTCGCTGCAAGCGCACCAAGGAGGGTCGGGAGATTGAGTACGCCCGCACCCGTCTGGTGGTTGCTGCCCGGGCAGCCAATATCGATGTATTTGATACCCCCTTCACCGATGTCAATGATGATGAAGGCATCGTGGTGGATGCGGAGCTGGCCAAGGCCCTGGGCTTTTCCGGCAAGGCCTCCATCTCTCCCCGGCACGTGGAGGTCATCAACCGGGTCTTCAGCCCCACCATGGCAGAAATCGACTACGCCTACGAAGTTCTGGAGGCCATCCGCATCGCCAAAGAGCAGGGCAAGGGTGCCATCGCTCTGCGGGGCAAAATGATCGACGCGCCCATCGTGGCAAGAGCAGAGCGGACCATTTCCATGGCTGTGGAAATGGGCTTGGGAAGGGAGGTATAAGTCATGAAAACCAAACTGGTAAATTCCATCCGGGAGGCCATTGCCCTTGCCGGCTTGACCGACGGCATGACCGTCTCCTTCCACCACCATCTGCGCAACGGTGACTATGTGCTGAACATGGTCATGGAAGAGATCGCTGCCCTGGGCATTCATGAGATCAATATGAATGCCAGCTCCGTCTTCGACACCCATATGCCCGTCATTGAGCATATTGAAAACAAGGTCATCACCGGCATTCAGTGCAACTACATGGCCGCCGGCGTGGGCCGGGCCATTTCCGAGGGCATTCTGGAAAAGCCCGTACAGTTCCGCACCCATGGCGGCCGTCCCAGCGACATCGCCCTGGGCCGGACTCCCATCGACGTGGCCTTCATCGCCGCTCCCACCTCCGACCCCATGGGCAACTGCTCCGGCAAGTACGGCCCCTCTGCCTGCGGCAGTTTAGGCTATGCCTATCCCGATGCCATGTTCGCCAAGAAGGTCATCATCATCACCGACAATCTGGTGCCCTATCCTCTGACTGACTTCTCCATCCCCGAGAGCTACGTGGACTATGTTGTCCAGGTGGATGCCATCGGCAATCCTAAGGGCATCGTCTCCGGCACCACCCGGATCACCCGTGATCCCGTGGGCCTGGTGATGGCCTCCTACGCGGCAAAGGTCATTGAACATTCCGGCCTGCTGCGCGACGGCTTCTCTTTCCAGACCGGCGCCGGCGGCGCGTCCCTTGCCGCTGCCAAGTTTCTGAAGGATATCATGCTGGAGAAGAACATCAAGGGCTCCTTCGGCTTAGGCGGCATCACCGGCTACATGGTGGACATGTTGAAAGCCGGCTGCTTCCAGCGGCTGCTGGATGTCCAGTGCTTCGACCTGGACGCAGTGGAGTCCATTCGTACCAATCCCAACCATCAGGAGATTTCCTCCATCCATTACGCCAGCCCCAGCCACCGCAGTGCCGCTGTGGACAGTCTGGATGTGGTGATCCTGGGTGCCACTGAGATCGACACCAATTTCAACGTCAACGTCCATACCGACTCCAACGGCTACATCATGGGCGGCTCCGGCGGCCACTCCGACACCGCTGCCGGCAGTAAGCTCTCCATGATCATTGCCCCCATGTTCCGGGCCCGTATGCCCATCGTCACCGATCAGGTCACATGCATCTCCACACCCGGCCGGGACATCGATGTGCTGGTCACCCAGGGTGGTATCGCCGTCAACCCCAAGAACGCCGAACTGATGCTGCGTCTGAAGGATGCCGGCCTGCCCGTCATCGATATCCACGAATTGAAGGAAAAGACTGAGCGGATCACCGGCAAGCCCCACCATCCCGTCTTCGGTGACCGGGCCGTGGCCGAGGTCATCTACCGGGACGGCACCAAGCTGGATACCATCTACAACGTACCTGTGAAATAAGGAGGATTCTTCCCATGCGTGAGATTTCCGCAGGCCGGATCACGGAAGTGGTCAAGCGGCTGTGTATCGAGGCAAACTGCCACCTGCCCCAGGATGTGAAAAGCTGCATCGAGGGCTGCTACGCCCAGGAACCCTGGGCACCTGCCCGGGAGATTCTGGAGCGGATCATGGAAAATTATAACATTGCCGACAATGAAAACGTGCCCATCTGTCAGGATACCGGCGTAGCCTGCGTGTTTCTGAAGATCGGCCAGGAAGTCCATGTGAGCGGCAATATCGAAGAAGCTGTCAACGAGGGCGTCCGCCAGGGCTACGGCGAAGGCTACCTGCGCAAGAGCGTAGTGGGCGACCCTCTGAACCGGGTCAACACCGGCGACAATACCCCCGCCATGATCTACTACGACATCGTCCCCGGCGACCAGTTTGAAATCATGGTTGCCCCCAAGGGCTTCGGCTCCGAGAACATGAGCCAGATCAAGATGCTCCGCCCCTCCGACGGTGTGGAAGGTGTCATCGACTTCGTTGCCAAGGTCGTCCAAGAGGCCGGTCCCAATCCCTGTCCCCCCATCATCGTGGGCGTCGGCATCGGCGGCACCTT
Organism: Faecousia sp.; assembly: GCA_045539075.1. Lineage (GTDB taxonomy): Bacteria > Bacillota > Clostridia > Oscillospirales > Oscillospiraceae > Faecousia. Next base: position 4,232 of record JAZQEP010000012.1, on the reverse strand, counting down.
CGACAAGGCTGCATACCTTGCCAAGAAGGCGATGATGCGCTCCGCCGACGAGCGCCACCCCGATCCGTACTATGCCGAGCTGGAGCAGAAGATTCTGAACAAGATCAACTCCCTGGGCATCGGCCCCCAGGGCTTCGGCGGCAAGACCACCGCGCTCTGCGTTAACATTGAGAAGTTCCCCACCCATATCGCGGGCCTGCCCGTGGCGGTGAACATCAACTGCCATGTGACCCGTCATAAGAAGGAGGTGCTCTGATATGGCAATTTCCATCCAGCTGCCCCTGACCCGGGAAAAGGCCCGGGAGCTGAAGGCCGGCGACAGCTGCCTGCTCAGCGGCATCATCTACACTGCCCGTGACGCTGCCCATAAGCGGCTGTGCGCCCTGGCGGACCAGGGCAAGGAGCTGCCCTTCCCCGTGAAGGACGCCACTATCTACTACGTTGGTCCCACCCCCGCCAAGCCCGGACAAGCCATCGGCTCCGCCGGCCCCACCACTTCCTACCGCATGGATGCCTACAGCCCCACTCTCATCGCCCTGGGTGAGACCGGCATGATCGGCAAGGGCAAGCGGGGACCCGAGGTTATCGCCGCCATGCGCGAGCACGGTGCCGTGTACTTCGGCGCTATCGGCGGCTGCGGTGCCCTTTTAAGCCGCTGCATCAAGTCCGCAAAGGTGGTTGCCTACGAGGACCTGGGCGCCGAGGCCATTCGGGAACTGGTGGTGGAGGATTTCCCCGCCGTGGTCATCATTGACTCGATGGGCAATAACCTCTACGAGACCGGAAAAGCCGATTACCTGGCCACGATTGACTGAGAATGTATAAAAATCCGCTCCCGGGTACATCTGCCCGGGAGCTGGAAAAAAATTGTAAAATTTATCTTATCCAATATATTGACAAAAACTCAGTTTTGTTTAATATATACTATAGAGTTCCCTGGTACGCAATGTGTATACCGTGTTTTATGAGGCGTAGTTGAACATGCTGAAAGACAGACAGGGCGTTGAATTCAGAATAATCATCCATGACTTTCCGCCCTGTTTCTGACAGGGTAATCGGGCCATGGATGTTTTTGCTGTCTGTTTCTGGGAACATGCATTCGTTTACAAACCAAATTATTATTAAATGAGGTGGATTATGGAGAACAGAGAAAAGAAGGTTCTTGTCATTGGCGTCATCGGCGCCGACGTCCACGCCGTGGGCAACAAGATCCTGTACCACGCATTTACCGAAGCCGGTTTTGAAGTGGTGAACCTGGGCGTTATGGTCTCCCAGGAAGAGTACATCGCAGCCGCCATCGAGTCCAATGCCGATGCCATCGTGGTTTCCTCCCTGTATGGCCAGGGCGAGCTGGACTGCCGCGGCCTGCGGGAGAAGTGCGACGAGGCCGGCCTGAAGGGTATCCCCCTGGTAGTCGGCGGCAACATCGTCATCGGCAAGCAGACCTTCGAGGATGTGGAGAAGCGCTTCAAGGACATGGGCTTCGACCGTGCATTCCCTCCCGGAACCGCTCCCGAGACCACCATCGAGGCCCTGCGCGAGCTGCTGCACATGGAGGGCTAAGCCCATGAAACCCATTCTGCTCATCGACTTCGGCAGTACCTATACCAAGCTCACTGCCGTGGACGTGGAAGAAGAGCGGATACTGGGCACTGCCCAGTCCTTCACCACCATTCAGACAGATGTGGGCGACGGTCTCGCCAAGGGTCTGAAGCTTCTGGAAGAAAAGACCGGCAAGCTGGAATACGTTGAAACCTACGCCTGCTCCTCCGCCGCCGGCGGACTGCGGATGGTTACCAGCGGTCTGGTTCCCGAGCTGACTTCCGAGGCGGCGAAGCTTGCCAGTCTCGGTGCAGGCGCCAAGGTGGTAGGCCTTTACTCCTTCCAGCTGACGGAGGACGACCTGGATGAAATCCAGGCTCTGAAGCCGGATATTTTCCTGCTGGTAGGCGGCACCGACGGCGGCAACAGCGAGTGCATCCTGCACAACGCCAAGATGCTGGCCACCCTCCCTCCCAGCTTCCCCATCATCATCGCCGGCAACCGCTCCGCCGCCCGGGAATGTGCCCGGATTCTGGCAGAGCACCCGGTACATATCTGCCCCAATGTGTTGCCCAAGTTCGGCACACTGAATATCGAACCCACCCAGCAGAAAATCCGTGACATTTTTCTGGAGCGGATCGTCCAGGCCAAGGGCCTTTCCAAGGCCGCTGAACTTCTGGATGATATCATGATGCCCACCCCCTCCGCCGTGCTCCAGGCTATGGAAATCCTGAGCAAGGGCACGGAAAATGAGTCCGGCATCGGCGATCTGGTGGCTGTGGACGTGGGCGGTGCCACCACCGACGTGTATTCCATGGCCGACGGCATGCCCGAAAGCATGAACACGGTGTTCAAGGGCATCCCCGAGCCCTTCTCCAAGCGTACTGTGGAGGGTGACATCGGCATGCGCTACTCCATCCGGGGTATTGTGGAGGCCGTTGGCATCCGCCGCATCGCCTTACTCTCCGGTCTGACCGAGGACCGGGCCGAGGAACTGATCAGCTACCTGTCCGATCATAAAGATCTGGTCCCCGACGGCAATCCCGAGCTGACCGCACTGGACTATGCCCTGGCCTCCGGCGCCGTGGAAACGGCCGTTGCCCGCCATGCAGGCACCATGGAGGAAACCTACACCCTCATGGGCCTGACTTATGTCCAGACCGGCAAAAACCTGACCCATGTGAAAAAGATCATCGTCACCGGCGGCAGTCTGATCCGCACGGAAAACACCGACAAGATCGCCCGCCACGCCCAGTATTCCCCAGCGCAGCCCATGAGTCTGCGGCCCAAGGCAGCAGATGTGTGGGTGGACCGCAGTTATATTCTCGCCGCCATGGGCCTGCTTTCCGGCCACTATCCCGACGCGGCGCTTCGAATTATGAAAAAGGAGTTAGAAAAGCATGGATATTCGCAATAAGAAGATCGCTGAAGGCGAATTTATGGCTCTGCGTCAGGAAGTTCTGGCTCAGTGGCCCACCGGCAAGGATGTGAATCTGCAGGAGGCTGTGGATTACCACAAGGCCATGCCCGAGTGCCGCAAGTTCGGCAAGAAGCTGCTGGACGCCAAAGCTGCCGGCCGCACCCTGGTGCAGCCCCGTGCAGGCGTTCCCGTGGTGGAAGAGCACATCAAGCTGATGCAGTACCTGGAGAAGTACGGTGAAGCTGACCTGCTGCCCAGCACCATCGACAGCTACACCCGTCAGAACCGTTACGAAGAGGCTGAGCATGGTATCGCCGAATCCATCCGCCTGGGCCGCGCCATGATGAACGGCTTCCCCGCCGTCAACCACGGTGTCGCCAAGTGCCGTCAGGTCATCGAGTCCGTTAGCCTTCCCATGCAGGTTCGCCACGGCACCCCCGATGCAAGACTCCTGACCGAGATCACCTATGCCGGCGGCTTCACTTCCTACGAGGGCGGCGGCATCTCCTACAACCTGCCCTACTGCAAGAACATTCCCATGGAGCGCACCATCCGTGACTGGCAGTATGTCGACCGCCTCACCGGTCTGTACGAGGAGATGGGCGTTTCCATCAACCGTGAGCCCTACGGCCCCCTGACCGGCACCCTGGTGCCCCCCTGCATCTCCCACGCCGCCGCCATCATCGAAGCACTGCTGGCTGCTGAGCAGGGCTGTAAGAGCATCACCGTGGGCTACGGCCAGTGCGGCAACCTGCGTCAGCATGTGGCTGCTATCCGCACCCTGGAAGAACTGACCGACGAGTACCTGAAGAAGTACGGCTACAATGATGTGGAAGTCACCACCGTTCTGCACCAGTGGATGGGCGGCTTCCCCGCTGACGAGGCCAAGGCTTTCGGTGTTATCTCCTCCGGCTCTTTGATCGCTGCCCTGTCTAAGGCTACCAAGGTCATCGTCAAGACGCCTCATGAGGCTGTGGGCATCCCCACCATGGAAGCCAACGCCGAGGGTCTGCGCTGCACCAAGCAGGTGGTCAACATGATGTACGAGCAGGTGCTGTCCTCTGATAAGGTGGAGGAAGAAAAGGAGATCATCCGTCAGGAGACCCGCTGCATCGTGGACAAGTGCTTCGAACTGGGCGGCGGCGATATCGCTCTGGGTGTCTGCCGCGGTGTAGAGGCAGGCGTCCTGGATGTACCCTTTGCTCCCTGCCGTTTCAATAAGGGCTTGATGCTGCCCTGCCGCGACAACAACGGCGCAGTGCGTATTCTG
>JAZQEP010000011.1:0-4700 GCA_045539075.1 Faecousia sp. | reverse complement strand
CCTATTATACAGGGGATTCGGGTTCAAATCAAGTGTCATATTACGCAAAAATACCCCCGTTTCGGGGGTATTTTTTCAATCTTCTGCTACCAGATCAGCACCGAGATTCGCGGCCATCACTGCGTGACATCTTTCAGCGATCACCGTGGTGTTCACATTTTTCAGTTCCTCTGCGGGAATCACTTCCAGTACGTCCATTTCCACATAGGAGGGTTTGAACCGGGCCAGGTTGTGGATGACATCCTTGGTGTTCTTCAAGGTACAGATCACGATGGGGACATTTGCCTTCTGGGCGATCTTGAACACACCGGGCTTGAAATGGTGGAGCTTTCCGTCCTCGCTGAGGATGCCGCCCTCGGGAAACACCGCCACGGAGGCCTTGTCCTCCTTGAGGATCTGGGTGCACTTGAGGATGGTCTTCAGGGCCTCCCGGTCATTCTCCCGGTTGAGCAGCTGGCACTGCAATTTGTGCATCATGGGTCCGATGACAAACATGGTGCTGTTCTCCTTCTTGGAGATAAAGGCCAGCTGGTATTTGGCGAAGACCCGCATGAGGATGATGGGATCGGAATCGTTGCAATGGTTGCACACCAGCAGGAACCGGCCGCTTTGCGGCACCTTCTCCATGCCGTTCTTGTGGATATGGATCTGCAGGATGGGCAGCACCGATTCCAGGATCAGATTGGTGACCATGCGGTAGTGGGGATCGTCCTCCTCCTGGGGAACGCTCTGATCCACCCGGCTGCACAGATACAGCAGGTACAAAAACACAGCCAGCGCCTGCAGCAAAAACGCGCCGAAGAACACACCGATACCGGCCCAGACAGACACCGCTGCCAGCCCCGCTGCCACGGCAGCGACCAGGGAAAGGACCGCAATCACAATAAACAACATTTTGAAATCTCGCCTCCAGGGATGATACACAGATTATTTGTTTAGTATACACCATTCCGGGGAACTGCACAAGGTTTTTTCCGGAAAGGGGTGGAAAAAAAGCTGTGGGGTTGGTATAATATCTCATTATATTATCTTTATAGTACTCCCACAAATTCTGGAGGGATTTTTCATGAAGAAAATCAATCTTCTGTTTCCCGTTCTCGCCGCCGGCGCCGCAGGCATAATACTGCGCCTGGCGCTTTACCGGACCGGCTTCGACGACCGGGGGCTTCTGATTCCCGGCAACCCCCTGCATAGCCTTTGCTGGCTGCTGGTCATAGCCCTGGGCGTTTTCCTGCTGCTGCGGCTGCGGGGGGATGGTTCCGGCCTCACGCTGCCCAGGCAGCTGCGTATTTTCTCCGCCGCTGCCGCGGTGGTACTGCTTGCCCTCTGTGCCGGCGATTATGTCCGGGATGCCCAGGGCGGTCTCCAATGGGCCCGGGCACTGTTCTGCGCCTTATTGGCCGCTGCCACTGCCCTGGACGCGCTGGCAGGAATCCGCCGCTGTGCCATCCATCCCGCGCTTCACATCCCCGCCTGCCTGTTTTTCGCCGCGGATATGCTCTGCCGCTACCAGAACTGGAGCGGCAACCCCCAGCTGGCCGACTACTGCTTCGCCCTGGCAGCCTCCGTTTGCCTGTGTCTGGCTGCTTACCATCGTCTGGCCCTGCCCGCCGGGCTGGGCCAGACGAAAGCACATCTCCTATTCACGCTGATGGGCCTGTGTCTGTGTCTGTACAGTGTCGTGGGTCCGGAGGGCGGAGCTTTCTATCTGGCCGGCGCATTCTGGATCTTGACCGGTCCGGATACCATTCCCGGAAAGGAGAAAACCGATGTACCTTCCTGAATATGTCACGCGCTGTATGACTGCCCTGGAGGATGCCGGATACCAGGCATGGGCCGTGGGCGGCTGCGTCCGGGACGCGGTACAGGGACTGACTCCCCACGACTATGACCTGTGTACCAACGCACTGCCCGAGCAGACGGAGGCGGTGTTTTCCGGTTTCCCTCTGATCCTCAACGGCAAAAAGCACGGCACTGTGGCCGTGATCCTGGATCATGAGGTTGTGGAGATCACCACCTTCCGCACAGAGGGGAACTACCTGGACAACCGGCACCCGGAGTGGGTGGCCTTCGTTCCGGACATCAGCCAGGACCTGGCCCGGCGGGATTTTACCGTCAACGCCATGGCCTACTCCCCGAAGCGGGGCTTCGCCGATCCCTTCGGCGGCCGGGAGGATCTGGAAAACCACATTCTCCGGGCGGTGGGAGATCCCCGGCAGCGGTTCCGGGAGGATTCCCTGCGGATCCTCCGGGGTGCCCGGTTCGCGGTGAAGTACCGCCTGGAGCCCGATGCCGCCACCGAAGAGGCCATGGTAGAGTTGGCTCCGCTGATGGACAATCTGGCCCGGGAGCGGGTATGGAGCGAATTATGTAAACTGATACTTTTGGCTGATATGGACGATCTGCTCCGCTTCGCCCCGGTGATCACCCAGGTGATCCCGGAACTTAAGCCGCTGATCGGCTTCGACCAGAAAAACCGCCACCACATCTACGACATCTACACCCACACCGCCCAGGTTGTGGCCTCCGTCCCCCGGGACCTGACCCTGCGCTGGGCGGCCCTGCTCCACGATATCGGCAAGCCCGCCTGCTTCTCCCTGGGCGAGGACGGCCAGGGCCACTTCTACGGCCACGCCGCCGTCAGTGCCCGGATGGCCGACGAAATCCTGCGGAGGCTGAAATCCCCCACCCAGCTGCGGGAGCAGGTCATGCTGCTCATCGACAAGCACATGGTGTGGATGGAGGTATCCCGCCGGTTTATCCGCCGCTGGGTCAGCCGTCTCGGCATGGAGACCATGGACCAGCTGCTGACCCTGCAGCAAGCGGACACCGGCGGAAAGGGCACCGAGGATCCTTCGGAAAATCCCTATTTTTCCGGGATCCGGGAGATCATGCGTCAAATTGAAGCGGAAAAGCCCTGCCTGACCCTAAAGGATCTTGCCCTCAACGGCCGGGATCTGATGACACTGGGCTATCAGGGCAAGGATATCGGCAAAGCACTCAACCGTCTGCTCAACCGGGTACTGGAAGAGGAGATCCCCAACGAAAAAGCGGCACTGATCACCGCGCTGCAGGAGGAAACACCATGAAAATCGCCATCGTCACCGGTGCCAGCTCCGGCATGGGCCGGGAATTTGTCATCCAGCTGGAAAACTACGTCACGGTAGATGAGATCTGGGTCATCGCACGGCGCCTGGATGCGCTGGAAGCCCTCCGGGGTCTGACCAAGGCCCGGCTGCGGCCAATTTCCCTGGATCTGTGTGAAAAGGAGAGTTTTGATACCCTCGCCAAACTTCTGGAAGCAGAAAAGCCCGATGTGAAGCTTCTGGTCAACGCCGCCGGCTTCGGTAAATTCGGCTCCTGGTACAAGATCTCTGTGGAGGACGATCTGAAAATGATCGACCTGAACTGCAAGGCTCTGGTTGCCATGACCCGGCTGGTGCTGCCTCACATGGGCAAAGACAGCCACGTGCTGCAGCTGGACAGCCTCTCCGCATTCCAGCCTGTGCCCTACATCAACACCTATGCCGCCACCAAGAGCTTTGTCCTCAGCTACACCCGGGGCTTGAACCGGGAACTGAAGGGCACGGGCATCCGGATGATGGCCATGAATCCCGGCTGGGTGAAGACCGAGTTCTTCGGCCACGCCATGAAGACCAACGGCGGCAGCGAGGTCCAGTATTTCAACTATCTGTACGAGGCAAAGGATGTGGTGGCCACGGGTCTGCGGGCCCTGTACCGCGGCCGCAGGGATTACTATGTCCACGGCCTTCCCATCCAGGCCCAGGTGGCTCTGGTGAAGCTGGTGCCCCACAGCATTGTCATGTCCATCTGGCAGAGCCAGCAGAAGAAGCCCAAAAACAACCAGGGACTGATCAATCAGTAATTTTCCAACGGCCCGGCTTATGCCGGGCCGCTTTTGTTAATAGTACCCAATTTTGCCCTTGCCATGCCTCCGCCTTCGATATACTATAAACACAGAGAGCTTTCTCCTTCCAGGATTATTTCGAGTGTCTGTCCGCCCTGCCTGATCAGCGTGGACGGGGATATCAACACCCCCCGGCTGCCCTCCTACAATATCCGCATCCCCTCCTTCGGCCACGCCGGCGACGGCAATCTCCATGTGTACATCTGCCGGGACGACTTAAATGATGCCGACTGGGAGAGCAAGAAGGATGCCTGTTTTGACCGGATGTATGAAAAGGCTGTAGCGCTGGGCGGCCTGGTTTCCGGCGAGCACGGCATCGGCTATGCCAAGAAGGAATTCTTGAAGCGCCAGTATGGCGAGGTGCCCATTGCCCTGATGCAGGGCATCAAGCAGGTCTTCGACCCCAGGAATATCCTAAACCCCGGCAAGGTCTGCTTCTGATAAAAACGCAAATCCCCGCAGCCGATCCTCCGGAGAAGAGGAAGGGCTGCGGGGATTTTCATTTACTGTGCTGTTGGAAGGAGAAGCGGTTCAGACGCCGCGCAGCACAAAAGGAGAATTACACGCCGAAGAGGATCCAAATCAGGATATAGGCGGGCACAATGGCGGACAGGGTGAAGGGAATGCCGATCTTGAAGAAGTCACCGTTGGTGACATCACAGCCTTCCTTGCGCAGGATGCCGATACCCGCGATGTTGGCGGAAGCACCGATGGGGGTGCAGTTGCCGCCCAGGGTAGCGCCGGACAGCAGGCCGAAGTACAGAGCGGTGGA
>JAZQEP010000010.1:0-14056 GCA_045539075.1 Faecousia sp. | reverse complement strand
ACCCAGCAGCCGGATATCGTGTTTCTGGATCTGGGTCTGCCGGATCTGGACGGCGTGGAAATTATCAAACGGATTCGCACATGGTCCCAGATGCCCATTATCGTCATCAGCGCCAGGAGTGAGGACTCCGATAAGGTGTCGGCTCTGGATGCCGGTGCCGATGATTATCTGACCAAGCCTTTCTCCGTGACAGAACTGCTGGCCCGGCTCCGGGTGGCCCAGCGCAGAATATCATCTGCCGCTGTCAAGACCGGAGAAGCGATATTCCGCAATGGTAAATTGACCATCGACTACGGCGCAGGCTGCGCTTTTCTAAACGGTCAGGAGCTGAAGCTGACTCCCACTGAATACAAGCTGCTTTGCCTGCTTGCCAAGGATGCAGGCAAGGTGCTGACCCATACATATCTGACCGACAAGATATGGGGAAGCTCTTGGGAGAGCGATATGGCGTCCCTGCGGGTACATATGGCGACGCTGAGAAAGAAAATAGAAAAAGACCAGGATGCTCAGTATATCCAGACCCACATAGGAATTGGTTACCGTATGCTCAAGCTATAAGGTGCTTTAGATTATTACTTCGTATTTTTTGTTGTCACCGGACAGCGCTATAGTATATTGTTCCACGTCAATGATTCAGATACTTTTTTACTTGTAAAACCTGAAAAGTATGGTATTCTGTGCGTCACAGCCGACCTATTTGTAACGGTCTAAAAAATACCCAAAACTCCGACTTTGGCACAGCGGCAACTTTGGCTGACCCAAACCGTGATCCAAAGCCGTTCGGAACCGTATGGATAAGTTGGACATGATAGTTTGAAAAACATCTGATTATGGACGTAATCGCACAAAATGGACGTGTTGGAATTAGTTTTTTCTTTTGGGCGATTTCGGGTCCAAGAGACCTCGGGTTCGAATTCCATAATACGCGGATGCATCCCGTAGGGATGTAGACGCATATTATGTTTGTTTGCTCTTTGAAACTCATAATTTCACTCCGACCAAAAATCCGGTGACCGCACTCATGGTCACCGGATTTTTAATCTGTAACAGGATTCGAAAGGCCGGCACCAGTGCATACACCGGTGTAAAAAGTGTCCGGTGACATGTTAACGGTCGAACTCTTTGGATACCTCCTTCAGAAGGTCGCGGATGGACAGATGCTGGGGGCAGATATCCTCGCAGGCACCGCACCCCAGGCAGTCCTTTGCTTTGGTGCCTTCTTTGGTGCTGATATTGTTGTAGTAGTATTCTGTATTCCAGTTGTTCCAGATCCGCTTGGCATTCAGCAATGAGAAAAGATCCGGGATGGCGATACCCTGGGGACAGACCTCCGTGCAGTAGCGGCAGGCGGTACAGGGAATTGCATCCAGCGAGCGGAAAATGGTGCATACCCGGTCAACGGCTGCGGATTCCTCTTCATCCAGAGGTTGGAAGTCCTTCATATAGCCGATGTTGTCTTCCATCATGGCCATATCTCCCATACCGGAAAGAACCATCATGACTCCCTCCTGGCTGGCAGCAAAGCGGATGGCGTAGCTTGCATTGGAGTCGCCGCCCAGTGCGTCAAACACCTTCTGAGCCTCTTCGGGGAGCTTCACTAGGGATCCGCCCTTGACCGGTTCCATAACGATGGCAGGCTTTCCATGTTTACGGCAAACTTCCAGGCACTTGCCGGACTGAACGGAAGGATCATCAAAGTCTGCGTAGTTCAGCTGGATCTGCACCACTTCGATCTGAGGGTACTCCGTCAGAATCTGATCCAAAACATGGGCCTGGTCGTGGAAGGAGATACCAAAATGGCGGATTTTGCCCTCTGCCAGCAGCTCCAGAGATATTTCATAGGCCCGGATTTCCTTATATTTCCGAAAACTGTTCTTATCCTGGGCATGCATCAGGTAGAAATCAAAATAGTCCACACCGCAGGCTTCCAGCTGCTGCTGAAACAGAGGCCGGATATCCTCAGCTCCGGAAATGAAATGGCTGGACAGCTTATTGGTCAGAATGTAGCGGTCCCGGGGATATCGGGAGGTCAGACAGCTGCGCAGCGCAGTTTCGCTCTTGCCACCCAGATAACCGTGGGCGGTGTCGAAATAGTTGAAGCCGGCATCCAGAAAGGCATCCACCATGCGGCTGGTTTCTTCCAGATCCACTTCACCGTTGACCATGGGAAAGCGCATACACCCAAAGCCGAAATTTTTCTTGATTTCAGGAAAAAAGTGATTCATGTCAAAAACTCCTCATTTTTTGTTGTGCGCGATGGTTGGTTATGATACAATACAACTATACTATGCGGTAGTTGCTACCGGTCAAGTGTGAGTATTACCAAAATCGGAGGATCAAATATGTATACTATGAAACAGGCCTGTAAGAAAACCGGCCTTTCCTATGAAACCCTCAAGTTCTATTGTAATCAGGGCCTTGTACCTAACGTGAAGCGGGACAGCAGCAATCGCCGGATTTTTGATGACCGGGACATTGCCTGGATCAACTCTTTGAGTTGCCTGAAAAACTGCAATATGGGTATTGCCGAAATGAAGGAATATCTTGCGCTTTGTTTACGTGGCGAAAGTACAATCCCGGAGCGAAAAGTGATTCTGGAAGCCAAGCAGAAAGTGTTGGAATCAGAGCGTAAACGCATCGAGGATGCCATTGCCTACATCGACTGGAAACAGGGTTTCTATGATGATGTGCTGGCTGGAAAGATAAAGTATCACAGCAATCTCATTCAAGCTGATGAGGAATAGGTAGAAAGAGGAGGAATTTTTATGATTTCCAAGATCCTGGAATATATAAAGAAAGAAGCTGTATTGTGCATTGCCGCTTTGTGCGCCTTTGCCAGCATGATGGTGGTTCCGCCGGACCCAGAGTATCTGCATTACATAGATTTTCGGGTACTTTGTCTGCTGCTGTGCCTTATGGGCGTTGTGGCCGGTTTCAAGAGCCTGGGTGCTTTTCAGTGGCTGACCTATCAGCTCCTTCGGCGTATCCAAAACGGACGGGTGCTGGCGGTTGTGCTGGTGCTGCTGCCCTTCTTCAGCTCCATGCTGGTGACAAACGATGTGGCGCTGCTGGTGTTCGTTCCTTTTACGCTGGCGCTGTTATCGGACCTTGGCTGCGAGAAGCATATGATCCCTGTGATCGTGCTGCAGACCGTGGCAGCGAACCTTGGCAGCATGGCAACCCCTGTGGGCAATCCTCAGAACCTGTACCTTTACGCGGCATACAATTTAAGTGCCGGAGAATTCTTTTCTGTGGTGCTTCCGCTGACAGGATTGAGCCTTGTATCTCTCATTGCGGCATCTGCACCGGCACTTCCCAAGATCCTGCCTCACAGGGAACTGCAGTCTCAGCAGATCAGCAGTCTTCGTGATCTGATTATCTACGGAGCCCTCTTCATTCTGTGTCTGCTGACGGTTTTTCGGGTGGTTGCGTATCCTGTTACAACTGCAGTCGTGGTGATTGCACTGCTGATTCTGGACAGAAAGCTCATTGGGCAGATAGACTTTATGCTGCTGCTTACCTTCGTCTGTTTCTTTGTGGTGTCGGAAAACCTGGGCAGGGTGGAGGCAATCCGTACATTCCTTCAGAATCTGCTGGGAAGGAATACGTTGCTCACGGCTGTGGGCGCCAGCCAGGTCATCAGCAATGTGCCCGCCGCGGTGCTACTTTCCGCATTTACGGATAACTGGCGTTCGCTTCTGGCAGGCGTGAATATCGGCGGTCTGGGCACGCCCATCGCGTCACTGGCAAGTCTGATTACGCTGAAGCTCTATCTGCGCTGGCCGGGAGCGAAAATCGGTAAATTTATGGTTGTATTTCTCGGTGCCAATATTGCAGGACTTCTGATTCTGCTGCCATTTTCTATGTTGTTCTGAATATGAAAAAGCCCGCCTGGCAAGGCGGTCTTTTTTAGTTCATTGGCTTTCTGGCAGTGATGGTGGAGGACATGATGTATTCACCCACGGAAAGGCCGCTGCCCCATTTTTCTTCATATTCCCGGGATACGGGCTTTTCACGGACGGATACTTCCTCAAATCCTGCTGCACGGATGAGACGGGTCAGATCTTCAACTGAAGATGCGCCGCTGACTCAGCAGGAGTGCATATTGGGATCGTTGCGCATTTGCTCAGGAATCTGCTTCATGATCACAATATCACAGATGGATATCCGGCCGCCGGGCTTCAGAACCCGGTAGATCTCCCGGTAGACCCGTCCCTTGTTGGGGGATAGATTGATGACACAGTTGGAAATACACACATCGGCAAAATTATCCGCTGCCGGGAGATTTTCAATTTCTCCAAGTCGAAACTCCGCATTCCGAATGCGGTTTTCCTTTGCAATGCGGCGGGCGGTGCTGAGCATTTCCGGCGTCATGTCCACACCCACAGCCTTGCCCCGGCGGCCGACCTGGTTGGCGGCAAGAAATGTGTCCAGGCCGGCACCGCTGCCCAGATCGATGACGGTTTCTCCGGGCTGAAGATTCGCTGCGCGAAGGGGATTTCCACAGCCCAGGCCAAGATTGGCCTCCCGGGGAACGGATGCAAGTTCTTCCGGGGTGTAGCCTACAGAGTAGGAAACATCATCTGCTTCCGCAGTCACGGTGAGTATGGAATTCTTTGGATCCGACAGAATCTGCCGATAGTCTTTTCGAACCTGATCGTGAATATCCTGCATAGGCATGGCCCTCCTTTTTTGTCATCATAGCAGAAGAAAGAATGTATGTCAAACCCGGGGACATGTTTCCATTTGGTCTCGGCATAGACTAACCTGAGGTGATTATCATGGGGTACCGGATTGAGTACGATGATTTGGGCGGAAAATATGAGATCAGCCGGGAGAAATCCGGGCGTTTTCCGTTTCTTCTGGCAGTGGGGGGTGGTTTGTGCTTATTGGGAGTCGGTGCTTTCTGGCCGGAGGGTGCAGAAAAACTCCGGAATTGGCTGATTCCCGGTGATGACGCTGTGACGACGCAGGCATTTCATATTTTGCGTGAGAATTTGGAAAATGGCGCGCCGGTAGGGCAGGCGGTGGAGGCCTTTTGCCGATTTGTGATCCATGGGGCATAAGGTCAGCATACAGCCTGGAGCATTTTTCTTCGCCGCTCTTACAGTTTTGATACTTCCGGTCCGCTGGTGGATGTGCGCTCTGCTGGCCGGCGCGATCCATGAGCTTGCCCACATGGGGGCAGTGTATCTGCTGGGAGGCAGGATCCTGAGTATCACAGTTGCCCCTATGGGTACGGTACTGAATTCCAGCCCCATGCTGCGATTCAGAGGCGCTTTGGCTTCTCTGGCAGGTCCTATGGGCAGTTTGTGCTTAACCTGGTTTGCCCGGTGTTTTCCGGAAATGGCGGTATGCGGGCTTATACAGGGGTTATTTAACCTGCTTCCCGTGTACCCACTGGACGGGGGCAGGGTTGCCCGGTGCCTGCTTTCGGAGCAGATGTGCAAAATTATGGAGATTGTCACTTTGGTGATGACTGGGATATTTGGGATATGGCTGTATAGGCACAGCAAATTGGGGACTGCATCTGTGTTTCCGCTGGCAATGCTGCTGCTTGCGTGGCTTCCGGGAAAATTATCTTGCAAAGAAGCGGATCTGGCTGTACAATAGCTGTAACTATTGTTTGCGAGGTAATACCATGAACCAACTGCTGCAAAGGATACTCCCCACGGTGCAGAAGCCTGCCCGCTACACCGGCGGAGAGTATAATGAGATCAAGAAGAAGCCGGAAGATATTCGTGTCCGTGTTGCGTTTTGTTTCCCGGATACCTACGAGATCGGTATGTCCAATCTGGGTATGCGCATTCTCTATGGCGTTATGAATGAGATGGACGGCGTCTGGTGCGAGCGGGTGTTTGCTCCCTGGGGGGATATGGAAAAGGCCATGCGGGAGCATGATCTGCCCCTGTGGGCGCTGGAAAGCCAGGATCCGGTGAAGAATTTTGACATGATCGCCTTCACCATCGGCTATGAGATGGCCTATTCCAACGTGCTCAATATGCTGAATCTGGCCGGAGTGCCTCTGAAGAGCAGGGACCGCCATGGTCTTAAGAATATCGTCTTTGCCGGTGGCGTGTGCGCCTTCAATCCCGAGCCCCTGGCGGAGTTTATCGACTTTTTCTCTCTGGGAGAGGGCGAGGACAGTACTGTGGAGATCGTTGCGCTGTACGACCGGGCCAAGGCGGAAGGCTGGAGCAAGGACCGTTTTCTGCAGGAGGTCTCTCAGATTCCCGGTGTTTACGTCCCTTCCTTCTACTGCCACGAATATCATGAGGATGGAACACTCAGTGCCATCGTACCCATGAACGGTGCCCCTGGTAAGATCACCAAGCGTATCGTGGAGGATCTGGACAAGGCCTATTTCCCCACGAAAATGATCGTGCCTTCCACGGAAATCGTCCACGACCGGGCCAATCTGGAAGTTTTCCGGGGCTGTATCCGGGGCTGCCGGTTCTGCCAGGCGGGATTTTCCTGCCGGCCGGTCCGCAAGAAGAGTCCCGAGGTCCTCTACCGCCAGGCGGTGGAGACCATGGCCGATTCCGGACATAATGAGATCACCCTCTCCAGCCTTTCCACCTCCGACTACCGGGGGCTGAAGGAATTGACGGATGAACTGATCCCTTACTGCCAGAATAACCGGATCAGCCTCTCCGTGCCCTCTCTCCGGGCGGATAACTTCTCCCGGGAACTGATGGAGAAGCTTCAGACCGTCCGTAAGAGCGGCCTGACCTTCGCACCCGAAGCGGGAACCCAGCGGCTGCGGGACGTGATCAACAAGAATCTTTCTGAGGATGAGATCCTGGGTACCTGCGCCAACGCCTTCGCCGGCGGCTGGAACAATGTGAAACTCTACTTCATGCTGGGCCTGCCTACGGAGACGGAGGAGGATGTGCTGGGTATTGCGGAACTGGTGAACAAGATCATCAAGCTCTGGCATGAAAATGCCGGCGTCAAGAAGCGGGGACTGCGCATCCACGTGGCCACTGCCTATTTTGTTCCCAAGCCCCATACTCCCTTCCAGTGGGAGAAGCAGATCACCCCGGAGGAGTACCTGCACCGCTGCCGGATTCTGAAAAACCGGCTAAATCCCCGTTATGTGGAGTATAATTACCATGCTCCGGACTTAAGCCGCCTGGAGGCTGTGTTTGCCCGGGGAGACCGGCGTTTGGGTGCCGTGATCGAGGAAGCGGTGAAAAACGGAGCCCGGCTGGACGGTTGGGACGAGTATTTCAATTATTCCATCTGGTTTGACGCCCTGAATACCTGCGGCATCGACCCGGAATTCTATACCGTCCGGGGCTTTGGCGAGGATGAGATTCTTCCCTGGGATACCATCGATGTGGGCGTGAGCAAGAAGTTCCTGCGCCTGGAACGCCATCGGGCTTACGAGGAGAAAATAACCCCGGACTGCCGCCACGGCTGTTCCGGCTGCGGTGCCAATTGCCTGCTGAAGGAGGTGGAGTGCGATGCCTAGACTTCTTTTTGAAAAGACCGGCAACGCCGTTTGGATCTCCCACCTGGACCTGATGCGGCTGTTCCAGCGTGCTTTCAAGCGCGCGGGACTGCCGCTGACGCACACACAGGGTTACAATCCCCGCCCCTCAGTCTCCATCGCGCTGCCCCTTTCCGTGGGTGTGGAGAGTGTATGTGAGCTGCTGGAATATGAGCTGGAAGGGGAGGAGAAGCCCTCCCATAAGGAAATTGTATCCCGCCTCAATGGGGTGCTGGTGGATGGCATCCGTGTAGTGCACTCCTACGACAACTGCGCTAAGATTAAGAATCTGGCGTATCTGGACTGCACGGTGGACCTGGAATATGACGATATCTATTTCTGCGGTGCCCACGGTGCTATCAGCAGCCTGTTCTGCAGGGAAAGCATCGTGGTGGAGAAGAAGGGAAAAAACGGTCCCGTGGAGCAGGATATCGCGCCCATGATCAAGAACATCCGGGTGGATTCTCTGGATGCCAGCACACTTCGGATTACAGCCAGGGTCTGCTGCCAGAATCCCAGTTTGAACCCCACGCTTTTGGCCGCTGCGGTTTATAAATATCTGCCGGAGTACGCACCGGACCATGTGCGCGTTAAGCGGGTCAATCTCTACGATAGTAATGAACACATTTTCAGATAAGGAGAAAAAACACTATGGAAAACATTATTCTGGAAGAATGCCCCATCTGCCGGGGCGTCGGTATGATCTCCCACGAGGGCGGCTGGAATGTCCAGGTGGAGTGCTGCGACTGCAGCGCCCACACCATCTATGTGGAATACAACAGTGAGGCGGAGAAGGCAGAGGCCGAGCGCACTGTCGCACACCTGTGGAACATCGGCAAGGTGGTCAGCAGTGAGCGGGGAGAATAATTCCCGAAAAATGCATAAGAAAAGACCGAAGCTTCTGCTTCGGTCTTTTTATGTATCAGGATACTTTGATGCCGTACACCGCTTCCCGGGAGCCAATGACCAGCATATTCCCGAAGGCAACGGGGGAGGCCTCCACGGTCTGGCCGAAGTTCAGCGTTGCCAGTACCTCGCCGGTGGAACCGTCAATGAGCCGGGATACGCCGGAGGCGTTGCACAGATAGATGTAAGCATGGCCGTCGTCGGTATACAGGGCGATGGGGGAGCTCCAGGCGTAGTTGCCGGAGGAGATCTCCCAGATTTTTTCGCCGGTGTCCTTGTCCAGGGCCACCAGAACACCCCGGTAAGCCGAAGGTGTCCGGCCGATGGAGTAGATGATTAGTCCGCTGATGTTGGAGTTCTCCCGACCGATCAGGGGAGAGGACTGAACACCGCCGGCGATATCGTCGTAGCGGACACAGTCTTTTTCATATTCCCACAGGATTTCGCCGGTGGAGGCGTCCAGCTTATAGATGGATATGCTGCCGTCGTGGCCCTCCGCCGTCCAGTGCAGGGAGGGGGCGGTGTAGAGATATCCCCTTCCGTCATCGCCCCACTCAAACAGGGGGGAGGAATTGGAATCGTCCTTGGTGTCCTGGGTCCAGACCAGCTCCATGGTGTTCAGATCAACGCAATGGAACAGACCTCCGTTTTCGGAAATATAGAGATAATGATCCACGATCACGCTGCTGGCCTCATAGCCTAAGTAGCGGTCATCCTCTTCGGAATACCAGCTGGTGTAGCGGGTCTTTACAGGCTCGTCGGGATTGACGGATATGGTGCCTGCCTCTTTGTCATACTCGGTGTTGAGCTTGATGGTATAAAGCACACCGGATTCACCGGGCCAGATCAGTGTGTCGCTCTCCGCGTCTACCAGGGGGGAGGAGTCAAAGGCTGTCCAGTCCCGGATAGCAAAATCGTCCTCGTGGCCATACTCGTAGAGAATCTTGCCGTCGATGAGGCTCACCACGAACATTCGGGGGGCTTTTCCGTTGAGGTACAGGCCAGAGCCCACATACAGCAGAGGATAACCCCGGGGGTCCAGCGCGCCGGCACCCTTGAAGTTCATGCCCATGTTGATGGGATCCCGGGTCTGGGAGCCGTTGTCCAGGTCGTAGAAGTGGATGTAGCCGTCCAGGGTGGCGTATATCACTTCCACCAGGCCGTCCTTTTCCTTCTTGCTGCTGTACATATTTTGCATGATGTACTTGGTCTCATCATCCCACTGCACCAGCAGCGGCTGACCGGTCCAGGCACAGCCGCCCCATTTATTCAGACTGCCGATGCTGTGGCTCCAGGCCACACCCATGGTTTCCTGCTCGATTTTGGCAGTGCCGTAGACTGCGTTGTCACGGTAGTTATTGCCCCGGAAGGTGGCAATGCCCGGCAGGGCAAAGTATTCGCTGTCCAGTTCGAAGCAGATAGGGTCCGGGCGGGAATAGTGTTCGATGGATTCCTGGCCTTCCATGATTTCCCAGGTTACGGAGAAATTGGCGGGGTCCGCATCCTTGCTTCCGGTGGGATGAAAATTGAGCCTGAGATCTTCCGTCGGTTCGGTTACGGAAGATTCGGTGGGATCGGGCTGGGACTGATGCACCGGGTTCTCTCCGGACTGCTGAAGGGAAGGCACGGTAGAGGATTCGGCATAGATTACGCCTGCCAGGGCAGTGATAAATAACTGCAGCAAAACACAGGAATAGATCAGAACCGCCACTTTGGGGCTGATGGTCCTTTTTTTGCGCTTGTCAAATGGTCTTGATCTGGTTACAAGAAATGCGATCACCAGCAGAATTGCGCTGATGCCCGCGAGAATGAAGAGCATGGTCCGCATGGTGGATATACCTCCATATTAGTGTCTTTATATAAAATACCATGATAAACCATTTCCTGCAAGGGATTTACAAAAAAGATTCAAAAAATAAAAAATAGTGCTTGCATTTTCCGACAAGGTGTGCTAGTATATCAAAGTCCTAAGGACGCAACCGAATATCCGGGTGTGGCGAAGTTTGGTATCGCGCTTGAATGGGGTTCAAGAGGCCTCGAGTTCGAATCTCGACACTCGGACCAAAAAATCCAGAACAGCAACGGCTGTTCTGGATTTTTTCTTTCAGATGAGAGATTCGGACATTTAAATGTGGCGCGGATGAGCGCCACTGGCGACGGCTTGACGGAGCCACACAATAATTTTTCTTTCCCTTCGGAAAGAAAAATGCAAACGAATCTCGACACTCGGACCACTACCCGCGTAATATCCATAGTGTCATAATAACGTATAATTTCGGCGCGAATGAGCGTTGCTGGCGACGGCTCGACGGCGCCACACAATAATTTATCTTCCCATCGGGAAAATAAAAGCTAACGAATCTCGACACTCGGACCAAACGAAATTAGACAAAACAAGAACAAATTGAGTTTGTTATTTATTATATTATATGTATAATCCTTGAAAACAGAACTTCTTCCTTTAAAATAATAGCAGACGACAATAAGGAAGGAGTAAAATTTATGGACACAAATCATAAGGGCTTGATCGAGACAATTGAATCAAAAATCAAAATGAGTGGTATTCGGGATGATCTAACCGACGAATTTGTTGAAGAGGAGAGAGCTAAGGACTACCCGAAAGAAATGGCGCATTATGATTTTACGATTCAATTCCGATCCGGTATGGTCACTGGGTTTATCCAGGGAGAAGACTGCGGCCCGTTGGATCTGACGGATGGGGGGGAAGGGGTCGTTTTGCCGGCGTGCGACTGGATCGGCCCCGAAGCCTTTGCCAATTGCGGCGTCATCCGAAGCGTACAATTTCGGGATAGAATTTATCAGATGGCATCCCGGGTGTTTGCAGGCTGTGAGAATCTCATTCATGTGGTCCTTCCACATGGGACCCGGGAAATCGCCATGGAGACCTTTCGCGGTTGCCGGAGCTTAAAATCTGTAGAGCTTCCGGAAACGGTTAAAAGCATCCACAACTCTGCCTTTGAACGATGCGCAGGTCTGCAAAGCTTTTCTTTTCCTAAAAATCTGGAGGCTATCCAACACTATGCGTTTTTTGGCTGTACGTCACTGGAGGAAGCTGTTTTTTCGGATGCTTTGACGGTGCTGGAAGAGGATACATTTGCAAACTGTATCAATCTGAAGCGGGTACACTTTGGAGCCGGACTGCAAATGATCAAAAGGTGTACATTTCAGAACTGCATCAGCCTGGAATCCATTGAGATTCCCGAAGGCGTGAGGTGCATCGAGTTCGGCGCATTTGCCGGATGTAGGGGCCTGAAGCATGTGAAGCTGCCCAGCACCCTTGTGCATCTGGATCCCTATGCTTTCTACGATTGCACAGCGTTGGAGACTGTAGAGCATCCCAAAGTATCAAACTTTGCTGCAGCCCTGTGCAGAACTCCTTACTGGAAAAAACTCTATCCTCACTATCCTTACCGTCCGCAGGTGCCTATGGATCTGCTGAATTATGTTGGTGGCTGTATCGATGGGGCTGCACTTACGTCGAGGGGGTATACCTGGTTTGACCCGGATATGACCTGTCAGATTTTCCCCACCCAATACCCGGATGTGTGGGAGGTGTGCATATGGCGAGATGTTCTCGGACAGAATGTAGAGGGCAATTTCTTTGATTGCTATCTGATGGATGGCAATTTACAGCCCATTGCGGGTTTTGAGCCTCTGAAGCGCGTTATGTGTGCGCGAATACAGGATAACGCTCGTGATTGTGATAAAGAAATCCATAATGCCTGGGAATGTGTGATTAAAGAGTTGTTCATGATTTAAAATTTTTGCCGCATCGAGCCCCGGTGCGGCAAAAAATAAAAAATATCAAAATTAGGACTTGATTTTTTTGGAAAGCTGTGCTAGTATATCCAAGTCCGCTGAGGACGCAACTAAATATCCGGGTGTGGCGAAGTTTGGTATCGCGCTTGAATGGGGTTCAAGAGGCCTCGAGTTCGAATCTCGACACTCGGACCAAAAAAGCAGAAACAGTATTCACTGTTTCTGCTTTTTTCTTTTGAATGAGAGATTCGAACTCTTAAATGCAACGCGAATGAGCGTTGCTGGCGACGGCTCGACCGAGCTTCACATTAAGTTTTCTTTTCCATATGAAAAGAAAAATGCAAACGAATCTCGACATCTGTTTTCAACTTACAGAGATATTGATGTCTGAACGGTGGAATTCCATTCTCTCATCCAAATGGTGATCTCAGATACCGGCATGTCGAACACAAGTTGTGCATGTGTGGGATTCACACCGGACACACCGCTTGTAGAATCACTGTTGCCGGAAGCACGTAATGTATCTCCGGTTTCGATGTCCCATACATGGAGATTATTTCGAACAGCAAATATGGGTTCATCTAACTCGGGAACATCAAAGTGTACTTGCATTTCCGGCCAGAGCTGGGTGGTGTCGACAGGTCTTTCCGCGTCAAAGACCAGCTTGCTTTTGATGACATCCCAGTCCACTTTGGATCGAAGATAGTAATACTCTTTTTTGCCGCCATGATGGAAGTGATATGCCTCGATGAGCCTATCGCCCATCGTCAATTCTATCGTGCTGTTTCTATCAAAAACTATGGCTACTCTATGGTCGCTGATGTTCTGGATTTAGTTTCTGCTGCTTGGCTATTTAACTTCAAGGGACGCAAGATAATATCCATTTATTCTACTTGAGTGCAGACATATTTTGCGGTATACTGTAATTGTATTTGAACACCCTTTTTCAATGCATCACAGAAAGGCAAGGCACTCCATGAATACTTTGATTGAACTTTACGACGAACGAGCCATTGAAAATGTTCTGGCTGCTGATATGTTCCGCCCTCAGCGAATTGTCTATTTATGTCCAACAGAGGTAGCACAAAACCGGGAGCAGCAGGAACAGATCGGTGACTTTTTCCGGCATCGTGGCTGGAACCCTGAACTGATTTTTCTGGAAGCGAGTCTCTATAAGGTAGATCGTATTTTGCGGCAGCTTCTGGCGATCAGCGAAAAGTATCCAGACTGCGCGATGGATGTTACGGGCGGCAGTGACGCGGAACTCTTTGCCGCAGGTCTTTTTGCTGCAAAGGCCAATGTGCGTGTTTTCACATACTCCCGGAGAAAGAATCGGTTCTACAACATCTCCGGAGCAGAGTTTGCAGAAAATCTGCCCTGCGATATTCAGTATTCTGTAAAGGATTTCTTCCTCATGGCAGGCGGTACCTTGCTCCCCGGTCGGGTAGATAACTTAGTTCTAAAGAAATACTTGGACGATATCGATCCGTTCTTCGACTGCTTCCTGCAGTATCGCCGTGACTGGAATAATATCATTACTTATATGCAGAGAGTGTCCCCATCTGAGTATGGGCAGGTTCCTCCTATGCAGGTTCAGGGAAACTATGTCGTAAAGGGTGAACGGGGCGGTAGGATCAGCGCAAAAGAAGAAGCATTGCAGGCCTTTCAGAGCATCGGCTTCCTTTGTGATCTCGACATTGTTTCCGGAGAGAAAGTCTCTTTCCGATTCCGGGATGAAAATACCCGCATCCAGACAGGCTTTATATACATAAAGCTCCAATACACTGCCCACATCCCGCAGCCAGGATCGGATGTTTGTATCTCTGAAACGGAAGGAGACAGACTCGCCGGAAACGATATTCAGATCACGGATGA
>JAZQEP010000009.1:0-18395 GCA_045539075.1 Faecousia sp. | reverse complement strand
TTTATGGGGTGGATAATGGGATTCGAACCCACGACCTTCAGAGCCACAATCTGACGCGCTAACCAACTGTGCTATATCCACCATATGAAATTCGCTGAAAAAGTGTGGCACGCCAGAAGGGACTCGAACCCCTGACCTACTGCTTAGAAGGATAGGTCAGGGCGTTTTTTCGGCGCTAAAGCGTCCATTTGGTGCTGTTTGGTCGGGGTATTTACGATAAATTTTCCCGTTGGTGCCGCTCCGTCCATACTAAAATTTCCTGTTCTGGGTCAGAATCTGGGTCAAAAAGAAGCGCCCGGTCACCAAGCCGGTAACCAGGTACTGAATCTGTTTTTGGGGACATTTTACCTCACGGCATCAGCCATTGCCGCCAGACAGTAGGTAACAAAACGAAAAGAACAATTAAAAGCCCTTCACTGATACACTACTATGGAGAGATATATTCACTTTTTATCTCTGAAATCAAATGCGCACCATGGAGGATGCCATCGCGGAAAGCCTTACGTTCGTAGGCACTGCACAGGCGGCAGCAGAGGTTGAATACTGCGTTGTTATCATCCAACGGCAAGGTGTGTAGAAATTCCTCCAACTCCTTGAATCCATCACCAATCTCCGCAGAATCGCTCTCGTGGGATTCGGCATAGGCTTGATATAGCTGATCCAGAACGGTTTCGCAACCACTATCACCGGCATCAAAGGGATGACTTTGAATGTAGGTATTCAGTCGATTGGCAATCTCATTCATAGCCCCACCCCACTCAATTCATGTGCAAGGAGAACACCCAAGCGAATCCCTTCGATAAATCCAGCCTTCTCGTGATCCCGGCATAAGGTACACACAGGGTAGATGATCTTATCCATCTCCTGGAGCGGCATTCCATTCATCTGCTGGTACAGTTCGTTGAAGTCCGCACGGATCTGTTCGTTATCATAAGGGCTGTTTTCGTTGTGACATTCGTACAGCATTCCCAAAACCGAGTCGGCATTTCCCCAATTCGGTGGGTGCTGTTCGATGTGGGCTTTCAAAGTCTCAATATATTTTTTCATGTTCACCACCTCCAAGGTTGTCGGTGATGTTAACTCTTATGGCCCCGAATTACAAGTGGATAGATTCACCAAAAGTTTATGAAACGTTCATACGTCTTCGACAGCATCCCGGAAAATATCGTGTTGACCTTTGCTACAATAGAGTCAACGGACTCTATTCCGGGCGAGAGAACCTACCTAGATGAATGAACCATCAGCGGAACCCTCACTCAGAAAGAGTAGGGTTCCGCATTTTCTGTTTGGAGGATAACCAATGTTCAAGTATGTTTTCCGAAGGCGGTTTTGTTTTGATGCAAGTCTGTCAATCCAAAACCGAAGGAGGAAACTGTTTGAAAACTACATACACCAATATCGAAGATCTGCCTCTGTCCCTCAAGGCGCACGAAGCTGCGGCGGTCTTAAGAATCTCCAAGTCTAAGGTCTACGAACTGGCTCAGAGCGAGTCCTTTCCTGCTGTCCGTATCGGTAAGCGCGTTGTCATTCCCCGTGATAAGCTGATCGAATGGATGAACGCTCAGGCAAAGGTGTCCGATTGAAAAAATACACCCCGCCCAAGAAAGAGTTTCTAATGCTCCCCAACTCTGTGTTCGATATGCCGCTGGATGTGTACGCGTTCAAGATCTATGCCTATCTGGTATGTTGCGCTGGCAGTCGTGGTGAGTGCTGGCCTACGATGCACAAGATGAGTAAGAAGTTGGGCATTGCCGTGAGTACGGTGCAGGATCGAATCAGTCTGCTAGAGAAGCACAAGCTGATCGCAATCAAGAAACATCATGGTAGCGGCAAATACAAGAACAACGTCTACGTACTACTCCCTCAGGACAACCCGGAGATCTACCGTGACCTGAGCGAGCCGGAGGAACTGCCTCTATTCATCTGACCCGGTATCGGATCATTTTGCCAAGCGGCAAGTAGCAAAACGAAGGAAACAAATTACCATTACGGATTCTCACCCCAGTTTTCAGGGGTCTTGGGGTGCTTACTCCCACAGCAAGGAAAGTACTCCTCCCCACCTCTGTATTCCAAATTTCGCACACCGTACGCACCGATTCAAAGGCCAGAGAGGAAACACAGCGAAAGCCACCCGTGAAGCCACTGTTGCCCCCATGCCCGATTTGTTGGGGGAAGTAGGGATGTAACCCATTCCCCGTGAGTACAGGCACAGAAAAACCCGACAGCAACCTGCTCTCAGCAGAGAAACTGCAGGCAATTTGCAGAAACCGGGATTTCCGAACTTTTTGAGGACAAATAAAGTTGGGTCGAAAATAAAGCGGGAGAAAGGGTGTGGGTCGTAAACGCCCCACACCCGGTTCACAGGGGCGGGCAATGCCCGCCCTGCAACGGTTTTTCGGATTTACCCTCTCGGGGTCAGATTTCCGGGGATGGCGGCGGTGCTATGGGTCATAAACAGGATAACCCTTAGTGTCCCAACGGTAATTCGTGGGTCAGGACAGGGGTTGCGACAAGAACAGGAGGAAGTTTTATAGATGGATCATAAAAACGAAAACAAAGAGGGAAAACGCAAATTTGCCCTGTGGGTCAGGGAATCCACGCTGGAAAAAGTGCGGCAATGGTATGGTCAGGACAACTGTGCCAGTCAGAGTGAATTCATTGAAAAGGCGGTACTTTTCTACGTTGGCTATCTGGCAGCGGAAAATGCCGGGGACTATCTGCCCAAGATTATCGTGTCCACCCTGAAGGGTATCGTGAATGAAAGCGACAACCGGATCAGCAGAATCCTGTTCAAACTGGCCGTGGAGCTGTCAATCACCATGAATGTGGTGGCTGCCACCTGCAATATCAGCCGGGAGCAGTTGGATCAGCTTCGTGGGATGTGCGTATCCCAGGTGAAAAAGACCAATGGCTCTTATGCTTTTACGGATGCCTATGACCTCCAGAAACGGTAAGAAATGCCGAAATTAGTTACGAAATCCAAGTACATGAAGCCCGGTGCCGGTGGCAAGCCTATGGGCGGCTATGCCAAATATATCGCCACCCGTGAAGGGGTGGAGAAGATCGATGATTCCCAGCGTCATGCCCCGGCAACGCTCAAACAGCAGGAGCTGATCATGCGAATTCTCCGGGATTTTCCGGATGCTAAAGAAAGCCATGAATACGAGGACTACCGCAGGGAAAAGACCGTAGGAAATGCCTCAGAGTTCATCACCTGCGCTCTGGAAGAAAACATGGACCGGGTTGCGGACAACAAGACTTATGCGGACTACATTGCCACCCGTCCCAGGGCAGAACGGTTCGGCAGTCATGGCCTTTTTACTGATGAAGGCGTACAGGTGCAGCTAAATAAAGTATCACAGGAGCTGAACGAATATACCGGCCATGTCTACACCACAATCCTCTCTCTGCGGCGGGATGATGCCGCCCGGTTGGGCTTCGATAACGGCAGCCGCTGGCGGGATTTCCTGCGGAGTCAGACCATGACAATCTCGGAGAATCTGAAGATACCCATAGACCATCTGCGGTGGTATGCCGCCTACCATGACGAAGGGCATCACCCCCATATCCACATGATTGCCTATTCTACGGTACCCGGCGAAGGATACCTGTCGGACAAAGGCGTGGAGAAGATGCGCTCCACATTTGCAAGGGAAATTTTCTCACAGGATATGCTCCATATTTATGAGCAGCAGACGGAGTACCGTGACCAGCTTCGCACCCAAGGGCGGGACTCCGTTGCGGAAATCGTGGCTCAGATCAACAGCGGAAACTACCATAATTCCAAGGTGGAAGCCCTGCTGGTGAGCCTAAGCGGCCGGCTTTCCCGAACCTCCGGTAAGAAGGTTTACGGATACCTGAAAACCGATGTAAAGGCAATCGTGGACGAGATCGTGGCAGAACTGGCATCAGATGAGAGAATCAGAAAGCTCTATGACCTGTGGTATGAGCAGCGCGAGGATGTATTGCGGTCTTATACTGACCACTTCCCGGAGCGGATTCCTCTGGAGCAGAACAAGGAATTCAAGACCATTCGTAACGCAGTGATTCAGGAAGCTATGAAGATCGTGAATGGCATCCGGCAGGCGGCGGAAATGGAACCCCAGCAGGATATGGTAGAAGTCGGTTTGCCATCCGGCGAGGAACCGCCCATGGAAGCGATGGAAGATCCTAACTACTGGATGGAGCAGTTTCAACCACAATTTACGGAGCCGGAATCCACTGTAGATACTCCAGAACCGATGGAACTGGAGCCGGAAGAATTGCCGCCCTACCGCAGTTCCAACAGCAAAGAATGGTGGTCAGACTACTACAAGCTGGCACGAAAATACCTCTATGGAACCAGGACAGAAAAGCCGGATTTCCAGAAAGCTATGCTCCTTCTTCTCATGGAAGCAAACCGCAGCAACGGATATGCCTGCTACGATTTGGGACGAATGCACCTGCTGGGGCAAGGCTACGAGGAAGATGAGGAAGAAGCACAGCGGTGGTTCCGAGATGCCCAGGAAGCCTTTCAGACGGCGGAAATGGCTGCGGAGAAGAAAGGATACCTGCGGTATCGAATTGGAAAGTGTCATGCTTACGGACACGGTACAGAGCAGAACTATGAGGAATCCGCCAAGTGGTTCCAACAGGCGGTGGAAGATAAAAACCCATTCGCAGCTTACTCCCTGGGCGGGCAGTACCTCCGGGGACAGGGAGTGGAGCAGAGCGAAGAAGAGGCGTTTGCCCTCTATCATCTGGCAGCTACCCATGAAAAGCAGCCCAATGCCTATGCCCAATACCAACTTGGAAAGATGTACCGGGATGGGATCGGTACGGAGGTCAATCTGGAGGAATCCAGGCTGTGGTATGCCAAAGCATACGCAGGATTTCTGGCCATGGAAGAAACCATGGCAGATGATAAGCTGTACTACCGTTTAGGCTCCATGAACATGACCGGAACCGGAACAGAGGTGGATCTGGAAAAGGCACGGTACTACTTCGAGAAGGCTGCGGAGTTGGGCAATGCGGATGCTCTGTATGGCCTCGGTAAGCTGAATCTGAAGCCGGAATTCCCCGACTACGATCCGGCCAAAGCAGTGGAATATCTGGAAGAATCCGCGGCGAAAGGCAATGCCTTTGCCAAGTACCAGCTTGGAAAGCTGCTGTGTCAGGGAAAACTGGTACCAAAGGATATCGCCAGAGGTCTGCCTCTTCTGGAGGAATTGGCAGAGAACGGCGTCACCTTCGCTTCCTATATTGCCGGAAAGGTCTATCTCAAGGAAGAAGGCTGGCAGAACATCAAAAAGGCCATCCTCTACTTCCGGCAGGCGGCAGAGAATGGCAATTCTTTTGCGGAATATCAGCTGGGTAGGATCTACTATTTCGGAAACGTTGTCCGTGTGGACCAGGAAAAGGGGCTGGAATATCTGAAGGAGTCGGCGGCTCATGGTAATGAGTATGCCGCCAATTTGCTGCAGGTAATTCATCAACAGCACACCTGGGGTGCTGCATCCTGTACTGCCTCCCTGATTGCCCAGCTTGGGCGTATCTACCAGGAGCAGGATCAGAAGCAGACCCAGCAGCACCGGCCCCGGATGGACCGGAAGCACCGCCGTGAGATTGAAGAAAAGAAGATGGCAATGGGCATCCGTGGTTGAGAAAGAAACAGACCCCCGATCTGCGCTCCAGAAGTTACGAATATGAATACAGCGAAGGCAGACCTTATAAACAATACCGCCGGGCAGTACTTTGCAGTACTATCCGGCGGTATCTATCGAAATGAAATAAACAACTGACATCCCTTGAAATTGTTACATAGAGAAAATCAACTGCCTGTCAATAAGTCAGAAAAAGTAACGCATCCATATCACGCATCCGCAGGTACTTCCCTTGCCACAACGACAAATCTGCCGTTGTTCACATGGTAAGCACAGGTAACCAAAGTAAGCAGCCTGTCTCCATATTCGGCGGTGACACCGGTATCATACAGGGCATTTTCCTTAAAATAGGTCATTGCCTCTTCAAAATGGGCCTCATCCGCAGCATCGATAAACTGGTAGAACTTGAAACAGTCTTCCGTTTTATAATAAACACGGTCCTTGAAAGCAGCCACGATCTCATACTCCCGTTCTTCATATAGGGTAGAGAACCGGATCGTCGGATGTTCCTCCCAGTAATCCTTCTTTGCATAATTCATCAACGAAGCAAACATCTTGCCACTCTTCATGTTGTGGCCATAAATGATGATATTATCGCTCTCCGGATCCATGCTGCAATCATCCTCAATAAAGGGAAGTCCGTTGGCATCAAAGGCTCCATTGATATTCTTATAAAGGTACTTTTCCCCATCCTCCGGGGTATACATGACCGGGTAATCCAGAACAGTTCCCTCAATGGTGACCCAGCCTGCAATATCCGGGTTATCCGCATAGATCCCTGCCAGTTCCGGCAGCATCACAGGTTCCGTTTCCACCGGAACGGTTGTTTCCACAACCGGTTCTGTCGTAGGAATAGTCGTCTGTACCGGTTGCGTTTCCTCAGTCTGTATTGTGCTGGGTGCTTCCGGCTGTGTTTCTTCTACTTCTTTCTCTAATGTTGGTATCAAAAGAATCATAACCAAGACTAACAACGCAAGTACTCCCGCAATACAGGAAAGCACTACTGTCAATTTACTTGCTTTTCTTCTCTTTTTACCCGACTCATAACGTCCATTTTTCTTCATTTCGCAAATATCTCCATATATACTTTGGCGGTGGGTGGTTCTCCCACCCACCGCCAGTTCAGAGGTAATGGATTACTTCACAGCTTTACGCTTCAGGACGAAAGCAGCGGAAGCAGCCAGGGCCATAACAGAAACAAAGATCATAGTAATGTAAGGAGTGATGTCGCCAGTCTGAGGAACATCATCCAGATTGGGATCATCCACAACAGGCTTGGTAGCTCCACAGACACAGACGCCGTTGTAATCATAGCTATGGGCTTCCTTCTCACCGACATAGTCACAGTTATCACACAGTGCCCAGTGGTGGGTAGAATCCTTACCGTATGCATTCAGTGCATGCTCCACAACAGAAATCTCACGAGTCTCCTTCTCGCCGCAGGCACACTCGCGTGCCTCCTCGCCCTTCTCGGTGCAGGTAGCAGCCTTGGTCACCTTCCACTCGCCGAAGCTGTGGCCGGTGGCAGCGATCTCGCGGGTCTCCTTCTCGCCGCAGACACACTCGCGTGCCTCCTCGCCCTTCTCGGTGCAGGTAGCTGCCTTGGTCACCTTCCACTCGCCAAAGCTGTGGCCGGTAGCAGCGATCTCGCGGGTCTCCTTCTCGCCGCAGACACACTCGCGTGCCTCCTCGCCCTTCTCGGTGCAGGTAGCTGCCTTGGTCACCTTCCACTCGCCAAAGCTGTGGCCGGTAGCAGCGATGGTCTCGGTCTTGGTCTCACCACAGCCAGCGACAGTACAGGTGTAGGTCTTTACACCATCTTCTGTACAAGTAGCTTCCTTGGTAACCTTGCCCTCATCCCATACATGCTCACAAACAGGCTTGTCGATGGTGATGGAACCGCCGGAAATGCTCAGTGCAACAGGCTCGACATTTTCATCATATGCCTCAGTAACAGTGGCAGTCACATTATAGGTTTTACCGGCTTCGGCACCAGGCAAAACCTTAAAGGTTGCTGTGAAAAGATTTGCGTCGGTAATGGGATTGAGGCTCATTACCATAATGGAGTTACCGTTCACATCATACATACCGCTGGCGGAAATGCTGATGAGTTCCAGTGCGGAAGAATCATAGTTTACGGTTGCTGCGTATCCGGCAAAGCCAAGATTCTGGGCGGTAAAGTTAATGGTAACCTCGTCACCAGCCGTGGCGGCAGATACGCTCAAGGGCAGGCAGGCGAGTAACATGACCGCCAGTAAAAGGGAAACAATTTTTTTCATTGCGTGTTACTCCTCTTTAAGTAAATGTCTTATTTTTCAACGGGGAACAGATCCTGATGTCCGTTCGCACGCTTCAGAACCCACATTGCATCGGCCAGGGTGATCTTGCCATCGCCAGTAACATCGGAGACTTCACGATCAATATCGACCTCATGATTATTGGCAGCCTTCATGATCAGCATAGCATCGCGCAGATTGACAACACCATTTCCATCGGCATCGCCCCACAGGCCGGCGGGTTCGCTCTTAACATAGGTGATATTCAGAGCGTCGGCGATCTCAGCGGCAATGTAGTCATCGCCAACAGCACTGGGATACAGGGAGGCGCAGCCGGTCTGCATCAGAGTCAGCAGATCCAGAATGCCCAGCTCGGTATCGGTATTCACGGTCTGAACAGCAGGTGCATCCACATAGATGGAATTGCCGGTCAGGATGGAGTAGGCAACACCGTGGACGCCAACACCCTTAACCAGGTAATCCACATACTCGCCGATGTCCAGAGTTGCGTTCTCACCCAGGTTGATGATCACACCGTCCATGGGGTTGTACATACCGACAATGATAATCACAGCGTCAGGATTGACAGCATGGATCTCATTGACCAGCTCGGGAAGCTCAGTTGCGTACAGAACAGCAGCATAGGCATAAGCCTCGATAGCGTTGTTTGCCATAATGGCATAGTCACCTTCGATGCCAGCCTCAGCGATCTTTGCGGCTACTTCTGCCAGCAGCTGATCCACATACTGAACATTTTCTTCACCAACAACGGCAGCCCAGTCCAGATCAGCACCGGCGCTCATGTTGGCAATCGCTTTGGACATGAATTCCACATTGGAGAAACCAACAGTGATCAGGTCAGCACCGGAAACATCGGACAGATTTGCACGCTCAGCGGCAACGGTGTTGCCAACCTTTGCATAGTTGACCGTCTCGATCTCGTCAACGCCATTTTCAGCTGCCTCAGCATTCAGAGCAGCAGTCAGCTTGTCAACATAGCTCTCGGAAGCGGCAGAGCCGTCGCCGATTGCAACATACTTGAAGTCATCATCGATGACCAGGTCAGCGGTGGTAGCTTCCTCGATCAGAGCCATGACGGCATCGATCAGGGAATTCACAGCGTCTACGATGGCCTCGCCGCCCATTTCGATCAGAGCATTCTTCAGCTCTTCGATGGCAGCCAGGTTGCCCTTCAGGATCTCTTCAACAGCCTTCTGAGCGTCAGCCAGCTCCTGACGGATAGCGGACAGGATGCCGTTGATCTCCTCAGCCAGAGCCTCGCCGATCTTACCAAGTTCTTCCAGAGCCTTGTTCAGTGCATCGGTCAGCTCGGCAATAGCCTTGTCGGCGGCGGCGGTCAAATCCTCAACAGCCTTATCATATGCAGCCTTCAACTCCTCCAGCTTCTGCTTCAGAGCTGCAACAGCTTCGTCGAAAGCAGCCTTCAGCTCGGCCAGCTTCTGCTCCAGAGCAGCAACGGTCTCCTCGTAGACCTTGGTGACCTCTTCAACGATCTGGTTGTAAGCTTCCTCGGCAGCGTTCTCCAGATGAGAAACAGCATGCTCCAGATCAGCCTTAACCGTTGCGATGTCCGCATTGACACGGTCGATCTGAGCCTGAATACCGGCCTTGACTTCCTCGGCAGCATCCTCAGCCAGAGCCTCCAGTTCAGCCTGATAGTCCTTCAGCTCTTCCTCCAGTGCAGCCAGCTTTGCAACAGCCTCAGCCTTGGCAGCTTCGATTTGAGCGTTGTACTCAGCCTCGATCTCGGCGAACTTTGTCTCAACCTCAGCAGCGATCTTGGCTTCGATAGCAGTCAGTTCAGCCTCGACAGCAGCCTTGCTTGCCTCATACTCCTTGGTCAGCTTGTCCAGCTCAGCCTTGATGGTTGCTTCGTTGATGTTGTACTCCTCAGCCAGCTTGGTCAGCTCAGCAGTCAGAGCAGCCTTGATCTCTTCCTTATTTGCTTCATAAGCCTGCTGTACTGCGTAGACAGAACCAGCGATCAGCAGCTTGGCTTCATCGGGAATTGCTTCGATGCAGCCGGGCAGGTCGTTCATAAACTTGTTGTACAGAGCCTCAGCGTCAGCTGCGATCTTCCCGATCATGGTGTCCACATCGGCCATGAGCTCCTCGGCGGTAGCCATGGTCAGGGACAGGACCTCCACAGCAGCCTCAGCGGTAGCGCGGGCAGCCTCGAAGGACTTAACGGTAGCGTCCACAACGCCATCGGAGTTCTTGATGACATCGATAACCGCATTGACAGCGGCTTCCACATCCTCAGCGGCCTCTGCCACAGAAGCCATGGTCTTTTCCAGCTCAGCGACAGCAGCAGCGATCTGCTCAGCCAGAGCGATCATGTCGGCAATGTCAGCCTCCACATCGGCGATCAGAGCCTCGATCACAGCGATGGCGTGCTCGATATCCT
Organism: Faecousia sp.; assembly: GCA_045539075.1. GTDB lineage: Bacteria > Bacillota > Clostridia > Oscillospirales > Oscillospiraceae > Faecousia. The sequence continues at coordinate 8,049 of JAZQEP010000009.1, read as the reverse complement.
TAACAGCAGCTTCCAGCTCGGCCTCGATATCCTCGCCGTCCACAGCGCAGTCATTACCGGGAACGATGGTCTGGGTGTTATTGCCCAGCTCCACATCGATCTTGATGTCGGGAACATAGATATCACCGATCTCCACGCCGTTTACAACAGCTTCCAGCTCAGCCTGCTTTGCAGCCAGTTCTGCCTTCAGGGCAGTCAGCTCAGCAGTCAGAGCGTCCTTCTGTGCGGACAGATTCTCCACAGAAGCATCAATAGCGGGCAGAGCGGTCTCAGTGTAGTAAGTATAGCGCTCTTCCAGCATGGTCTTCAGCTCGTCGATGGAAGTCTCGACGGCGTCCACATAGCCATACTCTTCCCACTGTGCCCAGACCTGCGCAGCAACCTCGGGACCATAGGTCTCAACCAGGTTGTACAGCTCGTTCAGCAGGATCTCGACATTTTTAATGGTCTCGTCCTTAACGGTATGATTGCGGTATGCTGCAATGACGGAACCAGCAATTTCGTCATGACCGGCAGGAGTGGGATGGACGGACATGCCGTTGCCCACCTTGAACAGGCCATAGATCTTGCACATACCCTGCGTTTCCTCGGTGCTCAAACCATTCAGCAGCCACTGGCGGCTTGCCTCGGGAGAGGTGGTGGGGGGAGTGCCCAGCTCGGTGAATACAGAGGACAGGTCGCCTGCGATCTTGACCAGACCGGACAGGGGGATATCCATGGTGTTAGTGCTCCGAGCAACTGCTTCTTCAATAGCGAGGTAAACAGCCACGGACAGCTGCTTATCACGATCCTCCTGAGTGCCCTCCCAGCTACTAAGGTTAGTGGTCATAACATCTTCCAGAGTAATTCGGGCCAGAGGTGCACCAGTAACTGCGTAGCCGATCATGGGAGCCAGGTCGCCATTGAAAGCATCGATGTTACGCTGGCGAATAAGTGCACCATCCAAGCGGGAATCGGCAGCGATCCAGTTATTATTCAGCAGATTCTCGAATTCCTGGCAGATAAACTGGGGATTGGGCTGGCTGGCATAGTAGATATTAGCATCTTCGGCAACACCCATTGCCTGCATCACAGCAGGCAGGCCTGCCATGTAGGCGTTCAGAGTGCTGAACAGAGAATCCATCACATCACCGAAGGGCAGGATCACATTGCCATTTTCATCGGTAATGTTCATGCCGTAGGTGGTGTTCAGCAGACCGACCAGAACCATCTCCACGTCGGAGTTCATCTGCAGAACCTTCTCGATCACCAGCTTGTAGTTGACAACGAAGCTGGCGGTGGTATAGGCCATCAGATCAACAACGTCTTCCAGGTTGTACTCCTCGGCCATATCCGCGGGAACGTTCTCCAGCAGCTTGGCTTCCAGCATGCCGTAAACCTGCATAACCAGAGCATACTGCTCAGAATCCAGATCCAGAACGCCGATGGCATCCTCGAAGTTGACCTTCTCGTCCTCATCCAGGGTAGCACCGAAAACACCCAGGGCATCGGTGAGCTTGTGCATCAGGAATGCGCCGAAAGCAGCATTACCGATGCCCATGGTGATGACGTCCGCTTCGGTGACGGCTTTCTGAACATGCGCACTGATCTCTTCATCAGTGTAGGTGCCAACGTAATCCTTATAGCCGTTCCAACCATCGTTGAACTCATTCCGGCCACCCAGCAGATAAAGCAGGTCTTCTGCCAGCATAGCAGAAGTAGCCAGCTTGGTATGGTTCACTTCAAAACCCAAACCAGTCAGATAATCTGCAAACTGGTTGGGATATGCACCATTACCGTACATGTCCTTACCGGTCATGAAGTCATAAACGTCGCGGTCATCGCTGGTCTGATTATAGCCAACAAAACCGTAACCGTTTGCCATGGAGTCACCGATAGAGACATAATTGATTTTTTTCTCATCGGCTTCCGTTGCGAATGCCATAGTCGGAACAAGGCCTGCTACCATGCAAAAAACAAGCAGCAGGGCCAGACCGGACCGGAGCATTCTTGAAAGATTTGCTTTCATAATTACCTCCTGTTGATTTTGTGATATACCGGGTTGCTGCAGCCGGTACACCTTTGTTATTACATCACGCTATTCTTCCGATAGCGATGGTGCCGTGAATAAATGTGCTCTCCGCCCCGCCGCTTTTGGTACCGCAGGACGGACTTGCATCCGTCCTGCGTCCTCGCAGCAACAGGTAACAGAAAGAAAACCTGATGGAACCTTACTGATTTTTGGAGCAGCGCATATAGTCAAAGTCCTTATACTCAGCTTCCAGCTTTTTGTTGTCCACCTTGCCCATGGGGGTCAGAGGCAGCTTATCCACTGCCACCACCGCCACAGGACGGCCACGCTCCTCCGCGTGTACATTACAGTAGTCATAGACCTTCTTGCAGGTAGAGGCTACATCCACGCCCTTGATCACCTCAATGATGGCCATGGGGTACTGGCCCTGACTGTGCTCCATATCGTCGGTACCAACCACCGCGCAGTTATGGATATCTGGCAGGTCTGTGATCATGCTCTCCAGATTGATGGGGAATACCTTATGACCGTCAAATCGGGTGATCATCCGCTTAATACGGCCCTTGATGTACAGGAAGCCGTCCTCATCCATATAACCCAGGTCGCCGGAATGGATCCAGATCTGACCGTCATCATGCTTACGCATCACATAGGCGGTCTCCTCAGGTTTGTTGAAATAGCCCTTCATCATAGATGCGCCGGTAACGCAGACCTCGCCGATCTGCTTATAGCCCAGCTCCTCGCCGGTTTCCGGATCGAAGATACCCACATTGACAGTCAGAGAGGGAATGCCCACGGAGCCTTCCTTATAGATACGGTTGACACAGAAGGATGCTGCCGCAGACAGTTCGGACATACCGTAGCCCTGGGCCAGGGGATATTTCATACCGTGCTCCCTACGGAACTCATTGAGCCTGCGCTCCAATCCCTCATTCATGGAATCGCCGCCGCAAGCCAGGGTATATAGGAAGGACAGATCCATGCCCTGGACCTCGGAGCTATTGATCAGCAGTTCAATGAATACGGGGGTGCTGATGATGTGGTTTGGCTTATAGAGCCGCACCAGCTTGCCGATGGAGGTGGGGACAAATTTGGGCACGGGTACAAGGGTCATGCCCATACACAGGGGCATATGCAGGCCGCAGACCATGCCGTATGCAGAGAAAATGGGAATAATACCCAGATAACGGTCGCCATACTGATGGTAAACATCACAGTGCATGAAGTTCAGCGCCACGGCGTTCATGGAATCGTTGGTGAGCATGACGCCCTTGGGGGTTCCGGTGGTGCCGCCGGTATAGGTAATCGCCACCAGCGCGTCACCTACATAGGGTGCTTCTGTATACCGGGTACCGATGCCCTTAGTAATGAAATCAGACCACTTGATGATCTTCTTGCTGTACTGGATATCATTCTTGGTGGTCAGATCCTTCAGGATGCGTTTCATCAAAGGCAGCGAAGTGGTGGGAGACTGTACTACGATCAGTTCCTGACCGATCTCGTCCATCATAACCTTGACCTTGGGGAACGCCATATCGATGACCATCAGGATCCTCGATCCCGATTCCACGATCATCTTCTTGATGGTTTTTACATCCAGTCGGGGATCGATGGTATTTGCGGCAGCGCCAATTTTATTCAATGCGTATACACAGGCGATGGTCTCAGGAATAGATGCGGAAAGGAAAGAAACGATATCTCCCGCCTTTATGCCCAAGGCGGTAAAGGACCGGGCGCAGGCATCCACCTTCCGACGCAACTCCTTGAAAGAAATATCTGCGCCATAGTAGTGGAGCGCCGGTTCGTTTACACGGTACTTATTCAGCTCCAGTACATAGTCAAAGGCTTTACACTTGGGAAGCTTCGCGTTTTTCGCTTCCTCGGAGTAATATTTCATCCATACCTTTTCTTCGGTGATTTTTTTCGTCTGTACGCTCATATATTTCATCTCCGTTATGATTGTTCTTTTTTATCTAAGCGGTGGGAATTAGGGGTTGAGAGAGTGTACTTATTTCATACGCTCACAGTAATTCCGCAAATTTCTTTTTTAGCAGAGCTGCCTGCGTTGCTTTTTCGTTTTCATATTGGGCACAAGCCGCTTCTTTATCTTGTTCTGAAAGGGCATCCCACCACTCCAGAAATTCCTGATGGATGATCTGCATTTTCTGCCGGGCCGCAGCCGCTTCATCCAATGTGCGGTATCTTCTGTAAATTTTCATACTCTGAAACCGGATATGTGCCAGATATCGGTTTTCCTTGGACAGGTAGCACACACCCGTTACACCTGTAACATTGTTTGACCGCAGTGTGGTATCATCTTGGCGCAGGATATGCAAATTGGTTCCCATGATGTATCCGGGCTTTAATCCCTTCTCATATATCTCCTGTTGCTTTCCTTCACGAACACAGCCACAACTTTGCACTTTGCCAGACAATACCGCATTCAACGGTTTTTCCACTATCTTTCCGCAGTCACATTGCCATTTCCATATGACTGATCTGCTGCTGTCCCGTCTTGATGTTGGTTCAATGGCTGTCAGCCTTCCAAACCGGGCATTCGTAACATCGTGCAGTTGATTGCTGACATATACCTTTCGGAGACAGCCGCAGCTTTTTGCCTTGCTTCTTAAATAACTGACCGAGTAGTACGCCGTATTTCCACATTCGCATTGACATTCCCATACAACACTGCTGCAGACACGCTTCTCTGTCGGTCGGACAGCTGTGAGGCGTCCAAAGTGCTGGCCCGCTATATCCAAAGACTGCTTCTTGGCCACATTTCTAATCCCCATCTTTTTCTTTCATACCCACACCATATAATTCGTATTATGAGATGTAGCCACTATTATGAAAAACCACATAATTCGTATTATGTGGCAAATCCGTTGTTTTTAAGGCTTTAACAGGGGTTGATGCCTTGCTTGTGGGCATACAAAGGCGCACCCTCAAACTTGAGTTTTCTAAAACTTCCTTTGAGGGTGTCCTTGTGCTGCCCTTTTTACATTTACATGATAATTTGCTCTTGCATTTTTCTCTAAATACTGTTATAATTTTATCCGTACAATTATGTACTTAGATAATTTCAAAACCCTGTCTGCCACATAATACGAATTATGTGGGTTTCTTTTTACCTATATAATCAACCCGAGCCGTTCGATTTTTCTGCGGTGCTCGGTACCGGTGGTCATAATATAGATGCGGGTAGTATTGATAGAGCTATGACCCAGGATGTCAGCAAGCTTAGCGATATCCTTCTCGATACCATAGAAAGTTCGAGCAAAAAGCTTCCGCAGATTATGGGGAAACACCTTGCTTTCCTTGACGCCAGCGGCCGTGCATAACTGCTTCATCTGCCGCCAAATAGAGCTGCGGTCCAGAGGTTTTCCGCTTTTACCCAGAAAAACCGCACCGGAATGGATATTCCTTCGCTTCGCGTAATTCAATAACTGCTTTTTCAACTTGCCCGGAACCAGAATGGTCCGGGTTTTGCTTTTGCAATTCACTGTGATTTCGCCGGAGCGCACCGCCTCCACGGTAAAATACCGCAGCTCTGATACCCGGATTCCAGTACCGCAGATGGTCTGAATCACCAGGTTTAACTGCTCATTTTTCTTGGACGCGGACAGTAACCGCAAATATTCTGCCTTTGTCAGTTCCTTGTCCTCGGTACAATAGGTCTGCCGCTGGAGCCGGATGTTCTTTACCCTGCACTCGTGCCAGCCCAGAAAGGCAAACAGGCTGTTGACAGATGCCAGCATGGAATTGATGGAGCGAACCGCATAGCCCCGATCTACCAGCTCCTTTTTCCAAGCCACCACCGTTTCCTTGGTCACAGCCTGCTCTCCTGCAAACCGGGCAAAACACCCCACATCCCGCAGATACTTTTCGCAGGTGGCTGTACTCTTTTCCTCACGAGCCAAATACGCTGCAAATTCCTGAATCTGTGCGTTGTTCAATCTTCTTTCTTCCATTTGTGGTTCCTCCTTTGGGCAGATATATTTATTGTACCCAATTCTTGTAACATGGAGGAAAATCCACAAAATAATCCTGAACAAAAAACCGCATACCTGCCGTAAGCAAGTATGCGGATCATTCTTTCATAAGCACCACCTCCCACGTTTGGGTGATGGTAGCTTAGAAGTTTCACTTATTCAACTGTGAGATTTACCAATTCTTTCCTGTGTCCAACAAATCAAAAATTGCGATGCTATAATCAAAGAAAACCCTTTCCGGTGCCGCCCTGCGGCAAAAGCCTATGCCGCAGGGCGATAACTAACAAAACGAAAGAAACAAATAAATCCCTCCTGCGGTGCCCGATAAGGCAGCTTCGCAGGAGGGATAAAACTTTGTAGGTACTATGGCTATTATGCTGTCATTTCTACAGAGTTTTTTGGTAGGTCTAGTGACTAGCTATTTCGCAAGTATTACGGTATTGTGTGTGCTACCAGAAACAAAGGAGGTTTGATAATATGGCAAAAAGACGAGCCAACGGCGAAGGCAGCCTGCGAAAGAGAAAGGATGGCCGCTGGGAAGGACGGTACACCGCAGGGACAGACCCAGTCACCGGCAAGGCCATCATCAAGAATGTCCTGGGCAAGACACAGGCAGAGGTCAAGGAAAAACTGAAGAAAGCCATCGCGGAGAGCGAAAACCTGGATATCAAGCGGTCAGGCATGTACACGGTGGGCGAGTGGATGGATTTGTGGTACGAAATCTACGCCAAGCCCAGGATCCGTGAGAGCACCGCCATCTACTACAAAATGTTCATCGATACCCACATCCGTCCCAAGCTGGGCGATATCAAGCTGAACCAGCTTCAGACCATGGATATTCAAAGGCTGTACAACGAGCTTCGGGAGAACGGCAGAATCCGGAAAGAGATCAAGGACAAACAGCCGGGGTTGAGTGTCTCCTACATCCGGGGGATGCACAATATGCTGAAAGCCTGCCTGAACAGCGCGGTAGAGGAACGGCTGATCCTGCGCAATCCGGCGGACGGATGCAAGCTGCCGAAAGCGGAGAAAAAGGAAATGAAGGTGCTGACCCAGGAGCAGCTTGGGAGCTACCTCGCCGCCGCCGACAAGAGAGGACTGCTTCCTCTGTTCTTCCTGGAACTGACCACGGGACTGCGCAAGGGCGAATTGGTGCCGCTGCTGTGGTCGGATGTGGACACGAACAATATGACGATCTCCATCTCCAAGCAGGCGTACCGGACCAAAGGAGCGCTGACGGTGCAGCCGCCCAAGACCGACAACTCTATGAGAAAGATCGCCCTGTCCGAGGAAACCATGGAGCTTCTGAAGCAGGAACACGACAAGCATCCCGGAAATCCTTACCTGTTCCCCGCGCCGGTGACCGGTGGGATGTATCACCCCGATTCGGTGGTAAAGCTCCATCAGAAGATCCTCAAGGATGCCGGGTTGGAACACATCCGCTTCCACGACCTGCGGCACACCTTCGCAACCCTCGCCTTGCAGAACGGAATCGATGTAAAGACCGTATCCAGCATGCTGGGGCACAGCAGTGCCGGATTCACCCTCGCCACCTACACCCATGCCACCAACAAGGTGCAGGAACAGGCAGCGGCAAAGATGGGCAATCTGCTGAAGCAGGCACTCTGACACAAAAAATGCAGAAACCGGGTGGACAACAGTCCACCCGGCACTTTTTCTGTAAAATTTCCCGTTTGGGTCAAATCTGGGTCAAGAGCATTTTGCGGTGCTGACCATTGCTGCACTTTCGCCCACATCCGTACCGGATGCGTCCGAAAGCACAGGGTTTCTCCCACGCCCTAAAAAACAGTCCCCCGGACTGTTTTTTGCCCCGGCTTTGCCGGTGCCGGGCTTTCGAATCCCATTATCGCCATAAAAAATACCGAGGCTTTTGCCTCGGTATTTTTTATGGGGTGGATAATGGGATTCGAACCCACGACCTTCAGAGCCACAATCTGACGCGCTAACCAACTGTGCTATATCCACCATATGAAATTCGCTGAAAAAGTGTGGCACGCCAGAAGGGACTCGAACCCCTGACCTACT
>JAZQEP010000008.1:0-4404 GCA_045539075.1 Faecousia sp. | reverse complement strand
GGTCTTAGCAAGACAAGACCTGATAACAACTCCTTGGCTCACAGAACGACATGGCTACGATCCGACTTCGAAGCAGATGTCGTCCACCATCTTCTTGGCGGCGTAGGCAGCGGCAGAATCCACAGCGGAGATGAACACGGAGCCATCGTCAAGTCGGAGGCCAAGCGGTCTTAGGAAGACAAGACCTGATAACAACTCCTTGGCTCACAGAACGACATGGCTACGATCCGACTTCCCAAGATGCTGAGCATGAAGATCCCCGTGGAGAAGATCCGCGAGGTCATCGGCTCCGGCGGTAAGACCATCCAGAAGATCTGCGCCGAGACCGGTGCCAAGGTGGATATCGACGACGACGGTTCTGTGTTCATCTCCGCTGTGGATTCCGCCGCTGCCTACGCCGCCAAGAAGATGGTGGACGACATCTGCTTCGTCCCCGAGGTTGGCAAGCTGTACTACGGCAAGGTCGTGCGCATCCTGCCCATCGGTGCCTTCGTGGAGATCGCTCCCGGCCATGACGGCATGGTGCACATCTCCAAGCTGGAGAACCGCCGCGTGGAAAAGGTCGAGGACGTTCTGAACCTGGGCGATATGACCTGGGTCAAGTTCATGGGCTTCGACGAGAAGGGCCGCGCCAACTTCTCCCGCCGCGACGCTCTGAAGGAAATGGCTGAGAAGTAATTTCCCCATAACGCAATGTAAGGACGCTGCTTTCAGCAGCGGCCTTTTTGTGTATGCAATGACAAAAATCACAGATCATCTAAAAAACAGGTTTGTTACCCGGGCGCTTACAGTGCCCCCGGCTCCTCTTGTCAGGGGAGCTGTCAGCCGAACAGGCTGACTGTGGGGCAGCTTTCTCTCCCCAAGTCACCTTCGGTGACAGCCCCCTCGTCAGAGGGGGCCTTTGGTTTCGTCTAACAATTTGTTATGGTCCCATCATGCGAAAGGAAACATACAAAAACAGGTACAGCGATAAAGACCGCTGTACCTGTAAACCGTTTCGGACGGTATTCTGCTTTTTAGAATGCCTTGGCAACGTCGGCCAGGAGCTCACGGATATGCAGGAACTGGGGGCAGGCCTTTTCGCACTGGCCGCAGCCGATACACTCGTCTGCCTTGTGCTCGATGGCGGCGTAGGCATCCTTACCCTGCTGGGCCACATCTTCCTTCCTGGACTTGGCGTCATTGAAAGCGGCGAAGACATCGGGGATGGGGATGCCGGCGGGGCAGCCGTCGGTGCAGTAGCGGCAGGCGGTGCAGGGGATCCGGTGCTGGCCCTGATAGATGGTGCGGACCTTGTCGATGGTCGCATACTCTTCCTGGGTAAAGGGCTTGAAATCGGCCATGGTGGCGATATTGTCCTCCATCTGATGGATGTCGCTCATACCGGAGAGGACCATGAACACATTTTCGGGGCTGGCGGCGAAGCGCAGGGCATAGCCGGCCTGGGAGTAATCGGGCAACAGGGCTGCGGCATTGTCCGGCAGGTTCACCAGGGAGCCGCCCTTCACGGGCTCCATGACAATGACGGGCTTATTGTACTTGCAGCAGACCTCGTAGCACTGCTGGGCCTGGACTCTGGGATCGATCCAGTCCACGTAGTTGATCTGCAGCTGGACCACCTCGATCTCGGGCCTCTCAGAGAGGATCTGGTCCAGCACCTCGGCGCTGTCGTGGAAGGACATACCGATATGGCGGATCTTGCCCTGGGCCTTCAGATCCATCACGATCTCATAGGCGTGGGTGTCGATAAACTTCTGATGCCGGGCGGCGCTCATGGCGTGGTGCAGGTAGAAGTCGAAATACTCCACGCCGCAGGCGGTGAGCTGGCTGTGGAACAGGGGCAGGATCTCCTCCTCCTTCTCAAAGCAGAAGCCGGAGAGCTTGTTGGTCAGAATGTAGCTATCCCGGGGATAGCGGGAGGACAGGCACTCCTTCACCGCCAGCTCACTCTTGCCCTGGATGTAGGGGTGGGCGGTGTCGAAGTAGTTGAAGCCGGCCCGGAAAAAGGCATCCACCATGTCCTTGGTCTGCTGGATGTCCACATCCTCGCCGATCATAGGCAGACGCATGAGGCCGAAGCCGAAATTCTTCTTGATATCAGGGAAAAAACGGTTCATAAATATTACCTCCCGGTATTTTTCTTTTATCATATACGAACTTTCCAAAAAAGTAAATAAAAAGTTGCACACGCAACCGCAACCGTCCGTTCTTTTTTCTCCTGGGGTGACAGGCAGTACCTGTACACGCGATTTTTAGGAGGAACGCTTATGCTGATCAACCACACCATTACGCTGGACCTGATGCGGCCCGGCACACCGCCCCGGATCCAGGTAAAGCAGGGTGATACCTTGACCCACAGCCTGAAGATCCTGCTGCTGTGCGATGGGGAGCCCTGGCTGGCCCCGGACGATGCCGCGCCGGTGCTGCGCTGGGCTTCCAATGACCCGGGCTCCTGCCAGGGTGCCCATGGGATCTACGACACCCTTCCCAATGGGGTGCATGCCTGGATCCTGACCCAGAACCAGCTGGATTTCATTACCGTACCCCAGATGTTCGCCCTGCCCGGCATCGTCCAGGCGGATATTGTCTTCGTCCAGGACGATAAGACCCTGGCCACTTTTAATTTTGAGTTTTATGTAAACCCCGCCCCTGCTGACGGCACCGAGCCGGAGGCTCAGAGCTACTATAAGGTAGCCACACTGGATCAGATCAACAGCGCTATCACCGCTCTGGAGGAATGGAAGGCCCACATGGACCAGGCGCTGGACTATCTGGAACGGGAAGTATACCACATCAAGGATATTGTGTTTGGCGTGTAGGAAACGGGAGCGGCAAAGCCGCTCCCGTTTCCTGTTTTGAAGATCCATATTAATTTTACTTTCTTTTCCCCATGCGATATGGTAAGATGTTGAAAAATCCTCTGAAAGGTGCGATTCCATGAAATCCAGCCGTATCTTAAGCGCCCTGTTCGCGTTGTGTCTTATTCTGTTCATCCTCACCGCCGCCATCGCGCTGCCCATCTACATCCGCCCCTTCTACTATCTGCACATCGAGGCCATGGGTCTGCCGGAATATGCGGGGGTCAGCGCGGACCAGATCCGGGAGGGCTACGACGCCATCCTGGATTACCTGACCCTGCCGAACCGGCCCTTCTCCGCCGGTGTGTTCCCCTTCTCAGCCGAGGGCGAGGCCCACTTTGCCGACTGCAAGGTGCTCTTTGACCTGAACCGGAACGTACTGCTTGGCTCCGGCGCGGGGCTGGCTGTTCTGGCCCTGCTGCGCCTAATGAAAAAGACCGGCCCCTACCGGCTGGGAAAGCGCAGCGCCGCCTTCTGGGCCTCCATTCTGGCACTGGTCCTGCCCCTGGTGGTAGGCGCTCTGGCAGCTCTGGACTTTGACCGGGCTTTTGTGATCTTCCACAGTTTGTTCTTCCCCGGGAAAACCAACTGGCTCTTCGACTGGCGCACCGACCCCATCATTCTGGTTCTGCCCCAGGACTTTTTCATGCACTGCGCCATGCTCATCGGCGCCGGACTGGTGGTGTTCAGCGCGGGAATCCTGATTTTTGAAATTTTACGGGGGAAAAAGGCCAAAAGATAAGCCATTCTTAATGGGGCGTTCACACTTGCGCTATTTACTTTTTTCAAAACAAATGCTATAATACTTTTTTAGAAAGGAGGCGGTTTTATGCGCCGATTCCTGCGGGAACTGCAGGATTTCCCCAAAAAATGCGACTGGGTGCTGCTGATGCTATGCCTGATCACCGCCGCCTTCGGCCTGGTGGTCATCACCAGCGCCACTTCCGCCGCGAAATTTGAGGGCAACACCCGTTACATCGTGGTGCAGCTGGCCAGTATCATGCTGGGCGTTCTGGCCTTCGCGGTCATCAGCTCCATCGACATCGAATCCATGTCCGAGAACCGGAACTGGCTGGTGGCCTTCAACTGTTTGCTGCTGCTGATGCTGATCCCCTTCGGCGATGACCACGACTCCGGTAACCGAAGCTGGCTGAATATCCCCGGTATCCCCTTCAACATCCAGCCTGCGGAGATCTGTAAGATCACCTTCATTCTGATCATGGCGTCGGTTATGGCGACCCATCAAAACGGCATCTCCAAGCCCCGCTCGGTTTTCCATATGGTCTGGCATCTGGGTCTTTTGGTGGGACTGAATATGGTGCTGTCCGGCGATGCGGGCGTTTCTTTGATCTTCGTGTTCATTTTTGCCGGTATGGCATTTGCCGGCGGCGTAAGTCTGCTGTGGTTTTTGGTGGCAGGCTGCGGTATGGCCGCGGTAGCCCCCTTCGTTTGGAAGTTTATGGCGGAGTATCTGCGGGTGCGTATCGAAATGCTGTTCGATCCCACCATTGACCCGCTGGGTACCGGCCCTCGCTGGCACTCTATG
>JAZQEP010000007.1:0-16085 GCA_045539075.1 Faecousia sp. | reverse complement strand
TCCGAAACCGGCTGGGGCAAGGCTCTCTGGGGCAAGCTCTACGGCCAGTGGCTCTGCGAGGGCGCTGTGTTTACCTATGATTTCGACCGCTTCGAGGCGGATAAGATTCTGCCCATGTTCGCCAAGTACGGCATCACCACCTTCTGCGCGCCGCCCACCATGTACCGGATGCTCATCAAGCAGGATATCAGCAAGTACGACCTGAGCTCCATCCGCCACGCCACCACCGCCGGCGAGGCTCTGAACCCCGAGGTCTTCTACAAGTTCGAGCAGTCCACCGGCCTGCGCATCGCCGAGGGCTTCGGCCAGACGGAGATGACCCTGGGCATCGCAAACCTGCTGGGCGCTCAGCTGAAGCCCGGCGCCATGGGCAAGCCCGTCCCCGGCTACGGCATCGACCTGGTGGACGCCGACGGCAACCCCGTCGCCGACGGTGTCAACGGCGAGATCGTCATCCGCACCGATCCCAAGCCCACCTGCGGCGTGTTCCTGGGCTACTACCGCAATCCCGAGGCCACCGAGGCCGCCTGGCACGATGGCATGTACCACACCGGTGACCTGGCCTGGCGTGATGAGGACGGCTACTACTGGTATGTGGGCCGCGCCGACGGCGTGATCAAGTCCTCCGGCTACCGGATCGGACCCTTCGAGATCGAGTCCACCATCATGGAACTGCCCTACGTGCTGGAGTGCGGCGTCTGCGCCGCCCCCGACGAGGTCAGAGGCCAGGTGGTCAAGGCCTGCATCGTGCTGGTGAAGGGAACCGAGGGCACCGAGGAGCTGAAAAAGCAGATCCAGAACTACGTCAAGAGCCGCACCGCTCCCTACAAGTACCCCAGAATCGTGGAATTCCGGGAGGAACTGCCCAAGACCATCAGCGGCAAAATTATCCGCAACAAGCTGTAATTTACAGCATTTTTACCGAAAAATCCGTCCACGGAAGAACAACATTCATCTTTCCCGTGTACACTTTGCGTGTTGACAATTTTACATTGTGGTGATATGATTCTAAGTAATTCATATAGCGAAAAGGCCTAGACGGAGAGGACCGGACACAGACGCATCCAAAGAGAAGTGGCGGTTTGGTGCAAGCCATGATGTGTGTTTTCGGTCTGTCGCTCCCAAGCCGGAGGGAAGAACGCCCACTCGGGTCAGTAGAACCCTCCCGCGTCAGCTGCGTCAGTGCTTAGGGCTTGTCTGAGCCCGATGAGGGGTGCCTGCTCCCCGCAGGCGCAATTTGAGTGGTACCGCGGGTAACTTATGCCCGTCTCAAAGGATCTATCTTTGGGACGGGCTTTTTTCTTTCCCCCCGGCCCTGATTCGGAGGTAATTATGAGCGAAGAAATGATCACCGGTCTTGACTATAAAATCCGGGAAATGGCGAACCGTATCCGGGAACTGCGCGAGGTTTCCGGCTTTACCGTGGAGGAGACCGCCCAGCGGATGGGTGTCTCCGTCGAGGAGTACATCCAGTGCGAATCCGGCAACCGGAACCTGTCCATTGCCTTCCTGTACCGCTGCGCCCTGAGCTTCGGTGTTGACTTTTCCGACCTGGTGGAAGGCCGCAGTGCCAAGCTGCGCAGCTACGACCTGACCCGCAAGGGCGAGGGCCAGCGTATTGAGGAAGCGCACCACATGGTGGGCTACAACCTGGCCGCTGACTTCCGCAACCGCATCGCCCTGCCCCTGTACATGGAGATGAAGTACCGGGAGGGCGCCGAATACCAGGATATCGAGCTGACCACCCACGAGGGCCAGGAGTGCGACATCGTCATCCGGGGCCATATGAAGATCCAGATCGGCGGCCACACCGAAGTGCTGCACCCCGGCGACACCATCTACTACGATTCCTCCGTGCCCCACGGCATGATCGCCGTGGAGGGTGAGGACTGTGCTTTCTACGCCATCGTGCTGTCCAACGCCGCCGCCCGTCAGGAAGAGGCCGCCGCCGTGGTGGCTATGCCCGACACCAAGCGCCGGGCCCCCGACAAGAAGAAGCGCATTTACCGCAACTTCATCGACCGGGTGGTGGAGGACGGCCTGCTGAAGGCCATCAGCTTCAAGGGCGAGGAGAACTTCAATTTCGCCTTCGATGTGGTGGATGTCCTGGGCAGCGAGCAGCCCGATAAGCTGGCTATGCTCCACATCTCCGAGGACATGACCGAGCGGCGCTTCACCTTCCAGGACATCAAGAAGGAATCCAACCGGACCGCCAACTATTTCAAGTCCCTGGGCATTAAGCGGGGCGACCGGGTGATGCTGGTCTTAAAGCGCCACTATCAGTACTGGTTTGCCATGATGGCCCTGCACAAGCTGGGCGCCGTGGCCATCCCCGCCACCAACCAGCTGCTTGAAAAGGACTTTACCTACCGCTTTGGTGCCGCCAATGTGAAAGCCATCCTCTGCACCGCCGACGGCAATGTGTCCGACGCGGTGGATGAAGCCGCCGTCAAGTGCCCCTGTGTGGAGCATAAGATCCTGGTGGGCGGCAGCAAGGAAGGCTGGCATGATTTCAATGAGGAATACAGCATTTTCAGCTCCCATTTCGAGCGGAAGGACGATGCCCCCTGCGGCTCCGATCCCATGCTGATGTACTTCACCTCCGGCACCTCCGGCTATCCCAAGCTGGCGGCCCACAACTACAAATACCCCCTGGGCCATTTCATCACCGCCAAGTACTGGCACCGGGTCAACCCCGACGGCCTGCATCTGACCATCTCCGATACCGGCTGGGCCAAGTCCGCCTGGGGCAAGCTCTATGGCCAGTGGCTCTGCGAGGCACCCATCTTCGTCTACGACTTCGACCGCTTCGACGCCGAGAAGATCCTGCCCATGTTCGCCAAGTACCACATCACCACCTTCTGCGCACCCCCCACCATGTACCGGATGCTGGCCAAGCAGGACCTGAGCCGCTTCGACCTGAGTTCCATCGAGCACGCCTCCACCGCAGGCGAAGCTCTGAACCCCGAGGTCTACCGCCAGTTCCAGAACGCCACGGGCCTGAGCATCCTGGAGGGCTTCGGCCAGTCCGAGTCCACTCTGATCATCGGCAACCTCAACGGCAACGACCACAAGCTGGGCTCCATGGGCAAGCCCGTGCCCCTGTACGATGTGCACCTGCTTTCCATCGACGGCAACGAGGTGGACACCGGTGAGACCGGCGAAATCTGTATCAACATTGCAAATGGCCTGCCCTGCGGCCTGGCCTACTGCTACGAGGGCAACCCCGAAGTCACCGCCGAAACCTGGCGGGACGGCTTCTACCACACCGGTGACCTGGCCTGGAAGGACGAGGAAGGCTTCTACTGGTATGTGGGCCGTGCCGACGACGTGATCAAGTCCTCCGGCTACCGGATCGGACCCTTCGAGATTGAGAACGTCATCATGGAGCTGCCCTACGTCTTAGAATGCGGCGTTTCCGCCGCCCCCGACGAGGTCCGGGGCCAGGTGGTCAAGGCTTCCATCGTGCTCGTCAAGGGCACCGAGGGCAGCGACGAGCTGAAGAAGGAAATTCAGAACTACGTCAAGAAGCGCACCGCACCCTACAAGTACCCCAGAATCGTGGAATTCAGAGAATCTCTTCCCAAGACCGTCAGCGGCAAGATCATCCGTAAGCTGCTGTAATATAATAAGGTGCCCCTATGGAACACAAACGCTTAACCCTATTCGCCGGCCACTACGGCTCCGGCAAGACCAATATCGCCGTGAACTACGCCCTGCAGCTGGCCAAGGAAGGCAAGCGGGTGTACATCGCGGACCTGGACATCGTCAATCCCTATTTCCGGACCAAGGACAGCGCGTCTGTTCTAGAGGCAGCGGGAGTCCATCTGGTGTCTCCCCATTTTGCCAACTCCAACGTGGATCTGCCGGCTCTGCCGGCGGAAGCCTACCGGCTCATTACCGATAAGAATATCTACGGCATCATGGACATCGGCGGCGATGACCGGGGCGCTTACGCCCTGGGCCGCTATGTACCGTCCATGAAGGAGGAGGGCAACTACCGGATGGTGTTCGTGGCCAACTGCTACCGGCCGCTGACCCGCACCCCGGAGGAAGCACTGGAAGTAATGCGGGAGATTGAAGCCGCCTGCGGCTTGCAGTTCACCGACATCGTGAACAATTCCAACCTGGCCTCCGAGACTACCCCGGAAACCGTTGCAAATTCCCGGGACTATATGGAAAAGCTCTCCGAGCTTTCCGGCCTGCCCATCTGGCTGACCACCGCCGAAAAACAGGTGGCATCTCAGCTGGAAGGCGAAAATATCCTGCCCCTGACCTTACAGGAAAAATACTTTGACTTACCTTCCCAGAAGCCGGGCAACCGACCTCTGTGGGGATAAATACCGTCACCCAAGGAGGAGCTATTATGGCAAAAGTCACATTCAACACCGATCTGTGCAAGGGCTGCGGCCTGTGCGTCAGCGCCTGCCCCAAGGGCATTCTGAAGATCGACGCCGAGCAGATCAACAAGAAAGGTTATTCCCCCGCTGTGATGACCGATCAGGACAAGTGCATCGCCTGCGCTTTCTGCGCCACCATGTGCCCTGACTGCATCATCACCGTGGAGAAGTAAGGAGGTAAACCCATGGCAGAACGTGTACTTATGAAGGGCAACGAAGCCATCGCCGAAGCCCCCATCGGGGCCGGCTCCCGCCACTACTTCGGTTACCCCATCACCCCCCAGACCGAAATCGCCGCTTACATGGCCAAGAAGATGCCCAAGATCGGCGGTGTCTTCCTCCAGGCCGAATCCGAAGTGGCCTCCATCAACATGGTCTACGGCGCAGCCGCTACCGGCTGCCGCGTCATGACCTCCTCTTCCTCCCCCGGAATCTCCCTGAAGAGCGAGGGCTTAAGCTACATCGCCGGTTCCGACGTCCCCGCACTGGTGGTCAACGTCCAGCGCGGCGGCCCCGGCCTGGGCGGCATCCAGCCCAGCCAGTCCGACTACTTCCAGGCCACCAAGGGCGGCGGTCACGGTGACTACCGGATGATCGTCCTGGCCCCCGCCTCCGTCCAGGAGATGGCCAGCCTCACCATCAAGGGCTTCAACCTGGCAGATAAGTACCTGATGACCTCCATGATCCTGGCAGACGGCACCATCGGCCAGATGATAGAGCCTATCTCCTTCGAGGACGCTGAGATTGAAGTGTACGAAAAGCCCTGGGCCCTCACCGGCACCGAGGGTAAGCGTAAGCACAACATCGTCAACTGCCTCTACCTGCAGCCCGACGCGCTGGAGAAGAAGAACTTCGAGCGCTACGAGCGGTATAAAATTGTCGAAGAGAACGAGCCCATGTGGGAGGAGTTCATGATGGACGACGCGGAAATCTGCGTGGTCGCCTTCGGCATCGCCTCCCGCGTTGCCAAGAACGCCATCGTAGCTGCCCGGGAAGAGGGCATCAAGGTGGGCCTCATCCGTCCCATCACCCTGTGGCCCTTCCCCACGAAGCCCCTGGCTGCCGCCGCTGACAAGGTCAAGGCCTTCATCTCCGTGGAGCTGAACATGGGCCAGATGATCGAGGACGTGAAGCTGGCAACCGGCTGCCGCAAGCCCGTGACCCTGTGCAACCGTTCCGGCGGCATGATCCCCAGCCCCGAGCAGGTGCTGGAATCCATCCGCCAGGCACAGAAAGGAGAATAAACCATGGCTGTCGTATTTCAGAAACCCAAGGCACTGACCGACGTGCCTCTGCATTACTGCCCCGGCTGCCCCCACGGCATCATCCACCGTCTGGTGGCCGAAGCCATCGACGAGCTGGGCATTGAGGGCAAGACCATCGGCGTGGCCCCTGTTGGCTGCGCGGTCATGGCCTATGACTACTTCGCCTGCGATATGATCGAGGCTGCCCACGGCCGCGCCCCCGCCACCGCCACCGGCATCAAGCGCTGCCGCCCCGACAACATCGTCTTCACCTACCAAGGTGACGGCGACCTGGCTTCCATCGGCATGGCCGAAACCGTCCACGCCGCCGCCAGAAACGAGAATATCACCGTCATCTTTGTCAACAATGCCATCTACGGCATGACCGGCGGCCAGATGGCTCCCACCAGTCTGCCCGGCCAGGTGACCCAGACCTCCCCCTACGGCCGTGACGTGAACCACTGCGGCTGGCCCATCAAGGTCTGCGAGATGCTCTCCACCCTGGAGGGTCCTGAGTACATCACCCGGGTGGCTGTGAACAACGTCAAGAATGTCAAAAACGCCAAGAAGGCCATCAAGAAGGCCTTCCAGAACCAGATCGAGGGCAAGGGCTTCTCCCTGGTGGAAGTTGTCTCCGCCTGTCCTACCAACTGGGGCATGACTCCCCAGAAGGCACTGGAGTGGGTGGAGAGCGATATGCTGCCCTACTACCCCATCGGCGTTTACAAGGACCGCACCGCTGCAAAGGAGGAGAAGTGATATGAAGACCACGCAGATCCTCATTGCCGGTTTCGGCGGACAGGGCGTTCTGTTTGCCGGTAAGTTCCTGGCCTACAAGGGCCTGGTCCAGGACAAGCAGGTTTCCTGGCTTCCCTCCTACGGTCCCGAGATGCGCGGCGGCACCGCCAACTGCTCCGTGATCCTCTCCGATACCCCCGTCGGTTCTCCCATCATCACCACTCCCGATATTCTGGTGGCCATGAACCTGCCCTCTCTGCAGAAATTCGTGGATGCCGTGGTTCCCGGCGGTAAGATCATCATCGATTCCACCCTGATCGACATCAAGGTAGAGCGCAGTGATGTGGAAGTTTTCTACGTCCCCGCCACCCAGATGGCCAAGGACGCCGGCTTCTCCACCCTGGCCAACATGATCCTGGCCGGTAAGGTTCTGAAGGAGACCGACAGCGTCTCCTGGGACGGCAATAAGCAGACTCTGGAAGCCTTCATCCCCGCCAAGAAGGCAAATCTTATCGATGTCAACTGCAAAGCTCTGCAGCTGGGTTACGATTTCTAACTGAAAGGAAGTATCATCATGCTGGATATTCAGATCAATTTGACCACCGAACCCAAGGAAAAGCCCGCCAAGGGTCAGAAGCTGGGCTTTGGCAAGATTTTCACGGATCACATGTTCATCATGAACTACACCGAAGGCAAGGGCTGGCACGATCCCCGGGTAGAGCCCTTCCACAACATCGCCCTGTCTCCCGCCGCCATGGTCTACCACTACGGCCAGGAGATGTTTGAGGGTCTGAAGGCCTACAAGGGCGACGACGGTGAAGTGTACCTGTTCCGTCCCGATATGAACGCCAAGCGCACCAACGACACCAATGACCGTCTGGTGATCCCCCAGATCCCCGAGGAGGATTTCGTCCAGGCTGTGAAGACCATCGTGGATGTGGACCGGGACTGGGTCCCCACCGAGCCCGGTACTTCCCTGTACATCCGCCCCTTCATCATCGCCACCGATGAGTTCCTGGGCGTGGCCCCCTCCCAGACCTACCTGTTCATGATCATCCTGTCCCCCAGCGGCGCCTACTACGAAAGCGGTCTGGCTCCCGTGGGCATCTGGATCGAGGACGAGTACGTTCGTGCCGTCCGCGGCGGTATGGGCTTCGCCAAGACCGGCGGCAACTACGCCGCTTCCCTCATCGCCCAGCAGAAGGCCCATGACGCCGGCTACTCTCAGGTGCTGTGGCTGGACGGCGTGGAGCGCAAGTACATCGAAGAAGTGGGCGCCATGAACATCTTCTTCAAGATCGCCGGCAAGGTGGTCACCCCCGGCCTCAACGGCTCCATCCTCCCCGGCATTACCCGTAATTCCACCATTCAGCTGTGCAAGAAGTGGGGCTACGATGTGGAGGAACGGAAGATCTCCGCCGAAGAGCTGATCGAGGCTCAGAAAAACGGCACGCTGGAGGAGTGCTTCGGCACCGGCACCGCTGCCGTCATCTCTCCCGTTGGCAAGCTGCGCTACGTGGATGAGGTCATGACCATCAACGGCGGTGAGATCGGCGAACTGAGCCAGAAACTCTACGACGCCATCACCGGCATCCAGACCGGCCGTCTGCCCGACGATATGGGCTGGCGCGTCAAGGTCGGCAAGTAAAGATCAAAAAAGCAAGGTACACAAAGTACCTTGCTTTTTTCTGTCTCCGTATAGGGATTGGAATCTCCAAGACGTATAATGAGCCTTTCCCACTTTCGTAACCTTTGGTAAATATCATGAAAAAACTTCCAAAACCTGCCACATTACTCTTGCTTTTTGTGCGAATTGTCTTTATAATGAACTCAGTATGATAATTGGGAGGACTGGCATTGGGCTCTGTAATCGCGATTCTCTCCGGTAAAGGCGGCACCGGAAAAACCACCGTCTGCGCCGGTATTGCCGTTGCCCTGGCGCAGGGCGGCCAGCGTGTGCTGTGCATCGACTGCGATGTGGGCCTGCGGAATCTGGATATTCCCCTGGCCATGACCGACTGCCCCCTGTCCTTCCTGGATGTATCCGAAGGTGCCCACAGTCTTACTGACGCCGCGGTACATCCCATGCACCCCAGCCTCTCTTTCCTCACCGCCCCCGCCACCCGCACGGTGGATCAGGTGGACGCTGACAGCTTTGATACCATGCTCCGGGAAGCCCGGAAGCATTTCGACTACATTCTTCTGGATGCCCCCGCCGGTGTGGAGGGGGGCTTCCGCTTAGCCTCCACCGCCGCTGACCGCTGCATTCTGGTCACAGGCTCCGGCCCCGCCGCCGTCCGGGACGCTTCCCGGGTGGGCGATATTCTGGAACTGGCCGGAAAGCGGGATATCCGGCTCATCGTAAACCGGGTGGACAAGGTCATGCTCTCCATTCTGGACCAGACCATCGACGATGTGATGGACGCCGCGGGCCTGCCCCTGCTGGGTGTGGTGCTGGAGGATCCGGATGTGGCCATGGCCGCTGCCTGCGGTATGACTGCTCTGCGCTACAACAAGCGTTCCTCCGCCGTCAAGAGCTTCCAGCGCATCGCAAGACGAATTCAAGGGTTCCCGGAGCCCATCAAGATCCGGTAAATACCAAAAATATAAGGAGTGACTTCTGTGAACATCGCATTTCTGGCGCACGACAAGAAGAAAGAACTGATGGTCCAGTTCTGCACCGCTTACAAAAGCGTGCTGATGAAGCATAACCTCTTCGCTACCGCCACCACAGGCCGTCTCATCGCCGACAACACAGGTCTCCCCATCACTTTACTTCTCAGCCACAAGCAGGGCGGCCATCAGCAGATCAATGCCCGCATTGCCTACAACGAGATCGACCTGGTGCTGCTCTTCACCGACCCCAACACCACCGATCCCTGGGATGACAGCCAGATGATCGAGACCATCCGGGCCTGCGACAAGCAGAATGTGCCCATCGCCACCAACCTGGCCTCTGCCGAAATGTCCATCATGGGCCTGCAGCGGGGCGATCTGGATTGGCGCGAGATGCTGCACAACAAGCCCAGATTCTGATTCTTACGCTGCAACTGAAATCATGCTGTCATTGCGAACCAGTCCGCAGACTGGTGTGGCAATCTCCGATGTACCGATTATTCCCGCAGGAGATTGCCACGTCGCCGCCCTACGAAGAGAATCAAGGAGTGATTGCCACCGGCAATCACTTTTGATTTTGATTCGCTGCGCGGAGCACCACGCCTCGCAATGACAACTATTTTTTGAAAGGATATTTTAAATATGGACATCATTAAGCCCCGGACTCTGTCCGGTTTTATGGAGCTGCTGCCCGCCAAGCAGATCCAGTTTGAGCGGATGGTGGAGATCCTCCGCAATACCTATTCCTCCTACGGCTTCGCCCCCCTGGATACCCCCGTCATCGAGGATGCCCAGATTTTGCTTGCCAAGGGTGGCGGCGAGACCGAGAAGCAGATCTACCGTTTTCAGAAGGGCGACAGCGATCTGGCCCTCCGCTTCGATCTGACCGTTCCTCTGGCAAAGTATGTGGCTCTGCACTGTAATGATCTGGCTTTCCCCTTCCGCCGGTTCCAGATCTCCAAGGTCTACCGGGGTGAGCGTGCCCAGCGGGGCCGCTTCCGGGAGTTCTACCAGGCGGATATCGACATCATCGGCGACGGCAAGCTGGATATCATCAACGAGGCGGAGATCCCCGCCATCATCTATAAGGTCTTCCGGGGCTTCGGCCTGGAGCGCTTCCAGATCCGGGTGAACAACCGCAAGATCCTCAACGGCTTCTACGCTATGCTGGAGCTGAGCGATAAGTCCGGCGAGATCATGCGCACTGTGGACAAGCTGGACAAGATCGGCGCCGACAAGGTCAAACTGATCCTCATGGGCGAGGAGTGCGGTCTGACTGCTGAACAGGCAGATGAAATCCTCAAGTTCATCGCCATTTCCGGCACCAACGCCGAGGTTATCGCAGCCCTGGAGGGCTACGCAGGCCGCAACGAGATCTTCGACCTGGGCCTGGCCGAACTGAAGGCCGTGTGCAACAACCTCTCCGCCTTCGGCGTACCCGAGGCCAACTTTGCCGTGGACCTGACCATCGCTAGAGGCCTGGACTACTACACCGGCACCGTCTACGAAACTACCCTGCTGGATCATCCCGAGATCGGCTCCGTCTGCTCCGGCGGCCGCTATGACAACCTGGCCGGCTACTATATCGAGAAGCAGCTGCCCGGCGTGGGCATCTCCATCGGTCTGACCCGGCTGTTCTACGTGCTGGACGAGCAGGGCCTCTTAAATCCCGCTCTGCCCACCGCTCCCGCCGATGTGCTGGTGATCCCCATGGTCCAGGACCTGTACACCCCCATCGCCATTGCCGAGCAGCTCCGGTCCCAGGGCCTGAAGGTGCAGCTCTACGGCGAAGCCAAGAAATTCAAGCAGAAGATGACCTACGCCAACAAGCTGGGTGTTCCCTTCATCGTCCTGCTGGGCGAGGACGAACTGGCCCAGGGCGTCTGCTCCGTCAAGGATATGCGCACCGGCCAGCAGGTGACCCTTCCCTCCGGCGACGCCGCCGCCCACATCAAGGCCGGGCTGGCCCATGGCAACGAGCCCATCATTCTGGAAAAGTAAGGCATACGGGGAGGGGTTAGCCCTCCCCTGTGTTTTGACAGGAAGGTAAATTATGGAAGAAAAATTCATCGCCGCTTTTGATGGCAACCGGGCCGCGGCCAATTTGATGGGCGTTCGGATGCGTCCTCTGGATGTCAAGGGTGCCAAGCGTGTGCTTTCCGGCACCCGGCTCAGCGACGGCTTTAACGATCTGAAAGCCAAGGGCCAGCTGAAGCTTTCCCTGGAAGCTCTGGTCATCGACAAGCGGTTCACCGCCCTCTTCACCGACGAGGAGGCCAACGAGGCCCTCTCCCGCCTGCTGGAAGCGGGTTACCGGTTCTAAAAACATATTATGTAAACCATTTTCTTCTCCGCAGGGAATCAGAGGCACAGTATGAAGATTATAGACATCCACACCCACGTATATCCCGATGCCATCGCCGAAAGGGCGGCAGGCTCCATCCGGGAATTTTACCAGACATCAGACAATATGGACGGCACCGTATCCACCCTGCTGCGCCGGGGCAGCGAGGCGGGCATCAGCCGCTTTGTGATCCTGCCCGTGGCCATCCGGGCGGACCGGGTCCAGTCCATCAACCATTTTATCACCGAGACCGCGGCGGAAAACGACCGTTTTATCGGTTTCGGCACCCTCCACGCAGCCATGGAAGCCCCCGCCGAGGAGGCAGAGCGGATCCTGGCCGCGGGCTTAAAGGGCATCAAGATCCATCCGGACTGTCAGAAATTCGCCATCGATGACCCCCGGCTGTTCCCTGTTTACGAGGCCATCCAGGGCAAGATCCCCATGATGTACCACATGGGTGACCAGCGGTTCGATTTTTCCCATCCCGCCCGGCTGCGCCATGTGCTGGAGCTCTTCCCCGGTTTGCAGACCATTGCGGCCCATTTCGGCGGCTACACCATGTATGAGACTGCCCGGGAATACCTCTACGACACCAATTGCATCATGGACATCTCCAGTTCCCTGATGTTCATGCCCGATGAGGTAGCGGAAAAATATATCCGCCTCTACGGCGCGGATCGGATGGCCTACGGCACCGACTATCCCCTGTGGGACCCGGTCCATGAGGTGGAGCAGTTTCTGAAGCTGAAGCTCACCGATGAGGAGCGGGAACAGATCGCCTGGAAAACCGCAGCGGATTTTCTGAGCATCGAGCCCTGAATTTCCATAAGCAGACCGGGAGCCCACAGGCTCCCGGTTTTTTATTCCAGCTTTCCCAGCATCTCCGCCATGGCGGCGCAGTGATCCTCCGACTGTCTGGCCAGCTTCCGGAATACCGGTCCATGCTCCGGGTCGGCGGAACGCCGCTGCATTTCCTCCCAGAGCCGCCGGGTCCGGTGGTAACATTTTTCCAGGGCCCGTCGGGGTACTTCCCTGGGGGTGGGCACCGGGTTCAGCCTCACAGTCTCCCCCTGCATGGTGCAGATTCCACGCAGGGACAGCACCATCCGGTTACATTCCCCCTCCAGCCGCCGCAACCCCTCCCACTGTTTGCCGATGAGCTGCAGCTGCAAGCTTCGCAGCACTGCCGTATTTTCCTGGGCAACCAGAATCCAGGGCTTCAGATTTTCCCGCTGCAGCGGCGGCATGCTGGCCGCCGGCTCCCGGGCCCGGACCCGGTCCCATACCCGCTTCTCCATCTGACGATCTACATGCTCCATAGGTATCCCCTCCCTCTCCAGCATAGTATAGCGGTCCGGAAGTGAAAATTCCTTCGTTTTCTGTCCAATTTTTCTGGAAAAGCCCTTTCCTTTTTCGTTCATATGTGCTATTATAATAGCAATTATCGTTTATCTTCCGATTTGGAGGGATGGCTATGCCAAGAACCAGTAATAAAGCCCAGATGATCGTGGATTATGTCAACCAATTCATACAGGAGAACGGCTACTCCCCCTCCGTCCGGGAGATCGGAGCCGCCGTGGGCCTGCGATCCACCGCCTCGGTGAGCTATCATCTGCAGGCGCTGCAGGAAAAGGGCCTCTTACAGTCCCCCGGCGCCAAGGGCCGCAAGCGGGCCATCGTGGCCACCTCCCGCCAGGGCCAGATTCCCATTGTGGGTGTGGTCACCGCGGGTCTGCCCATTCTGGCGGTGGAAAATCAGGAGGGAACCCTGACCTGGGATGCTCCCGGCTGCTTCGCCCTCCGTGTCCGGGGCGACAGCATGATAAACGCAGCCATCCTCTCGGATGATCTGGTCATCGTCCGGCCCCAGCAATCTGCCGATGACGGTCAGATCGTGGTGGCCCGAATCGGCGACGAGGCCACCGTCAAGCGGCTGCGCCGCAGAAACGGTCAGATCTGGCTGATGCCGGAAAACGAAAATTACGAACCCATCGACGGCAGCGAGGCCGAGATCATCGGCATCGTCAAAGCGGTGGTTCGGGAATACTGATTTGGAAGCGCCCCGGAGCCCGGGGCGCTTTTTTCGGCCGCATAAAAGCGTCCTTTCGAAATTTTCCGTTTAATTTGGAAAAATCTGCATAAAATTTTACAAATATATTTGCTTTTTCCGCACTTGCGTGCTATACTATTTGGGCGATATTGTATGTATCGTTAAATTTACAAAAAACAGGTTTATTTTTGCCTGTTTAGATTTTGAAAGGGGTAGAATAAATGTCTCACAAGTACGTTTACCTGTTTACCGAAGGCAACGGCTCCATGCGCGAGCTGCTGGGCGGTAAGGGTGCCAACCTGGCTGAAATGACCAACATCGGTCTGCCTGTCCCCCAGGGCTTCACCATCTCCACCGAAGCCTGCACCAAGTACTATGACGACGGCCGCAAGATCAGCGATGAGATTCAGGCTGAGATCATGGCCAATGTTGATAAGCTGGAAGCCATCACCGGCAAGAAGTTCGGTGATAAGGAGAATCCTCTGCTGGTCTCCGTCCGTTCCGGCGCCCGCGCCTCCATGCCCGGCATGATGGACACCATCCTGAACCTGGGTCTGAACGAGGACGTGGTGGAGGTTATGGCTGCCAAGTCCGGCAATCCCCGCTGGGCTTACGACTGCTACCGCCGCTTCATCCAGATGTACTCCGACGTCGTCATGGAAGTGGGCAAGAAGTACTTCGAAGTCCTCATCGACGAGATGAAGGAGAAGAAGGGCGTCACTCAGGACGTGGACCTGACCGCCGAGGACCTGAAGGAGCTGGCCAACCAGTTCAAGGCCGAATACAAGAATAAGATCGGCACCGATTTCCCCACCGATCCCAAGGAGCAGCTGATGGGCGCTGTCCAGGCTGTGTTCCGTTCCTGGGACAACCCCCGCGCCAACATCTACCGCCGCGAGAACGACATTCCCTACTCCTGGGGTACTGCCGTTAACGTCCAGTCCATGGCCTTCGGCAACATGGGTGACGACTGCGGCACCGGCGTTGCTTTCACCCGTGACCCCGCCACCGGCGCCAAGGGCCTGATGGGCGAGTTCCTGACCAACGCCCAGGGCGAAGACGTGGTTGCCGGCGTCCGTACCCCCATGCCCCTCTCCGAGATGGCCAACAAGTTCCCTGAGGCTTTCGCACAGTTCCAGGAAGTGTGCAAGATCCTGGAGAACCACTACCGCGATATGCAGGACATGGAGTTCACCGTTGAGGCCGGCAAGCTGTACATGCTGCAGACCCGTAACGGCAAGCGTACCGCTCCCGCCGCTCTGAAGATCGCCTGCGATCTGGTGGACGAGGGCATGATCGACGAGAAGAAGGCCGTTGCCATGATCGATCCCCGTAACCTGGACACCCTGCTGCATCCCCAGTTCGACACCAAGGCCCTGAAGGCCGCCACCCCCATCGGCAAGGCTCTGCCTGCCTCCCCCGGCGCTGCCTGCGGTAAGATCGTCTTCACCGCTGAGGATGCCAAGGAGTGGGCTGCCCGCGGTGAGAAGGTCGTTCTGGTCCGTCTGGAGACTTCCCCCGAGGATATCGAGGGCATGATGGCCGCTCAGGGCATCCTGACCGTCCGCGGCGGTATGACCTCCCACGCAGCCGTCGTTGCCCGCGGCATGGGCACCTGCTGCGTCTCCGGCTGCACCGAGATCAAGATGGACGAGGAGAACAAGCAGTTCACTCTGGCCGGCAAGACCTTCCACGAGGGCGACTTCCTGTCCCTGGATGGCTCCACCGGTAACATCTATGACGGCATCATCGAGACCAAGGACGCTGAGATCGCCGGCGAGTTCGGCCGCATCATGGCCTGGGCTGACCAGTACCGCCGTCTGAAGGTCCGCACCAATGCCGACTCCCCCCGTGACGCCATCAAGGCTCGTCAGCTGGGTGCTGAGGGCATCGGTCTGTGCCGCACCGAGCATATGTTCTTCGAGGAAGGCCGTATCGGCTCCTTCCGCGAGATGATCTGCGCCGACACCGTTGCCGAGCGCGAGGCCGCCCTGGAGAAGATCCTGCCCATGCAGCAGGCTGACTTCGAGGGTCTGTACGAGGCCATGGAAGGCATGCCCGTGTGCATCCGCTTCCTGGATCCCCCGCTGCACGAGTTCGTGCCCACCACTGAGGAAGACATCGCCGCTCTGGCCGCTACTCAGGGCAAGACCGTTCAGCAGATCAAGGACATCATCGCTTCCCTGCACGAGTTCAACCCCATGATGGGTCACCGTGGCTGCCGTCTGTCCGTCACCTATCCCGAGATCGCTGCTATGCAGACCAAGGCTGTCATCCGCGCCGCTATCAACACAAAGAAGAACCATCCCGACTGGAACATGGTCCCCGAGATCATGATCCCCCTGGTTGGCGACATCAAGGAGCTGAAGTTCGTTAAGAACGTTGTGGTCGCTACCGCTGACGCTGAGATCGCCGCTGCCGGTATCGAGCTGAAGTACGAGGTCGGCACCATGATCGAGATCCCCCGCGCCTGCCTGACTGCCGACCAGATTGCTCAGGAAGCTGAGTTCTTCTGCTTCGGCACCAACGATCTGACTCAGATGACCTTCGGTTTCTCCCGTGACGACGCAGGCAAGTTCCTGAACGCTTACTACGACACCAAGATCTACGAGAACGATCCCTTCGCCAAGCTGGATCAGACCGGCGTCGGCATGCTGATGGAGATGGCTGTCTCCAAGGGCAAGGCCTCCGGC
>JAZQEP010000006.1:0-13863 GCA_045539075.1 Faecousia sp. | reverse complement strand
TGGTTCCACTTCACCGGCATCACCCCCGCACTGGGCCCCAATGTTGTTGAGATCTGCAAGCAGGCTTGCCAGGCTGCCAAGGCCAAGGGCATCAAGATCTCCTGCGACCTGAACTACCGCGGCAAGCTGTGGACCCGTGCTCAGGCTAACGAGGCTATGACCGAGCTGGCTAAGTACATCGACGTCTGCATCTCCAACGAAGAGGACGCTAAGGACGTGTTCGGCATCGAGGCTGAGGCTACCGATATCTACGGCGGCACCATCAACCACGAGGGCTACAAGTCCGTTGCTAAGCAGCTGGCTGACAAGTTCGGCTTCGAGAAGGTCGCTATCACCCTGCGTGAAAGCCACAGCGCTTTCGACAACGGCTGGTCCGCAATGCTGTACGACGGCGAGAACTACTGCTTCTCCAAGAAGTACAACCTGCACATCATCGACCGCGTCGGCGGCGGTGACTCCTTCGGCGGGGGTCTGATCTACGCTCTGCTGTCCGGCAAGGACACCCAGGCAGCTGTTGAGTTCGCAGTTGCTGCTTCCGCTCTGAAGCACTCCATCGGCGGCGACTACAACATGGTCACCGTTCCCGAGGTTGAGAAGCTGGCAGGCGGCGACGGCTCCGGCCGTATCCAGAGATAATTCTCTGCCTAATAAATAAGTTCCGGGAGGAAGCTTGGCTTCCTCCCGGTTTTTTATTGGTCAAGCTGCTTGGTCTCGTTTTCCTGCTTCTCTTCCAGCGCCAGCTGGGTCGTTCTGGCCGCTTCCAGAAGGCTTAGAAATTCGTCGCTGAGGATTCTGCGCAGCTTGCCGTCGGTGGCCAGAGTACGCAGATAGGTTCGTATGTTTTTCGGATGAATCAGGTCGAAAACGCTGTTCACTTCTCCCATGCTCAGCAGGTCGAATACGGTGTCCACGATTTCGTTGCGCTCCTGGGGTGTCATGCCGGAAAACCAGCTTTTGATGGTCAGATCCAGGAACTTGGAACTGTCTGTGACTTCTTCCATGGGGACAAACTGCGGACCATCCAGCACCCAGGAATAGAAATCATGCTGCAGAAGCCCGATCTGTTTGCTTTTGATCACCGTGTAGGGCTCGTCATGCTCCAGCAGCATGCCGATGACCGAGGACTGGGGAATGATGGTCTGGATCCGGGGCACCAGCTCCCGGTAGGCGGGATCCAGCATCACATAGTCGGTAAATCCCGGCCCATCGTGATTATACACAGCCCGGATGCGGCTGCGAACTTCGCTGCCGGATTTTACCGCTGCGAAAACCGCGAGATTGCCGCCTTTGGAGTGACCACCCAGATATAGCGGCATGGGATAACGCGCAGAAATCTCCTGTACATATTCTGCTGCCAGGCGCTGCGCCGGAACGGACTCCTGGAAGCTCATATTGAAGTCCTCCTTCCAGCCCGTCAGAGAATAGTCAGTTCCCCGGAAGGCGATGAAAGCGCTGTCATTATCCAGCAGGAAGGTCAGTGCTGCGAATTGGGTATCCTCCTCGGGAATCAGAATATCCCGGTACTGAAGCAGCAGTGTGTTTCCGAAGCGAACTGTTTCGCTGGCAGCCATCAATAGGCTTAGATCCGTCTTGACCCGACAGCGGGATTCCTGGTCGCATTCCAGGAAAAATTCATCCGATGCCTCCCGCAGGGAGATGGGAATATCCGGCCGCTCCGCCACGCTGCCCCGAAAGGTCAGATAGCTGAGCGCGGAAAAAATCAGTGCATCCACAGGGCAGGGGGGGACCTGGGTGAAAGAAAGGTCTCCCCGCCAATGGAGGTAATCAAATAAATCTGCCAAAATCATCCACTCCTTTTCTTTACAATACCACGAGAATGTGAACAAATCCACCTAAATTGCGTCGAAAGAAAATCTTAAGCTTCTAATTTCTTGACGTTTCCGGACAGCAGGGCTATAATGACGGGCAGAAGGAGGGGTTGGATATGAAACGACAGTCCGGTATCGATCTGCTTCGAATTACGGGCATGTTCTTTGTGATCGGTGTCCATCAATTTTTATATAACAGATTTTATTATGAACCTCAGGAGGGCTTTTGGATGTGGTCGGCGGACGTGTGGCGCTGGCTGTTTTTCTGCTGCAATGGTATTTTCATGATGCTCTCGGGCTATCTGCGGTGCAATAAGACCGATTTTCGTGACTGCTATCGGGGCCTTGTTCCGGTGCTGCTGGGATATACCCTCTGCTGCGCCATCATTTTCCCGGTGCAGTATCTGCTTGGTGAACACCTGACACCCATTGGCTGGTTTGAACGGTTCATCACTTTCGGAAACTATGCCTGGTATATTGAGATGTACATCGGCCTGGTGCTCATCAGTCCTCTGATCAACCTGGGCCTGAAGCAAATGGATAATAAAACCCTGGGCCGATTCGCCAATATCATGGTTTTCGTGACCTCTGCCCATTATCTGACAGCTCTGGACTTGATCCCCAACTACTGGAGCTCCTTATATCCTGTGACATACTATGTTCTGGGTGCCGCCATCCGGCGCATTCAGCCCAAGGTCAAGCCCTGGCAGGGGCTGGGATTGGCGCTGCTGGTCTGCATGGGCCTTGCAACTTCCTCCATTCTGACCACGGATGAGGGCTTCTCCAAGGGCTTTACCCAGGGCTACGGCGGAATCTGGACCATGTTTACTGCCGCCGGTGTATTCCTTGCCCTCTACCGGGTAAAGGTGGGGAAGGGGACAGGTAAAGCTCTGGCCTGGCTCTCCGGCGGTGCTTTTGAAGGGTACCTGCTGTCCAAAATCTTTGATTTGTGGACCTATCCGCTTGTGAGGCAGTGGCACACACCGGACAAATTCTGGCTGGTGTTCCTGGTAATCACCGTGCCCACCTTCCTCTGCTCACTTCTGCTGGGCAAACTGGTAAGTATGTTGGCGGATGCCATATCCAACCAAATTCCCTGGTACAAAAAGAAAACTAAGGCATGATTATGGCGGCTGCTTCGGCAGCCGCTATGTATTTCTTAAGATTTTGTGAAATACCTTGACAAAATGGTTTATTGCCTGTAAACTATCAATACAAGGTTTACAACCAATAAACCAAGGAGGTGTACGTTATGGATGAACTGAGGCTGGGTGTGGTGGAATCGAAATTTGCAGATATTATCTGGAACCACGAGCCGCTTCACTCCCGGGAACTGGTGAAACTCTGCGAAGCGCAGCTTCACTGGAAGAAGCCCACCACCTACACGGTGCTGCGCAAGCTCTGCGAGCGGGGAATTTTTCAGAACCTGGACGGTATGGTAAGTTCCGTGATTTCCAGATCGGACTTCTATGCCATGCAGAGCGAAAAGTTCGTGGAGGAGACCTTTGAAGGCTCTCTTCCTGCGTTTCTGGCGGCGTTTACGACCCGTAAGGCGCTGACGCCCGAGGAAATCGCGCAGATCCGAAGCCTGATCGACAGCGCGGAGGAGGGATAACTATGGAAGCGATCTATATGAAGCTGGTGGAAATGAGCATCTCCGCTTCGTGGCTGGTTTTGGTGGTGCTGCTGCTTCGGCTTCTGCTGAAAAATTCTCCGAGATGGATCCATGTAAGCCTCTGGGCACTGGTTGCGGTGCGGCTGCTCTGTCCCATGACGGTGGAGAGTTCTTTTTCGCTGAATCCTGTGAATCTGACACAAAGAATCGTGGAGGATATCCCCGATTCCTATGTGGGTCCCAGCCATACCTACTGGGACTTTCTGCCGGAATACCAGGAGGCGGTGGAGGCCGGCGCAGAGCCGATCCACGGCGGTGAGGGACATTACTATGTGATCACCGGAGAGACACCCCAGACTCCTGTGCTGACTACGCGGTATATCGGCAGCTGGATCTGGGTCTGCGGCATGGCGGCCATGCTTATCTGGGCCTTCATCAGCTATTGGCGGCTGAAACGGAAGGTCTCGGCTTCCATCAATGTGGGAAACCGGGTATTCCTCTGCGATTACATCGATACGCCCTTTATACTGGGTATTTTCGGGCCGAGAATCTATCTTCCCTCGGATATGATTCCGGAGGAAGCAGACCACGTGCTGGCTCATGAGCGGGCCCATATCGCCCGGAAAGATCATTGGTGGAAACCTCTGGGCTACCTGCTGCTCACTGTGTACTGGTTCAATCCGCTGCTGTGGCTGGCGTATATCCTGCTGTGCCGGGACATTGAACTGGCCTGCGACGAAAAGGTGATCCGGGATATGGATCTTCCTCAGAAAAAAGCCTATTCCGCAGCGCTTTTAAACTGCAGTGTCCATCGCCGTCACATCGCCGCCTGCCCTCTGGCTTTCGGAGAGGTGGGCGTGAAGGAGCGGGTGAAGACCGTGCTGAACTACAAGAAACCTGCCTTCTGGATCATTCTGGTGGCCGTGATCGCCCTGATTGTAACTGCGGTCTGCTTCCTGACCGACCCGGAAGCGCACCTGGATGAGAGCACAGCCAAGTGGTTTGAGGAATATGCTTACGAACAGGTCAAGGACCGGATGGACCGGGAGGATGTGGTTTGTCTGGACGGAACCGATGAGTATGCCCTTGTTCACTGCCGGGGTAAGGGCCCCACGCTGACCTTGTATCATTATGAAAAGCAGGGGAAGGAAATCAAGGTTCTGGATTTCTGTTCCGGCGAGTACGCCACCTCCGGCGGTATGTCGCTGAACCATCTGAAAGATGAGGGGAAGCACATCTACTTCGGTACCGCCTCCCAGTACCACTGGAATCCCAAGGCGGAGGTAAATACCTGGATCGTTTGGAATCATCTGACTCTGACGGACGCCAATGGAAAGCGCCACCAGAAGGATATGATCGGCAAGGAGGGTTTCCTCTTTGTTCTGGAAGCTCCCATGCAGGAGTTCTCCGCGGTGGACTGTCTGGACACGGAATGTCTGAACCAGAAGAAATTCCTGGAACAAGGCTATTACATGGTGGAAGCTGTCTACGAATCCCGGAAGGGAGCCCCTGCATCCATTCCCCACGCCTGGACCAGCACGGTTGCTGACTGGAATATCAGAAAATGCTGGGCATACCAGGGTCAGCCCGGTGCCCTCTTCAATACCATTGAGGGGGACGAACTGAATAAGTTTGTGAGGCTGCTGAATGAAGTCAAACCGGAGGAGATCATTTCCCGGGGGATTCTGGGGCCGGATGATCCCATATGGAACTATGAAAGTCCCGCGGTGGAAATTCTTTGTACAGACGGAAGCAATATCAAGCTGCGCTATGTGAATGATACCGTGATCATCATGCCGGATACGGAGTTTGCCCTGTGGGAGACAGAGGGCTACTGGGCCATCGAAAATGAAGCGCTGAAGCAGTGGGTTTATTCTGTATCCCTGGGCGGCACGGAAATGCTCTCGGAGGCAAACCGGCAGGAGATCCGGGACTTAGTGCGGCAGGATAATGTGTATTTCTTCAGTCCCCAGGCATACGAGGATCTGCTCTTTGTAGGCTGCTGGTACGACGGCGGCCGGGGTATGGCCGTGGCTTGCTACGAACCCCTGCCTTCCGGCTATAAGCTGCGCAAGCTGATCCGGGGGGATGACATCAAGACCTGCGCCAGCGGCTCCAATCTGTATTACTGCGATTATGAGGACCTGCGTATCTTCATGGTCCTGAACCAGGATATCACCGGCCTGGAGTTTGCGGGAGGCTACCGCAGCAGCGTGAAGATCGATACCCATCCCGGCCTGGCGGTGGCTTATTTCCCGGAAAATCTGAACGCCATGTACCGTTTTAGCTACGGCAGCGCGTCTACCATGTTCATGGACTGGAATAACCGCACCCACGCTCAGCCACCCCAATATGATGCCGGCACCTTTGATAATCCGGATGATGCCCATGGTATTCTATCAAACCTTTCCCTGTCGGATGTGGAGTTTATCTGGGCATCGGATACCGAGGACGTGGACGATAACTTTGCGCGGGCGATCGTCAAGGATCTGTCAGGACGGCAGATGATGGAAATGCTGAACATACTTCGTGAACTGCCCGAAAGCGCATATGAAACGGCGGCGTATCCAAAGAATGTTCAGCAGTGCATGGAAATCTGTATGTATGATTTCAACGGAGAAGGTGGAACCGCACCCTGGATCACACTGGGTATTTCGGAGGGTGCACTGTACTACCGGTTCCAGATGGACGGAAAACAGACCTACCAAACCTGGAAAATCCAAGACCGGGAACTCGTGGAATTTGCGGAAGGCTTCTTCAATGGAGATGCCTCCGATTGGATTCCCTTTGCGCCTTATCTCAAGTCCGATGGTGTGATTACCTTCCCCTGGGAGGATCAGATCATTACCATTCCCCGGCTGTTGTGCTTCCAATATGAACTGACGGATGCGGGCATTCGATTTAAGCCTGAGAACGAGACGGACTGGGTCGAATTGTACTATAGAAAAGAAGCGGATACATCCGATGAAAAGCGATTGCAGGCATATCCATCGGGTTACGCCGAATGGGACGCGGTGATTGGCGACTATGGAAATGAATCCATCCAATATACGGATATCACCGTGCCGGATGGGGAGGAAACCTTCCATGTGATACTGCTGCATGAAGCCGGAAATACCTGGATGACAGAGTATGGCCGGGGGATCTATCGGATCATCAACAATCTGGTGGCCGTGCCAGCCGGTTGACAAATGTCGATGCCTGACGTAAAATAATGTCATATTTTACATTAGGAGGAATTTTCCATGGAACTGACCCGGGCGCAGGCGCTGAGCCTGCTGCAAAAGTACAACAAAGAACCCTTCCATATCCAGCACGGTCTCACCGTCGAGGGCGTCATGCGCTGGTACGCAAACGAACTGGGCTACGCCGAGGAAGCCGACTTCTGGGCGCTGTGCGGTCTGCTGCACGATGTGGACTTCGAGATGTATCCTGAGGAGCACTGCAAGAAGGCACCGGAGTTGCTGGCTGAAGTGAATGCTTCCGATGTGCTGGTCCACGCCGTATGTTCCCATGCCTACGGCTCCTGCTCCGACGTGGAGCCTGTGCATCTGATGGAGAAGGTCATGTTTGCCGCTGACGAACTGACGGGCCTCATCGGCGCTGCGGCCCGCATGCGGCCTTCCAAGAGCTGCATGGACATGGAACTGAGCAGCCTTAAGAAGAAGTTCAAGGATAAGAAGTTCGCCGCCGGCTGTTCCCGTGACGTGATCAAGGAGGGCGCCGAGCGTCTGGGCTGGACCCTGGATGAGCTGCTGGATAAGACCATTCTCGCCATGCGCTCCTGCGAAGCCGCCATCAACGAGGAAATGGCCGCCCTGGGTCTGTAAAGTAAAAGGAATCCCCGAAGGTAAATACCTTCGGGGATTTTTGCGCTTCCTTACTTAAACTTGACTGCAGTGCCGTAGGCAATCACTTCCGCCGCGCCCTGCATAACGGCAGCGGAGGAATAGCGGATATTTACAATGGCATCAGCACCCAGGGCTTCCGCTTCGGCCACCATGCGCTTGGTGGCAATGGCCCGGGCCTCGTTCATCATGTCGTTGTAGGCCTTCAGCTCGCCGCCTACCAGGGTTTTGAAGGACTGGGCGATATCCTTGCCCAGGTGCTTGGATTGGATGGTGCTGCCCTTCACGAGGCCCAGCATTTCCAGCTCCTTGCCGCTGATGTAATCAGTATTGACTAAGATCATTTTCCTCACCTTTCTTTATTTCCTGAATTCGTTCTATACATACTTTGACCATGACCACGGAGAGTGCCAGGGGCAGGAGCCCCAGCACATACTTCCAAACGCCGGGAAGTAGCGCGATCAAAAAGCCAAAGTAGACTACATAATAGGCAACCATCAACACGGTTACGACAATCGGGGCAATGAATTTCTTTCTATCAACCTTCATAAGCATCACCCGATTTTGGAGAGAAGGGTATTGTAGATTTCCCTGGTTTCCTCTGCATTCTCGCCGCTGAACACCAGGGTCTTACCCTTGACGGTGGCCACGATGCAGCTCTCATTTTTGTAATATGTGTAGCGGTTATAGGTGCCAAATTCCTCGTTTTCAAAGAAGCCCAGAAGCAGCCGGAAGCTTCCGAAGCCGCCCACCCGGGCACCATCCACATTGCCTTCCCGAAGCTCGATGGCTTCGATATTTTCGTAGCGTACCGTAATGGGGGAGGAGAAGGTGGCGTCCATCACCAAACGGTCATCCTGGAAGTCGTACTCGATAGAGCCGGAGAACATCAGAAAAGCGGTGCCAATCATAATAGCAATGACGATTGCCCATATGATCCGGTTGATGGTTTTCAGCTTGGGATCCACGGGGATCTCCCTGGTGGGCACGGCGGTTCCGGCCGTTATCTGCTTTTTGTAGTACAGGTAGGAATATAGGGTTGCACCACCGCCCGCGCCAATAAGGGCCACAAACATGATGGGATAGCCGATCTTCATGGGCAGCAGGACCGTCATCATGGACACCAGGCCAGCGGCAACCCAGAGCTTGCCTGCAAACCGGTGGGTGGCGTTCCAGTTTTCCTCGTTGTTCAGCGCCCAGACGACCTTGATGCCGATGGTGGTGTTCTGTCGGCACTTGGGCAGATAATTGCCAATGATTGTGAACATCAGACCCATGAGAATGGGCATCAGGGCATTCATATCCCAGACCTTGCCCATGGCAATGGCATAGACCATTCCGTTGGACATGAAAGAAATGACGGGCATGATCCAGAAGATCATGTTCATGACCTTGAAATTCTGCTCATTGCTCCGGTTGGTAAGATCGGTGATCCAGACACAGAACAGGTGCATTCCCTGAAGAAACAGAGGCAGGAAGAAAATGGCAAAGGCCTTGCTGCTCCAGCCGTCCGCCTGGCCGTCCACACCCCAGTGGGTGGTCATGGTATCCGGAAGCTGATTCCACATGAGAAGTCCGAATACAATGGGCAGCAGAATGAGGATGGAGCTGATGATCAGCTGCTTTTTGTATTTCTTAAAGATCATAAGTTCTCTCCGTTTCCTTCCAACAGCGGCGAATATTCACAATAATCAGAACGGACAGCGCTGCCATCACCACCAGGATCGCATAGATGATGACATAGGCCACAGTTTGGGACAGACCGTTGCCGATGAGCAGGCTGATTCCCGCCGTGAGATCCATCATGGTGTGGATGCCCAGGCATACAAGCGCACTCTTCAGAGGTTTGCCGGTATGGATGCCGTAGCAGACAGTCATGCTCATGGCCAGGTGGCCGATCATGGCGAGAACCCGTTCAAAGCCTGCCAGCAGGAACAGGGCAGGGGAGGCCTGGAGAAACTGATCCTTCACCTGCAGCAGAGCGGATACATCCACGCCGGAATTGACTGCTTCGGATACAACGGCGTCAAAGGTGCCGTTGTTGATCATGAAAATGTAGAGAATATTGTTCAGATAGGTGATGCCCACCAGAATCATGGCCTCGATACCGCCGTGGCCCAGGCCGGCGGCCAGGCTTCTGTTGTAGTTCAGATTTTTCCGCATTACCGTTGCAACCACGAAGCGACCTGCCAGCTCAAACAGTCCGGCGGTAAAGGCAAGAACGAAGGCATAGAGGAACAGATAGTTTTGGGAAAAATTAATGAACCAGGGCTGGGACTGGAGGACGGTGAGAATGGGAACACGGATCACCATCTGGGTCACGAAGAATCCTGCGGCACCCAGAATCCAGGCAGAGATGACCTTACCGCCCTTGTTCTTGAAGGAAAGAACAGAAATAGCGATGATGGGCAGCAGCAGGCTGACAAAAAGTGTAACAAAGCAGCTAAG
The DNA here is from genome assembly GCA_045539075.1 of Faecousia sp. Taxonomy (GTDB): domain Bacteria; phylum Bacillota; class Clostridia; order Oscillospirales; family Oscillospiraceae; genus Faecousia. The sequence goes on along the minus strand of JAZQEP010000006.1, from coordinate 4,123 downwards.
AAGGATCGTAGTGGAAATCATAAATCATTCTCCTTTCAGTTCTTTGATCCAGAGGAGGGTCTCCTCCAGAACGGAAGTATTGATATCGTAGTAGATGAATTTTCCCTGCCGTGTATCCCGGATCAAGTCCGCATCCTTCAGAACAGACAAATGTCGGGATATGGAGGCGGCAGTGACGTCGAAATGCTCTGTGATCTCTCCGGCCGACAGCCGTCCGGTTTTTAAGAGATTGAGTATCTCACGCCGGATGGGGTCTGACAGTGCCCGAAGCGTAGCTTGCAGACTCATTTGGGTACCTCCTTTATTTAACAATTAACCTAACTGTTAAATGTAATATAGCATGGATCGCTGAAGATGTCAACAGGGTAGATGGGCAATTCTGCAAAGGAGCTGCTTGGAATGACAGGCTGTCTATAATCCCAACATAGGAAGAACGGAAACGTGAATTTATCTAACAGATTTGTACCGCACCAAAGGCCCCCTCTGACGAGGGGGCCGTCACCGAAGGTGACTGGGGGAGAGAAAGCTACCTCGGCTGACAGCTCCCATGACAAGGGGAGCCTTAGGTGCTGTAAGCGCTGGATAAACTGTCAAACAGTTAATCTATATATCGTGTAAAAACCTGGCCTGTGACTGCTCACAGACCAGGTTTACTGTGATAACTGATTAGAGATAAGTCTAATTAGATATTGACAAAAATAAATTGCAGATATATAATCAAATCACAGGGCAGGGAAATATATTCTACAAGGAGAATACCATGAAAAATCAGATCAACGACTATTTTGAAGAGAGAATCGCAGCTTGTCAGGCTGCAGTGGCTGCCCTGAACGCGGACAACCGGGCCGATGAAGCGGTCTTTGAAAAGATCCGCATGAACGTATATGACATTTTCCGCACCGTCTACGCTGCCGGGGAAAAGGTCAGCGGCGGCGATGGCAATCAGCAGCTGGATTTCCTGCTTAGGCGGCTGGATGAGATCCCTGCCAACTGGCAGAACGCTTTGGAAGCGGCGCGGAGCCACGGAAACAGCGAGAAGGCCCATATCGAGCAGCTCAAACTGGATGTGGTGGCTGAAATCCGGCAGAAATTAGCACAATGGAGTGAATAAATATGACGGAAACCGAAGCAATCAAGCTTTTTAAATGCCTGGCGGACAAATCCAGGTTACAGATCCTCAAATCCCTGTCCCTGGAGGATATGTATGTGGAGCGTCTGGCCGAGCGTTTGGGGCTGACCCCGGCAACCATCTCTTTTCATCTGAAAAAGCTGACGGATGCCGGGGCGGTCACCTCTTACCGCAACCAGTATTATGTGATGTACAGCCTGAAAAAAGAGGTTTTTCTTGCCCGGATCCTGGATATCATCCAGGAGGAATCCGATGAAGCAGCCATCCAGGCCCGCCGTGATGAGGAATACCGGCAGAAGGTCATCGACAGCTTTTTTGAGTATGGAAAACTCAAATCCATCCCTGCCCAGCGGAAAAAGGAGAGGATCATCTTAGAGAAGATCGTAAAGGCCTTCGAGCCGGGCCGAATCTACACCGAGCGGGAGGTCAACATCATCATCGCTGACTTCCACGATGATTTCTGCACGATCCGCCGGGATATGATCGCCGAAAAGCTTATGGAACGGGAAAACGGTAAATACTGGCGCACATAACAAGAACGCCGCTGCGTTACGCAGCGGCGTTTTGCTATATCGGCAGATTACAGGCCCATTTCCTTCTTGACTTCGCCGAAGGCCTTCACAGCCAGGTCGATGTCCTCCTTGGTGTGGCCAGCGGAAATCTGGGTGCGGATGCGGTCCTTGCCCTTGGGGACAACAGGGTAGCAGAAGGCCACCACGTAGACGCCCTTGTCCAGCATGCGCTTGGCAAACTCATGGGCAACCTTGGGATCGTACAGCATCACGGGCACGATGGGATGCTCGCCGGGCAGCAGGTCGAAGCCCAGCTTCTCCATCTCGGCACGGAAGTACCGGGCGTTGGCGTGGACCTTGTCCCGCAGAGCGGTGGACTCCTCCAGCAGCTCGATGGTGCGGATGGTGGCGGCGCAGATGGCGGGTGCCACGGTGTTACTGAACAGATAGGGGCGGGAGCGCTGACGCAGCAGGTCCACAATGGGCTGGCGGGCAGCGGTGTAGCCGCCGGAAGCACCGCCCAGGGCCTTACCGAAGGTACCGGTGATGATGTCCACCCGGTCCATGACACCGCAGAACTCGGGAGTGCCGCGGCCATGTTCGCCCATGAAGCCCACGGCGTGGCTGTCGTCAACCATGACCAGAGCGTCGAACTCATCAGCCAGGTCGCAGATGCCCTGCAGGTTGGCAATGTAGCCGTCCATGGAGAAGACACCGTCGGTGGCAATCAGGATCTTCTTGGCGCCGGCGGCACGGGCAGCTTCCAGCTGGGTGCGCAGGTCTTCCATGTTGTTGTTCTTGTAGCGGTAGCGCATGGCCTTGCACAGTCTCACGCCGTCGATGATGGAGGCGTGGTTCAGCTCATCGGAGATGACGGCGTCTTCCTTGCTGAGCAGAGTCTCAAACAGACCACCGTTTGCGTCGAAGCAGCTGGAGTACAGAATAGCATCGTCCATGCCCACGAACTTGGAGATCTTGGCCTCCAGATCCTTGTGGATCTGCTGAGTGCCGCAGATGAAGCGGACGGAAGAAAGGCCGAAGCCCCACTTGTCGTAGCTTTCCTTGGCGGCCTTCATCAGTTCGGGATGGGTGGAAAGGCCCAGGTAGTTGTTGGCGCAGAAGTTGACCACACCGGGCTTGGCGGTGGTGTTGATCCGGGAGTACTGGGGGGTGGTGATGATGCGCTCTTCACGCCAGGTGCCAGCCTCGCGGATGGCGTCCAGCTCAGCAGAAATAGCATTCAGTGCAGACTTCATGAATTAGCCCTCCTTTTTGGTGGTCCAGTCCAGAACGACCTTGCCGGAATTGCCGCTGAGCATGGCGTCGAAGCCCTTCTGGAAGTCGGTGTAGTGGTAGCGGTGGGTGATGATGGGGCTCATGTCCAGACCGCCCTGTACCATGTAGCTCATTTGGTGCCAGTTGTCCATCTTGCGGCCGTAGATGCCCTGGAGGGTCAGACCCTTGCCGATGATGTAGTTCATGTCCACGGGGACGGGCTTGTTGCCCAGGCCCAGCAGGCTGATCTTGCCGCCGGTGCGCATGACGGAAAGCATCTGGTTGAAGGCGTGGCCGTTGCCGGACATTTCCAGACCCACGTCGAAGCCCTCCACCAGGCCCTGTTCCTTCATAACCTGGGTCAGATCTTCCTTACCGGTGTTGACAGCGGCGTCAACGCCCATCTTCCGGGCCAGATCCAGGCGATAGTCGTTCAGATCCGTGATGATAACACGGCGGGCGCCTGCGAACTTGCAGATGCCGGCGGCCATAATGCCGATGGGGCCAGCACCGGTGATCAGCACGTCCTCACCCACCAGATCCCACATCAGAGCGGTGTGGGTGGCATTGCCGAAGGCGTCGAAGAAGGCGACGATCTCTTCATCCAGATTCTCGTCGATGAGGATCACGTTGGAAGCGGGGATCACCAGATACTCAGCGAAGGCACCGTTGCGGTCCACGCCCACGCCCTCTGTGTCCTTGCACCACTGGATGTTGCCGTTGTGGCAGTTGCGGCAGTGGCCGCAGGTGATGTGGCCTTCGCCGGAGACGCGCTGGCCAATTTTGAAACCGGTAACACCCTCACCCAGAGCGGCGATCTCGCCCACATACTCATGGCCGATGGTCTGGCCGGGCTTTACGTGCTGCTGAGCCCAGTCGTTCCACTGATAGATGTGAACATCGGAGCCGCAGATGGCGGTTTTATGAATCTTGATGAGAACTTCGCCAGCCTTGGGCTGGGGAACGGGAACCTGCCGCAGTTCCAGGCCTACGCCTGCAACGGGCTTTACGATGGCGTCCATGTACTGTTTCATGATCGTCCTCCAAAATAGTTATGTCGTAATATGGGTAATATCTACCTCTAAATATATTACCTGTTTTTTATCGGTTTTGCAAGAGGGAGATGGGAAAGAAACGAAAAAGTAGATCATTTTACCCAAAGAAGTGCCGCGGGGCCGGATGAAGTGGGATCGTAGCCATGTCGTTC
>JAZQEP010000005.1:0-36492 GCA_045539075.1 Faecousia sp. | reverse complement strand
TACAAAGGTAGGGCAGATCGTTGTTACAGGCGGCAGCCTGATCCATACCAAGCGTACGGATGAAATCGCAAAGCATGCCCTCTACTGCCCGGCACAGCCCACATCCCTGCGACCCAGAACCGCCAATGTGTGGGTGGACAGAACTTATATATTAGCCGCCATGGGCCTTTTGTCGTCCCACTACCCCGAAGCGGCTCTTCGAATTATGAAAAAGGAGCTACAATTCCATGGAAATTCAGAACAAGAAACTCTCTGATGACGTATTTTACAAAGAACGTGCAGAAGTCCTGACCCAGTGGCCCACCGGCAAGGATGTGGACCTGGAGGAGGCCATTGCCTACCATAAGGCCATGCCCGAGCCCCGGAGCTTTGCCAAGAAACTCAGCGACGCAAAGAAGGATCACAGAACACTGATCCAGCCCCGCGCAGGCGTTCCCGTTGTGGAAGAGCACATTAAGCTTCTGCAGTACTTGGAGAAATACGGTGAGGCAGACCTGCTGCCTTCCACCATCGACTCCTACACCCGTCAGAACCGCTACGAAGAAGGCGAGCACGGCATTGCAGAATCTATTCGTCTGGGCCGTGCTATGATGAACGGCTTCCCCGCAGTGAATCACGGTGTTGCCAAGTGCCGTCAGGTCATCGAGAGTGTAAAGGTTCCTGTTCAGGTTCGCCACGGCACACCCGATGCAAGATTGCTGACCGAGATCACCTTCGCCGGCGGCTTTACCTCCTACGAAGGCGGCGGTATTTCCTACAACCTGCCCTACTGTAAGAATGTTCCCATGGAGCGCACCATCCGGGATTGGCAGTATGTAGACCGTCTGACCGGTCTTTACCAGGAAATGGGCGTTACCATCAACCGTGAGCCCTACGGGCCTCTGACCGGCACCCTGGTTCCTCCCTGTATCTCCCATGCTGTTGCCATCATTGAGGCACTGCTGGCTGCTGAGCAGGGCGTCAAGTCCATCACCGTGGGCTACGGCCAGTGCGGCAACCAGGTTCAGGACATCGCCGCTATCCGCACCCTGGAAGAGCTGACTGACGAGTACCTGCAGAAGTACGGCTACGGCGACGTGAAGGTCACCACCGTTCTGCACCAGTGGATGGGCGGCTTCCCCGCTGACGAGGCCAAGGCCTTCGGCGTTATCGCCAACGGCTCCCTGATCGCTGCCCTGTCCAATGCCACCAAGGTCATCGTCAAGACCCCCCATGAAGCTGTGGGTATCCCCACTATGGAAGCCAACGCCGAGGGTCTGCGCTGCACCAAGCAGGTGGTCAACATGCTGGCCGATCAGAGCTTCAGCGATGCCCACCTGGAGGAGGAGAAGGAGATCATTCGCCAGGAGACCCGCTGCATCGTGGACAAGTGCTTCGAACTGGGCAACGGCGACATCGCTGTGGGTGTCTGCCGCGGTGTCGAGGCCGGCGTTCTGGACGTTCCCTTCGCTCCCTGCCGCTTCAACAAGGGCCTGATGCTGCCCTGCCGTGACAACAACGGCGCTGTCCGCATCCTGAACCCCGGCAATCTGCCCTTCAGCAAGGATCTGAAGGACTTCCATGAGACCAAGATCTACGAGCGCGCCCGGGCTGAGAAGCGCGAGGCTTCCTTCCAGATGGTTATCGACGACGTCTACGCCATCGGCAAGGGCCGACTGGTGGGCCGTCCCAGATATTAATTAACCTGCTTACTTAAGAAAGGATTGATGCGTCATGAAAATCGTTGACATTATCTGCTCCGCAGGCCGTACCGGCTTCTACTTTGACGATCAGCGCGCCATTAAGGGCGGCGCCGGCCACGACGGTGTTTTCTACATCGGCAATCCTGTGACCGAGGGCTTCAAGGCTGTTCGTCAGGCCGGCGAAAGCATCTCCGTCATGCTGGTTCTGGAGAACGGCCAGATCGCCCAGGGCGACTGCGCTGCTGTTCAGTACTCCGGTGCAGGCGGACGTGACCCCCTGTTCCTGGCTGAGGACTTCATCCCCCTGATTGAGGGCCCCATCAAGGAGCAGATCGTGGGTAAGGAAGCAGATAATTTCCGCAAGCTGGCTGCTGAGATGGAAGCCATCGAGATCAATGGCAAGCGCCTGCACACCGCCATCCGCTATGGCCTGTCCCAGGCTCTGCTGGACGCCGTCGCCAAGGCAACAAACCGTCTGATGTGCGAAGTCGTTGCCGATGAGTACGGCTGCACCGTCTCCGAGAAGCCCATTCCCATCTTCACCCAGTCCGGTGATGACCGCTACAGCAACTCCGATAAGATGATCATCAAGGAAGCTCAGGTCCTGCCTCACGCTCTGATCAACAACGTGGATGAGAAGCTGGGCCGCAGCGGTGAGAAGCTGGCCGACTACATCGCATGGCTCCGCGCCCGCATTCTGAACTTCCGTCATGACGCCAACTATATGCCCGTGCTGCACATCGACTGCTACGGCACCATCGGCCAGATCTTCGGCAACAACAACTACGCCGCCATGGCCGACTACCTGGCTAAGCTGGAAGAGATCGCAAAGCCCTTCAAGCTGCGCATCGAAGGCCCCATGGACTGCGACTGCGACCGCGCTACCCAGCTGGAAGCTCTGGCTGGTCTGACCGCCGAGCTGGACCGCCGCGGCATCAACGTGGAGCTGGTTGCCGATGAGTGGTGCAACACCCTGGAGGACATCAAGCTGTTCGCTGACCACAAGGCCGGCCACATGGTCCAGATCAAGACTCCCGACCTGGGCGGCATCAACAACACCATCGAAGCCGTCCTGTACTGCAAGGAGAAGGGCATCGGCGCATACCAGGGCGGTACCTGCAACGAGACCGACCGCTCCTGCCATGTCTGTGTCCATTGCGCTATGGCTACCCAGCCCGACCAGATCCTGGCCAAGCCCGGCATGGGCGTGGACGAGGGCTTCATGCTGACCTACAACGAGATGCAGCGCATCATTGCCATCCGCAAGGCCCGCAAGTAATTTCCCTGCCCCTAAAAAGTGCCCTTCCTCCCGGAAGGGCACTTTATCCTTGACGAATTTAAGCTTTTCGTGATAAACTGAATGCATAAATGATACAGGAGGCTACGCGCAATGGAAGGACTTCTGAATGAACTGATCGAGCAGTGCCGCCCCGACACCAAAAACGGCAAGGTGGCCAGCTATATTCCAGCCCTGGCAAAAGCCGACCCCGGTGCCCTGGGCGTGTACATTCTGGATCGGAATGGTCTGCACAGCCAGGGGGGTGAAAGTCAGGTCCGCTTCACCATCCAGAGTATCGTCAAACCCATATTGCTTCTTCAGGCGCTGATGGACAACGGCGAGGAATTCGTCCGCAGCCGGGTGGGTGTGGAATCCACCGGCAAGCCTTTCGACGCCATCAACATCTCCGAGGCGCTGAACCAGGAGATCCTTTCTGAGCACATCAATCCCATGGTCAATATGGGTGCCATCGTTATGTGCACGCTGATCAAAGGAAGCGATTACCGTGAGCGGTTTGACCGTCTGCTGGAGCTGACCCGGCTACTGGCCAATAATCCGGAGATCGATGTGGATGAAGATGTCTACCGGTCTGAAAAATCCACCGGCAACAAGAACCGTGCCCTGGCATTTCTCATGCGCAGCTGCGGGCTGCTGGATTGCGAGGTGGAGGAGGTTCTGGACTGCTATTTCCGGGCATGTTCCATCCGTGTGGACTGCCGCGACCTGGCCCGGATCGCTTTCGTACTGTCCAATAAGGGCCGTGATTTTCTGGGCAACCAGCTTTTCCCCGCCCGCTACGCCCACTATGTCAATGCTGTGCTCATGACCTGCGGCATGTACGACGGTGCCGGTGATTTCGCCGTCACTGTAGGTGTGCCCGCCAAGAGCGGTGTGGGCGGCGGCATCATGGCAGTGGTTCCCGGCCGTATGGGCATTGGCATCTACTCCCCCGCCCTGGACAAGAAAGGAAATTCCATCGCCGGTATCCGGATCCTCCGGCGCTTAAGCCGCCAATTGGAACTGAGCATTTTCTGATCTAAGCGCAAAAAAGCCGAAAGCGAGAACCGCTTTCGGCTTTTTCCATTAATTACCGCTGCGCAGCTGCAGGAGCTTGACCTTCAGATCATTCTCCATCTTGGCCATGTCCGCTTCCGCAGCCAGCCGCTTGGCCCGGCCGTCAGCCTGGATCTTCATGACCTCATCAAAGGTCTGGATCAACTGGGCATTGGTGGCTTTCAGCGTCTCGATATCCACGATACCCCGCTCCGCTTCCTTCGCGGTCTCCACGGAGGCCATATGCAGCTTCTGGGCATTCTGCTTCAGCAGCTGGTTGGTGATGTCCGTCACCTGCCGCTGGGCCTGGGCTGCCTCGGTGGAGTGAGCGATACCCAATGCCAGCACCATCTGGTTCTTCCACAGGGGAATGGTGTTGACCAGGGTGGTCTGGATCTTCTCCACCATCACATTGTCGTTATTCTGGATCATTCGGATCTGGGGCGCGGTCTGGATAGAGATGGCCCGGGTCAATTCCAGATCGTGGATCTTCTTCTCAAACCGGTCGCACTTATCGGAGAGGTCCCGTGCCTTCTGGGCATCCTCCGCCAGGCCGGTCTGGTTGGCGATGGCCTGCAGCTCCCGTAATTTTCCGCTGCGGACCTCCTGAAGCTTCTGCTTACCGGCCAGGATGTACATGGTCAGCTCCTTAAAGTAGGCCAGGTTCTGCTCGTACAGCTGGTCCAGCACCGCGGAATCCTTCAAAAGCCGCACCTGGTGCTGCTGCAGGGCGTCGCTGATCTTCTCCACATTCATCTCTGCCTTGGCGAAGCGGGTCTTCATGATTTCCAGCTTGTCCGCCTGCTTCTTGAAGAAACCCAGGAAGCCCTTTTTCTCCTCGGCGTCAAAGCCCTTCAGCTCACCCACCACGTCCACGATCAGATCGCCCACTTCACCCAGGTCCTGGGTGCGCACATTGGCCAGGGCAGCGTCGGAGAAATCGGCCATCTTCTTCTGGGCGCCGGCGCCGTACTGGAGGATCTGGGCGGTATTTTCCACATCGATCTTTCCGGCGAACTCATCCACCATCTGCTGCTCCTGGGGTGTCAGAACCGGCTCGGGGATTTTCTGCTCCTGGACGTTATTTTCTTCCTTCGTCACCAGCTCGGTCTCCGGCTCCAGCACCGGTTCCAGTGTCAGACTGGGAATGGGGGTATTGATGTTATTCTGTTCATCCATGGTACATTCTCCTGTTCTGAAATTCTTATCTGCCGGTGCCGAAGTCACTTCCCGTCAGCCCCTCCTGGGCCAGCAGTGTCTTCAGCACAGAAATATCGCTGGATACGTCCAGCGCCGTCTCCTGAAACACAGAATCCAGCAGTCTTTCAAAAGCCTGGTTCAGTGTGTCCAGAGTATCCTCGATCTCCCGCTTGGACGCCTGGATGGTCTCGCCCTGGATTGGCTGGGCATCCATATCCGCATAGGCCTTTAACAGCTTCACGGTCATGGGCAGGTAGTAATCCATCATTTTTTTCAGGTCCGGTACGATTTCCGGATTCGTCCGGGCCCGGTCAAAGATCCTCTGAACGATCAGCTCCATCCTGGATATTTTGTCCGAGATCTCCTTACCGGGAATGGCGTCATTGCAGCGGCGGATCTCCGCCAGAAATGCTTCTCCCTTGTCCAGAACCTCCCGGACCTGGGATATGACCGGATTTTCTGTATTTTTCCGGGCCTGCTCCGCCTCCTGCTTTTTCGCTGCCTCCAGCTGCAGGCGGCTGTGCTCATAATATTGGTAAGTCTCGTTGCTGGTGATCAGATTCTTTTCCTCATGATCCAGATGTCCCTCCAGGAATAGTCCCTCCCGGATCATATCCCGCAGCTCCCGGCGCACAAACCGCACATCCTTATTCACTGCCCGGGCAAGTTTTTCCAGGGTGCAGTAGGTCTTGTCTCCCAGGATCTTTCGGTAGGTCTTGAACCGGCTGACGCCGGTCAGTGTCCGAATACCGCTGTACAGCAGGTATCCGCCCGCACCCAAAAAGCCCATAGCGATCAGCGCAGGAAATCCCAGTGTCGCAGTACCCGTCAACAGCAGGTCTGCCACCATCCCTGCCACCGCCGCCACCAGGGTCACAGCGCTTAAGGCACCGCCACCGGCAATTTTCAGCAGACCCATAGCCGTTCTGTTTCCTGTCCGGCCGTAGAGCACCGGCAAATTCGCCTTAGACACAGACTGCTTCTGATTCGCGGCCCGGTTCACACCGTCCACGGCCCGGCGCACGGCATCCTCGCCAAGATCCACCGCCTGCCGAATGGTCTGATTCAGTTTTTGATAGTCCTGGGACTTGACCGCCTGGTCAACGATGTCCTGAATTTTTCTCCCCAGGTCGTCCAACTCCCGATCCCATTGTGCCATAGTACCAACTCCATAAAAATGTAGTTCCATTATAACGGCAGACGGCATAAATTACAAGAGATTCTAAAAAATAAGGCCCGCGCCGTTTTGGCGCGGGCCTATGGAATTCCGCTTACTGATCGATGAACTCAGTGAGTTCTTCCTTACTCATGGCACCCATGGTCTTCTTGACCAGCTGGCCGTCCTTGAAGATCATCAGAGTGGGGATACTCATGACCCGGAACTGCTTTGCCAGCTCCATCTGCTCATCTACATTGACCAGACCCACCTTGATGTCGTCACGCTCGCCGGCAATCTCCTCCACGATGGGCTTGACCATCTTGCAGGGGCCGCACCAGGGTGCCCAGAAATCCACCAGAACAGGCTTATCGGCCTTCAGAACTTCCAATTCAAAATTTTCTTTGGTTACAGTGATTTCAGCCATAATATATACTCCTTTTCAATTAGCTTCTTGCCATGCCGTCCACGCTGAGGACGACACCGGTGATATAGGATGCCTCATCAGAGGCCAGGAATACGAACGCGTTGGCAATATCCTCAGGCTGGCCCAGGCGGCGCAGGGGGATCTGTGCAATCATGGGCTCAATGACGGACTTGGGTACTGCCTTCATCATATCGGTCTCGGTGATACCGGGGGCCACAGCGTTGACCCGGATGCCCTTGGGGCCCAGTTCCCGGGCCAGGGAAACTGTCATGCCGTTGACGGCAAACTTGGATGCGGGGTAAGCAAAGCCTGCGGGCTGGCCGTAGATGGACACCATGGAAGAGGTGGTCAGAATCACGCCGCCTCCCTGCTTCTCCATGTACTCCGCAGCCACCCTGGCGGCAGTAAAGACACCCTTGACATTCAGATCCATCACCTTGTCGTAGGTTTCCTCGGTGTACTGGGTGAAGGGGGTCCGCTCGGAGATACCGGCGTTGTTCACCAGGATGTCGATGCGTCCGTACTTTTCAATGACCTTGCCGAAGGCCTCCTTCACGGATTCCAGACTGGTCAGATCGGGAGCCAGACCGTCGATGGAAGCCTGGGGATATTTCTCCTTCAATGCAGCCACGGCCTTGTCGGCGTTTGCCTGGGAGCTGGCGGTGAGAATTACGGCAGCACCCTCCTGCAGGAATCGTTCTACGGTTGCCAGGCCGATGCCCCGGCTGCCGCCGGTGACGATGGCCACTTTGTTATTCAGTCTCATTTCTGTTTCCTCCTTGTTGTTTATCTGGCTGTATCATATCATATTTTCGCCAGATTTCCGTGACAAAATCACCTTGTGCATATCATAACACATTTTTTCACGTTTGGATACTTTTTCGTCAAATTATTCTTGACTATTACGTTACGTCATAGTTTATAATAGTCTCAGACGGGAGGTAAACGCATGAAAACCGTACAGCAGGTAAGTAAACTCACCGGTGTCAGCGTCCGGACGCTGCACCACTACGACGATCTCGGGCTGCTTACGCCCACCAAAACCACCGAATCCGGCTACCGGCTCTATGACGAAGAAGCGCTCCGGAAACTGCAGACCATTCTCTTCTTCCGGGAACTGGAATTTCCCCTGAAGCAGATCAAGTCCTTTCTGGACGATCCGGACTTTGATGCCCGGCAGGCACTGGATGATCAAATCCACCTGTTGGAGCTTCGTGCGGAGCAGCTCCAACATCTCATTTCCCACGCCCGCCAAATTCAGAAAACAGGAGTGATACCAATGGATTTTTCCGCCTTTGACCGAAGCAAGCAGGACGCCTATGCCGCGGAAGCCAGAAAGCGCTGGGGCAAAACGGATGCATACAAGGAATTTGAACAGAAGACCGCAGGCCGGACCCCGGCTGCCCAGCAGTCCGATGCCGATGGTCTGATGGCGATTTTCGCCGAAATGGGTTCTGTCCGCAATGCCGATCCCGCCTCCCCCGAAGCTCAGGCGCTGGTGAAGCAGCTGCAGGACTACATCACCGCCCATTACTACACCTGCACGAAGCAGATTCTCCGCGGTCTTGGCACGATGTACATCGCCGGTGACGACATGACCGCCAATATCGACGCAGCCGGTGGCGAAGGTACCGCCCGGTTCGCCCACGAAGCCATTGAAGTATATTGCAAATGAGAAAAGGAGGCCGTTTGGCCTCCTTTTAAGTGTTTTCCAGCAGTTTTCTCAGCAATTCCCCATCTGCACGGTTATGGATTTCCCCATCCCATTTCAGATTCGGGCCCTTTCCGCACTGGCGCATGCATTGGGTAAACCGCAGCGTTACATCAGGCTTCCCTGCGCAAAGCTTTTCCGCCAATACAGCAAGCTCCACTGATTTCCCGCAGTTGGGTCCGGCACAGAGCTCCAGCAGGTGGGTGTCCATCAGCCGCAGCCGGGGCTGCCGCCGGATCACCGCCTGCAAAAAAGACTCCTTCACGCCCAGAAGCGCCGCCGCTTCCGGCAGAATCTGCCCGGGGATGCCGCCGTATTCCTCCTGCAGCTCCCGCAGAAAGCCCAGCAGGGCACTCTGGTATCCCGGCGCGCCCTGTTTTTTGTAATACGCCGCCGCTTCCTTCATATCCCAGGCCATTTGGCTCCCTCCTTTTCCAACAGTATACCACAAACCCGCCTTCGATAAAAATCCAGGAGGCGCTTATTCCATTTCCTCCAGATGGTCTGCGGCCCAAGGGGTCATATTGAAGCCGTAGAACCGGCGGTAGCTTTGGAAATCCAGTTGACAGCGGACGCCCAGCAATTCCATCGGCACGCCGAAAACCTTCGTCCGGACACCCAGTTCCTCATAACCGCAGCCAAGGTAAAATTCCTTCCGCTTTTTTCGCTGCTCCTGATCCAGACCCGGACGGTCCGGGGATTCGATCTCCAGAAAGACGCCCTTGTCCGCATACATGCAGAGCAAACACTCCATGGCCTGTTTCCCGATACCCTTGCCCCGGCGCTTTTCCGCAATGGCGAAATAGTCCACCAGGATCAGATCGGCTCCATTGACCGTGGTGGCAAATCCGGCAAATTTTCTGTCCGCCACAATGCACCAGATATCCGCCTTTCCCTCCCGGAACATCCGGCAAATCACACCGAAGGGCTTCCGCTCATCTCTGGGGAAGCTGCTTCGGTACAGCCGCTCCAGGCGCAGCCAGTCTGATGGGTTCTGCGGTTTTTGCAATACGATTTCCATAGATGTCTCCTTTACAGCTTCTTGGTGAAGCAGATGATCCGGTTTGCTTCTTCAAATCCCAGTGCCAGGTGAAAATGCAGGCTCTCGGTGTTGGTCAGCTCACAGTCGCTGGCAAATTCCCGGCAGCCCTGCTCCCTTGCCCAGTTCTGGCAGGCAGCCAGCAAGTTGGACGCAGCGCCCCTGCCCCGGCACTCCGGGCGCACATAGATTCCTTCCAGATAGCCCACGGGAGAGCTTTCCGTGCCCTCCACATAGTCGTGTCGCAGCTGGCACTGGGCAAAGCCCGCCCCATCCTCCGTCAGAAAAAAGGCAGCATCTTCTTTTTCCAGAATTTCTGTCAGTTCCGCCCGCAATTCTTCCGGCGCATGGTTTGGCCAAAGCAGCAGGGCCAGCTCCGTGACGGTGGAAATATCGGACAGCACAGCTTTCCGGACCATGGACGACACACCTCCTTTTTTAGAAAAACAGCCGGGCAAAAGCCCGGCCAACACAAACAGTATATCAAATATTTCCCCGCAAAGTCAATGGAAAATTGAACTTTTTCCGCGCATTCTCCGTTCTTCACAGAAAGACATTTGTTTCTTTGTGACAGTTTCCCTCTTGCATCCGCGCACTTTTCTGCTATAATCATAGATAAGAAAGGGTGATACCAATGTACAGGTAAATCCTAAAAAGCTTATCTTCCATCAAAACACAAAACCAAACTTATAAGGCCATCCCACTGACGGGACATGTGACAAAGAGAAATAAGAAAAATTGGAAAAGATGGTTTGATGAAAAGAAAGCGAAAAACTGTAGAAAGAGAGGTTAACCAATAGATGTTAGATACCAAGAATGAACAGAAATGACCCTTGCCTGCAACAAAAGTTTTCTTAACGTGACAGAAGAAAGCTGCAGCCAAGGGTCATTTCATTTTTTGTCTTTTTGCCCGAAAGGGCTTATTTTTTTACCCGTTTTGCTCAATCCTTGCGTAATAGCGGACACCCAGCAGGATGGTCACACCGCCGATCAGCGCCAGCGCGCCGGGAATTTCCCCGAAGAGGAATGCCGCCAGGATGCCCGCGCCCACAGGCTCCAGCAGCTTGCAGGCAGAGACAAAGGACGGAGAGTAGAATTTCAGCGCCCAGGAGAAAATGGTATGTCCCAGGATGGTGGAGAACAGAGCCAGCAAAAATCCGATAAACACAGGATTCATGCCGAAGCCTGTCAGATTATGCCCCTGAAGCATGCCCACGGCGGTCAAAACCACCGCGCAGGCACCGTAGACCACATAGGTATATACGGTGGTGCTGAGCTTTTTCTGGGCGCTGCGGCCGAAGAGCATATAGACTGCTGAGGCCACCGCCGCAAGCAGCGCCAGCACATCGCCCTCCAGGTGTCCCTCCCCGGCTCCGGCATCCGCCAGAGCAATGAGCACGCTGCCCAGCAGGGTCACCGCAATGGCTGCCACAGCCTTTTTGCCGATCCGCCCCTTCCAGAACAGGCAGTAGCCCAGGCTGACCCAGATCACCTCGGTGCAGACCAGAGTTGCGGCACTGGCGACGCTGGTTTTCTTCAGCGCCTCAAACCAGAACAAAAAGTGAATCGCCAGGAAGATTCCGCTGCACAGGCTCAGTGCGGCGGCTTTTTTATCCATATGGGTCAGTTCCCGCCGGATACCGGCGCTGGAAAGGATCAGGGGCGTCATCAGCGCCACGCTCCAGATCAGGCGCCAGGCGGCGCTCACCGCCGAGGGGCCGGTGGAATAGCGGATGAAGATCGCGGACAGGGAAATGCCAATGATGCCTACGATAATCACCAGCATAGGGTGTTTTTCCAGGTATTTCATAGGGTTTTATCCTCAAAAATGTGTAAATTTCCCCAGGGCCTTAGACAGGACATGATAGGCCGGAGTTTCCAGCGCCTTCTGAACTTCCTTCAGCTCCGAGCGAATCCGGATGCCCTGGGGGCAGTGCTGCTCGCACTTACCGCAGCCGATGCAGGCGGAAGCGCCGCTGGACTGGCGTCGCAGGGTGGTACACTTGACATAGTCCCATTGGGCAGCAATTTTGCTCTCCCCATGGTAGGCGTTATACAGAGCGAAAATGCCGGGGATATCCACGCCCTTGGGACAGGGCTGGCAGTAGCCGCAGGCGGTACAGCCCACCATCATCTTTTCATTGATGGCCTTCACCACTGTCGCGTAGAGTTCCTTTTCCCGCTGGCCCTGCTCGCCCACGCGGACATCGCAGGCGGTTCGGATATTCTCCAGCACCATCTCCCGGGAGTTCATGCCTGAGAGCACCACCGTGACCTCCGGCTGGTTCCACAGCCACCGCAGTCCCCACTCCGCGCTGCTTCGTTGGGGCTCCATGGCCGCGAAAGCCTTCTTCGCGGCGCCGGGAAGATTCTTCACCAGCTTGCCGCCCCGCAGAGGCTCCATGATGATCACAGGCATGCCCTTGGCGTGGGCATAGTTTAAGCCCTTCCTGCCGGCCTGGGAATGCTCATCCAGGTAATTATACTGAATCTGGCAAAAATCCCAGTCAAACAGATCCACCACCTGGCAGAACATCTCGGAGTTTCCGTGGTAGGAAAAGCCCACCTGCCGGATCTGGCCGCTGGACTTCTTTTCCTGGATCCACTGCTCGATGCCCAGGGCCTTCAGTCGCTCCCAGCTTTTCACATCGTTGAGCATGTGCATCAAATAGTAATCCACATGGTCCGTACGCAGGCGGCGGAGCTCCTCATAAAAGAGTTTATCAAAACCTTCCCGGCCGCGCACCAGATAGTGGGGAAGCTTTGTAGCGATATAGACCTTGTCCCGCAAGTTATTCTTCTCCAGCACCTTGCCCAGGGCACTCTCGCTGCCGGGGTAGATGTAGGCGGTGTCGAAATAATTGACGCCGTTTTCAACCGCCAGCAAAACCTCCTTTTCCATCTCATCCAGGTCGATCTGGGTGGCCTTTCGCTGAAAGCGCATGCAGCCGAAGCCCAGGATGGACAGGTCGTTGCCGTATTTATCCTTCCGATAGTTCACAGAATCCCTCCGCTCAAATTTTTTCCTCCGGCTCGTATTCAATGCCATAGATCCGGTCCACCGGGATGACCCGGCCATCCAGGAGCACGACGCATCGGGTCACCGGGTCAAGCTTCTTCACCCGCCCGCGCACCGTTTCATAAGCGCCGCCGGTTTTGCGGCTGTCCGGGGAGAAGACCCGGAAGGCAGCCAGAGGTTTTTCCTGCAGGTGAAGCCTGAGAAGCTGCAGCTTCTCATCCAGCAGTGCCTTGCCCCCCTCGTCCAGCTCAATTTGGGTATCCGTCAGCCGTGCGGTCTCATCGATCACCGCGTCGTAGCCCGTCAGCGCCGCAAAGGGTGAAAACTGGGCTGCCCGGTCGCAATTGCTCATGGGACTTCGCTTCGGCGACACAGGCCGGGACAGATGGATGATATCATCATATTTGGAATTTTCAGACATAAGACCGCTCCTTTCTGTGGATGCATTCACAACAAGCTGGGGCTATTGTATCGGAAAATTGTAATTTTTGCAACGGTTTTCATGAAAAAGCCCCGCCAACGGCAGGGCTTGCGCTTATTCGTATTTCTTGCCCACCACTACCATGGGGATGAACAGTCCGCCCAGGATCAGCACCAGCAGTACGTACATCTCCAGCCACCGCCATTGTTCCGGGAACAGGACGTAGAAAATACCCGTCAACGCCGGATATATGACCATGATAGTCATGGACCAGATTTGTCCGCAGCGGACCATATAGGGCCAGTTGTGATTGGTAAAACGGACGCCGGGGATGTTCATGCGGAAGGGTCCGTCCACCATACCGTTGATTCGGTGGCTGTCGTAGTAGTCCGGCAGTTTTGCCTTGGCTCCGAAAAGGAAGTACCAGCCGAAGCCTGCGCCGAAACCCACCACCAGCAACAGATATTCATAATTCACCGGAAGGTTCAGCAGGTACAGCGCTGCCAGCTGGGCCAGCGCCAGAACCAGACACATGCCATAGACCAGCCCACGGCGAAGACAGTCCTGCTTTGTCCGGCGGGGCATATCGTCGGAATAGGTAATTGCCTTCTTCACCACGTCCTCCACCTGCTCTGTATCCATGGGTCTATCCTGCCGCTGTGCGGTCAGCAGCTCCGTGACGGTGACCCCCAGGGCTTCCGCCAGAGGCATCAGCAGTCCTACATCCGGAATGCTGATGCCGGTTTCCCATTTGCTGACAGCCTTATTGGATATGTACAGCATATCCGCCAGATCCTTCTGGGTCAAGCCCCGCTCCCGGCGAAGCTGGGCCACAAAGGCTCCGAATTTTTCCTTGTCCATATCGTGCATGGGTTTCCCTCCTGTTCTTTTTCCGGCTTTATCATAAAGGAAAAGCCCGGTTTTGGCAATCGATTGTCTGGAGAATCGGTTGAAATGGGCATCATCCCATGCTAAAATAAAGAAAAAGGAGGTATCGTCCATGAAATGGTGGCTTTTCATTCTCATTCCTCTGATCCCGGGAATCGTCTGGTGGCTGTATGAAAACGGCTACGCCTGCTATAACAACAAGTCCGCCGTGACCTTTATGGGCCGCTCCGGCGCCGGGAGCTTCGGTGCGTCCTTCACCTCCTGCACCGGTAATTTCGGACGGTGTCTGAAAGTACGGACCGGCGGCTCTTTCCGCTTCTCCCTGTCTCAAGATCTGTCGAAGGGCAGCGTCCGGGGACAGATCCGCCGGGGAAAGAACATCCTCGCGGAGCTGGATCCAACCTGTCCGGAAGCGGTGCTGGAGGTGGAGCCCCGGGTCCGCTATAATTTGGAACTGCGTTTTGTCCGGGCCAGCGGCAGCTGCAGCCTGCAGTGGAACGAAGAAGAACGGCGGGAGATCCGCCGGTCTTTCCTTATTCAAACACTTCAAAAGCCGCCACCGCCCGGAGCAGTTCCGGCTCAAAATACTCCCGGCCATAGGCATCCAGGAACCGGGTACAAAATCTGTCGGTTTTCAGATTGAAGTTCAGCGTCCAGGCACCCCAGAACAGGTCGATGTGCCGATCTCCCACACCGCCGCCGCCCACGTCGATAAAACCGGAGGGCTTCCACTTATCCAGCAGGATATTGGGCAGGCAGTAATCGCCGTGGAGGAGCGTGTCGGTCTTTAAGTACGGTGCAGCGGCTTCCGCCACCGCCCAGGCTTCCGCTGCCGAAGCATAGCCCCAGTTGTCCGGGAACAGGGAGGAATCGTACCGACCCGCGGCGTAGTTTTCCCCGGCCCGGGCAAGATAGCGCTGGGTGTGGTTCCGGACGGGACAGGCACTGTGGTCCCTGTGGTGCAGGTCAAAAAGCATCTGAGCCATGGTTTCCGCCAGGCGCTTGGGATCTGCCAGGTAGTCCGGGTGCAGGCAGTCCTCACCCTTCACTGCCCGGGTCAGCAGCCAGTCTGCCTCAGCGCTGTGGTAAGCCAGGACCTCGGGGCCCAGGCCCAGGGAGGCAAAATAGGCATCCATTTCCGCTTCCTGCTTCAATCTTCCTGCCCCGGCGGATTTTAGGTACAGGCCGCCCTCCCGGTCCAGGAAGATCACCCGGGCATCGGCGGAGCAGCTGCTGTCAAAGCTGCGGCATTGGGAAAAATACGGATGAAACAATTCCGGAATTCGGTCCAGGTCCGGCTGTATGGGAACTCTGTGCATCATACTCCCTCCTTTTTTGCCAGTATAGCACAGGATGCGCTTTCTTCGCAACAAAATTGTCCCTTGCAGGGATACTTTCCCGGTGCTACAATATAGAAAAGACATAAAAAGGGGAAATTTTGTAATGAAAATGCTCATCACCGGCGGCACAGTCTTTGTCAGCCGATTTGCTGCGGATTATTTTGTAAAGCGGGGCCACGAGGTCTGGGTACTCAACCGCAATACCCGGCCCCAGGTACCGGGGGTGCATCTGATCGAGACAGACAGAAACCGGATCGGCAGCAAGCTTCGGGGGCACATATTTGACGCGGTGCTGGCCATCAATACCTACACCAAAGCGGATATGGAGAATCTGGTGCGCGCTCTGGACACGGTAAAGGATTTTATCTTCATCTCCTCCAGCGCCGTTTACCCGGAGACACTGCCCCAGCCCTTTACCGAGGAACAGGAATGCGGCCCCAATGCCATCTGGGGCGCCTACGGAAGCAACAAGCTGGAAGCGGAAAACTGGCTGAGGGAGAATGTGCCCCAGGCCTATATTCTCCGGCCCCCTTACATCTACGGTCCCATGGAAAATGTATACCGGGAACCCTTCGTTTTTGAGTGTGCCGAAGAAAATCGGCCCTTCTGCCTGCCCGGAAAAGGTGAAGAAAAGCTGCAGTTTTTCCACGTGGAGGATCTGTGCCGGTTTATGGAGATTTTGCTCGCAACGCATCCCCGGGAGCGGATCTATAATGTGGGCAACCCGGAGGCGGTGACCATCCGGCAGTGGGTGGACCTGTGCTATACCGCGGTGGGCCGCAATCCGGAAACGGTCTGCGTGGAGGGCCATCCCCAGCGCAGCTTCTTCCCCTTCCATGAATACGAATATTTTCTGGACGTATCCCGGCAGCAGCAGCTTATGCCGGATGTGAAGCCGCTGGATGTGGGGCTGCGGGAAAGCTGGGAGTGGTTCCGCGGCCACCGGGAAGATGTGGTGGTAAAGCCCCTGAAAGAATATATCGACAGCCGGATTCTCCCTTGACAAACCAAAACCGGAATGTTACCATATTTTCACAAAAGTAACGAAAGGAGCGCAAAACCATGATGATGTCCATGATGCATGTTCGGAAAATGTATGGGAAAGCCTGCGCTCTTTTTGTAACCGTCCGGTAACATCGGCGGTAAGTTGCAATGTTTGCGGCCTGGGCTTTTGCCCAGGCCGCTATTTTACTTTAAGGAGGATCGAAGATATGGAAACTTGGGACCTGTATACCGCCCAGGAAGTGCCCACCGGGAAGACCGTCACACGGGGCGAAGTGATCCCCGAGGGGTACTACCACCTGGTCAGTGAAATTCTGCTTCGCCACACGGATGGCGATTACCTTTTGATGAAGCGCTCCGCGGCCAAAACGATTTATCCCGGTGCCTGGGAAGCCACCGCAGGAGGCTCTGCCCTGGCAGGCGAAAATGCGATGCTCTGCGCCCGCCGGGAACTGCGGGAGGAAACCGGTATCGACTGTGACAATTTCCGGGAGCTGGGCAGCATGACCTCCACGGAAAGCCGCACCATCTATCACAGCTTTCTGGCCATCTGCGACTGTCCCAAGGATTCCGTCAAGCTGCAGAAGGGAGAAACGGAGGACTACCGCTGGCTTTCCGAAGAGGAATTCCGGGAGTTCTGGCAGACCGGAAACTCGGTACCCATTCAGAAGCGCCGTCTGCTGCCCTGGCTGATCAACAATGGCTATCTGCCGGAGGGAACGGAAATACCCGTGACGGCAGCAGAGCTTGTGGACCTGGGTATCTGCCCGACCTGTTACGACCGGAGCCATAATTTCGCCCTCTACGGTGACCCCAAAGATACCACGCTGTACGAAAACGACCTGTTTACCTGTGTGCTCATCGGCGGTCCCCGGGCGCCGGGCCACACCTGCATCATTTCCAAAGCGCACTACAAGGACATGATGGACATTCCCGATACACTCTGCGCCGCCGTGTACCTGTTTGCGAAGAAGGCCATGAATGCACTGAAAAAAGTCTACAACGCGGAAAGTGTATACCTGTGCACAATGTGCGACGGTCCCATGAACCATTTCCACGTGCAGCTGATCCCCCGGTACGCCGGCGAAAAGCGGGGCAGCAAAAACTTTGTCAAGCCCCGGCAGGAATATGTACACGAGCCGGAGAAGGTGGAAGCCCTCCGGAAGATTCTGAGGTGAATACTATGAAACATCTGGGAACCAAGCAAATCGAAACCCCTCGGCTGCTGCTGCGGCCCTTCCGGCCGGAGGACGCTGATGCCATGTTCCGCAATTGGGCATCGGACCCTGACGTTACAAAATATCTGACCTGGCCTTGCCATGATCATGTAGATGTCAGCCGGTGGGTACTCTCCGACTGGTGCAGCCATTACGGGGAAAAAACCTACTATCAGTGGGCAATTGTGCCGCAAGCACTGGGCGAACCCATCGGCTCCATTACCGTGGTAGGCCGAAATGATCCGGCCCGCTGGGTGGAGATCGGCTACTGCATTGGAAAAGCATGGTGGCACCAGGGTATCATGACCGAAGCACTCAGTGCTGTGATCCGTTTCTTCTTCGAGCAGGTGGGCGTGGGCCGCGTCCAGGCACGGCACGATGCCTGCAATCCCTATTCCGGCGCAGTGATGCGCAAATGCGGTATGCGCTGCGAGGGAACCATGGCGAAAGCCGGCAGAAGCAACCAGGGCATCTGCGATATGGTATGGTACGGCATTGTAAAAGAGGAATACGAAGCTCAGAAAGCAGGCTCCGAAGTAGTATTTCTGACGGACGCGGAAAGAAAAAATCACGCTGCCGCCCGGATCCTGCATCAGCTTCCGGCCTGGTTCGGCATTCCCCAGGCAACGCAGGAGTATGTGAAGGAAAGCACCCAGCTTCCCATGTGGGCTGTCTATGGCGATGGTGAGGACGCCCCCCTTCCAGTGGGCTTCGCCGCGCTCAAGCAGACCGGCGACAAGACTGCGGAAATTTTTGTCATGGGCGTGGAGCCGGGTTATCACCGCCGCGGATTGGGCCGGAAACTGATGGCAGCCCTGGAAAGCTGGGCCGCAAAGCAGGGCTACCTCTATCTGCAGGTCAAAACCGTGCAGATGGGCCGGTATGAAGAATATGATCGGACCAACCGGTTCTACCGGGCTGTGGGATTCCGGGAACTGGAGTGCTTCCCTACACTCTGGGATCCCCACAATCCCTGCCAGATCTACATTAAATATATTGGAGGACGCGGCCATGCTGACCAATGAGGAGATTTTTCGCATCGCGTTGCGGCAGTCTGCCATCGACTGTCACTGCGAGCCGAGGGATTTTCTTTCCCAGGCCGGAACGGTGACCGTTTCCCGGGCGGATCCCCGGGCCAGAAAATACCTTTCCCTGCCCTGCCAGCTGGAAATGACCAGCTACGGCAACTGCGTGGTGGCTCAGTGCAGTGAAGCGGTACTGCCTGTGGCGGAGGAATATATCCGCCGGTACGATGTTTCCCATGCCTTTGAGACGCCCCATTTACAGGCACTGGACAACATGCTGGACCCCTATGGGCTAAAAACCTGCTTCATGGCGGAGTACTTCCTGCCAGATGTGAACCTATTAATGCCCCTTCCCTGCGAATATACGCTGCGGGTCCTGCATCAGCCGGATTTTGCGGATCTATATCGGCCGGAGTGGAGCGACGCTCTTTGTGAGAAGCGGAAGGAGCTGGACGTGCTGGGTGTGGGGGCCTACGATGGGGATACCCTGGTGGGTCTGGCAGGCTGCTCCGCCGACTGCGAGGATATGTGGCAGATCGGCGTGAATGTGCTTCCCGATTACCGTCGTCAGGGCATTGCCGCCGCCATGACCAGCCATCTGGCCCTGGAAATCCTGGCAAGAGGCAAGGTTCCCTTCTACTGCGCCGCCTGGTGCAACCTGAAATCCGTCCGCAATGCCATAAAATGCGGCTTCCGCCCCGCCTGGGTCACCGTCAGTGCCCGGGAGAAGGAATTTGTGGATGAGATGAACCGGGGATGACGTTTTTGATTCCAGAACACCGCCCGAACCCGGGCGGTGTTCTTTTCCTTGACAATATCGAACAGCCGTTCTATAATAAAGGTAATGGAAGGGGGTATTTCCATGCATTTCGTGAAGGCCAAGGGGATCATCGGTACCAACAATGGCATGAACATCTACCGGGGCTGTCAGCACGGGTGCATCTACTGCGACGCCCGAAGCAGCTGCTACCAGATGAAGCACCTGTTTGAGGATATCGAAGTAAAGGAAAATGCCATCGAGCTGCTCTCCTCTGCGCTGAAATCAAAGCGCAAACCCTGTATGATCGGCACCGGAGCTATGACGGACCCCTATATGCCCCTGGAAAAAAAGCTGCAAATGACCCGGCGGAGTTTGGAGATCATCGAAAAATTTGGCTTCGGTGCCACGGTGCTGACCAAATCCGATCTGATCCTGCGGGACTTGGACCTCTTTCAGCGGATCAATCATAAAACCAAAGCGGTGGCGCAGATATCGCTGACCTGCGTGGATGAAAAGCTGAGCCGCCTGATTGAGCCCAATGTATGCCCCACAAACCGACGGATCGAGGTGCTTCGGGAATTCCAAAAAGCCGGGGTCCCCACGGTGGTCTGGTTCTGTCCCGTTCTCCCCTTTCTCACGGACACGGAAGAAAATCTCCGGGCCATCCTGGATGCCTGCCGGGACACCGGAGTAAAGGGAATCATCTGGTTCGGTCCCGGGGTGACCCTCCGGGAGGGGGACCGGGAATATTTCTACGCCAATCTGGACCGAAAACTCCCCGGATTAAAAGAGGAATATATCCGCCGCTACGGAGGCTCCTATGAGGTCAACAGCCCCAACGGAGCATATTTAAATCGGCTGTTCCACGAACTTTGCGAACAGTACGGAATCTGGCATGACAATGACAAGATCTTTACTTATCTGCACACACTGGATGAAAAAGAAGATCAGCTGAGCTTCTTATAAACGAAAGGGGGCATGGAAGTGAAGCAAAAACAATATATCGCCATCGACCTGAAGTCCTTCTATGCCTCTGTGGAGTGTATCGAACGGGGCCTGGACCCCATGAAAACCAATCTGGTGGTGGCGGATGTAAGCCGGACGGAGAAGACCATCTGTCTGGCCGTCTCCCCCAGTCTGAAAAAATACGGCATTCCCGGCCGGGCCAGGCTCTTTGAAGCCATCCAGAAACTGAAAGAGGTCAACGCCCTGCGCCGCTCCCAACTTCCGAACCGGGAATTTGCAGGGAAATCCTGGGATGCCGATGAACTGGATAACAACCCCGCGCTGGAAATCGATTATATCGCCGCTCCGCCCCGGATGGCCCACTACATGGAGCACAGTGCCAAAATCTATGAGACCTACCTCAAATATGTGGCGCCGGAGGATATCCACGTTTACTCCATCGATGAGGTATTCATCGACGCCACGCCCTATCTGAAGCTGAACAACATGAACGCCGAGGAATTCGCCCGGATGCTGATCCGGGATGTCTTAAGGACCACCGGCATCACCGCCACCGCGGGCATCGGCACCAATCTGTACCTGGCTAAGGTTGCCATGGACATTGTTGCCAAGAAAATGGAAGCCGATGAATACGGGGTGCGGCTTGCACAGCTGGACGAAATATCCTACCGGCAGCTTTTGTGGGACCATACGCCCTTGACCGACTTCTGGCGTGTTGGCCGGGGCTACGAGCGGAAGCTTCACAAGGTTGGACTTCGGACCATGGGCGACATCGCCCGGTGCTCTTTAGGAAAAGAGGACGAATTCTACAATGAAGATCTCCTATATAAGCTCTTCGGTGTCAACGCGGAGCTGCTCATCGACCACGCCTGGGGTTATGAGCCGGTGACCATCGCCGAGATCAAGTCCTACAGGCCCACCACCAATTCCCTGGGCTCCGGCCAGGTGCTCCACTGTCCCTACACGAACCAAAAGGCCCGGCTGATCACCCGGGAGATGGCGGACCAGCTGGTACTGGACCTGGTGGACAAGGGGCTTGTGACCGACCAGATGGTACTGACCATCGGCTACGACATCGAAAACCTCACGGACCCGGAACGTCGTAAGGCCTACACCGGCCCGGTGGTGACGGACCACTACGGTCGTCAGATCCCCAAACACGCCCACGGCACGGTGCATCTGCCTTATTACAATTCCTCCACCCATCTGATCACCGAGGCTGTGATCAATCTTTTTGACCAGATCACGGACCCCAATCTGCTGGTTCGCCGGATCAATCTGGTGGCATGCCGCATCCTTCCGGAGCATCTGGCAGGACGGAGCACGGATTTTACCCAGATGGATCTTTTCTCCGACCCGGAAGAGGACCGCCGCCGGGAGCTGTTGGATGCGGAACTGAAACGCGAAAAACGCCGCCAGCAGGCCGTACTGACCATCAAGAAGAAATTCGGCAAAAACGCCATCGTCAAGGGTATGAATCTGGAAGACGGGGCCACCGCCATGGACCGCAACGGCCAGATCGGTGGACACAAGGCATAAATTTCCGCAGAAAAAGGCGTCCCGCTTTCGCGGGACGCCTGAATTGCTTTCTTTGGATCTTTACTTGGCGTACTTTTCGATGACGGCAGCCATGGCCTCGAACTGCTCCTCCATATCCTTCACCAGCTTGAACTGGGTACGGCAGCGGTCTAGGTTCTGCTCGGGATAGTGAATGCGGAAGTAGTGGTCACCGTCCAGATAGTCAGTCAGGAAGCGGATACCGCACTCCAGGGTCATGAGCCGGGCACCCCAGGGCAGATACTTCAGTTCTGCCTCAGTCAGGCCGCCGTTGGCGCCCTGGATAAAGCCGCGGGTATATGCCTCGTACAGCTCGATATCGAAATTGACCTTGCTCAGGTCCTTCTCATCCTCCTTGGAGTGGTTGGCACCGAAGCGGATGGAATCGCCGAAGTCGTTGATGGCGAGGCCGGGCATGGTGGTATCCAGATCGATGACACAGATACCCTCACCACTCACCCGGTCGATGAGGATGTTGTTCAGCTTGGTGTCGTTGTGGGTGACCCGCAGGGGCAGGATGCCATCCCGGAGAGCCTGGAGGGCCACAGAGCAGTCTGCCTTCCGGTCCAGAACGAAGTGGATCTCATCCTGGACATCCTTTGCCCGGTCGTGCTTATCGGCCATGAGGGCGGTAAGGAACTTATTGAAGCGGTCCTCGGTATTGTGGAAATTCACGATGGTCTCGTGGAGGGTCTCGGCGGGATAGCCCTGGAGCATGTACTGGAAGCGGCCGAAAGCCCGGGCAGAAGCCTCGAAAAGCTCGGGGGTTGCAGACTGGAAGCAGTCGGTATTTTCAATGAACGGCGTCAGCCGCCAGACCTTGCCATTGGAATCGGTGTAGAAGGGCTTGCCGTCCTTGGTGGAAACCAGGCTCAGAGTCTCCCGCAGGGGGTCACCGCCCTGGGCAACAATCTGGTCCCGCAGATAGGAGGTAATGCCGATGAAGTTCTCCATCAGTTCTTCGGGATGGGGGAACGCGGCGGAGGACAGGCCCTGGAGGATGAAGCGAATCGCATCGCCTTCCTGGGGCTGGCAAAGAACACAGAAAGTATCATTGATATGGCCCTGGCCGTAGCGCACAGCGCCCAGCAGGGTGGCGGGAAAATCATAGGCGGAGAGGACTTCCTGCACGATGGGGTCGTTATTGGGAATGAACAGCTGGCTCATAAAGGTTTTCCTCCTGAAAACACGTTTTAGTGGTTTTGACAGATACAGTATATCATATCATCTATTTTTTGGCAACTTTATTGAAACGTTTCTAAGTATAGAAATGGATTATGATTGTATTTTTTATGACCGAAATAGCCATTCTGACAAAAAGGATGTTGACTTTGGCCGCACTTTATGTATAATTTAGATAGAACATGGTATTGACCAAGAAAGCCTGTTCACAAATTGAAACATTTAGGAGGAAACACAATGAAGAAGATCATTGCTCTGCTGCTGGTCCTGGTCATGGCTCTGTCCCTGGTCGCCTGCGGCGGCGGTAACGAGAAGGTCGAACTGAAGGTCATCGCCGCTCAGTACGGCGGCAAGACCGCTGAGTGGTGGGTTGGCTTCGAGAAGGACTTCGAGGCTGCCAACGAGAACATCGACCTGGTGGTCGACGTCGTCTCCTGGAACGACATCTACACCGTCGTCAACACCCGTATCTCCAACAACGATGCCCCCGACATCCTGAACATCGACGTTTTCGCCGACTATCAGGCTGACGACCTGCTGCTGCCCGCACAGGACTACGTCTCCGAAGAGACCTACGCAAAGTTCTACCCCGCATTCCTGGAGCAGTCCGTTGTGGACGGCACCGTCTGGGCCGTTCCCGACCTGGCTTCCGCCCGCGCTCTGTACTACAACGCTGACATCCTGGCTGCTGCCGGTGTGGAAGTCCCCACCACCTGGGCTGAGCTGAAGACCGTCTGCGAGGCCATCAAGGCTTACGACGCCAACATCTATCCCTGGGGCGTTGACATGACCACTGACGAAGGTCAGGCTTGCTTCGCTTACTACGCATGGACCAACGGCGGCGGCTTCGTCGATGCTTCCGGCAACTGGACTCTGAACTCCGCTGAGAACGTTGAGGCTGCCAACTACATCCTGGGCCTGGTTGACGCTGGTCTGACCAACACCAACCCCGCCACCGAGACCCGTTACGACCTGCAGGAAATGTTCGCTGCCGGCAAGCTGGCTATGATGATCGGCCCCAACCAGATCTCCTCTTACGTTGCTTCCACCGAGAACCCCATCAACTTCGGTATCGCCTCCATCCCCGCTAACGAGGGTAAGGCTACCTCCTCCGTGGGCGTTATGGACCGCTTCATGGTCTTCGACAACAAGCACTCCGATGCTGAGATGGAAGCCATCACCAAGTTCTTCGATTTCTTCTACGAGGACAAGCGTTACTCCGACTGGGTCATCATGGAAGACTTCCTGCCCGCTACCTCCGCCGGTGGTGAGATCATGGCTCAGGCTGATCCCGCTGCTGCCGCATGGATCGAGATCGTCGGTTCCGCACAGTTCTACCCCGCAGCCAAGGCTGAGTGGGCAGACGTGAAGCAGGGCGTTATCAACGTTCTGCAGCAGGGCCTGCTGGGCGAGGACGTCCAGGGCCTGCTGGATGCTCTGCAGACCAAGATCGCCGGCTAATCGGCATCTCATAACCGATAACCGCATCTAACGCATAAAGATGGGCCGGGCTTTTGGGCCCGGCCCATTCTGATTTGCAGCCTCTTTCAAAGTGTGAGGGAAGAGGCGCATTTTGAAAGTGGCTGCAACAGGCAAATCAGCTTGCCAACGCTAAAGAGGAGGTAACAAAAGTGAGCAAAAAAACACCCGCAGCAAACAAGTCCCCTCTGCTCCGCAGAGCAGAGCCCTACCTGTGGATCGCTCCCAGTATCATTCTGATGACGATTTTCATCATCGTCCCCATCTTCACCGTGTTCCGTATGGCCTTCAGTGAGGTCAGCAAGACCGGCCGTATCCGCGGCTTTGCGGGCTTCGCCAACTTCACCAGCGTTATGAGCAACGCGGAGTTCGGCAAGGTCCTGAGCAACACCGTGGTCTGGACCATCCTGGTGGTCGTCCTGTCCACCGTGCTGGGCTTCATCCTGGCTCTGCTGCTGAACAACAAGTTCAAGGGCCGTAAGATCGCCCGTGCCATCGTGGTCTTCCCCTGGGCAACCACCCTGGTCATCCAGGCTTCCGCATGGAAGTTCATCATCAACAAGGATTACGGCGCACTGAATGCCCTGCTGAAGACCCTGGGAATCATCCAGAACAACATCGACTGGACTCCCACCCCCGAGATCTTCTTCGCCTGGGAGATCGCCTGTGGTATCTTCGTCACCATTCCCTTCGTTTGCTTCACCGTTCTGTCCGGTCTGCAGAGCATCGACGACAGCTACTATGAGGCCGCTACCGTGGACGGCGCCGGCTATTTCCAGAAGCTGTTCAATATCACTCTGCCTCTGGTCAAGAACTCTCTGACTGTGGCCACCGTGCTGAACATTATCTACGTGTTCAATTCCTTCCCCATCGTCTGGACCATCACCAAGGGCGACCCCGCCTACCAGACCGACACCCTGGTTACTTATCTGTACAAGCTGGCCTTCTACAACGGCAGACAGGGTGAAGCCGCCGCAGTCTCCGTCATCGGCTTTACCATCCTGCTGATCTGCGCCAGCATCTACATGATTTCCACCCTGAAGAAAGGAGACGAATGATCATGGAAAAAGCTCTCACCCCTAAGCAGATTCTGGCCCGGGCCCTGCTGTACCTGACCATCTCTCTGATCTGCATCTTTATTCTCTACCCCTACTTTGTCATGGTTTGCACCGCACTGAAGAGCCGCAGTGAGATTTTCTCCATGAACGGCACTGTCCTGCCCCAGGCTCCCATGTGGGAAAACTTCATTGAGATCTGGAAGCGCGCTCCCATGGGCACCTACATGCTCAACTCCATTCTCATCGCCTCCGGCTCTTCCCTCATCGCCATGGTCTGCGGTATCCCCGCCGCCTATGCCCTGGCCCGTATGAAGTTCAAGGGCGACACCGCTTTCCTGGGCTTCATCATCGTCTCCCAGATGTTCGCTCCCGTGGTTCTGCTGATCGGTATCTACAAGGTCATGTCCACCCTGCATATGTCCAACAGCATCGTGGGTCTGATCTTCATCAACGCCGCCTTCAACCAGGCCTTCACCATCTGGCTGCTCCGCGGTACCTTCATGTCCATCAGCGAGGAGATGGAGCAGGCCGCCAAGATCGACGGCTGCAACCGGATGCAGTCCATGTTCAAGGTTCTGCTGCCCATGGCAGCTCCCGGCATCGTGACCACGCTGATCTTCATCTTCATCAACGCATGGAATGAGTACACTGTGGCCCTGTGCCTGATCTCCACCGATACCTTCAAGCCGCTGACCGTAGGTATCAATATCTTCAACGGCTACAACATCATCGAGTGGCAGTACCTCTTCGCCGCTTCCCTCTTCGCCATCATCCCCGTGCTGATCATGTTCATGTCCATCGAGAAGAACCTGACAAGCGGCCTCACCGCCGGCGGCGTCAAGGGTTGATCACCAATCCACACCAAAACAGCAGGGGATCTTCCCCTGCTGTTTGTCTTATGAAAGGCTATGATTTACGAAAGAATCGCAAAAACAACACCAATTCAAAAAGGCTGGTCCCGGGATCAAAAATTCCGGGTGGAGACCCGGTATGGCGACCCCTATCTCCTGCGCATTTCACCGCCGGAACAGGCAGAGCGCGTGAAGCAGCAGTATGAACTGATGCAGCAGGTTGCCCGGCTGCGGATTCCCATGAATTTGCCCCGGGAGTTTGGCATTTCGGAGGAAGGACCTTATCTTTTGCTCAGCTGGATCGACGGCTGTGACGCAGAAGCGCTGCTTCCTGCGCTGTCCCGGAACAAGCAGTATGCCTATGGGGTGGATGCCGGGCGGATTTTGCAGAAAATCCACTCCATCCCTGCCCCAGCGGAGATCGAACCTTGGGCCAGCAAATTCAACCGAAAAATCGACCGGAAGATCGCCATGTATGAAGCCTGTCCTCTGAAATATGAGGGCGGTGAGGCCTTCCTCGAGCACATCGCCCGGAGCCGCCACCTGCTCTCCAACCGGCCCCAGTGTTTCCAGCACGGTGATTATCATACCGGAAATATGATGATCGATGACCAGGACCGGCTGACCATCATCGACTTTGAAAAATGGGACTACGGTGATCCCTGGGAGGAATTTAACCGGATTGTCTGGTGCGCCCAGCTCTCCTCTGCCTTCGCCAGCGGCCTTGTGGACGGATATTTTGAGGAGGGCGTTCCCATGGATTTTTGGAACCTGTTGGCCCTGTACATCTGCTCCAACGCTCTCGGGAGCCTCCCCTGGGCAATTCCTTACGGAGAAAAGGAGGTCCGGGTAATGCGGGAACAAGCCGCGCAGATTCTGGGCTGGTATGACCATTTTTGCAGCATCATTCCCAACTGGTATCATAAGGAGGAAATATTATGAGAAAGAATTTTGGCGCAAAGCCCCTTTGCTATCCCCAGCCCGTGTTCATCATCGCTACCTATGGCGCTGACGGAACTCCCAACGCCATGAACGCCGCCTGGGGCGGCATCAGCGAGGAAAACGAGCTGTCCATCTGCATCAGCGCCGGTCACAAGACCACGGAGAATATCCTGCACCGGAAGGCTTTCACTGTCAGCATGGCCACGGCCGAGACTGTAGTTGCCTGTGACTATGTGGGCATTGTCTCCGGCAATAAGATTCCTGACAAATTCACCCGTGCAGGTTTTCATGCCACCAAGTCTGAATTTGTGGACGCCCCCCTTATCGACGAGCTGCCCATGGCTGTGGAGTGTGAGCTGATTTCCTACGACAGCGAAACCTGTCGGCTGGTGGGCCGGATCATCAATGTCAGCGCCGACGAATCCGTGCTGGGAGTTAACGGCAAGGTAGATCCCGCCAAGCTCAATCCCATCACCTTTGACCCCATGAACAACGTTTATCTGGCTCTGGGCCAGAAGGTTGGCAACGCCTTCCGGGACGGAATGCAGCTGAAATAAATGTCAAGCGCCCGGCCAAACGGCCGGGCGCCGATATTATGATATCTTAACTTGGTATTCGCCGTCGATGAGGATATACTCACATTCATATCTCCGGCACAATTCCAGATTCCGGAGATTGTCTCCGGTGAGCGCTTCTTTTGACAGGTCAGAGTCATCCAGGCGCTGCTCTATCACATTGGCATGGCTTTGGATCTTCTCGAAATTGGCTTCGATATATTCCTGCGTCATGATCAGCCAGATCGCCCGGATATGTTTGCGATAGTCTTCTTCAAAATCCGAAGCCCAGGTATGGGGGATATAGCAGCCCTCCAGTATCAAACTTTGGCCGTTTTCAATGGCGGTTTTCACCATCTCCCGGGCAATGGGCCAAAGGTACTGCGTCATTTTCTCATCATCACAGACTGTCAGGTGCGTATTGCCGCTGCGGATCAGTCCCATTTTCAGATGGTCCAGCGAGAGATAGGGAATATGCTTTTCTTCCAGAAGTCTCTGGGCCAGGAGAGTCTTGCCTGTGTGGGTGGTTCCCGAGATCAGATAGATCATTGGGTCCTCCCGATCCATTCCATGGACTCTTTCAAACTCTCCAGGGTCTTTGTCTCCACCACAGCAGTGCAGCCCAATCGTTCAGCCAGGTCCAGATACCGCCGCACATCCAGCACGCCGGTGCCAAGAGTACGGTGGTCCTTCTTTCCCTCATGGCAGTCATGGATATGGAAATGCTTCAGGCGATCCCCATGGGAGAGGATGAATGCTTCATCCATATTTCCGGAGCAGTAGTTGTGGCCGATGTCGAAGGTCAGACCAAACACGGGGCTTTCCAGCAGTGCTTCCACTGCCCTGCGCTGGAAGGGCAGGTAGCCGGCGGTATTCTCCACGCAGATGGTTATATCCGCATCCCCTACCCGTTTTTCACATTCGTCCCGGAAGTTACGGATCCTCTGCAGGTACTCCTCCTCATAGGCTTCGAAGAAATAGATCACCCGGTCCGGCAGGGTGTACTTGGCACCCCGGGACATGTGCATGTTCAGCTTTTGGATATTCAGCTGTTTTGCCAGTTCGATGGCGTCATATACGGTCTGGCAGTAGCCTTCGGCGATGTAGGGATTGAAGTCCGCAATGCTCATCTCATCGTCTAAGTGCAGGGTATAGAAAATTCCATACTCTTCTGCCAGGACGCGAAGCCGTTCCGGCTCCAGTTCGGACAGCAGATACTGGGGGAAATTGATATTCAGCTCCAGAAAGCTCAGTTTCATATCCCGGCAGGCCCGGGCGCCCTGCTCCAGAGTTTCCATCTGCACCATGGTAGGTGCGCCGAATTGCATCATATTAATCACCTCTGGGCAATATTATAGCACGCCCTTCCCTCCCGGGCAAGAGAAAATCCCCCGGCACATATGCCGGGGGATCTGTTTTTATTCCGCAGGTGTCAGTCCCGAGAAGAAATTCACCTTATCCTGCATATAGAACAGGCTCTGAGCTTGGCCCTGCTGGGCGGAGAAATCCCCAAAGCCCTTGGGCATCTCCTGTCCCTGCGGCGGCACAGGCATCTGGCCGTCGGGCATGGAGGGCATGGTTCCATCACCGCTCCAATCCACCCGAGGCATCGTCCAGCCGTCCATCCCATCGGGCGGTTCCTTTCGGTCTCCCTGGGGAGGCTGGCGTTCCGTGCCGAATTCCATCCCCTCGGGCTTTTCTCCCCCGAAGTCTCCCATGGGGCCGGGGTGACGCATCACATCAGTGCCGGTATAGGCCATCCGGGTATCACCCACATAAATCTGATACGTTTCTCCCACCGTAAAAGCAGGGCAGGAGATCACCGCGCCCATATAGCTTCTGCGCAGGCCCTCGCTGAGGACTTGGTCATCCATGGGGTCATAGGAAAATACTTCCGTCCCTTCTTCCTTGATCACCCGGATGTCACTGCCCACGCCCTGCATCTGGGCAAACTGCAGATTCATCGTCACCTGGTCGGAATCACTCTCCGCCCAGTCCATGGTGGAGCCCAGGGCGATCACGGTGCCGCCGTGGATATAGGAGCCCTTATCGCTGTCCAGACCCGCGTCAGAAGCAGGATTGGCACAGGAAACCACCATACCGCCCCGGATGACCAGATAGCCGTTGGAGTCGATACCATCGCCTTCGGCACCCAGGCCCGCCAGAATATGCAGGTTTCCGTCCAGGATGGTGGTGACGGAGACGCCGTCTTCATTGGTGTTGATGCCGTCGTTATCGGCAAAGATGTTGATATCGCCGCCGCAGATGGTCAGGTGCAGCTCCGTATCCAGGCCCTCATTGTCCGCATACAGGTCCAGACTGCCGGGGCCAAATACATTCATGGACATATAGGAATAAATGGCGCCGTCCTGCTTCCAGAGCTTTTTCTCGCCATCCTTATCCTTGTAGATCTTGGCTACATGGGATCCGTTGACGATATTGCGGCTGCCCTCCGCCAGAATCAGATTGGCGCCGGCGCCGGCAGTGTCCACATCGGGATGGGCAGTGTCTGCGGACCAAGCTCCATCGCATTCATATACATTTTGGAACAGGATGGCAGGCGCTACGGTGCAGGTGATATCCGCACCGTCCAGGATCAGATTCACCACCGCATGGGGATCTTCCGCCGCATCCTCGCCCAAGTCCACACGGATCTGGCCCTTTTCCAGCTTTCCGCTGACCCGGTAGGTGCCGGGTTCGGTGATACATACCACCAGGTGCTCCCCGGCTTCCTCAGCTGAGTGCATTTCCCAGCTTTCACCCTCACCATAGGGGTTGCCGCTTTCGTATTCGGTCTTTTCCTCGTAGTAGATGATGTCCCGGCTGACATGGACACCACTGCCGGCAGAAATCTCGTTCTCCAGCAGATCAATATCGATGATCTCATCATCCAGCCGGGGCTGCGGGATTTTGACAGTTGGCTTCCCGGATTCACCGGGTGACGCAGCGCAGCCGGTCAGCACGGCGGCACACAGTAGCATAATCAGGATTTTTTTCATAAAGATCCTTCCTTCCATTGGCGTTTCACTTCATATTCCGGAAAAGATGTGACCATACCCTTTCACGTATGCAAACAAGTATACTACATTTTTCTGAAATCAAACTGAAGTATGCCCGCATTCCAGGGGATTCCACTTTTTGCTGACGTAGCAGTAGAAAAACAGTCCGAACAACAGCAAATTGTGGGCGATCATACATCCCCAGGCTGAGACCAGTCCGAAGGAAAGAAGCTGAGTGCAGACAAAGGTACCCGCAATGCGAACACCCCACATACCCAGGATATTGAATACGAAGGGCTGCTTGGTATTGCCCACGCCCAGCATCATGCCCTCCACAATGATGGAGAAGCCGTAGAAGGGCTCGGAAAGTGCCACCATCCGAAGCACCGTCACACCCAGGTCGATAACCTCCGGATTTTTCGAGAAGATACCCACCAGGGGCGGCGCCAGCAGGTAGAGGGCACCGCCGGATAGGATCATGAGCATGATCTCCAGTGGCAGGAACATCCGGGCCAGTTCGTTCATCCGCTGCTTATCCCCCGCGCCGTAGGCGTTGCCCGCCAGGGTGGCCGCGGCAGTCTGCATGCCGTAGCCGGGGATATAGAAGGCGGATTCCACCGTATTGGCGATGGTGTGTGCGGCGGTAGACACTTCACCCAGGGAATTGATCATGGCTGCGAAAGCCACATAACCCAGAGAGGTTCCGAAACGCTGGAGCATATTGGGCAGCGCAATTTTGAGGCAGGGTCTGAGGATGGTCATATCCGGCCTGAAGCTGGCTCCCCTGGGAGAAATCATCGGGTGACGCCACAGGGCTACGGTAATCCGGATGCCGCCGAAAGCAAAGGCGATGGCGGAGGCCGCTGCCGCACCGATGACACCCAGTCCCGCGCCGGGCATGGTGAAGGTCAGACCCAGAACAGCAAGCCGGCGGGTGGGATAGATCAGCAGAAAGTTGAGGACCACATTGATGATGTTCACCCAAACGCCCACCTTCATGGGTGTTTTGGTATCACCGGCAGCCCGGAGAGCGGTTCCGAAAATAATCGTTGCCGTCCGGGGCAGCATGGGAAGGTACAGAATAAAGAAATACATCGAAGCCAGATCCCGGATGCCGGCATCCACCTGCATCCACACCGGCACCAGGCCGCTTAAGCCCAGTGTCAGAGCAGTAAACAGTGTGCCCACTACGGCGGTGACCAGAGCTGCCTGGGAAACAGCCTTGGAAGCTGCCTGCTTGTCTCCTGCGCCGTAGGCCCGGGCAATGAATGACAGGAAGCCCACGCCCAGGGCGGATATGGTGCTGCCGATGAGCCAGTTGACGGTCGTAGTGGCGCCCACTGCGGCGGTAGCCTGGGTACCCAGAGAGCCCACCATTGCGGTGTCGATATACTGCACCGCCGTCTGCATCAGCTGCTCCAGCATGGTGGGCCAGGCCAGGGCCAGGATGGTGGTGATCATGGCGGTATTGAGAAGTCTTTTTTTCATATCATTCTCCTACCGGGAAAGCGATATCCTCCACCACTGTGAAGGGCTCCCGGATAAATCCAAAGAGATGGACCTCGGGGTCCCAGGACAGCATATTCTGCAGACGTTTTTTTGTCAGCGGGAAGGTGATCATATCCATGGCCTCCTCCGGGGTGACCCAAACCACTTCCGTGCTTTCCTCGCTGGTGGTCAGACTCCCGGAGACATACCGGCAGACAAAATCGATGTTCACGATATCCTTCTCCACATTCTTGCAGATACCCACGAACCGCTCGATTTCCACTTCCACGCCGGATTCCTCCCGAATCTCCCGGCGCAAGGCGTTTTCAAAGGTCTCTCCCGGCTCGATGAGGCCGCCGGGATACTCCCAGCCTCGCCAGGGGCTGTTCACCATTAAAATTTTACCATTGCCGTCGTGGACCATGGCAGCGACGGATACCTTATGTGTTGGCAGCATGGGAATTTCTCCTTTATTTTCTCGTAAAGTATATTATATCACGAAGATTTACCCAGGACAAGTGTAGCTTTTTTGAATGAGAAAGATTATAATAAAAAGAAAACCCGGGAGGTCAAATCTATGGAAGCTATGAAAAATCTCTTGGAGCGGCGCTCCATCCGCAAGTATCTGGACAAGCAGGTTCCTGATGAGTTGCTGGACCTGGTTCTGGAGGCAGGCCTGTACGCCCCCACCGGTATGAACCGTCAGAATGTCGTCATGGTGGCTGTTCGGGACAAGGAAACCCGGGATCAGATGATGAAGATGAATGCCGCCGTCATGGGCCGCGAGGGAGATCCCTTCTACGGTGCGCCCTGCGTCATCGTGGTGCTGGGCGACCCCGATATCTACCCCGTGGTGGAAAACGGCAGCCTGGTTCTGGGAAATCTTATGAATGCCGCCCATGCCGTGGGTCTTGGCAGCTGCTGGATCCACCGGGCTAAGCAGACCTTCGAGACGGAAGAGGGCAAGGCACTGCTCCGGGCCTGGGGTCTTAAAGACACGCTCGTGGGCATTGGAAATTGCATCCTGGGCTACCCCGATGAGAATCCCGAGCCCAAAGCACGGCTGGAGGGCCGAATCGTCAAGGTCTAAACATAATAAATCCCGGACTCAAGCGAGTCCGGGATTTATTTATTGATCTCTTAAGTTTTTCAGTGCCAGGCAGAAGATGCCCACACCTGCCATGAAGAAATAGGCGCTCCAGGGCGTGTGGTGCTCGATGACGGATATCACCGCCAGAGCCACACCCATGGCCACAGGCATAGCGCTGAGGATCAGGGAAATGACTGTGTTCCAGTCTGTTTTCCGCTCCGCCTCGGGCTTTACGTCCATCAGCACGTTCACCGTAGTACCCAGAGCCTCCGCCAGCCGGGAGATGGAGCTGATATCCGGGCAGGACAGATCCCGCTCCCATTTGCTCACCGCCTTGTCGGTAACACCCATTTTGTCCGCCAGGTCCTTCTGGGTCATGCCCCGTTCCCGGCGCAGATTGCTGATGATCTCGCCCATGGTCTGTTTTGCCATAAAACCACTTCCTTTCTGTTGTGGCTTTATCATAGCAAATCCGGGAAAATAAGTAAACCATCCCCCGGTAGAATATGGGAAACCATCAGTTTCCCCCCGGTTTACCGCTCTTTTACCAGGAAAATGGCCGTCAAACTGCTGACGAGGAGCAGATAGGGATAGAACAGGTAACGCATGATCTGAAAAGCAGAGATAGTAAGTCCCATGCCTGCCACAGTGGAGATGGCCACGAGCATCTGGGCACCGTAGGGAATCAGCCCCTGGAAGATGCAGGAAAAGCTATCCAGCAGGCAGGCTGCCCGCTTGGGAGAAATACCGTACTCCCGGCTCATTTCCTTTGCAATGGGGTTCGCCATCACAATGGCAACGGTATTGTTGGCCGTGGCGATATCCATGATGCCTACCAGCAAGCCCATGCCAAGCTGACCGCCCCGCTTACCGTGGAAAAGGCGCCGGATGGCGTACAGAAGGGCGTCAAAGCCACCGTAGACCCGGATCAGCGCACACATGGCCGCAACCAGAACGGCGACCATGGCGGTCTCAAACATACCGGCGGCACCGCTGCCCATATTGGCCAGAAGATCGGTAGCCTGGGTCTGGCCGGTGAAGAGCACGATGGCGGAGCCGGAGACAATGCCGATCAGCAGCACCAGAAACACATTCATACCGCCGATGCCGCCGGAAAGCACCAATAGATATGGGATCACCTGCAGCAGACTATAGTCCTTCTGAACAAGCGTAGGTTCCTTGCCCAGGGTCATCACCAGCACCAAGGCCAGCGTACCCAGGGCAGCCGGGATAGCGATGCGGAAATTGCCCCGGAATTTATCCTGCATGGCGCAGCCCTGGCCGTTGCAGGCGGCGATGGTGGTATCGGAAATAAAAGACAGGTTATCGCCGAACATGGCGCCTCCCAGCACAGTAGCCACACAGAGACTGAGCTCGTAACCGGAAGCCTGGGCCACTTCCACTGCGATGGGGGTCAGCAGGGTGATGGTACCCACGGAAGTACCCATTGCTGTGGAGACAAAGCAGGCCACCACAAACAGCACCGCCACCGCAAATCTGGCCGGGATCACAGAGAGCATGAAGTAGGCAACACTCTGGGCGGAGGATCTTCCCACCACACCCACGAAGCTGCCCGCCACCAGGAAGATCAGAAGCATGGTGATGATATTTTTATCCCCCACGCCCTGGCCCATGATTTCCAGTTTATCTTCAAAGCTTACTGCACGATTCTGCAGGCAGGCCACCAGGATCGCAGCCAGAAAGGCAATGATGATGGGCACCTGGTAAAAGCCCATTTCAATTTTCATAATGTACTCAAACGTAAGGCCCAGCCCTAAGTAAATGGCCAGAAATACGCCAATGGGAAGCAATGCCCAGGGATTTCCCTTCTTCATCCATTCTCCTCCTGGAATACAATAGTTTTTGACACAAATACGTTCACACTCTACCACAGGACATGAAAAATGTCAAGAAAGTTCCGTATCCCCCAGAAAAAGAAAAAAACAGGCGGCCGGTGGGCCGCCTGTTCTGTTTGAGATTCGTTAAATCAATTAAGCCAGGATGGGCTTCAGAGCTGCAGCCAGCACATCCTTCTGAGCCTGAGCTTCCTGGAGGTCCTTGCCCAGGGTGGTGAAGTAGGTCTTGATCTTGGGCTCGGTGCCGGAGGGACGGACGATGACGGTGGCGCCGCCTTCCAGGGTGTAGACCAGGACGTTGGCGGAGGGCAGACCGGTCTCTTCGGTCTTCTTGTAGTCAACAACCTTGGTAACTTTGTAGCCGCCGATCTCGGTCAGGGGCTTCTCACGCAGACCGGCCATGATGCCTGCCATCTTGTCCATGCCGGAAAGGCCGGGGAACTCGAAGGAGTCAACCTTGTTCAGGTAGCGGCCGTACTTGGCGTAGATGGCCTCCAGGCGCTCCTTGATGGAGGAGCCGATGGAGCGGTAGTAAGCAGCCATTTCGCAGATCAGCATGGAGCCGACAACGGCGTCCTTATCGCGGACGTAGGGACCTGCCAGGTAGCCGTAGGACTCCTCGAAGCCCAGGATGAAGCGCTCGACTTCATTATCAGCCTCCAGACGGGCGATCTGATCGCCGATCCACTTGAAGCCGGTCAGCACGTTGCGCATCTCCACGCCATAGTTGGCAGCGACAGCGTCGGCCAGAGGAGTGGAAACCAGGGACTTGACAGCCACGGCGTTCTTGGGCATGGTGCCCTTCTCGATGCGGCCCTGTGCGATGTAGTCCAGCAGCAGGACGCCCACTTCGTTGCCGGAGACCAGCTCATACGAGCCGTCGGGACACTTCATAGCGCTGCCAACACGGTCGGCATCGGGGTCGGTGGCCAGCATCAGGTCAGCGCCGGTCTCGGTAGCCAACTTCAGGCCCAGCTCCAGAGCCTCGAAGATTTCGGGGTTGGGATAGGGACAGGGGGGGAAGTTGCCGTCGGGATACTTCTGCTCGGGGACGATGGTGATGTCGTCGATGCCGATGTCGTTCAGCACCCGCATGACAGGCACCAGTCCGGAACCGTTCAGGGGGGAGTAGACCAGTTTCAGACCGGCAGTCTTGCACAGACCGGGACGGATGGAGCGGGCCTTGATGGCATCGTACAGGGCTTCCTTGCAGTCGTCCTCAACGTACTGAATCAGACCCTGAGCCAGACC
>JAZQEP010000004.1:0-41023 GCA_045539075.1 Faecousia sp. | reverse complement strand
AACATCTTCGTCTTCGACACCGAGGTTTACTCCAACACCGGCGGTCAGGCTTCCAAGGCTTCCAACATCGGCCAGGTTGCTCAGTTCGCAGCCAACGGTAAGGAAACCAAGAAGAAGTCCCTGGCTGAGATCGCAATGTCCTACGGCTACGTTTACGTTGCTCAGATCGCTATGGGCGCTGACATGTCCCAGACCATCAAGGCCATCAAGGAGGCCGAGGCTTACAACGGTCCTTCCCTGATCATCGGCTACGCTCCCTGTGAGATGCACTC
This sequence comes from Faecousia sp., assembly GCA_045539075.1. GTDB lineage: Bacteria > Bacillota > Clostridia > Oscillospirales > Oscillospiraceae > Faecousia. The sequence continues at coordinate 40,751 of JAZQEP010000004.1, read as the reverse complement.
CATCAAGGGCGGCATGACCAACTGCCAGGCTGAGATGAAGAAGGCTGTCGACTGCGGCTACTGGAACATGTTCCGCTTCGATCCCTCCAAGGAGACCGGCAAGTTCCAGCTGGATTCCAAGGAGCCCAAGGACGGCTACCAGGCCTTCCTGCTGAACGAGGCCCGTTACGCACGTCTGACCCGCGAGTTCCCCGAGCGCGCTACCGACCTGTTCGCCAAGAACGAGGCCGCTGCCAAGGAGCGTTGGGAGCACCTGAAGAAGCTGGTCGAGATGTACAAGGACTAATCCCTCGTACGCTTCTGATCACCTGATCTAAACGCAACCGCCCCCGGTTTCCGGGGGCGGTTTTTCAAAGGAGAACCAAGATGCTCTGCACCGTCATTGATATCCGCGGAGACTACGCCTACGTGAAATATCACGACACCGGTATTGTCTCCGAAGTAGCCATTGCCCTACTCCCCTGGGATGTGGATGTGGGTGATCGGCTAAAATTTGAAGATTTTACCTTCGAGAAGGTATAAAAAATCCGCTGACCATTCGGTCAGCGGATTTTCATTTCACGGATTACTCCATCCAGGCACACAGGAGCCAGTCACTCTTATAGTCGTCGATATGGAACTGGGCACCGATACTCTGCAGATAGTCCTTCACCTGAACCAGGGTCAGATTCTTGATGTAAACATCCACCTGCTCCGCACCACCTGCCAGAGCGTCACCAACCTTAGCGGTCAGCTCTTCCTCGTTGGTCACATACAGGTCATGGTAGGTGTAGTAGAACAAGCTGTCATCGGTGGCATCGGGATATGCCGCCCGATCCCAGGAGTGGGTCTTGCCCATCTGTGCATCGGATGCAAACAGATAGTTCCAGACGCACTTACCATCCACGCCGCCGAAGGCTGCGCCCCAGGTGCAGTCCACATGGTACCAGTTGCCATCCAGCTCGATCATATTCCAGTTGTGGGGGCCGTTACCCTGGCCGAAGATCTGGACACAGTTCATGCCCAGCATGCTGGTCAGCATATCAAAGGCATCGGCATAGCCCTGGCAAATGGTCAGATTGTCGATCATGGCACCGTAGGCGGTGATGCCCAGATCGAAGGTATAGCTGGTGTTCAGCGCGTTCAGCAGATCATTGCTGTACTGAACATAACCGGAGAGGTATTCGTAAATGACCTCGCACTTTTCAATATCGGTCATTTCGTCGGTGATGTTCTCATTCAACCAGTTTACTGCCACATCATAAAGCAGCAGTTCATCCTCAGTCAGCGTGGAGGTATCGTTATTCAGATAGGCCCACGCTACATTGTCGCCGGGATAATAAGTGACGGAGATCATGTAGTGGATGCCGTTTTCGCCGGGCTCCATTTTAGGATTGCACCAGGCCAGCATGTACTTTTCACAGAAATCACTGCCAAAGATCTCGGGCATTGCCTTCTTGTCGCAGGTGAAGAGGATATTCCGGCAGCGACCTTCCAGACAGCTGAGGAAATAATCGTGCATGCCCAGCTGATTGGTAAAATGGGGCTGCTGGGAGAAATCCACATTGTTAAAGTTTACGTTCTTCTCCGTGTGGTCAATGCCCTTCATATCCTCCCAGGTGAACTCTTCCTTGACCTGGGGAGGTTCCGTAGGTGCCTGGGTGGTAACAGGCGGTTCTGTGGCCGCAGGTGCGCCTCCGCAGCCGCAGAGCAGCAATGACAGCACCAGCAGCAGAGAAAAAGCTTTCGTCAGCTTCATATTGCTTACTCCTTTCCGGAAATGGCCAGGGACCGGACATACAGCGAGGGAGTACGAACATTGCCGTTGGTTGCAATCATCCAATACTCGTCATTTCCGATGCCGTTGACATGCTTCAACATTTCAAAGAAATTGCCTGCGATGGTAATCTGGTTGACCGCCCGGCAAATCTTACCTTCCTCCACCAGATAACCGGAGGAGATCAGGGAGAAATCGCCGGAATTGGGCTTTGCGCCGGCAAACACGCCACTGACTCCGGTGATCAGGAGTCCATTGCCCATCATTTCCAGAAGTTCATCCCGGCTGCGGTCACCCTGGGGAATGTAGACATTGGTATAGCCTGTGGAAACCGCTTCGTGGAAATTGGTCTTAAAGCCGTTGCCGCCGGAAGGAATCCCCTCTTTCCCAGCGCTGTTGCGATTATGGAGGAAGCAGTTCAGTCTGCCCTTATCCACAATTGCCTTGGCCTGGGTGGCAATACCCTCGTCGTCAAAATTCCGGGTGCAGAAGCCGCCCTCCATGAAGGGATCCTCCAGAATGGAGACATTCTCTCCCGTCAACTGTTGGCCCAGGCGGCCCGCAAGAACACTCATCCGGCTATGGACATTACGGGCAAAAAATGCCGGCATAAATGCGTCCAGAAGTTCAGCAGTCACTCTTGCGTCCAGCACCACCGGATAATTTCCGGTTGCGCAGGAGGAGGCACCCAGGCGGGATACGGCGCCCTCGGCAGCCTGCCGGGCAAGTTCGTCCAAATCGGGCAAAGTCTGGGTATTGAAGGGCTTTCCCTTGCCGCCGGGCTGAACCAGATCGCCTTCCCTTGCCACAAGATGGATGCCGGCTCTGCCTCCCAGAATCACATCGGTGGCATACTGTCCCTTCTCATTGGCCAGGGTGAACCGATGACCGGACTCCTTCACATGGACCTGAATGCCAGCGTCAATCCGATGATCCACCGCCATGGCAGTCCGTGTTGCCCGGCACATGGCTTCCACGGTGCTGTCCAGATCCGTGAAATTGTAGTCCATAAAGGGAGTGTGCTGCAAGCCTTCCAGGTCATAGGGTACGAAATCCTTTCCGCAGACTTCTGCGGTATCCCGAATGGCCTGCAAATAATCAGGAATCAGAGCAACGTCAAAATTCTCGGCAAAGACACAGCCTGCCCGGCCATCCACCAGGCCCTCCGCGAAGAGCTGGCTGGTCTTACAGCGCTCCATATATTCCAGCTTCCCTTCGAATACGGAAATATCCCGGGAAAGCCGCTCTTCCATATAGAAATTCAGTTTATCGATACCCTCATCCTTGGCAGCCAGGATGAACTGACGCATAAAATCTCGGATCATCAAGCAAGACCTCCCACAAGAATATTCTTCACCCGGATGGTGGGCTGACCTGCATTGATGAACAAAGCGCCGCTGGTATTATAGCAATATCCCTGTCCGTGAACCAGATTGTTGCCAACCATATCCACCTGCTTCAGAACATCGCCGCCATTGCCAATCAGCGTAGCACCATAAACAGGCTCGGTCAGACGGCCGTTCTCAATGAGCCAGCACTGGGCAACGGAGAAATTGAAATCACCGGTTACGGGATTTACGCTTCCACCGTTAATATTTCCCACAAATAGGCCCTTTTCCACGCTGGAAATGATCTCCTCCCGGGTGGAAGTGCCGGGAGCAATGAAGGTGTTGCTCATGCGGGCTTCCGGGGCAAAGCGGTAATTCTGGCGGCGGCCGGAACCGGTTGCGGGCATGCCCATGCGACGGCTTTCCAGCCGGTCAATGAGATATCCCTTCAGAATACCGTTTTCGATCAGCACATTGCGCTGAGTGGGATTGCCCTCGTCATCCATGCCCAGAGAACCCCACAGTCCAGGGATGGAACCGTCATCGATCAAGGTGACGCAGCTGGATGCAACCTGCTGCCCCAGTTTTCCGGAGAATTCACTCATACCCTTGGCCACGGAACTGGCTTCCAGCGAGTGACCACAGGCCTCGTGGAACATAAGACCGCCAAAACCGTTATCCACCACGACAGTCATCATACCGCCGGGGCATTTTCTGGCTCTGAGCTCAGTCACTGCCGCGTCAGCCGCACGGCGGCCGGCGCCTTCAATGTCCAGATTCTCGTAGAACTCCAGGCCTCCCATGGCACCGGGTCCGTAGTAGCCGCTGCGCAGCTCACTTCCCTTCTGAGCATAGGCAGAAATCAGCATACGGGTCTTCAACTGACGGTCCGTGGCCAGGAGGCCCTCAGTATTGGCAACCAGAATGCGCCGGTCGTGATCAAGGTACTTGACCTGCATCTGGGAAATATCTTCATGAAAATTCATGCCCGCGTGAATAGCCCGGTTTACCAGCTCCAGCTTCCGCTTGGCGTTCAGGCTGCTCATAGGCATGGAAGAAACGCTCCGTCCATGGTCGATCAACGCGCCCAGAGGAGCACGCTGCACAGTCTCAGTACGAAGAGCTTTTGTCAGTTCCCGGGTCAGATGAATGAGCGTTTCTTCCCGGGTATCATTGGAATAAGCGTAGAAACAATTCAGTCCCGAAAAAACACGGATACCAACACCGCTTTCGCGGCCAATTGTACTACTTTCAACGCCAGCGGCGCGGACATTCAGAACGGTTTGGCGATTATCCTCGCAAAAAACCTCTGCAAAGTCAGCGCCGCCAGCACTGGCCGCGTCCAGGACGCGGTCCAGACTGGCGGACGACATGAGCATAATGGTTATCTCCTATCTAAGAAAATGGGATCTAACGTTTTACTTGCAATGGTGGCAGGCCACGAAATGATCGGGCTCCAGCTCAACCAGCTTGGGCTGCTCCTTGTGGCACAGCTCGGTTGCATACTTGCAGCGAGCGGCGAAACGGCAGCCGGGAGGAGGATTGATGGGGCTGGGCACTTCACCTTCCAGACGCTCGATGGTCTTCTTGCCATCGCCTTCAAAGTCAACCTCAGGGATGGCAGCCATCAGAGCCTGGGTATAGGGGTGCTTGGCGTTCTTGAAAATGACCTCAGAGGAAGCCAGCTCAACCAGAGAGCCCAGGTACATGACACCAACACGGTCAGAGATGTGCTTGACCATGCTCAGGTCATGGGAGATGAACAGATAGGTCAGACCTCTCTCCTTCTGCAGCTTGATCAGCAGATTGACGATCTGTGCCTGAATGGACACATCCAGTGCGGAGATGGGCTCGTCACAGACGATAAAGTCGGGATCCACAGCCAGAGCGCGGGCGATACCAACACGCTGGCGCTGACCACCGGACAGCTCATGGGCGAAACGACCGGCAAACTGCTCGGTCAGACCGACGGCAGCCAGCAGTTCGACGATGCGCTGCTGACGTTCCTGGGGATTCAGCTTCAGGTGAACGTCCATACCCTCGGAGATGATCTCACCGATGGTCATACGCGGGTCCAGAGAGGAGTAGGGATCCTGGAAGATCATCTGAGCACGATGCTTGAAGTCCAGATTATCCTTACCATGGAGCTTGGAGACATCCTTGCCGTCGAAATAAATCTCACCGGAGGTTGCCTCATACAGGTGCAGCAGAGTACGTCCGCAGGTGGTCTTACCGCAGCCGGACTCACCGACCAGGCCCAGAGTCTCACCCTTGCGGATGGCAAGCGTCACATTGTCCACAGCCTTCAGCATCCGCTTGCGGTCGACCTTAAAATACTTGCAAAGATTTTTTGCTTCAACCAAATACTCAGACATTACTTCTTCCTCCTGTCGTAGAAAGATTGTACCTCAGGAGCATCGGGGTGCTGCAGCCAGCAGGCCACGCTGTGGGTCTCGCCCAGAGAAACCTCTGCGGGGTTCTTCTCGCGGCAGATCTCCATGCAGTACTCGCAGCGGGCAGCGAAGGGGCAGCGCTCCAGGGGCAGCAGCAGGTCCGGAGGAGTACCCTTCAGAGCATACAGTTCCTGCTTATTCTCGGTTGCCAGAGCGGGAACAGAGCTCAGCAGAGCCCAGGTATAGGGATGCTTGGCATCCTTGAAGATTTCCTCAGTGGTGCCTCGCTCCACGACCTGTCCGGCGTACATAACCTGAACACGGTCTGCAAAATTGGCAATAACACCCAGGTCATGGGTAACCAGAATGATTGCGGTGTCCATCTCGTCCTTCAGGCCCTGCAGCAGATCCAGGATCTGAGCCTGAATGGTCACGTCCAGAGCAGTGGTGGGCTCATCAGCAATCAGAATGGAGGGCTTGTTGGCCAGAGCCATAGCGATCATAACACGCTGACGCATGCCACCGGACAGCTGATGGGGGAAGGAATCAATGTTCTTCTCGGGAGCGGGAATCTTAACCATACGCAGCATATCCAGAGCTGCTTCCCGAGCCTGCTTCTTATCCATACCCTGGTGAAGGATCAGACCTTCCATGATCTGCTTGCCCACGGTCATGGTGGGGTTCAGAGAGGTCATGGGGTCCTGGAAAATCATGGAAATCTTGTTGCCGCGAAGACTCTGCAGCTGCTTGTTGTTCATATCCATGATCTCTTCGCCGTCATACTTCATGGAAGAATCGCTCTTGATCTCAACAAAAGGAGGATTCCAAAGACGCATAATGGCCTTAGCCGTTGCGGTCTTGCCGCAGCCGGACTCACCGACGAATGCAAGTGTCTCACCGCGGTTCACATGGAAGCTGACACCGCGGACAGCCTTGACCTCACCGGCGTAGGTATGGAAGGAAACGCCGAGGTTATTAACCTCAAGGATCTTTTCTTTGTTTTCCATATTCGTTACCTCCGATTACTTTCTGGCCTTGGGATCCAGAGCGTCACGCATGCCCTCACCGATCAGAGTGAAGCACAGCATGGTCAGAGCGATCATCAGAACAGGCCAGAACAGCAGGTAGGGATAGAAGGTGAACTGAGACTGTGCCATGGAAGCCAGGGCGCCCCAGGAAGTTCCGGGAGGCTGAATGCCCAGACCCAGATAGCTCAGGAATGCCTCAGAGAAGATGTAGCTGGGGATGGAGAAGGTGATGTTGACGATGATGATGCTGATGGTATTGGGAATGAAATGACGAATAACGATCTTCCAGGGACTGACACCCAGCAGCTGTGCTGCCAGAGTGAATTCCTCGGACTTAATACGCAGCATCTCGGAACGGACGAAACGGGCGGTGCCACACCAGCCGGTGATACACATAGCCAGCAGCAGCGTAACCAGTTCGGGAATTCCGCGGCCTTCAAAGATAACACTCATCAGGATAACCACGATCAGGTAAGGCACAGAGATCAGGACCTCGACGATACGCATCATAATGGTGTCCACCAGACCGCCAAAGTAAGCAGCGATACCACCATAAATACAGCCCACAGTCATGGAAATCAGAGCACCAGTCAGACCGATGATGATAGACACACGGCCGCCAACCCAAACACGGGTCCACATATCACGGCCGAGACGGTCAGTACCGAACCAGTGAGCAGCGGAGGGATCCTGATTACGGGCTTCGTTGTCCAGGACTTCGAAATCATAGGGACTGAGCATGGGAGCAAACACGCACATGAGGATCAGAATAGACAGAACAATCAGTGCAATAACAGCAATCTTGTTCATCTTAAAACGGCGCCAGGCATCCTTCCAGAAGTTAATGGGAGGACGAACCAGCAGGTCGGCAGCGTCATCTTCGGTGCCGATGATGCGGAATTTTTCTTTTGCGATATTTTCCATTTTCCGCTCCTCCTTACTTCTTTCCGCCCACGCGGATTCTGGGATCAATCAGAGTGTAAACGATATCCAGAACCAGCTGCATCACCACGAACAAAATCGCGTAGAAGACGGTGGTGCCCAGGATCATGGTATAGTCGTAATTGTTGATGGAACTGATGTAGTAGAAGCCAATGCCGGGAATGGCAAACATTCTCTCAGTAACAAATGCGCCGGTGAACACGCCAACCACGGAGCCGGCAAAGATAGTCACAGCGGGCATCAGAGAGTTACGCAGGACATGACGGGTAATGACCTGGAACTGGCTCAGACCTTTAGCCTTGGCAGTCAGAACATAGTCCTGATCCAGAGTATCCAGCATAGAGGCTTTCACATAACGTGCATAGGTAGCCACGCTGCCGAAGGCAGACACGGCAATGGGCAGGATCATATGCTTAGGGGTGCCCCAGCCGGAGGTGGGCAGGAAGCCATTGAGCTTAACGCCGAAGATCCACTGGGTCATGGAAATCAGAACGAAGACAGGCAGGGTAGTGCCCAGAATAGCGACGAACATGACCACATAGTCGGGCCACTTGTTCTTCTTCAGGGCGGCAACGATGCCAAGGATCACACCGGTGAGAGTACCGATGATCAATGCGGGGATACCGTAGGAACCGGAGACGGGAGAGGTCTCGGTGATGGTGCGCAGAACGGGACGGCCTGCGTAGCGCAGGGATTCGCCCAGATCGAACTGGGTCAGCAGACCCTTCATATAAATGATATACTGCTCAAACAGAGGCTTATCCAGACCGTACTTGGCCATGAATGCAGCCTTGGTTTCTTCAGGAAGAGCACGGGCCATACCGGCCAGAGGATCGCCGGGAATGCTGCGCATCAGGAAAAATGTCACGGTAACGACAGCCAGCAAGGTCAAAAATGCCCAACCGGTACGTTTCAGGATGTACTTTACCATGAAAGGCGCTCCTTTCTTAACACTTGTTTATAAAGAAAGGCGCAGCTGGGCTGCGCCTTTCCAGAGGATAAACCGTTACTAAGCTAAATTAAATTTAGATTACTGACGGCCGCCGGTGGTCATGCCCTGATAGCCGCCGGAGGAGAATGCCAGAGTCACATAACCCTGAACGAAGTTCTTGTAGAAGCTGTTGGAGGAGGGGAACAGGATGGGGTTGACAACGTACTCGTCCAGCAGCAGCATGGTCTCAGCTTGCTTGTACAGCTCCAGACGCTTAGCCTCGTCCATCTCGGACTGAGCCTCGAGAACCAGCTTGTCGAACTCTTCGTTGACCCAGCCGGTCTGGATAGCATCGTTGGTGGACATGAACAGGGACAGAACGTCGTAAGGATCGTTGTAGTAAGCGCCCCAGCCCATGTAGCCGATCTGGTAGTTACCGGTGGACAGGTTGGAGGAGAAGATACCCCACTCAGAGAAGTTGATCTTCAGGTCGATACCCAGAGCGGTGTTGTAGGTCTGCTGCAGGTACTCGCCGTAGGTACGGAACCACTCGTCGGTGCCAGCCAGGGAGAAGGTGATGTCCAGGGTCTTGGGATCATTGCCCAGGCCCAGCTCTTCCATACCCTTCAGCAGGTAATCCTTAGCGGTCATGCCGTTGGCCTCTGCATCGTCGTACATAGCCTGGATCATGTCGCCTGCGTACTCACGGTAGTTGGTGGAGCCGACAGCCATAGCGCCGGTAACCCAACCGGTAGCGGGGTTGGAACGGCCACCGAAGGTGACTTCGTTCAGATCAGCGCGGTCAACAGCCATGTTGAAAGCACGGCGGATGTTGGCGTTCTGGAACAGAGCGTCCTTGGTGTTGTAGAATGCGTAGTTAACGGAAGCGGAGTAGGTCTTGACGTAGTCGGTGTCCTCGCGGGCCAGGAACTTCTGGACCCACTCAGCAGCAGAGGTGCCAACGTAGTCCAGCTGGCCAGCCTCGTACATGGTGTAAGCGGTGGAGGAGTCGCCCAGGATGTTGACGGTGACGTTCTCGATCTGAACGGCATCAGCATTCCAGTAGCCTTCGCGCTTCTTCAGGGTGATGGAGGAGTTGTGCACCCAGGTCTCCAGGGTGTAGGGACCATTGTACAGGGTGTACTGGGGCTCGGAGCCGTACTGCTCGCCGTACTGCTCAACGATGTCCTGACGCTGGGGATAGTAAACGGTGCCGCAGCACATCTCCAGGAAGGAGGGGACGGGGTAGCTCAGAGTGACCTCCAGGGTCTTCTCGTCCAGAGCCTTAACGCCCAGAGTGTCCAGGGAAGCGCCGTCGCGGACTTCCTGATAGCCGGCCACGGGCAGCAGGAAGTACTCGTTGGGGCAGCCGGTCTCGGGGTTGGCGGAACGCTGCAGGGAGTAGACATAGTCCTGAGCGGTGACAGCCTTGCCATCAGACCAGGTGTTGTCGCCCAGATGGAAGGTCCAGACGGTACCGGTGTCGTTGGACTCCCAGGTAGCAGCATCGCCGGGGATGATCTTGTAGTTGCCATCAACTTCGCCCATACGGACCAGGGACTCCATGACATTGTTGACAATGCCGGAGGAGTAGGAGTCGGAGATACGGGAGATGTCCATGGAGGTGGGATCAGCGGTCATGTAGGTGTTGTAGTACTGTGCGCTGGTTGCGGGATCTTCGTTGCTGGGCTTTTCTTCGCCGCCGCAGCCGACCAGGGTCAGCAGCATGACGACTGCCAGAACGACAGACAGTGCTCTTTTCATGATAATTGCTCCTTTTTCATTATTCATCAAACAGATGGATCTATTTAATGATGTAAAAATAATACCATACTTCGTCTAATTGGTCAATACGGCCCTTTCTTTTCTGTCAATTTCACAGAATCTATTGTATATTTATGTACAAAATATCAAATACTATCGTTATTTTCGATTATGATAAATCGTTATCTATATGTTTTTCTCGATTTAGTTCAGCTCTTTATCGTGGTAAAACGCTTCTCCATCGTGATTTTCACCTAGTTTCATGAATCTTTTTCTCCACCCGTTGCTCTTGATTTTCGACATCTCCGGGCGTATGATTAATTATGTATATAGAATTTCAATGGAGGTGTCACCATGGAAAAATGGGCCCGATCACTGTATCTTCCAAACCTGCCGCTGAAGGACCGTTCTTATGTAACTGCCTCACCGGAGCATATCGCTCTCTCCCGGGCAGCTGCCGCCGAGGGTATGGTCCTGCTGAAAAACAGCACTTCCCTGCTCCCTCTCACCTGTGGAACCCCCTTGGCTCTGTTCGGCAAAGCCACCTTTGATTATGTCAAGGGCGGCGGCGGCAGCGGAGATGTACACTGTCCCTACATCCACAATCTTTATGATGCGCTTCAGCTGACCGGGTATGCCTCTGCCTATGAGCCCCTGGCCGAATACTACCGGGATCAGGTGCAGGAGCAGTATTCCGCCGGTCGCCTGCCCGGCATGACCATTGAGCCCGAACTCCCCGAGGCATTGCTGATGGGCGCCAGAGAATTTTCCGATACCGCCATCATTTCCATCAGCCGGTTCTCCGGTGAGGGCTGGGACCGATCCGACGCAGACTACGAAGAACCCTTCAGCCCCTACCCTGCGCCGGACAAGACCATGCCCCAGACCGCCGCGGAGATTTTCCCTGAAGGGGATTTCTATCTGACCAAAGAGGAGCGCTCAATGGTCGGTAAAGTCTGCGCCGCTTTCCCCAATGTCATCGTGCTTCTTAATATCGGCGGCGTTATGGATACCCGCTGGATCCGGGACGATGACCGGATCCAATCCGCACTGCTGGTGTGGCAGGGTGGTATGGAGGGCGGTCTTGCCGCCGCGGATCTGCTGTTCGGCAAGGAAACTCCCTGCGGCAAGCTTCCCGATACCTTCGCCGGCCGGCTCAGCGACTATCCTTCCTCCGCCGGCTTCCACGAGAGTCCTCATTACGTAGAGTATATTGAGGACATCTATGTGGGCTACCGGTATTTTAAGACCATCCCCGGCGCGGAAAACGCCGTCTGCTATCCCTTCGGCTACGGCCTGTCCTATACAGGCTTTGACATTTCCGAAGTGGGTTTTGCCGTGGATGCAGATCAGATCCGTGCGGATTTCCAGGTCACCAATACCGGTGCATATTCCGGCAAGGAGGTCGTCCAGCTCTACTGCGCCGCACCCCAGGGAAAGCTGGGCAAGCCCAGGTATATCCTCTGCGGTTTCTGCAAGACCGGTTCTCTGAATCCCGGCGAAGCCGAAACGGTTACGATAACGGTTCCCCTTTCCGCGCTTGCTTCCTTCGATGATACCGGAGAAGTCTGTCCGAATGCTTTCGTACTGGAACAGGGCAGCTATGAATTCTTCTTCGGCAGCGGACTGCATGATCTGAAAAAGGCCCGGTTTGTCTACAGCCTCGCAGAGGACCTGGTTCTGGAGCAGCTTGCTCCAAAGCTCTGCCCCACTTCCCTGCCCCGGCGGCTCCGGGCCGATGGCACCTACCAGGAACTGACCCTTCTTCCCGAACATGGTGAAAACAATTCCGTGATTCCCAGAATGCCCGGCGCCAGCGCCGAGGGTCTGAATCCGGCACAGCGTCCGTACCCCCGCCGACTCCGCCGTTATCCTTTTGATCCGGGTGTACATCCCCTGTCAGATGTGGCCGCGGGAGAATGCAGTCTGGATGCCTTCCTGGATCAGCTTTCCGATGAGGATCTGATCCACCTGCTGGGCGGTCAGCCCAATACGGGCGTTGCCAACACCTTCGGTCTGGGCAACCTTCCGGAATACGGAATCCCCAACATCATGACAGCCGACGGACCTGCCGGTGTCCGCATCGAGCCCAACACCGGTGTACGCACCACCGCATTCCCCTGCGGAACGCTGCTGGCTGCCACCTGGAACCCGGAACTGGTTGCACAGGTCGGTGCCGCAGGCGGCGCGGAACTGAAGGAAAACAACCTGTGCGTCTGGCTCACCCCGGCGGTAAATATTCACCGCAATCCCTACTGCGGCAGAAATTTCGAATACTACTCCGAAGATCCCCTGCTCGCCGGTCTGATCGGTGCTGCTATGGTCCGGGGCATTCAGAGCAACCAGGTTTCCGCTTGTGTCAAGCATTTCGCCTGCAACAATAAGGAAGTCAACCGCAAGAATTCCGATTCCCGACTGTCTCAGCGGGCTCTGCGGGAGATCTATCTGAAAGTCTTTGAGATTGTTGTCAAGACTGCGGATCCCTGGGCCATCATGACCTCCTACAATGTTATCAACGGCCAGCGGGCTTCGGAAAGCCGGGAACTGCTGGAGGATATTCTCCGGGATGAATGGAGTTTCCGGGGCGTGGTTGTCACCGACTGGTGGAATCGGGGCGAACAGTATCTGGAAATCCTCGCCGGAAACGATGTCAAGATGGGCACCGGCTTCCCGGAGCGGGTCAAAGAAGCTCTGGATCTGGGTGCCATTACCCGGGGTGATTTGATCAGAAGCGCCCGCCGTGTACTGCAGCTGATTCTGAAAATGGACTGATCATATAGCAAAAAAACAGGTACAGCCAAGCTGTACCTGTTTTTATTACACCAGTGTGGCAGCCATCACTGCCTTAATGGTATGCATCCGGTTTTCCGCTTCGTCAAAAACGATGGACGCATCGCTTTCGAAGACTTCATCGGTGACTTCCATAGCGGTAATGCCGAACTTCTCATGAATCTGCTTTCCAATCACGGTGTTCAGATCATGGAATGCGGGCAGGCAGTGCATAAAGCGGCACTGGGCACCTGCGTTTTCCATCATAGCAGTGTTCACCTGGTAAGGCATCAGCGCCTTGATTCGCTCTTCCCACACGCTGTCGGGCTCACCCATGGATACCCACACGTCGGTGTAGATCACATCAGCACCCTTGGTAGCTTCCATAGGATCGGAAATGAACTCGAGGATTGCGCCGGTCTCAGCGGCAACTGCCTGGCAGGCATCGATCAGCTCCTGGGCGGGGAAATATTCCTTGGGGGCGCAGGCCACAAAGTGCATACCCATCTTGGCACAGCCCACCATCAGAGAATTGCCCATATTATATCTGGCATCGCCGCAGTACACCAGCTTCTTTCCCTTCAGACCGCCGCAGTGCTCCCGGATGGTCAGAAAATCCGCCAGGATCTGAGTGGGATGGAACTCGTTGGTCAGACCGTTCCAAACAGGAACACCGGCGTACTTTGCCAGGTCCTCCACGATGCTCTGCCCGAAGCCACGGTACTCGATGCCATCGTACATCCGGCCCAAAACCCGGGCGGTATCGGCAATGGACTCCTTTTTGCCCATCTGGGAACCGGTGGGGCCCAGGTAGGTGACATCCATGCCCAAATCGTGACCGGCAACCTCGAAGGCGCAGCGGGTACGGGTGGAATCCTTCTCAAAGAGCAGAACGATGTTCTTTCCCTCACAGAGACGGTGGGGAATGCCGGCCTTTTTCTTGGCTTTGAAATCAGCCGCCAGGTCCAGCAGGCCCTCGATCTGCGCAGGGCTCAGATCCAGCAGTTTCAAAAAGTTCTTGCCTTTCAGTTCCATTACTTTTTCTCCTTTGCCAGATATTTTTCCACCTTGCCCAGCAGGCTGGTCAAGCCAAGGACCATAATCAGATAGGTTACCGCGATCACCATCAGCGGATTAAACATGTCGTGGGTATTGTTGCGCACCACATTACCAGCACGGGTCAGATCCACCACTGCCACGTAACCGGCAACGCTCGTTTCCTTCAGCAGAGCGATAAACTCGTTGCCCACAGCGGGAAGCACATAACGCACTGCCTGAGGCAGGATAATCATGCGCATAGTCTGCAGCTTGGAAAGCCCCAGGCAGCGTCCCGCTTCCATCTGTCCCTTATCCACGGCGTTGATGCCGGACCGGATCAGCTCGGCCATGTAGGCGCCGGAGTTGATGCCGAAGGTGATGGTGGCCACCAGCACACCATTGGTGGAAGAGCGCATGACCAGGTAATAGAAGATCAGCAGCAGCACCGTCACAGGAATGCCGCGGATCATATTGACGTATAAATCACAAAAAACTGCCAGAGGCTTCATTCCCTTGGAGTCCTCTGCCAGATATTTGATCACCGCAATGATCAGACCGATGATCACACCAATGATCAGGGCTCCGATGGTAATCTTGATCGTATTTAGCAGGCCTTCCAGAATCATTTCGTAATGTCCGGTCTGGATAAAGGTCTTGTCCAGTTTCGTGATCCAGGCCTGGAGGCCGTTTAACAGGAAAGGCATATGTATGTCTCCTTCGAATAAAGTTTTCGCCGAAAGGATGTAACCGAAAACGGCTGCATCCTTTCGGCGGAATGTTATAATTAGCCAGCCAGAGGAGAGGTGTAGGGAGCTTCGTGCTTTGCGAAGATCTCAGCCACGGTGCCGTCGGCGATCAGCTTGTTGATGATCTCGTTGATGGCGTTGACCAGGTCATCGCCGCCCTTCATGAAGGCAAAGGCGTAGGGCTCGGTGGTCATGGCCTCACCCAGCACGACCATGGTCTCGCCGTGCTCTTCGTTGTACAGCTTCACCATTTCAGCGGCGGTCAGATCATCGATAACCCAAGCGTCAACCTTGCCGGAGAGCAGAGCTTCCTGTGCGTCGGCGTTGGCTGCGTAGGCGTTGACGGTGTAGCCGGCGCCCATGCAGAACTCCTCAGCGGTGGTGCCGGTCTGGACGGAGATGGTCTTGCCATCCAGGTCAGCCTTGCTGGCGATGGTGCTGTCCTTCAGAACCACGATTGCCTGTGCTGCCAGGCAGTAGGGAACGGTGAACAGGGTATTCTCCTCACGGGCGGGGGTCACGGAGATACCAGAGACACCCACGTCATACTTGCCGGCCTGGACACCGGGCAGGACAGAGTCAAAATCCATCTGGTTGATCTCCAGTTCCACGCCCAGCTCGGCGCAGATCAGGTTCAGAATGTCGATCTCGATGCCGGCGACTTCGCCGTTTTCGCCCAGGGATTCAAAGGGAGGGAAATCGGGGCTGGTGGCAATGGTCAGCTTGCCAGCCTTCTGCACATCGGCCAGGGTCTTGCCGGAGGCGCCGCAGCCTGCCAGGCAGGACAGGATCATCAGAGCAGCCAGAGCGATTACAAACAGTTTCTTCATAAAATCATTTCCTTTCTTCTCTCGGAGTTGGGATTAGATTTGGGCTTTCACCCAATCAATCTGTGCCTTCACGGAAGCGGTGGAGGTGCCACCCTCGCTGATCCGCTTTTCCACGCAGACAGTCAGATCAATATGTTCATACAGGTCTGTATCAAACAGTTCGCTGTAAGACAGATAAGTTTCCAGGGGAAGCTCTTCCAGAATCGTATTGTTCTGGATACACAGAGCAACCAGTGTGCCGGAGATCTTGTAGGCGGTGCGGAAGGGCATGCCCTTTTTCACCAGGTAGTCAGCCAGGTCCGTGGCGTTGATGAAGCCCTTCTGTGCCGCCCGCTTCATGTTTGCGGTATTGGCTTTCAGGGTTTCGATCATGCCGGAGAAGACCTTCAAACACATCTTGACGGTGTCGCAGGCATCAAAGACTGCTTCTTTATCCTCCTGCATGTCCTTATTGTAGGCAAGGGGCAGTCCCTTTAAGGTAGTCAGCAGCGACATCAGATCGCCATAGACTCGTCCGGTCTTACCCCGGACCAGCTCAGCCATATCCGGGTTCTTCTTCTGGGGCATAATGGAGGAGCCGGTGGTGTATGCATCGGAAAGTTCCACGAATTTGAATTCCCAGGAAGACCACAGGATGATTTCCTCGGAGAACCGGGACAGGTGCATCATGAGAACCGCGATGGCGCTCATCAGCTCCACACAGAAATCCCGGTCAGAGACGCCGTCCAGGGAGTTCATGCAGATACCGTCGAAGCCCAGCTTCTCGGCTTCAAACCGGCGGTCGGTCTCATAGGTGGTACCGGCCAGAGCGCAGCAGCCGATGGGGCTCAGGTTCATTCGTCGCCGTGCATCGCCCAAGCGATCCACATCCCGCAGCAGCATCATGGCATAGGCCATCAGATGGTGACCAAAGGTCACAGGCTGTGCACGCTGCAAATGGGTGTAGCCGGGCATAATGGCGTCAATGTATTCCTCTGCCTTTGCGGTAATCGCAGCGATCAGCGTCTTGGTCAGAGTCGTGATCTCGTCGATCTCATCGCGCAGATACATCCGGATGTCCAGTGCCACCTGATCATTGCGGCTCCGGGCGGTGTGGAGCTTCTTGCCCACATCGCCCAGGCGCTGGGTGAGCACCTGCTCCACGAACATGTGGATATCCTCGCACTCCCAATCAAATTTCAAAGCGCCGGAGTCCAGATCCTTCAGAATACCTTCCAGGCCATCGATCAGGGTATCCGCATCACTTTCGGTGATGATGCCCTGCTTGGCAAGCATGGCCGCATGGGTCATGGATCCGGTGATATCCTGTCGGTACATCCGGCTGTCAAAATGGATGGAGGAATTGAAATCATCCGCGATTTTTTCAGTTGTACCGTCGGTCCGTCCGGCCCACATCTTAGCCATGAGATATTCTCCTTACTTATTGTTCTTTGCGTCCACCATGGCCTTGACCTTGATGGGCAGGCCGTAGAGGTTGATAAAGCCCTTGGCGTCAGTCTGATCGTAGTCACTTTCGCCGAAGGTTGCGATCTCCTCGGAGTACAGGGAGTAGTCACTCCAGACACCGGCGTTGATCATGTTGCCCTTGTACAGCTTCAGCCGGACCTTGCCGGCGACGGTCTCCTGGGTCTTGTCCACGAAGGCTGCCAGAGCCTCACGCAGAGGGGTGAACCACTGGCCGTTGTAGACCAGCTCAGCATAGGTAATGGCCAGTCTCTGCTTCTCGTGCAGGGTCATCTTATCCAGGCAAATGGATTCCAGAACGCTGTGGGCCTTGTACAGGATAGAGCCGCCGGGAGTCTCATAAACACCGCGGCACTTAATGCCAACCAGACGGTTCTCCACGATATCCAGCAGGCCGATACCGTTGGCGCCGCCGATCTCGTTCAGCTTCAGAATGATGTTCTTAGCGCTCATCTTCTCGCCGTCCAGGGCCACGGGAACACCCTTTTCAAAATCCAGGGTGATGTAGGTGGGAACATCGGGAGCCTGAATGGGAGAAACACCCATTTCCAGGAAACCGGGCTTCTCGTACAGAGGTTCGTTGCCGGTATCCTCCAGGTCCAGGCCCTCGTGGCTCAGATGCCACAGGTTCTTGTCCTTGGAGTAGTTGGTCTCACGGTTGATCTTCAGAGGAATGTTGTGAGCCTCAGCGTACTCGATCTCCTCTTCACGGGACTTGATATCCCACTCACGCCAGGGGGCGATGATGTGCATCTCAGGAGCGAAGTGCTTGATAGTCAGCTCGAAACGGACCTGGTCGTTGCCCTTGCCGGTACAGCCGTGGCAGATGGCATCGGCGCCTTCCTTGATGGCGATGTCCACCAAGCCCTTGGCAATGCAGGGACGGGCGTGAGAGGTGCCCAGCAGGTACTCCTCGTAGATAGCGCCGGCCTTCAGGCAGGGCATAATGTAATTGTCCACGTAATCATCGGTCAGATCCAGCACATACAGCTTGGAAGCGCCGGTCTTGAGGGCCTTCTCTTCCAGACCCTCCAGCTCGTCGGCCTGGCCCACGTTGCCGGAAACAGCGATGACCTCACAGTCATTGTAGTTTTCTTTCAGCCAGGGAATGATAATGGAGGTATCCAGACCTCCGGAGTATGCAAGAACGACTTTTTTGATGTTTTCCTTATTCATGACTATGTCCTCCAGCGTTTGGTTGCTTGTTATGCAGGGATTATACAGCTTTATTCACTATTTGTCAATCTTATTGTATATTTATACGTGTCGGATTGGAATTATTCATTACACTTGTATATTTTACAAGTTTGTCTCCAGACTGTTTTGTGCATTTTCACTATACTTCTTTCTCAATTGTAACAAGCCGTAACCCCAAAAAATCAATATATATACGCCCATCTCATTTTTATGCAATATTCTCCCCCGCGGACAGATGTTTTCTCCCCAATATACACCCAGCCGCCTGCGGAAAACCGCAGACGGCTGGCAAAAAGCTGTATTTCTTTTATTGTACATTCTCTGTCCGACTTTTTCCCATTTGGAACAGATAGTCCGTGAAGTATACCGCAGCCAGCAGGTCCGCGCATCCCCCGGGTGACAGATTGCGAAGAATGAACCAGTCATCCAGTTCCTCTGCCGCCTCTCTGGTCAATCCTTTTTCCAGGACCTTCCGCACCGCTTCCCTGCCCGCTTCCGAACCTTCGATACCACCGCGGGCGATCATATTGGTATCCGCCACCCGGGCAATCAGATGCAGCAGGGTATGCACGCCGGCAAAATTTCTGTCCATTCCCCGGGCGAGGCAGTCTCTGAATACCGGCAGGCCGATCTTCTCCACCGCAGGAAGGCCATCGCTGACCTCTCCGCGGATCCCCCGGATCCCGTATTTCCGGTACAGACGGTGCCCCACAGTATTTCCGCCCTGGTTCCAGTCTTCTTCCATGGTCTCCCAGGTCATTGCAGTCACCTCACGGAAAAGTGTCTCCTCATCCCAGGCGCGATCCGGTTCCCAGAGTCTTCCCGCTGCACCGCAAAGGACGCCAAGCGTAAATATTGCCCCCTTATGGGTATTGACTCCGCCGGTTGCCGCATACATATCCTTTTCCGCCTGCTCTCCAAGCTTCCGCAGAAGAAGGAATGTCTCCCGGGGCGTTTTGCCCGCAGTGTCCATTCCCGCCCGTGCGCATTCGCGGAAATAATCCCTCAGTGCATTGGCGCTGGCCAGAAAGGTGGACACATCCATATCCCTATGGCTTCCGCTGTTGCGGCAGTCCACCAGTCCCGGCTTGGGCGTGGTATGCACCTCTTCCATCAGGCATTGCACTGCCAGGCTTCCGATGTCAAAGGCATCGGAAGCGGCATAATGCTCGCGAAAAATGCGATGTGCGGCCTGCTGCAGCTGCACCACACTGTGGGTACGTCGGGAAGCACAGCCCCTGCCTTTTGCTCCGCATACGATGCAGTCCCTGCTTTTTCCGCCCACCGTCTCCCGGTCCAGCTTCATATGGTCCGACCCGATCACATCCATATCATACAGTCTTCCCAGGCCATGGGTATCTTCTATGGACGTGGTGATGCTCTTTAACGCCAAGCTGTCCCAATCCACCACATACAGCGCTTCGCAGCCGGTAATCGCAGTCCTGACTTCACGGTGAAGGATCTTTGTGGGAGGGATCTTCTCTTCCAGTGCCCGGCAGCCATCCCTAAAGCCCCGGCGGATCAGAGGAGAGTCCTTTTCCGGTCCGGGAATATTCATACTAAAGCTTACAATACTCTTCCCAAAGGCATGCAGCAGTGAGTTCTGCCGCATTACCCGCTCTTCCCGGGCTGCCAGCATCTGAATCAGTGTAACTTCCACACGTGCTCCCCTTTCCTATTTCTGTGTGTATCATAGCACACTGGCCTTTCTTTGGCAATGAGCAATCAATATGCGAAGAAAGGACCGCATCAGCGGTCCTTTCCTCTATCAAACATCAGAAATAGCTCACCTTAATTCGCTTGCCCATCTTCCGCAGGCAGGCGGACAACTCATTCACAAGATTCATCTTAATATGAAAGTTGATGGGCAGATCCGGATTTTGGTGGGCCGGATTAATGGCCCTGCCCACAAAGAAATTGATGTCCGTCGCCTCTTCAAATAGCAGCCGGCTGATTTGGGAAGCGCCATCCTTCTGGAAGCTCCACTGCTCGTACAGCTTGTTATCTCCCAGGTAATCCCGGGCATACTCGTGGACCTTGTTCATGGTGATGACACCCTCCGTCACCAGGTCCACACCGTCGATATAGGCAATGGGAGGAATATCGGAGCGTTCATAGCGAAGGCTGGTCCGCAGAGGCTTACGCAGATACTTGGCAACAATGGAGGATGTGGTTCCGCCGCAGACAATGTGCTTGCCCTCTTTGGAGAAAAACAGGCTGATCATCCGGTCTGTATCGTCCCGGTTGGCCGAGGGGCCAAAGAGAATATTCATGGGCTCCCGCTTTCTGACCCGAACCACACAGGCGGTGGTATCATCGCCCGGCTTGTGTCCATAGAGCTTGTCGCACTCGTCCACCAGCATAGTGGCCAGTGTTTTGGCGGTATAACCACCCATATTCAGTGCTTCCATAAAGGAAATGATCTCATCCCGCTTCCAGCCGAAATTGAAAGTTGTTCCCATTCCGGCATGGGGACATCCGTCACTCATGGCGATGAACACATCGTCTTCCCGCAGCTGGATGGTGGATTTGTATATCTTCTTCCCGCCGATGTTCAATTCCGTCCTGGGATACAGATAGTTCTGGTCATTCCGGAGAATGATCACCATGGGATTGTCATACTGGATGATCTCAGCCACCTTATTGTCCAGAATGTGGATGATGGTAAATGTGGAGTATGCCACGCCCCGCTGGGAACAAACCGGCAGTGTCGCGGCAATGGTTTCCACGCATTCCTCAACGGGCAGTCCCGCTGCCATCATGGTAGAGATGATTTTCGCCGTCAGGGTGGACAGGATACTTGCCTTCACGCCACTGCCCAGACCATCCGCCAGAACGATCACCGTAGAAGTCTCATTCTCCTCCACCACGTCCACATGGTCACCGCAGAGTTCCTCACCGAAATGGTTGATGCTCTTGTATCCGATATCTACACACAGATCATTCATTTCCAATGGACTCCTTCAGTTTTGTCAGGGCAATCTTGGTTTCAGCGGCGGTTTCTCCCAGCAAGGATGCGATTTCCTGAACGATTCGCATCTGCTTTTCCACCACCTTATCTGCCACCTCGATGGTCTGACGGCTGATCTGTTCCTTCCGGTCCCGTTCCGCTTCCTCATCGGTCACATCCCGAAGGATACAGATCATCATCCGGGAATCCCGGTCACAGACCACGCTCTGCTCCACGTACTTCTTGTAATCCGTCAGATAGATTCGCTGGTCCCGGACGGACCGGCCAGTATTTTTCACGGACTCAAACACATCGGTATCCAGAATCCGGCCCACATACTCGCCCAGCACATCGGATTCGGACCGGATATTCATGATCTTTCGAGCAGCCGCATTGATCTGCTGGACCTCCAGATTATCGTTAAGGACGATCAATCCGTTGGGACTGCTGGCAACAATGGCATCGGAGAAGCTCTCTGCCTTGTTCTTCAGATACGGCAGGCACATGGAGATCTCCGCCTTACCCTGGATGATCGCGATTGCCTTCTCCCGGCAGGAATTGTAGCCGCAGGAACCGCAGTCCAGTTCGTCCGCAGGCCAAATCTTACCCATCTGACGCAGCACAGCCCGGATCTCACTTTCCTCGGGCATAGACTGGCGGCGCTCAATGTAGGCAAAATGCTTGCGCAGCTCCATGGCATCCGGCTGCTGCACAGGGAAGTCCTCTTCTCCCGCATAAGCGGATACGGTGATATAATCCTTGATGGACATCCGGTTGCGGCGCTCCATCACCGGACCGCCGATACAGCTGCCCTGACAGGCAGACATTTCGATGAAGCATTTGTGGATCTTCCCGGCCTCGATATCCCGCAGCGCGTCCATACAGGTTTCCACACCGTCCAGCGCGATATATGTATAGGCAGGATTCCGCTCTGCCATGGTCTTCAGAACACCGCCGGTGGTGGGGAAAAATCTTGCCCGGGACTGTTCTTCTTTGACCATCTCCCGGTTCAGCCGGATTCCCTCCGCCTTCATCCAGGCGGTGAGCTCCTCAAAGGTAAGCACCGCGTCCACAATACCGGCATAGTGCTCCGCCTCATCCTTCTTCGCCACGCACGGACCGATGAACACGGTTTTGGCATTTGGGATCCGCTTTTTGATGTCAGCGCAGTGGGCCTGCATAGGTGACATCACGTCTGCCAGATACACCAGTAGTGAAGGGAAATACTTCTGGATCAGCAGATTGATGGAGTGGCAGCAGGAACTGATGACAATGTCCCGGTCTTCCTCCCGGAGCATCCGCACATACTCTGTCTTTACCATCGTCGCACCCAGGGCGGTCTCCTCCACATCGAAAAAGCCCAGCTGCTTCAGCGCATCCCGCATGGCCTCGATACCCACGCCGTCATAATTGGCGACAAACGAAGGGGCCAGACTGACCACCACCGGATCACCGCTCTGGATCAGGATTCTGACCTTTTCCATACCATCCACGATCTGTTTGGCATTCTGGGGACACACCGCAAAGCAGCGACCGCAGAGAATACATTCGTTTCCAATGATATGAGCCTGGTTTGCGGAGAAACGGATGGCCTTCACCGGGCAATGGCGGATGCATTTATAACAATTTTTACAATTGGATTTCTTAAATGTCAGACAATTGGGCATAGGGATCAACCTCTCTTCAGCGCGTTGAGTATATTTTCCCGGAAAAATTCATCAAAATTTCCTTCTGTCACACCGGTATGGATCTCATCGTCTACCTGGACCGTCACACCATCGCGGTTGCATTTACCGATGCAGAAGCTGCCTGTGAGAACCACATCATCCTCCAGACCATATTGCGCCAGCTTTTGCTGAAAAAGCTCTACAATGGCCTGGGAGCCCTTCAGGTGGCAGGAACTTCCTACGCAAATCTGTACAATGATCAATTGTCTTCCTCCTCATTCCCCTTACCCAACCGGGCTGTTATCGCGGGCATCAGTTATCATTCTGACTGTATTGCAGGAGACATTCTATCATATCCATCCAAAAATATCAATTGGAAACGTATAAATTGCCGTATATTACTGCGCAAGCGCCTCATACCGGATACGAAGCATATTCCAGGAGTGCTTTTTCAGCCTGATCTCCCCTTCCCGGACTTCCACCTGCCGGGGCGATACCTGTTCCGCGTCCTCCCGGTTCACAGCCTTCAGATCATCGCAGTACAGCTCCGTGTGTTCCAGAAGCTGACATTCCCTGAATCCCTCCAGCAGAAGCTTCAGTTCCATATCCTCGGTCAGCGAACGATTCACCGCATATACCACGATCTCCTGCCGGGATTCATCCCAGATCACGGAGGAAGTCAGCCAGGCCGCCTCCGAATGATTTGGGGTGGAGAAACGGCCGCAGTCTATGACGCTTTTCAGCGTGGTTCCGTTGCCGTAGGCGGAAGCATACAGGAACGGATAAAAAATGGTCTGGGCCCAGGCTTTTCCGCCGTTTCTGGTCATGATGGGCGCGATCACATTCACCAGCTGGGCAAGACAGGCAATCTTCACCCGGTCGCTGTTATTCTGCAGGGTCATCAGCATACTGCCCACAAGCAGAGCGTCCTCAAAGGTATACACATCTTCCAGCTGGGGCGGCGCGATCTGCCATTTTTCCAACTTACTGTCGGCATCGTTGCTGTGGAACCACACATTCCACTCGTCAAAGGACAGATTCACGGTTTTGTTTGAATGCTTTTTTGCCTTTACCACATCGCAGATGGCGGCGACCGCCTTGATAAAGGCATCCATATCCTCGGATTTACACAGATAATCCAGCGTATCACCGCTGTCGTTGCCGTAATACTGATGCAGGGAAAGATAGTCCACATACTCATAGGCCTGGTCCAGCACCGTCAGTTCCCAGTCACCAAAGGTGGGCATGTCGTAATTGGAGCTTCCGCAGGCAACCAGCTCAATGGTGGGATCCACGAGCTTCATCAGCTTCGCAGTCTCCGTGGCCACCCGGGCATACTCCCGGGCCGTTTTGGCGCAGATCTGCCAGGGACCATCCATCTCATTGCCCAGGCACCAGACCTTGATATCGAAGGGCTCCGGGAAACCGTTGCGCCTGCGCAGATTGGCATAGTGGGTATCCAGGGTGCCGTTGCAGTATTCCAGGCAGTTCTTCGCCTCTTCCGGCCCCCGGGTGCCCAGATTCACCGCCATCATGACCTGAGAATCTGCCCGTTTGGCCCATTCCTGGAATTCATCGATGCCTACCTGGTTGGTTTCCACTACCTGCCAGGCCGGTTCCATCCGCCTGGGACGTGCGGACTTATCCCCCGTGCCGTCCTCCCAGTTATAGCCGGAGACAAAGTTGCCGCCGGGATAGCGCACAATGGGAACCTGCAGTTTTTTCACCAGCTCCAGCACATCCCGCCGGAAACCCAGTTCATCGGCTGTTTCATGACCCGGCTCATAAATTCCGCCGTATACGGCCCGGCCCAGATGCTCGATGAAGGATCCATAGATCCGTCGGTCAATCTTTCCCACCGGAAAATGTCTGTTTACACGAATTTCAGCTTTCATTGGAGGCGCCCCTTTCTGTGATTGGCTATGTTTATGATAGCAAAGGATTTTTCTCTTTGCAAGAACAGATATCCCTTGTCACATCACGGAAAAAGGGCGGCCCGAAGGCCGCCCTTAATTGGATCATGATGATTTTTGACTTTGGAAATTAGCCGAACAGATTGCCGAAGAAATCGGAAACAGCCTTCCAGATGGAGGCGAAGAAGCCCAGCTTCTCCACAGGCTCTTCCACTTCCACCTCAGCCTGGGGTTCTTCCACAACAGCGTTGGGATCGGCGGCAACCAGCAGCATGGCGGAGGTAGCGTCCACTTCCACGGTACCTTCCACGATGGCCAGAGCCTCAGTGCCGGCTGTGGTCTTGTTGACGCAGACGGCCCACTTGCCCTCGGGCAGCTCCACGGTGTTGGCAACGGAATCCGCATTGAAGATGGAGATGATGGCATCC
Source organism: Faecousia sp. (assembly GCA_045539075.1). Lineage (GTDB taxonomy): Bacteria > Bacillota > Clostridia > Oscillospirales > Oscillospiraceae > Faecousia. The sequence continues at coordinate 15,607 of JAZQEP010000004.1, read as the reverse complement.
TCCAGACCGGCGCCGTTGTTGACGAAGGCCATAACGTTGTTGTTGTAGGTCTCCAGCTCGGTCATAGCAGCGGTAATGTCAGCCTTGGTGGTCAGACGCATTGCGGGATGGGCAGCGCGGAACTCGATCAGACCCTGGTAGTAATCGTGGGTAGTGGCCACCAGCTCATCCTGCAACTTATTCCAGCGAATGGCATTGATCTCGTCACCGGCATTGTAGGAGTTGTGGTTGAAGCCAACCTCCTGCTGTGCATCGGGCTTGGAGCGGAGCATTTCTTCGCCGGCGTGGATGAAGGGAACGCCCTGGGCAGTGATGTAGTAGGCAGCGCCCAGATTGTTCATGGCAGCAGCCTGTGCAGCAGCTTCCTCAGCGGTGCAGCCGTTGGCATCCATCACGTCGATGGTCAGATTGTCGAACAGGGTGTAGTTATCGTGGCAGGAAGCGTAGTTGATGGTCTGCAGGGGGGTATCGACACTGCTGCCGTTGGAGCCCCAGACGGAGTTTGCCATGTAGCCGGCAGAAACCGTCATCTTATTGCTGCCGGTCATATTGCCGGAGACGAAGCCCTTGTCGGTGGCGGTGAAGACGCCGCCGTGGATGGCGTTGCGGATGGTATCATTGAACAGTGCGAAAACACCAGCCTCAGTGTTGACCTTGGTATCGTTGGGCTGGATGGTCATCTTGTTCACGTAGCCTTCCTTGGTGGTCCAGGTACACATCTCCCAGCCCTCGCCGTAGAAGATGATCTCAGGATTCACAGCATGGACGGCAGCCATGACCTCGTTGATGGTCTCATAGTCAATGAGGCCAACCAGATCCCAGCGGAAGCCGTCAATGTGGTACTCCTCTGCCCAGTACAGGACGGAGTCGACGATGTACTTGCGGACCATGCTTCTCTCGGAAGCGGTATCGTTGCCGCAGCCGGAGTTAGACTGGTAGGAGCCGTCGTCGTGGATACGGGAGAAGTAGCCGGGTACGATCTTGTTGAAGCAGAAGTTGCCGGCGTCTGCCACATGGTTGTAAACCACGTCCATGATGACACCGATGCCCTCGTTATGCAGGGCCTGGACCATCTGCTTGAACTCATTCACACGGACAGCGCCGTTGTAGGGATCGGAGGCGTAGGAGCCCTCGGGAACATTGTAGTTCTTGGGATCATAACCCCAGTTGAAGCCGTCGGTGACCTCATCCACGGAGTTGATGTCGTAGACAGGCAGCAGGTGGACATAGTTCACACCCAGATCCACCATATAGTCAAGGCCCGTGGAGATATCGGTGCCGGGAACCTTGGTGCCCTTCTCGGTGAAGGCCAGATAGTTGCCCCGGTTGGCTTCGGAAACACCGGAGGAGGGATCAATGGAGAAGTCACGGACGTGGAGTTCCCAGATCACGGCATCGGTGTAGTTATCCTGGGTCACATAGGTATCATTTTCCCATCCGGCGGGATCGGTGGAATCCAGGTCCACGATCATAGCACGGTTGCCGTTGATGCCGGTGGTCCGGGCGTAGGGATCTACGGCCACAACAGTCTCGCCCTTGCGGGTGACGGAGTAAGTGTAGTACACACCGTTCAGGTCGCCCTCAATGGTGGCGATCCAGGTGCCGTTAACATCCTCAGTCATCTCCACGGAGCTATACATATCATTTGCATTCTCATCGCCGATGGTGTAGAGGTTCACGGACACTGCGGAAGCGGTGGGAGCCCACAGGCGGAAGAAGGTGGAATCTGCGGACCAGGTAGCGCCCAGGTCGTCGCCATCGTAGGTGTACTCGGCTTCGAAGAACTCGGTAGAGTAGACATTGGGAACGGTGACCTTGCAGGGAGTGCCCTTGTAGTAGACGGTGAAGATCTCATCCGCATTGATCTCGCCCTCATACTCGATAACGTAATCGGAGGTGCCTTCCACATTGGTCACGTTCTTGATCTTCATCTCACCGGCGGGGCCCTCCAGAACGAAGGAGCCCTTGATCTCGCCCTCGATGGGCACAGCGGTAGTGACGGTCAGCACGTCGGTGATGGAATCATAGACAGCGGCAGTGACCTTTGCGCCCACCTGGGCTTCAGACTTGTCGACAATATAGTCTTCCAGTTCGGAGCCGGACTTGGCGTAAACATGGACAGTGCCGGACAGAACGTCGGAAACGTCGATCTTACGGTCGCCGTCAGGATCCTTGGTCCAGTCGGGCTTCTTGATGATGAAGCCGCACCAGATGTCGGCTGCATCGGCATAGTAGGTAGCGGTGGCACCGTAGGTGGTGCCCTCGTACTCCACATCCTCCAGCTCGAAAGCGCGGGTAGCATCCAGGGACTCCACACCGTTCCACATATGCACTTCCCAGTCGCCGTAGGCAGCATCCTCACGGAAGTAGTGGACCTTGATGGTGATGTCGTATTCAGGAGCAGCAGGAGCGCCCTTGACCACGTCATCGCCTTCTTCCACGGTGAAATCGGCGGTGCCGGAGGTCAGATAGATGTGCAGAGTGCCGGACTGAACCATACCCAGATCTGCATAGACGGACTCCACAAAGCGGTCGCCGTCGGGGTCCTTGCCCTTCCATGCATCGCCGCCCTGACGGACGATAAAGCCCACGGAAGAGGTGTTTGCATTTGCGTAGATGGTAGCCACCATCTCGCCGTTCTCCTCCGCAAAAGGAGCAGAACCGGTGATGGCACCCCAGGAGAACAGGTCCCACTCGTCGTAGGCACCGTCTTCCCGGCTGTAATGGAACTTGAGCTGCACGGGGCCGGCTTCCTCAGCGGAAACGCTGACAACGCCGGGAACCATGACAAGACCCAGAACCATAACCAGTGCCAGCAGGAAACTGATTGTCTTTTTCATGATGATCCTCCAATTCAATTCTCTTCATATGTATCGATAAATACATACACGTCGATTATAAATTGGAAACGTTTAATTTGCAAACGTTTCCATATTGGAAACAGAAAATTCCATGTTGTCCACAAAAACGCCGTTCTGTATTTTTGCGAAATGACGATACGGTACGATAAAAAAAGAGAGGCGATGTATGCACTCGCCTCCCCTGTATGAACATAATTCACTGAATCTGTTTTGCCTGGTAATCATTTCCGCAGTAGGGGCACTTGGGATAGTCAAAATCATGGCTTTTCCCACACCTGGGACACTGCTTCTGAGGCAAATCCTCACTCTGCTTTGTCGTTGGCTTTCCATCCGCGGGCATCCATAGGCCGATCACAAACATAGGAATGCCCACAAACCAGCACAGAGCATGAAATCCGGAAAACCAAATATCCACGACGGACATGACCGGTCCCAGCAGGATCAGCAAGGCGCCTGTGATCATCAGCTTGATTGCTTTCATTGTGTTTCCTCCTCCAGTTCTTTTGCCTGCTGCGATCAATCGCTTTATTTCCGAATTAAAAGCACCTCCGGGATAACCCGGTGGCACAGAATATTCGGAATCTATGGCCACAGCAGTGCCACGGTAATATCATTGACATTGGTTCCCGTGGGGCCGGTGAAGATCAGGCCATCCACAGCGTTCAGTGCGTGATAGGCATCGTTATTTCCCAGAGCCGCCTCGGGAGAAATGCCCTGTTTGGCCAGTTCCTCCATGGTATCTCCATCCGCATAGCCTCCGGCTGCAACTGTTGGACCGTCCGTTCCATCAGATCCCACGCTGATCACGCAGGCACCTTTCATGCCATCCAGCAGCGCTGCTGCTCCTAGGGCCACCTCCGTGTTTCGCCCGCCAAGACCTGTCCCCGTCACATGTACCACCGTCTCTCCACCTGCCAGAAAGGCCAGCTTCCTGCCGGATGGATGGTGGTTTCTGAGAAGGCCGCCCATAAAATGTCCGGCGTCTCTTGCCTCACAGCACAGTTGATCTGTCAGAAATACCGGTTCATAGCCCAGCTCCCGACATACTGTTTCCGCGGCGGCGCAGAGCTGACGAACACTGCCAATGATCTGCAAATGTACATTATCCAAATGCTTCGGGGTTTCCTGTTTCAGACAGAAAAGCGCTTGTTCACTCAGTGGCAGGCCATACTTTTTCACGATTTGCATGGCCTGGACACAGGTTGAGGGGTCCGCCGCCACAGGTCCGGAAGCAATCATATCCGGCGAATCTCCCAGCACATCGGACAGAATGACCGCCTCTACCCTGGCAGGGGCGCACCAGCGGGCAAATCTTCCGCCCTTCACAGCGGAAAGGCGTTTGCGAACGGTGTTCATCCCGATAATATCCGCACCGCTGGCCAGAAGACAGGACGTGATTTCCCGCAGCTCTACGGGTGGAATCAGCGGTTTTTCAAACAGCGCGCTACCGCCTCCGGACAGAAGAAACAGTACGGTATCTGTTTCCCGCAGCTGCCGGGTCATATCCAGAACTTTTTGGGTTCCCAGGAAGCTATTCTCATCCGGCACCGGGTGCCCCGCTTCCAGGCACAGAATACCTTCCAGTGAATGGCGCACATGGCCGTATTTCGTTAGCACGATTCCGGTGTCAATTTTCCCAGGCAGGCAGTCCACAGCGGCCTTTGCCATCTGCCAGGCAGCCTTTCCCACGGAAATCAGTATGATCCGTCCGGGAAACGTTATGCCCGCCAGTGCCCTTCGCACTGCTTCATCCGGCAGCACAGACGAAATGGCAGAACGGACGATTCTTTCCGCATCCGCGCGAAGCTCGTGATTCATCCTATCCCTCCCTTCAATTTACTCCATTATTGCACAGTTTACAGGAAAAAGAAAGTAAAATCAAATTCCTTCTTCCATCTCCCCAACGAAAAAAGCTGCCCGAAAGCAGCTTTTCGTTGCATTTGGCAAGCACTATCGATACACCGTCTGCGCAGAGGATATGAAATGCCTTGATAGAATCATGGTGTTGCTGCGGTCAAGCCCGTAGCAAGCAACAGTCCTCCGGACTGTTGCATTTAATCTGTTCAAATCCTTCATCGGAGTCAAAAAGCACCACACCTACAAGGGGTGTGGTGCTTTTTGTGTCTTGCAAACACTATAGATACATCAAATCATATAGCTGGAAAGGTCATCATTTCCCACATTAGATGATTTTTCGGAAGAAGCTTCTGCGTCAAACTGTGCTTTGATCTGCTCATTGACAATGGCATTCATGACAGGGATCAGCTTCAAATCCTCTTCCTTGATGGAAATTTCCGCAATATCCTCTTTTTCACCACACTGGGGGAAGTTCACAAGCCAATAACCATTCGTACGTTGTTCCAAACAAATCCATCCCTGCATTCCCATATGAACACCATCTTGCGCATAGGATTTCTTCTCAACCAAAACCTCAACACAATCCATCATTTTCATATCACTTACCTCCATACGGTGTTGTTAATTGAATAAGACCATTAGGATATACCATCCTACCGGAATCAAAGGATACAACACCTTCCCCTATCTTCCTTGGAATTTCTATGCGAATAGTAAGACGCTGCCCATCTTTGTTAAGCTTTCCAAGTGTGTAATCACCTGACAGATATTTCTCTAGTGCTTGACGCTCCATCTCCGACTGCAACCATTTTGCATCTTCTACAGCATATCCCCATTGTGCAAATAGTTTTTCCTTTGTATGCGTATAGATGCCGGTTGTATTAAATAGGTATGGATCGAATTTACTATATTGACTTTGCGCTCCTGCAGTTTTCAGAACTTCTGTATACTTGATAGAATCTAAGATACAATGACAGTATGAATGATGTGGCTTATGTGGCGCTTTGTCTTTCAGAAAAAGGCATCCATTTAAGTGCTTGCAATCTTCACAGCAAGTTGGGCCGCGATCATGATGAATCCACTTGACCCATTGCGGTTCGTCGTTCGACTTATGAGTCAAAAGAGCGCCCGTATATCGCTTATAGTACATTCATATTTTCTCCTTTTCAAGTATTAAGAATGAAAAAGTCTTCTAAACACAAGGAGAAATAAGCAAAAAGTTGCACTGTTTCGTGCAACCAAAAGAAAATAAAAAGCGGAGATGGAGGGATTTGATTCAATCAAGGTGTCGCCGGGGCTCTACCCAGCGAGCAACAGTCCACCGGACTGTTGCATTGAAATTGTTCAAATCCCTCATCGGAGTCAAAAAGCACCACACCCGCAAGGGGTGTGGTGCTTTTTGTGGGTAATACCCACTTTAGATATTCGTCTTCGAACACGATGGAGGGATTTGATGAAATTAAGGTGTCGCCGGGGCCCTACCCAGCGAGCAACAGTCCACCGGACTGTTGCATTGGAATTGTTCAAATCCCTCATCGGAGTCAAAAAGCACCACACCCGCAAGGGGTGTGGTGCTTTTTGGCGGAGATGGAGGGATTTGAACCCCCGCACGCCTTGCGGCGCCTAGCGGATTTCGAATCCGCACCCTTCAGCCACTTGGGTACATCTCCTTATTGGTAAGCTTCCGTATTATATCAGCGCAAACCCAAAAAATCAAGGCTTTTGCGGGTCCTTTTTCGCCAACTCCATCACCTCTCCGATTTTTTCGCAGATGATGCCATAGTTCTCCCGGCGGTGGGGCTTGAGGCAATTGGAGCAATCCTTGATTCCATTCTCCGTATAGGTAAATGCACCTCCGCACCTGTCGCCCAGGGCATACAGCGGACAGAAACAGAACAGACAGCTGAAAGTTTCCAGATCGGCACCGGCGTGACAGGGAAAATATTCACACTGCTTATGCTGAAAAAAATCGTAATTGGCCATGCTATTTTCTCCTTTTCAAGGCATATTTCCTATGCTATAATTCACTCATAACCGTCCAGGGATAATGATCCGGCGGTTGGTGAACAAACTCCACCTTTTCTCCGGTACCCGGATGGGTGAAGACCAAACGGTAAGACCACAGGGCTATCTCACAGGGATCATTCAGTTCCGCATACTTTCGCTCCCCTACCAGCGGAAACCCCCGGCTGGAAAACTGCACCCGGATCTGGTGGGTTCGCCCGGTTTCCAACCGGATGCGCACCTTGCTCAGCCCATCCTGCCCAGCCAAACGCCGGTAACGGAGCACAGCTTCCTGGACTCCCTTTGCCGGAGCATCTGCCACGAAGGTCATTTTCCGGGCCTTATCCCGACCCAGCAGATCCCGGAGGGTTCCCTCCGGTTCCGGCGTTCCGTGCACCACAGCCAGATATTCTTTTTCAAATTCCCCTTCCCGAATCTGTCGGGACAGCTCAGATGCCGCCCTGGCATTTCTCGCCAGCACCATCAAGCCGCTGACCACACGGTCCAGCCGGTGCACCGTTCGGATATCCGCTTTGGGGTCACCCAGGGTCTGGCGAAGCAGTTCCGGCAGTCCCCCGGGCTCATCGGTGGACAGCACCCTTGGAGGCTTTACACAGACCAAAATATCCGAATCCATATAAACAATTTCCATAGTTCTCTCCATATCCGTTTTTCTTATCCTACCAAAAATCCATAGCCAGCGCAAGGAGGAAAATCCATGAAAATCATCAATCTGGACGCAAGCGCCCTGAATCCCGGGGATTTAAGCTGGGACGTGCTGAATCAGTTCGGAGAAGTTACGCTCTACCAAAAGACCGAGTCCGAAGCACAGGCCATTGAGCGAATCGGCAATCATGAGATCGTACTGACCAACAAGGTACCCATCACAGAGTCACTGCTCTGCGCATGCCCCAACATCAAGCTCATCTGCATCCAGGCCACCGGCTACAACATCGTGGATACCGCTGCCTGCGCCCGCCGGGGCATCCCCGTGTGCAATGTGCCGGACTATGGCACCGCCGCAGTTGCCCAGTTTACTCTGGCACTGATGCTGGAGCTTTGCCACAGGATCGGACATCACGACGCTGTGGTCCACGAGGGAAAATGGTGCCGCAGCAAATCCTTCTGCTTCTGGGATACGCCGCAAATGGAACTTGGTGGTAAGACCCTGGGTATCATCGGTTTCGGCCGCATTGGCCAGGCCACCGCAAAGCTGGCCCGGGCATTTGGCATGCGGGTCATTGCCTGCTCCCGCAGCCCCCAAAATTATCCCGATGTGGAATTTGTAAATCTGGACACGCTGCTGCGTGAATCTGACTTTGTCTCCCTTCACTGTCCCCTCTTCTCTGAAAATACGAAAATGGTCAATGGAGAATTTATCCGCCGGATGAAAGACGGAGCGTTTCTCATCAATACGGCCCGGGGCGGTCTTCTGGATGAGCAGGCAGTGGCCGACGCACTTGAGGCAGGAAAGCTGGCCGGTGCGGCGGTGGATGTGGTTACGGAAGAGCCAATGAGGAAAAACAACCCCCTGCTCACTGCCCCCAACTGTATCATCACTCCGCACATTGCCTGGGCACCCAAGGAAAGCCGTCAGAGGCTTCTGGATTGCTGTGTAGAGAATATCCGTGCATTTCTTCGGGGGAATCCTCAGAATGTGGTCAATTTATAAGCATTTTCGCCGCATCCAAGTTGGATGCGGCGTTTTTGCACAATTCTTTATATTCTTTACCATTTTCGCAGCAAAAAGATATATTTTTTCTCTTCTCTCCCAGATTGTATGTTTATTTTTGTCTGAAAAGTTCGGTTTTCTCCATTTCTTGATATTAAAGAACACTGTCAAACGGCGAAATTCGACCTTTTATGCAAGAAGTTATTCACACTCTCCACAGCTTTCTCCACAGGTCTTGGCCTTACATTTTCTGTCGGAAATTGTCTTTACGCCGAGTTTCCAGTGAAAAAGAAACATTCTTTACATAAGCAAAGTACGGCACTGTATACTATACTGTATATTTATTCATTCCTTGGATTCTCACGCAAGAATTAAAAGCGAAATGCAGGAACGTTGATTCGTTCCTGCATTTGTAATTTACAGCGCTTCACCTAAAATCGATTTGGTGGCATAGGCATTCAGGCTCATATCCGCTGTATTACCTGCCAGATATTCATAGTAGGCCTGGGCGCCGATCATGGCACCATTGTCGCCGCAGAGGCTCAGCGGCGGCATAAAGACCTCAGCCCCCAGTTTTTCCGCGGCTTTCAGAATATCTGCCCGGATCCTGGAATTGGCAGCCACACCGCCCGCTACAGCTATTTTTTTATAGCCCGTCTCCTCCAGTGCCCGGACAACTCTGGGAACCAGCGTATCCGAAACCGCCGCGCTGAACGCAGCACACAGTGAGGGGATGTCCAGCTCCTCGCCCACCTGCTCCGCGTGGTGGATCAGGTTCAGTGTCGCGGTCTTCAGTCCGGAGAAGCTCATATTGTAGGGATTCTCGCCGGGTTTGGCCACAGGAAGTACGTACTTCTTCTCATCTCCCTGCTGTGCAGCCTTGTCCAGGGCTGCGCCGCCGGGATAAGGCATGCCAAGCACACGGCCAACCTTATCAAAGCACTCGCCTGCGGCATCATCCAATGTGGTACCCAAGATTTGCATATCCGTGTAATCCTTCACTTCGATGATCATTGTATGACCTCCGGACACAACCAGGCACAGGAACGGGGGTTTCAGCTCCGGATAGGCGATATAATTGGCCGCAATATGGCCCCGGATATGATGAACCGGAATCAGAGGCTTGCCCATGGCCATGGCGGCAGCCTTGGCGAAGTTCACACCCACCAGCACCGCGCCAATCAGACCGGGGGCATAGGTCACCGCCACGGCATCGATCTCGGAGCGGGTCAAATTTGCCTGCTCCAGCGCCTGGTCAGCCAGGCCGTAGATAGCTTCGATATGCTTCCGGGATGCGATCTCCGGCACTACACCGCCATAGATCCGGTGCAGGTCCACCTGAGAGGCAATACAGTCGCACAGCACTTCCCGTCCGTCCCGGACAATGGCTACCGCGGTTTCGTCGCAGGAGGATTCCACTGCTAAAATATTCAAATTTCCCACTCCTTTCGCAGGATACAGGCATCTTCCTTGGGATTTCGATAGTAATTCTTCCGCAGTCCCACCTGGATAAAGCCTAACTTTTCATAAAGCGCTTTTGCCGGAGCATTGGAGACACGGACTTCCAGAGTCAGACAGTGATTTCCCTTCTCTTTCAGCGCTTCCACCAGAGCAAGGCAGAGCTTCTCCCCAATTCCCCGGCGGCGGTAGTCCGGATGGACTGCCACGTTCATCATGTCCGACTCCCCCATGACGCTCTGGGAGCCCACATAGCCGGCCACCCGGTCCCCATCCAGGGCGACCAGCCACAGGGAAAGCGGATTGGTCAATTCGGAAGCCACGCTTTTTTCACTCCAGGGATCGTGAAAACAAATGGCTTCCAGTGCAGCCACCTGGGCAACATGATCAGAAGTCATATTTTCAATTCTCATTTGGCGTCATACCAGCTCTTTCCGATTTTTGCCTCCGCCAGCAGCGGTACACTCAGCTTTGCGATGCCTTCCATTTCATGGCTGATAAGCGCTGCCACCTGTTCCGCCAGCTCTTCGGGGCACTCTACGATCAGTTCATCGTGGACCTGCAGCAGGAGCTGCGCTTCCGGAAAGTTTTCGTTCAGCGCTTTCTCCACCCGGATCATGGCAAGCTTGATCAGGTCCGCGGCAGTTCCCTGGATGGGAGTATTCAGGGCAATGCGCTCTGCGCCGCTGCGGACATTGAAGTTGCTGGCTTTCAGCTCCGGGATATAGCGCTTCCGTCCGAACATGGTTTCTGTGTAGCCCATATCCCGGGCATTGACGACCACATCCCGCATATACTTCCGGACACCTGCGTAATTGGTCAGATAATTATCAATATAGGCCTTGGCCTCGTACCGGGAAACTCCGATATCCTCCGCCAGGGAGAATTCGGAAATGCCGTAGACGATACCGAAGTTGACAGCCTTGGCATGTCGGCGCTGAAGGGGCGTGACTTCGTCCATGGGTACGCCGAATACCTGAGATGCGGTGGCCGTGTGGATATCCAATCCGCCGGAGAAGGCATTGCACATCACGCTGTCACCCGCAATATGTGCCAGCACCCGCAGCTCGATCTGGCTGTAGTCAGCATCCACCAAGACACAGCCGGGCTTGGGGACAAACATTTTCCGAATCTCCGCTCCCAGATCGGTACGGACGGGGATATTCTGCAGGTTCGGCTCCTTGGAGCTTAAGCGGCCGGTGGCAGTGACCAGATTTTCAAAGGTGGTGCGGATTCTTCCATCGTCACAGATGACCTTTAAAAGGCCTTCTGCATAGGTGGATTTCAGTTTGGTAAGCATCCGGTAGTCCATAATCGCCGGAATGATGGGATGCTTGTTTTTCAGCTTCTCCAGCACGTCGGCGTTGGTGGAGTAGCCGGTTTTCGTCTTCTTCACCGGGGGCAAGCCCAATTTATCAAAGAGCAGTTCGCCCAACTGCTTGGTGGAGTTGATATTGAACGGCCCCTCAGAATAGGTGTAGATGAGTTTTTCACATTCGTCGATCCGCTGGGTCAGCATATCTCCAAACCGGATCAGAAGTTCCCGGTCGATGGCAATGCCCCGGTTCTCCATCCGGTACAGAACAGTGCACAGCGGCAGCTCAATATCCCGGTAGAGCGCAGTCATGCCGTTCTTTTCCAGTTCCACTTCCAGAACAGGCCGCAGGTTCCACAGGGCTTCGGCACAGCCGGCAGCGTCCTCATCTTCCACGCTGGTTCCCAGGAAATTGGTGGCCAGTTTAGACACGGGATAGTCGGACTGGGAGGGATTCAAATCGTAGGCTGCCAGAGCCGTATCAAAAAGGATCTCTCCATGGAATAGCCCCAAATCGTCCAGCCGGTGCATGGACGTCTTGGAATCGTGGAAAATCACAGGATTTCCGGACAAGTTGACAGTGCCCATCTGGACCTCCATGGGTGTCAGTACGCAAACACCGTTTTCCCAGGCAACGCCCAGACTGCCGTCCCCCGCCAGATACACGGCGCAGGGAACGCCTGATTCCGGTAGTTCCTCGGTCCTTGGCAGGGTAACAGCGTTCTTTTCCCTCTTGGGAACCGCCTGCACAGCGGCACCCCGGAGGCCGTACCGGTCGATCAGTTTTACAAACTCCAGTTTCTGGAACAGCTCATAAAGCGCAGGCTTGTTGTAGGGCTGCACAATGGCATCCACAGGAGCAAACTCAATGGGTGCTTCTGGAATAATGGTAGCCAGCTCATAGGAAAGATAGGCGTTTTCCTTATCGTTCACAAGCTTTTCGCGCATCTTGGGCTTGATGGCAGGATCATCCAGATTTTCATAGACCCCATCCAGGCTGCCGAACTTCTGCAGCAGTGTCTTGGCAGTCTTTTCGCCGATACCCTTGACACCGGGGATATTGTCAGAGGAGTCACCCATCAGAGCCTTCAGATCGATGAGCTTCTTGGGCTCGAAGCCGTACTCCTGCTCAAAAGTTTCTTTGGTATACAGGGTATAGGTGGTCTGTCCAGGTTTGGAAATCACCAACTTAATGTGGACATTGTCATCGATCAACTGCAGGCTGTCCCGGTCACCGGTGACCACCACACACTCCCACTCATTATTGGAGCAGATCTTACCCACAGTGCCGATCACATCGTCGGCCTCCCAGCCCTTGCACTCGTAGATGGGGATGTTCATTGCCCGGAGCACATCCTTCATCACCGGCATCTGCATGGCCAGTTCCTCGGGCATGCCATGCCGGGTGGCCTTATAGCCGTCGTAGCGCAGATGTCGGAAGGTAGGGCCGTGGAGGTCGAAGGCCACACAGATGGCCTCCGGCTGCTCCTCTTTTTCCACTTTTTCCAGGATGTTTAAAAAACCGTAAATGGCGTGGGTGTAGAGCCCCTCCCGGGTGGTCAGAGGACGGACACCAAAGAACGCCCGGTTGATGACGGAGTTGCCGTCTAAAATCAGCAGCTTCATACGCGCTTCCACTTGGCGCCCTGGGGAGTATCGATGATCTCGATGCCGCGAGACTTCAGTTCATCGCGGATCCGGTCCGCCTCGGCCCAGTTCTTGGCCTTCTTGGCCTCGGTACGGGCGGCAACCAGAGCATCAATCTCGGGATCGGCGTTGGCAGCCTCTTCCTCGGCCTGCTTCTTCTTGAGGTTTTCCGCAGCCTCGATCAGATTCAGAGACAAAACCTTGTCAAAATCAGCCAGAGCGGCCAGCTTGGTGGCATCATTGCACTTGGCCTTCAGTACATCATACACGGCAGTGACAGCCACGGAGGTGTTCAGATCACCCTCCAGAGCCTTCACAAAGCGGGTTTTCAGCTGGTTGAAGGCAGCCTCATCCACTTCGCCTTCATTCTTAAAGGTGGCGATCTTGGCGATCAGCTTGTTGTAGGCAACCACGGCGTTATCCAGGTTCTCCCAGGTGAACACCAGGTTCTTCCGGTAATGACTCTGCAGGCAGAAGAGGCGGTAGGCCATGGGATCATAGCCCTTCTTCTCCAGCAGGGAAACGGTGAGGAAATCACCCTTGGATTTACTCATCTTGCCGGACTCGTCGTTCAGGTGCATCACATGGAACCAGTAGTTGCACCACTTGTGGCCCAGGTAGCTTTCGGACTGGGCAATCTCATTGGTGTGGTGAGGGAACGCATTGTCGATGCCGCCGCAGTGGATATCCAGATCTTCGCCCAGGTGCTTCATGGAGATGCAGGAGCACTCGATGTGCCAGCCGGGATAACCAACACCCCAGGGGGAGTCCCACTTCAGAGCCTGGTCCTCGAACTTACTCTTGGTAAACCACAGAACAAAGTCATTCTTGTTCTTCTTGTTGGTGTCCTCTTCCACTCCCTCACGAACGCCGGTAGCCAGATCTTCCTCGTCGTGGTCATTAAAAACGTAGTACTTATCCAGCGTGGAGGTGTCAAAATACACGTTGCCGCCTACAAAATAAGCCTTACCCTTTTCCAGCAGGGTTTGCACCATGTGAATATACTCGTCGATGCAGTTGGTGGCAGGCTCCACCACATCGGGCCACTTGATGTTCAGCTTGCCGCAGTCAGCCTTGAATGCTTCCGTGTAGTAATGGGCAATGTCCATGACGGACTTATTTTCACGCTTGGCGCCCTTGAGCATCTTATCTTCGCCGGTGTCCGCATCGGAAGCCAGATGACCCACGTCGGTAATGTTCATAACACGCTTGACGTTGTAGCCGACATAGCGCAGTGCCTTCTCCAGAACATCCTCCATAATGTAGGTACGCAGGTTGCCGATATGGGCGTAGTGATACACGGTAGGACCGCAGGTATACATTTTCACCAGATCGGGATTGTTGGGAACGAAGAGTTCCTTCTTGTGTGTAGCAGAGTTATACAGATACATATTGAATTCCTCCAAATGTTATTTTATGAATAAAAAACGCCTCTTATGCCCGAAAAGCACAAGAGGCGGTAAAGGCCGCGGTTCCACTCTCATTTATAACTCGTATTTGATTTCCCGCTCCCGGACGCACTTTCACAAATTTGCCACACCCGGGCTCTCAGCCGCCGACCCAGGCTCTCTGACTGGAAAATAAATGTTACTCTTTCCGTTCATTGCGGATTCTGAGAATATATTTTACCCGGAAAAACTATTATTGTCAATAGATGGATAGAAAATCCAACTCTATTGCTGAAGAAACTTTACAATTCATTAAATTGACAAGTTACAGCCCGAAACGATATAATAAAAGAAAACTAAAGGAGGATTTGCCATGACCGAAAAAGCTTGGAAACAGTGGGCTGCGCTTTTAACTTTATCCATTCTTCTGATCATCGGATTGACCGGCTGCGTGCTGAATGAGGGGTCCGAGACGCAAACTACACCGTCATATCAGACCATCCCCCCCGCAACCACCCAGCCAGCCTCTGAAACCCAGCCTCCGGAACCCATTAACGGCACAGTCACTGCCAAAGAACTGAAGATCAGAGTCGGCGTCGGCGACTTCCATGACCAGACAGGTCTGCTCAATCAGGGTGACATTGTGGAAATTCTGGAGCAAACGGAGGTAAACGGTGTCCGTTGGGGCAGAATCACAGAAGGCTGGATCTGCCTGACTCAAGTCCTGCTGGAGGGTGAAGCATCCGATGAGCAGGTTCCCTCGGAACGCTTTGAGATAGATGGCGCCATTACCGGAACTGTCATTGCCGAGGAACTGAATCTCAGAGCCGGGCCGGGCACAAAGTACAAGGTAGTCAAGCGCTTAGAGCGTGGCGACAGCATCACCGTTACCGAGATGAGCGGCACCTGGGGCAAAACGGAAGACGGATGGCTGAATACAGTCTTCGCCTATTTCCCCGACTCCATGGATTCTGAAACCATCCAAGCAATTGTGACGGCAGATATCTTAAATGTCCGCACAGGCCCCAGCACCAGCTATGAGTCCCTGCGAAAGATCGAACATGGCGAGGAAGTGGAAATCATCAAGCAGGTAACCATCCGCAATATCCTTTGGGGATATATCGGCGATGGTTGGATCTGCATGGATTATATTGAAGAAAAATAAATCTTGAGCCGGTGCGAAAATTCGCATCGGCTCCTTATTTTAGTTCTATAATCATATATCACGTCTCCACAAGACGAATACGCAGAAAAAAGCCCCGATTTTTCAGTCGAGGCCTTGTGTTCGCGTTACTATTTTCATGGTTAGGGCAACTATCTTTTGCCGTTAAAAAACATGCCAGTGGCATGTTTTAGGCAAAGAAAAACCTCCACATTTCTGTGGAGGCTTTGTGTTCGCGTTACC
>JAZQEP010000003.1:0-3013 GCA_045539075.1 Faecousia sp. | reverse complement strand
GGCTACGATCCGACTTGGTATCTACGCTGAATACACCAGCAACCACAGGCTCTGGGAAGCCCTGGCGGGCTATGCCAGCGAGCAGGGCATCGGTATGCAGCTGCATCTGGCGGAGACAAAGGAGGAAGTGGAGTCCTGCTTAGACCGCACCGGCATGGGCCCCGGCGAGCTCTTAAACTGCCACGGCCTCTTCAACATCCCCGCCACCGCCGCCGGCTGCGTATACTTAGAAGACATGGAACGCAAAATGCTGGGCAAGAAAAAGGTCACCGCTGTGGCTACCCCCATCGCCAGTGCCAAGGCAGGCGAAAAATCCACCCCCATCCTGGAATCCGTAAAATCCGGCATGAATGTGGCCCTGGGTACCGGCGGCGCCATTGAGTGCGGCAACCTGGATATGTTTGAGGTGATCCGTGCCGCCGCCATGGCCGAGCGCTGTGCCGCGAAGAATCCTGCCGCCCTGCCCTCCTCCGCCGCGCTGATGATGGCCACCTTCTCCGGTGCCCAGGCTCAGGGCCGCGGCAGCGAATGCGGCATGCTGGCGGAGGGAATGGACGCGGATATCGCGCTGGTGGACTTCACCGCCCCCCATCTGATGCCCTGCCACAATGTTCTGAACGGTCTTGTCTGGTCCGCCAAGGGCGGCGACGTAAGCCTCACCATGGTCCGGGGCAAGATTCTGTATCAGAACGGAAAGTTCCCCACCATCGACCTGCAAAAAGTGGTGGAAGAGCTGACCACCTACGCCATCCCCCGCCTGTTTGAGGACAACAAGTAAGGAGTTACTCTATGTCTGAAAAAAAGCAAAATTTCTTACAGGGTACCGCCATGCTGGCCATGGCCACCGCCATCGTCAAGGTCATTGGCGCCCTGTACAAGATCCCCCTCAACGCCATCATCGGCAAGCAGGGCTTCGGCTACTACTCCACCGCCTATGAGATCTACGCAGTGCTGCTGATGATCTCCACCGCCGGCCTGCCCGTGGCCATGAGCCGGATGATCTCCCAGGCCAGCGCCCTGGGCCACAATAACCAGATCCGCCGGATCTACTCTACCTGCCGGGCCATCTTCCTTACCCTGGGCATCTCCGGCAGCTTGCTGATGACCGTTTTCTGCCGAGAGCTTGCTGCTTTCCAGAACCAGCCCGATGCCTGGGCCGCTATCGGCTGCCTGGGCCCCTGCATGCTGTTTATCTGCATCATGTCCACCTTCCGCGGCTATTTCCAGGGCCGAAGCAATATGCTCCCCACCTCCGTCTCCCAGGTCATTGAGGCCGTGGTCAAGCTGATCGTGGGCATCGCCCTGGCGCTGGTGGCGCTGAAGGCCACCAATTCCGTGGCCCTGGCCGCCGGCGGTGCCATCTTGGGCGTCACCGCCAGCTGTCTTGTCTCCTCGGTATACCTGTGGAGCAAATTCCGCCCCAGCTACAACCAACTGGAAGCCAGTGATGACACCCCCGAGAGCTTCTCCGCCACCGCAAAAAAGCTGCTGGTCATTGCCATTCCCATCACCCTTGGTTCTGCCGGATTGCAGATCCTCACTGCCCTGGAGACCAAGATCTACATGGGCCGCTTACTGGGTATGATGAGCCAGAATGCCGCAGACATCCAGCGGGGCATCTACTCCATGGCCCAGACCATTTTCAATATGCCCTGTGCCTTCATCACCCCCATCACCATCTCCATCATCCCCGCCATCACCAGCCATCTGACCCTGAAAAACACCGCAGATGCCCGGGAGACCGAGGAATCCGCCGTCCGGGTCATGGCTCTGATCTCCATGCCCTGTGCCTTCGGCCTGGCCACTCTGGCTGAGCCCGTCACGGCACTGCTTGGCGGCTACTCCGGCGAGGACCTGGTCCTCTCCACCAGCCTCATGGCAGTCCTGGGCATCAGCATCATGTTCAACGCCGTGGTGCTGGTGACCACCGCCATCATGCAGGCCCACGGCTATGTGAACCGGCCCGTGGTGAATATGTTCATCGGCGGCCTGGTGAAGCTGGCTGCGGTGTTCGTGCTCACCGGCAATCCTGCCATCGGCATTGTGGGTACCCCCGTGGGCACCCTGCTGTGCTATCTGGTGATCACAGTTCTGAATATCACCTCCATCCGCACCCTGGTAGCAGATCCCCCCGCCATCGTAAAGAACGCTCTGCGCCCCTTCGCTGCTGCCGCAGTCATGGGCGCTGCGGTCTACGCCTCCCTGCTGGGTCTCAAGGCGCTGGGCATCACCAGCCGTCTGATCCTCTGCGGCGCTCCCATCCTGCTGGGCGTGGCGGTCTATATGGTGCTGGTGGTCGTCTTCAAGTGTGTCACCCGCTCCGACTGCCTGCTGCTGCCCAAGGGCGAGAAGATCGCAAAGCTGCTGCGGCTGTAAGTTTTTTCCGAAAAACGCAGAAAACCGCCTTGCTTTTCCGGGAGTATTATGTTAATCTTATTAGGATTTTGACTGAAAAGAAAAGAGGATCATCCATGAATAAAACCGAACTGATCGCCCTGACCGCAGAGCGTTCCGGCATGACCAAGAAGGACACCGAGCGCTGCATCAACGCAGCCATCGATGCCATCTGTGCTTCCCTCGTCAGCGGCGAGAAGGTCCAGATTTCCGGCTTCGGCACCTTCGAGGCCAAGACCCGGGAAGCCCGGGTGGGCCGCAATCCCCACACCAGCGAGGCTATTGAAATCCCCGCTACCCGTGTGCCCTCCTTCAAAGCCAGCAAGGCCCTGAAGGACAGCATCGCCAAGTAATGCTATGAGATTAGACAAGTATCTGAAGGTGTCCCGCCTCATCAAGCGCCGCACCGTTGCCAATGAAGCCTGCGATAACGGCCGCATCAGCGTCAATGGCAGAGTTGTGAAGGCCAGCTATGATGTGAAGGCGGGCGATAAACTGGAGATCGCCATGGGCAGCCGCACCGTCGCGGTGGAGGTTCTCCAGGTGGCAGACAACGTCCGTAAGGATGATGCTACCGCAATGTACAAGGAAATCTGAAAAAAGGTCCGCTGCAAAAGCA
>JAZQEP010000002.1:0-14636 GCA_045539075.1 Faecousia sp. | reverse complement strand
AACGACTTGGCTACGATCCGACTGGGTGGCGGACACAGAAAAGTGAAGGTCCTCCCGCTTTTTCATGGCGATTCCTAAAACGGTACCCTTTCCCACGCCGGAGGCGCCGGAAATGACGATCAGTTTACCCATCTTAAGCTTCCTCCTCCTCAAAAACCACATCATTTTTGTCCTGCCACCGGAAGTAAACCTGCTCCGGAGTCAGGGCGGACAGAATCACATGATCCGTATCCATCAGCAGGACGGACTTTGTCTTCCTGCCATAGGAGGCATCGATGAGCATACCCCGGTCCCGGGCCTCCTGGATCACACGCTTGATGGGCGCGGAATCCGGAGCCAGCACCGACAGCAGACGCGATGCCGCCACCAGGCTGCCAAAGCCAATATTGATCAGTTTCATAAGATACCTCTTGCGCCGCTCACTCGATATTCTGGGTCTGCTCCCGGATCTTCTCCAGTTCAGCCTTGATATCCACCACGATCCGGGCCAGGCGCACATCGGTGCACTTGGAGCCGATGGTGTTTGCCTCCCGGTTCATCTCCTGCAGCAGGAAATCCAGCTTCCGGCCCATAGCACCGCCGGCGGTGAGCATATTGTTCATCTGCTCCAGATGGCTGCGCAGACGGACGGTCTCCTCGTCCACAGCCACCTTGTCAGCGAAAATGGCAGCTTCAGTCAGGATGCGGCTTTCGTCAATGGAAGTATTGGCAAGAACTTCCTTCAGCTTATTATAGAGCTTTGCGCGGTAATCGATGACAGTCTGGCCGTTTCCTGCCTCCACCTGGGCCACCAGCTCCAGGATGGTATTGCCGCGGCTGCGCAGATCCGCATCCAGCGCGGCGCCTTCCGCGGCACGGAAAGCATTGTAGTTTTCCAGAGCTGCCGCAACCACCTGCAGCAGGTCGCTTTTCAGCTGATCCTCATCCACCTGGGGCTTTTCCACAGTGAACACCTCGGGCAAACGGGAAATGGTGGAAACACTGATGTCATCTGCGACACCGTGCTCCTCCACCATCCGGCGCATGGCGCTTAAATAGCCCTCCACGATGGCGGTATTCAGGGTAATTTTGGTATCTGCCTCAGTTTCGGACTTGATGGAGATATACACATCCACCTTACCCCGGGAGATGGCAGCCTTCACTGCCTGCTTCACTGCATCCTCCGCGAAGGACACCATTCTGGGCAGCTTCACGGTGCAGTCCAAATAGCGGTTGTTGACTGAGCGGACCTCAACGGTAAACTCCCGGCCGTTGACGGTTTCCACAGCCCGGCCATAGCCGGTCATACTCTTAATCAATTACATGATCCCCTTTTTTGACGGATTTCAGAAGATAATCCCCTGCGTATCCGGTAATGGTATGAACTTCTTGTTTCTTGGCAATCAGCCGGTCATAGAGGACCGATGCCGCAATGGCGAGCACGAAGCCGAGACAGGCAAACAGCGCGCCTTTGCCCAGCCACAGGTCTCCCACATAGTAGCCCAGGAAAAACAGAACCAACGGCAGTACGTAAAATACGCCCACAGCCTTCATAACCGGGCCTGTTCTGGATTCGATCACCACCAGGTCCCCCCGGGAGGCACCAATGGGATTCTGTGCCTCAAACACCATCACTTCCTTGGCCGCGCCGCAGCCGGAGCACTTGTGACAGTCTCCGGAGCAGGCGCTTTCCCGCTGGAGAAACACCGTAGCGGTGCCGTTATTGTGCGCTTCTTTCACGCGAACGATCTGTTCCATATCTTACGGCTCCTCGACTACAGCTTCGTGCAGAGATGTGGTGACACTGGGCTTGCCCAGAACACCGAGATCCTTGAAAGCGTCGCTGAATGTAATGTTCGCCCGGAGGGTAGCATCGCCGGTCTGTTCACCTGCGAAGTCCACCGTGGCGATGATGTCCTTGGCTGTCAGCTTGCTGACCAGCTCCGTGGGACCACGGACCTTAATGCTCAGCTTCTCCGTGATGACCGATGCCTCAAGTCCCTCGGGAACATTGATGATCTCAAACTCCTCCAGCATAACTTCCTTTGTCATCAGGCCCACGAAGCGCAGGTTTACCACCACTTCGGTACGGCTGCTGTCATTGGTAACACCCTCATAGGTAGGAATATTGAAGATCAGCTCCGCGGAGGTTTCGTAGTCAGCCAGGTTGATGGTACCCAGATGGATGCTGTCGCCCACCTGCTCCAGTGCCACATCGCTGCCGGAAACCTGAATGGATTCGGTATCCAGCGTGATCTCCACATCGTTCTCCGTAGCACCGCCGCCGGGAAGTACCGTAACTGTCAGCTCCACCTGCTTCTTGCGGTGGATGGTCAGATCCATATGAACCTGCTCGGTATTGACGGTGATCATTTCCGAGTCCACGCCCTGGCCATCCTGGTTACACAGAGTGTACCGGTAATTCTCACTAATGGATTCCGTCTGATCCGTCAGATCCACGCTGATGATGGCCTGGGTGATCTGCTCCACCACGGAGGCAGGGCCCGTAACCACCACGAATTCATGATCCAGCTGCACATCTGCCCGGCGGACCACATAGCCCTCCGGTGCTTTGCCCTGGTAGATGATCATCACAGGTACTTCTTTGCGTTCCAGCCGCTCCACGGTTGCGGTGATGTAGCTGGGATACTGATTCACACGGGTGAAGGCGTTGCTGGCCACATTGCCCAGGTAGGAGATATCATACTCGATGATATGGGTGCCGGGATCGTAGATCCGGGTCATATCCGCCTTCAGAACGATGTTTTCCTTGCCCAAGTCGTTCAGATTGGAGCGGTTGCCCGCCAGAGTCAGATCCACATGGGTATCGGAATAGCTGGTCACGATCAGATTTCGCTCATCACGCAGCAGCGTCTCGCCTTCCATGATCACAGGAATGTCGTAATATGTCCATTCGGAGTCGGGGCTCACTTCGGTGATGACGTACATCCACATGGCGAAGGCGATGACCACGGACAGAAGTAAAGATACCAGTTTTTTATTTTTCATCGTCCCCAGCCTCCTTCTTCTGCAATTTCTGACGCAGGCGAACCGCCAAATTCATTTCCGGTTCCTCCTGTACAGGACACAGCTCATTGCGCAGGAGTTTTTCCAAAGTCTTAGAAGCCAAATGGCGCTTGAGCATACCGCCCACCGCCACGGAAATGGTGCCGGTTTCCTCAGAAACAATGACCACCACTGCGTCGGACACCTCACTGATGCCCACGCCCGCCCGATGTCGGGTGCCCAGATCCGCACTGAGCCGGTGGCTGTCGCTGAGGGGAAGCACACAGCCCGCGGCCGCCACACGGCTGTCCCGGATGATCATGGCACCGTCGTGCAGAGCGGCCTTGGGAAAGAAAATATTACGGATCAGCTGCTCCGAAACCTGTCCGTCAATGGCAGTACCGGTGCGCATATACTCTTCCAGCCGGGCTTCCCGGGAGAAGACGATCAGCGCGCCGATCTTTTCACGGCTCAGCACATCGCAGGCCATGACCGTCTCTGTGATCACAGTGTCCAGCTCCTGGGCGGCAGGCTTATCAAAGCCAAAGTAGTTGCGCAGGCGCACACTGCCCAGACGGTCCAGCATCCGGCGAAGTTCCGGCTGGAACAACACCACAAAGGCCAGAAGTCCAACCTGCAGGAACTGGTTCAGAATAAAACTGACGGTATACAGCTCCAGCAGTTCGGTCAGCCATGCCAGGATCAGAACCGCGATGACAGAGCGGGCAATGCGCATGGTGCTGGGGGTCCGGATCAGGGGCAGAAGCATATAGATCAGAAATGCTACCAGAGCAATATCCACATAGTCCGACCACTGCATTCTGGCAATATTTTGGAAAAAGCCATCTAATTTATCCATACAGTTTCTACCCCTTTTCCTCAGGTTTCAAAAGCGCATAGTGCGCTATGGTATACTTTCCTATTATCCTGTCTATTATAGCGGAACAATCCCGGGATATCAATAGATAATCTGCAAAAATATTTAGGATTTCCCTGCCATTACTTTGTTGGCCGCCTGTAAAAAGCGCTCCAGCTCCCCTTCCGTTACCCCATAGCCGAAACTTGCGCGTACCGTCCCGGTTTCCAGGGTGCCGGCGCTTTCATGGGCCAGCGGTGCACAGTGCAGCCCGGCCCGCAGAGCGATACCCCGGCGGGCAAAAGCCTCCGCCACCCACTGACAGTCCTTCTTCATCAGAAAGGATACGGTTGCCGCCTGGTTAGGACCCTGGAATACCCGGCATCCCATTTTCTCCAGTGCTTTCGCGCAGCGCTCTGCCAGACGGTGCTCCCGGCGGCCGATCCTCTCCACCCCGTTTTTCAGCAGATAGTCCAGTCCTGCCCCCAGTCCGGCAATTCCCGGCACGTTCACCGTCCCCGCCTCCAGCCGGTCCGGAAGATATGCCGGCATTGCCTGTTCGATGGAATCGCTGCCGGTACCGCCGCATATCAGCGCAGCGGGATTCTCCCCGCACAGCAGCATTCCCGTCCCCTGAGGACCCAGTAAGCCCTTATGCCCCGGCATGGCGATATACGCCGCCCCAAGCTTTTCCAAAGATAGCCCAATGCTCCCTGCGGACTGGGCCGCATCCAGAATGAAGGGAATGCCCCGCTGCCGGCAGAGCTCGGCCATCTGCTCCACCGGGAGGATATAGCCAAACACATTGGAAACATGGGTAAATACCGCTGCTCTGGGGAAGTGAGTCAGCGCCTGTTCGAACTCCCGCAATGTGTCTTCCCAGTCGAACAGTTTCCGTCCTGCTACGATCACCTGCGCGCCCAGGGCATGAAGGGTCCTGGTCACAGCATTGTGTTCAAAACCCGAGACAACCACCCGGTCCCCGGGTTTTACCAGAGAACGGATGGCAATGTTCAGCCCATGGGTGCAGTTGCTGGTAAATACCACCCGCTCCGGCGGACAATCAAAGAGTTTTCCTGCCTTCTCCCGGCAATCGAAAATGACCCGGGCCGCCTCCATAGCTTCGCTGTAGCCGCCTCTGCCCGGATTGGCACAGTGCTCCATTGCCCAGGAAACCGCCCTTGACACTGACTTTGGCTTGCGCAGGGACGTAGCTCCCGCATCCAGATAGATCATAGCGCGATTTCCTCCAGCGTGCCGTCTCCTGTCTGGATATACACCTTCTGCATAGGGATTTTTTCCGAACGAAGCAAGGCAACTGCTTCTCCAGGATCATTCGTCCACAGGCGCAGGCTGTAGCCGCAGCCCTTTGCCTCCATCCAGCGGGGCGTACGCAGCAGCTTGCATCGGATCCCATGGGACTGCAGCAGCCGCTCCCCCCGCTGCCCATGGGTCACAGAGCGGAATGTCACATAATAGAATTTCATAGCCAATACCTCCCGCTGCATCCTATGCAGCAGAGAGCATCTTTGTTATTTCGTCATTTTCTATAAGTATTTTTGTATAATTTATGTTTTCTCTATTGAAATTCACCACGCCCCTCATTATAATTGTAGTATCAGTGAATAAATGAGGAGGCTAACCATGGAACATCATAATCCCCTGCTGCAGAACAAGAGCAGCCACAAATTCATCACCATCGGCGAGATCATGCTCCGGCTGACTCCCCCCAACTACCAGAAGATCCGCATGGCCAATGAGTTCGAGGCCACCTACGGCGGTTCGGAGGCCAATATCGCCCTGTCTCTGGCAAACCTGGGCATTGACTCCACTTTCTTCTCCGTGGTGCCCAATAACTCCATCGGTAAGAGCGCCATCCGTATGCTGCGGAGCAACGATGTCCACTGCACCCCTGTGATCCTCTCCACCCCCGAGGAGACCCCCACCCACCGCCTCGGCACCTACTACTTAGAGACCGGCTACGGAATCCGCTCCAGCAAGGTCACCTACGACCGGAAGCACTCTGCCATCACCGAGTACGACCTGAGCAAGGTGGATATCGCAAATCTTCTGAAGGGCTTCACCTGGCTCCATGTGTCCGGCATTACCCCGGCGCTGAACAAAACCTGTGCCGATTTCATTCTGAACTGTCTGAAGGTTGCCAAGGAACTGGGCCTTACCACCAGCTTTGACGGCAATTTCCGTTCCAAACTCTGGACCTGGGAGGAAGCAAGAGATTACTGCACCCAGTGCCTGCCCTATGTGGACGTGCTGATGGGCATTGAGCCCTACCACCTGTGGAAGGATGAAAACGACCACAGCAAGGGTGACTGGAAGGATGGAGTCCCGCTGCAGCCCAGCTACGAGCAGCAGGATGAAGTGTTCCAGCACTTTATCGAGCGGTATCCCAATATTCAGTGCATCGCCCGTCACGTGCGTTATGCCCACTCCGGCTCCCAGAACTCTCTGAAGGCTTTCATGTGGTACCAGGGCCACACCTTTGAGAGTAAGCTTTTCACCTTCAACATCCTCGACCGGGTTGGCGGCGGTGATGCCTTCGCCTCCGGCCTGATCTATGCTATGATGCGCAATTATAAGCCCATGGACATGGTCAACTTCGCCGTGGCCTCCTCCGTCATCAAGCACACCATCCACGGCGACGCCAACATCACCGACGATGCCGGCGCCATCAAGGAGATCATGAACCAGAATTTCGATATCAAGCGGTAATTTCCCAATATAGCAAAGGAGCGTGCCAAACGGCACGCTCCCTTTATTTTTTCGTTACTCTTCCAGCAGACACACAGCGTGGCAGGCCATGCCCTGTTCCGTGCCGGTGAAGCCCAGTTTTTCTTCGGTGGTGGCCTTCACATTCACCCGGCTCACATCCACGCCCACAGCGGAAGCAATATTGACTTGCATCTTCTCAATGTAAGGACGCAGCTTGGGGCGTTGGGCGATCATGGTCACATCGATATTGCTGACCCGGTAGCCGGCTGCCTGCACCCGCTGGGCTACAATCTGAAGCAGCTTCAGACTGTCGGCACCCTTGTACTGGGGGTCCGTGTCGGGAAAGTGCTTGCCGATGTCCCCCAATCCGGCGGCACCCAGCAAGGCGTCGGACACTGCGTGGAGCAGCACATCCGCATCGGAATGTCCCAACAGGCCTAGGTGGTGTTCGATCTTTACGCCGCCCAGGATCAGGTCCCGGCCCTCCACCAATCTGTGCACATCGTATCCGTGTCCGATTCTCATTTCATTTCCTCCAGCAGCATTTCCGCGATTTTCAAGTCCATGGGGGTCGTAACCTTCAGATTTTTCTCGTCACCCTCCACGATCTTGACCTTCATACCCAGCCTCTCCACCGCGGAGCAGTCGTCAGTGACCTCCGCGCCGTCCTGGTAGGCCTTCAGCAGGGCACCCTTCAGCAGGTCAACGTCGAAGACCTGGGGGGTCTGGACTGCCCGGAGCTTGCTGCGGTCGGGGGTGTTCACCACGATGCCTCCCTCCACGGTTTTGATGGTGTCCTTCACGGGAATGGCCGGGGCAGCTGCGCCGTAGGTATTGGCTGCGCGAACACAGCAGTCAATCAGCTGCCAGGTAATCAGAGGCCGGGCGCCGTCGTGAATGGCGGCCAGTTTGATTTCCTTGCCCAGCGCAGAAAGGCCCTTGCCCACGGATTCCTGGCGGCTCTTGCCGCCGGCTACCACCGTTTTGACCTTTGTGAAGGCTTTACACAGGTCGGTAATGGGCAGGATCAGATCCTCACGGGTGACGATCACGATCTCTGAAACCGCGTCGCATTCCTGGAAGGCCCGGACCGTCCGGGCGATCATGGGCTCACCCCCAAGGGCTGCCATGACCTTGTCGATGCCCCCCATCCGCGAAGCGGAGCCTGCGGCCACGATGACAGCGCCGCATTTCTTCAGCGGCAGGGCTTTCCGGGCGGCTTTCGTAAACTTGGTGATGTTCATATTACAGCTCCTTCACGATTTTCTTGAAGAATTCACCCCGAACCATGAAGTTCTTGAACTGGTCAAAGGATGCGGAGGCCGGGCTCATGAGCACCACATCGCCACACTCGGCAGCAGCGGCGGCAGAGCGGACAGCGGACTCAAAATCGCCGCAGTCGATGATCTCCGGTTGCTCCGCAGAGCAGTTTTCCACCGCAGCACGGATCTGGGGTGCGGTGGCGCCGCAGAGGAAGAGCTTCTTTACATGCTCACAGACCTCAGGCCCCAGCACATCATAGGGGATATGCTTGTCATAGCCGCCGGCGATGAGGATGACCTTCTCCTTGAAGCTGCGCAGGCCTGCGATGGTCCGGCTGGGAGAAGATGCGATGGAATCGTTATAGAACCGGACCCCGTCTTTGATCCGCACCAGTTCAATGCGGTGCTCCACACCGCCAAAGTTCTTGGCCACAGAACGGATGGCATCGTCGGACACCAGGCCCTCCACTGCGGCAATGGCGGCCATGTAGTTTTCGATATTATGAACACCGGGCAGGAGAATGTCCTGGATCTTCAGCACTTCTTCTCCGCCCCGGGTGATCACGTCCCCATTCAGACACACATGGGCACTGCCCTGCCGGGAGAATTTGACGGTTTTGCCGTTTCCGACAAACGCATCGGTGATGGAGTTGTCGTGGTTGAGAACCAGCAGGCCGTTTTCATTCTGGAAAGCAAATATATTCTTCTTGGCTTCCACGTATTCGTCCATGTCCTTATGGACATCCAGATGGTTGGGAGCCAGATTGGTCACCACTGCCCGCATGGGGCTTCTGGTCATATCCATCAGCTGGAAGGAGCTCAGCTCCACCACAGCGTAATCTTGTTCCTGCATCTGCCGGACCAGGGGCAGCAGGGGCGTGCCGATATTGCCGCCCAGCCAGACCCGGTTTCCATCTGCTTTCAGCATTTCGGAAATCAGTGTGGTGGTGGTGGTCTTGCCGTCGGAACCGGTGACGGCGATCAGATTGCAGGGGCAGACCTCGAAGAATACTTCCATTTCGGAGGTAACGTACGCCCCCTTGTCCGCCAGGCTGCGGATGGCAGGGTTGCCGGGGTGCATGCCGGGAGTGCGGAAGAGCACATCCGCCTCCACGCCGTCCAGATAAGTATCGCCGCAGCGGAGCTTGCAGCCCATGCTTTCCAGTTCCAGCACCTCCTGGTCCAGCTTCTCCCGGGGCGTCCGGTCGCAGCCGGTGACATCGCAGCCGAATTCTAAGAGCAGCCGCACCAGGGGTCGGTTGCTGACACCCAGGCCAAGTACAGCAATTTTCTTGCCCCGGAGGGCGGTGAAATATTTCTCAAACGCAGTAACCATCGTGTACACGCCTCATTTCCAAAGTTATCTAATATACAGTATACCGTTTTCCAAAAGAATTTGCAAGGATATTTGACATTTGCCCATCCATAGAGTACAATATTTCCGCGACCAGGTCGGACAGCCGCGGACGCAGGCCGAAAGGCCGCGGATGAGGAAAGTCCGGGCTCCGCAGGGCAGGGATAACGGGTAACGCCCGCCGAGGGTGACCTCAGGACAAGTGCAACAGAGAGATACTACTGCATTTCGCAGGAAAGGTGAAAAGGCAGGCTTATAGCCTGCCCGCCCCATGGAGACATCGGGGTGCTGTAAACTCTATCCCGGAGCAACGCCGTGGAGGGACACAAGGCCGGCCCGGCCGTCCCGAGGAGGCGGCTTGATCTTACGAGCAATTGTAAGGCTAGATAGATGGCTGTCAAGACAGAACCCGGCTTACAGACCTGCGTCGCAGCTAAAAAACAAAAGCACCGCTGGAAAAGAGCGGTGCTTTTTTACTGCTCAATCCGTTTCAGCATCACAATACCTGCTAGGTTAGTTAGGATTGTCATGATATCAAAGCTGAGCGTCACATAATTTTGATAGTAAAAATCGTAAAAGGCCCACATGACCTGGGCGATGATGATGACCCATTTCAGATGGACATCGCTTTTGGTATCAATGAACCAGGTAAACAGGATTCCCGCAAACAGGGGCAGCAGGCTGATGGGCCCCGCCCAGCCCGCCAGAAGGGTCAGCAGCACCTGGATATTGATAAACAGCAGCTTTAGCCCCAGGCCGCCCTTCACTTTGGGGAAGATCAGATTTCTCGCAATGCTCACCAAACCGGAGATACATCCGCTGAAGGCCCCCAGGATCAGATTGCCTGCCGCCAGAAAACCAAACTGGAAGCACTGGAGGGTAATGACCCGCTCCTTCTTTCTGACAAATCCGATGAGCACCATCAGCACACATCCGATCATGGACACCAGATTACCAATCACCAGCATAAAACCGCTTCCTTTCAAAAATCTGCACAAAAAACTGCCCGGCGCATTGCGCCAGGCAGTTAAGCTTTTTGAAAAGCGGTCTGTGGAGCAATGGTGGCTGCCATTGTTCACAGTTCCGGCTGTGTGTAGGTCGCCTGTCCGATTACAGGCATAAATGACACTGTTATTATACGAGAAACCCGCAAAAAGTCAAGCTTTTTCGCAAAAACGGCATCCGAAAATTCGGATGCCGTTTTTTATTAGTCTTCAGGCTTTTCTTCCTTCTGCTCGGTCTGAACCAGGCCGGCCACATCGGAGACCGGCAGAGCGAACACGATGCCCTGGGCCTTCCTGGCCATGCCCATTTCCTTATAGAGAGCATTGAGCACCTTGTCCCGGATGGACTTTTCCACCACCATCATCAGAATCTCCTTCTCATGGTGGATGGTGATGCCGAAGAAGGCAGCCTCGTCTGCCCGGGCCACACCACGGGCATTGAGGATGGTGCCGCCCCGGACACCCTGCTCCCGGGCCACCTCCATGGCGTCCTCGGCAAAACCCGCGTTGACAATGGCAAAAATCACTTCATGATTATCGGTAGTCATGGCTATCCTCCTCTTACATCTGGTTGTTGCTCAGGAACCGGTAGATATTCACACCGATGACGCTGCTTAAGGGAACGGCGAACGCCACACCCTTGCCGTTTCGGATGGTACGGAATTTCTCATCCAGTACCTTCATAATGGTATCGGTCAGATCCTCCCGGATGACGCTGACCACAACTGCCTTGTTGTTGTTCAGCCCCAGCATATCCAGGATTTCGGAATTGGCCGTTCCCGTGCCGTTGATCATGGTCTGGAAATTCACCTCATACTGGCTCAGAACGTCCATGTAAAACTCGCCTTTGTTCCGGTCCACCACGGTAAACAGGAGCTTCAGCTTCTTAATCGCGGATTCATTGATAGCATTTGCCATAGCTGCAGCCTCCTATTACATAAAATTGATGATCTGCTGATCGTCGGCACCCAGGATCTTCTTCATAGCCCGCTTCTCCGCGATTCTTTCGGATACGATGGCCCGGAAGCCCAGAAGCTGAATGGTGATCAGAGGGGTCATCGCCACCACTGCCACCACGCCGAAGGCATCCCGCAGGACTGCCGCTTCACCCTGCAGGCAAACGCACACGCCGGTAGCAAAGGGCAGAATAAATCCGGATGTCATAGGACCGGAGGCCACGCCGCCGGAGTCGAAGGCGATGGCCGTATACACCGGAGGCACAAACAGCGAGAGCGCCAGACTCAGGAAATATCCCGGGATCACATAATAGACGATGGAGAAATCGAAGATGATGCGGATCATGCTCAGGGCAATGGACGCGCCCACACCGATGCACAGGCCCAGCATCATAGACTTTTTGCTGACATATCCGCCGGTAACTTCCTCCACCTGCTGGTTCAGCACATGGATGGCAGGCTCAGCCAGAACCACCAGCACACCCATCAGCAGGCCCAGCAGGACCAGCACACCTTCATTCAGCTGCGCCAGTTCGTAGCCCAGCTTGTAGCCAATGGGCATAAAGCCCACATTGACACCGGTGAGAAACATTACAAGGCCAATATATGTAAAAATAACGCCCAGACCGATCTTCAGCAGCCGCTTACGGGACAGCTTCAGAAAGATCATCTGACATGCCAGGAAGAAAACCACGATCAGCCCCAATGCCAGAGCAACTTCCTTGCAGGTGTGCAGCGCCGTATGAACGAAGGACTCGATGATCTGATTACTGACGCTGTAATCCGGCACGGTATAGGTCAGATCATTGCTGGAAAAGATGCCCAGCACCAGAACCGCCAGAATTGGGCCCACGCTGCACAGAGAGACCAGACCGAAGCTGTTTTCCTGAGAATGGCGGTCGCCCAGCACGCTGGAAATACCCACACCCAGGGCCATGATAAAGGGCACCGTAATGGGACCGGTGGTGACGCCGCCGGAGTCAAAGGACATGGGCAGCAGCGCATCGTTGCCGTTGACAACCAGCATCAGCGACAAAGCGAACATCAGCATATAAAACAGCATCAGAATGCTGGCCAAGGATCTGCGGAAGACAATTTTCAGAATGGCAAATACCAGAAACAGTCCCACACCGATACCAACCGCGTAGACCAGCACCGTGCCGTTCATAACCGCGCTGACCTGCTTGGCCAAAACCTGCAGGTCCGGCTCCGCAATGGTAATCAGCATGCCTAGCACAAAACAAACCGCCAGAAGCAACGTCAATTTTTTCTGTCTTGACAGACCGGAGCCCACGTGAGCACCCATGGGTGTCATTGCCATATCCGCACCAAGACTAAACAGGCCCAGTCCGATCACAAGCAGTACCGCGCCAATTGTAAAGGTGATCAGTTCAGCTGTAGAAAAATTAAACCAGGGTGTCAGCGACAGAACATACACAATGGCAGTAATGGGCAGGGCGGAGAGCAATGCTTCCTGGATTTTAGCAAGCAATTCCTTCAAATCACATCACCTGTCTTTCTGCATAATCATACATACTTTATCAGTATATCATACAAAAGAACGGATGCCAAGGCAGAAAAAACGATTTTAGGTTTTTTACCGAATCTTAGCCGGCAGTGGGTGCTGTATAGGCAAATACCTGCCAGCCCCGGATCAGCTTGCCAAAGATGTACTTATTGCAGGCGGATTCGCACATGACCTCTACCCTTCCATCCCGGTATACAAGCTCTTCGGACATGGGAGGCAGCACCGCGGTATGGGTAAGGTTCTCAGAATCAAGGTAGTAAAGCGGCACCTCACCGGTCAGCACCTCCACAGTGCCTACACGGTCTGCATCGGCAGAGTAATACAGCAGATTGGAATCCGTTAAACTCCAGGAAATGGAGAGCACAATACCATCCTCTGTAAAGCACATGCCCTGGACTTTATCCGGAGCGGAAATGGCAGCAACCGCCTGGGGATCGATGCCAAATTCCATGGATTCATCTGCCCGGAATACAGTGATCAGAGAAGTATTCTGATCACCAGCAGGCGTCATGATCCGGTGGTGATCCGGCGTCTCATAATGTCCGGGGAAATAGAAATTGCCTGCGAAGAGATACCCATCCTGGAAAGAACAAAATGCCATGTCGTGTCCGGTGGGAATGGTACCCAGCATCTTTGCATCCCTGCCGAAGATAATATCACTGAGGGAGAACACATCCACGCCGTCATCGCCGGCCAGATACACATAATCTCCATTATGGCAGATACCGCCGGCATGCTTCAGATAGGGACTGCCGTCGGCATAGTAGAGTTTACTGAAATAGGTCTTGCCCGCGGCATTACGAACATAGACCCGGGAAGATGTATCATCGGACATATAGCCGCACATCAGATATTCGCCTGTTTCCTCAATGTAGTCGAAACCCTGAGGAACCACATTATCCATCAGACCGGGGATGATGAATAAGGCGTCGGAATTGCTGTAATAATCCCAATATTTCACGGTAACGCCGGCAAACAGGATCACCAGCACCACCAGAACAAATACCAGAAGGCCGATCAATGTATTGCGTAAAATCTTTTTGAGTTTCATTTTCATACCTCGCTTGTTTTTAGTCTTAAATATATTATCATATCAGGACATAAAAATCCAGAAAAAAGCCCCGGTCAGAAGACCGGGGCTTTCATTCCATTTAAGAGCTATGAATTACTCGTAGATCTCGGTGACGACACCGGAACCGACGGTACGGCCGCCCTCGCGGATAGCGAAACGCAGGCCCTTCTCGATAGCGATGGGGGTGATCAGCTCAACGTTCATGACAACGTTATCGCCGGGCATGCACATATCAGTGCCCTCGGGCAGGGTGATGATGCCGGTAACGTCGGTGGTACGGAAGTAGAACTGAGGACGGTAGTTGTTGAAGAAAGGAGTATGACGGCCGCCTTCTTCCTTGGACAGGACGTAAACCTGACCAGCGAACTTGGTCAGAGGCTTGATGGAACCGGGCTGGCACAGAACCTGGCCGCGCTCAATTTCCTTCTTGTCAACACCACGCAGCAGAGCGCCGATGTTGTCGCCAGCTTCTGCGTAGTCCAGCAGCTTGTGGAACATCTCGATGTCGGTGACGGTGGTGTCCTTCTTCTCGTCGCGCAGGCCAACGATCTCGACCTTGTCGTTCTTGTTGATGACGCCACGCTCAACACGACCGGTAGCAACGGTGCCACGGCCGGAGATGGTGAAGACGTCCTCAACGGGCATCAGGAAGGGAAGTCGGAGGCCAAGCGGGTCTTAGGAAGACAAGACCTGATAACAACTCCTTGGCTCACAGAACGACATGGCTACGATCCGACTTGTGGTACGGAAGTAGAACTGGGGACGGTAGTTGTTGAAGAAGGGAGTATGACGGCCGCCTTCTTCCTTGGACAGGACGTAAACCTGGCCGGCGAACTTGGTCAAGTCGGAGGCCAAGCGGGTCTTAGGAAGACAAGACCTGATAACAACT
>JAZQEP010000001.1:0-5863 GCA_045539075.1 Faecousia sp. | reverse complement strand
GTATATGCTGGGAATCGATGTGAACACCACCGATAAGGAAGAATTGCAAGCCTGCGCCGATACCCTTTCCCAACAGCGGCCGTTGGTACAGCAGTATGTGATGGACCAGGTCTATGACAAGATGATCGAGGAAAATGCCTGGATCGCTCCCTACTATGCCGGCGATGCCATGATGATGATGGAAAATAACGAAGACCTGCGGTTCTATCTGCCGGAGGATCAGACCTTCAACTTGTTCATCGACGCCATGTGCATTCCCGACTGCTGCGAAAACAAAGAAGCTGCGGAGCTGTTCATCGACTTTATGTGCGATCCGGAAATCTCCGGCGCCAACATGGACTATATCTGCTACGGCTCCCCCATTGCCGGTGCTACCGAGTATATGGACGAGTACCTGGCAGAAAGCGAAGTGATCTATCCCCCTGCGGAAGTTTTGGAGCGGGGACGCAGCTACGGTTTCCTGCCGGAGGATGTCACCCGGCATGTGGAAAACCTGTTCCTGCAGGTACGGCTTAACTAACAAAAAAATGACGCCTCCTGCGAGGCGTCATTTTTTGTTTTACTGTAAGTGGGATTCGTTGATGAGGATATGCACATCGTCCAGCTGTTTCTGGGAAACCGTGGTGGGCGCGTCCATCATCAGATCCTGGGCTGTCTTGTTCATGGGGAAGGTGATAACCTCACGGATAGATTCCTCGCCGCACAGCAGCATGACCATACGGTCGATGCCGGGGGCTGCGCCGGCGTGGGGAGGTGCGCCGTAGGTGAAGGCGTTGTACATGGCGGGGAACTTGGCCTTCACGTCCTCTTCGCCCAGGCCCACCATCTGGAAGGCCTTGATCATGATCTCGGGATCATGGTTACGGACAGCGCCGGATGCGCACTCGTAGCCGTTGATGACCAGGTCGTACTGGCTGGCGTTGATGGCCAGCAGCTTCTCGTTGTCGCCCTCGGCCTCCAGCAGTGCTTCCATGCCGCCCTTGGGCATGGAGAAGGGGTTGTGGCAGAACTCCAGCTCACCGGACTCCTCGCCCATCTCGTACATGGGGAAGTCCACGATCCAGCAGAAGGCGTACTGCTTCTCGTCGAAGTGGCCGGGAATGCGCTTACCCAGCAGTGTGCGGACCACGCCGGCGGTCTTCTGGGCGGCCACCTTCTTCTGGGCGGCGGCCATGCAGACGAAGCTGCCGGGCTTCAAATTCAGCTTCTGGGTCAGAGCGGCGGTATAGTCGGTGAGGAACTTGGGGACGCCGCCGGTGAGGTTGCCGTTCTCGTCAACCTTGAACCAGCAGACCTTGTTGCCGGTCTGAACTTCCACGTCGGCAAGGAGCTTGTCGATCCACTTACGGCCCTGGTCAAAGTTGTCCACGGCGACAGCCTTGACGGTGGCGTTCTGGAAGGGGCCGAAGGCGCAGCCGGCGACCTCTGCGGTAATGTCCTGGACCTCCAGGTCGATACGCAGGTCGGGCTTGTCGGAGCCGTAGCGCTCCATGGCCTCGTTGAAGCCGATGCGGCGGAAGGGGTAGGAGGAAACCCGGTCATACTGGCCGAACTTCACGTACAGGGGCTGCAGCACCTCTTCCAGGGTGGACAGAACGTCGTCCTGGGTGGCGAAGGCCATCTCCATATCCAGCTGGTAGAACTCGCCGGGGGTACGGTCGGCACGGGCGTCCTCGTCCCGGAAGCAGGGAGCGATCTGGAAGTACTTGTCGAAGCCGGAGGTCATCAGCAGCTGCTTGAACTGCTGGGGAGCCTGGGGCAGGGCGTAGAACTTGCCGGGGTGGTTACGGGCGGGAACCAGGTAGTCACGGGCGCCCTCGGGGGAGGAGGCGGTGAGGATGGGGGTGGTGATCTCCAGGAAGCCACGCTCGGTCATGGCGGCCCGGATGGCGGCCACCACCTGGCAGCGCAGGATGATGTTCTTCTTGACGGCGGGGTTGCGCAGGTCCAGATAGCGGTACTTCAGGCGCACGTTCTCGTCAGCGTCGCGGGACTTGTTGATCTCGAAGGGCAGCTGGTTGTGGACGCACTTGCCCAGGACCTTGATGGCGGTGGGGACTACCTCGATGTCGCCGGTGGCCTGCTTGGGGTTCTTGCTCTCGCGCTCCCGGACGGTACCGGTGACGGAAATGGTGGACTCCTTATTCAGGCCCTTGATGGCTGCCATCATCTCGGCGTTCTCAATGACCACCTGGGTGGTGCCGTAGTAGTCGCGCAGGACGACGAAGGCGAAGTTGGAGCCAACCTCGCGGACATTCTCCATCCAGCCGACCAGGGTAACGTTCTCTCCGGCGTTGCCGAGGCGCAGCTCGCCGCAGTTATGTGTTCTGGATTGCTTCATAGCAGTGATCCTCTCTTACTTTATATTTAACCTATACATTATTTCACAAAGTGGGGAAAATGTCAATCATCCCACATTCTTTTCGCCGGATTTTCCCGGGATATCAGGGCTCAAAGCCCTCGAAAATGGGCAGCCAGCCCTCTGCCACGGCGGTGTCGAAATCTTCCTTACTTTTGATGGTCCAGCTGACGCCCTGGATATCCCAGACTCTGCGGCACAGGAAATTGGTGACGGTATCCTTCCGGTCGGCAAACTTATAGGCCACAAAATCGGGCACCGCCAGGAAATTCATCATGTTGTGGGTCAGCAGGAAGCGGATGGCCGGATGCAGCTTTTTGTCATTGGCCACATAATTTGCCGTCAGCTGTCCCCGGATGATCTGGGGACGGTTATTTTTCAGCCACTGGACACAGCGGGGGTCAAAGGACTCCATGCAGTAGACACCCTTGTAGTCCTTCATCAGCTCGCAGGCAGCCTCGGTCAGGGCGGCGTGATTGCCGTTCGCAGGCTTCAGTTCCACGATCATGGGAGCCTTGCCCTCATAGAGGGCCATCACATCCCGGAACAGGGGGATCTGCTCGTCGGTACCCTCCAGGCGGTAGCTGGGCAGGTCCTCCGCGGTCAGATCCTCAATGCAGACATCCGCACCGGCGGTGCGCAGGAGTGAAGAGTCGTGGATGACCGCCAGATTGCCGTCGCGCATCAGGTGGATATCCAGCTCGATGCCGTAGCCCCCCTCCAGGGCAGCCCGGAAGGCAGCCATGGAGTTTTCGGGAACACCTTCCCTGTGCAGTCCCCGGTGGGCATAGGCCCAGCCCCGCAGGTCAGCCATGCCGGGATGGTTTGCCCGGCCCTTGAGGGTGTACAGGCCCAGGGTGGTCAGCAGGGCGGTGGCGGTCATTGCGGTTTTCATCAGTTTGGGATGGTTCATAGCATTGACTCCTTTGGATCAGTCGTCGATATCCAGGGCTTCCAGGCCCTTCTTGGCTTCCACCTTGGCATCGCCGTGCTTGACCATCAGCATGGTGAAGAAGGCCAGGCCCACGAAAATGGAGGCATAGGGGAACAGGGTGGTCATAGCCACCTTATCCATGAAGATGCCGGAGATGGTGGGGGTCAGGGACTGGGCAGCCATGGAGGCGGTGTAGTAGAAGCCGGTGTACTTACCCACATCGGCGCCGGAGCACATCTCCACCACCATGGGGAAGGAATTGACATTGATGGTGGCCCAGGCCACGCCCGCCAGAATAAACATGGCGGTCATGAGCCAGTTGGGGCTGGAGGCATTCAGGAAGCAGCCCGCAAAGAAGGCGGTGAAGAGCATGGTAATGCCTGCCAGAATGGTCTTCTTCCGGCCGATTTTGGATGCCACGATACCCACAGGCAGGTAAGCCACGATAGCGGCCACATTGGCCAGCAGCAGCGTGGTGGTGGCGTCCTTATCCAGCACATTCTGGGCATAGACGGTGTACTTGGAGGTGACCGCGTTATAGCCGAAGAACCACAGCACGATAGAAGCCAGCAGGAAGACCAGGCTGGTGGCCTCGCCCTTGCTCAGACGCTTCTTCTCACCGGGCTGGGCGGGCTCCTCTGCCTTATCCAGGCCCAGCTCGATGCTCTTTGCCTGCATCTCGGCGGCCCACTTGGGCTCCTTCACGGTGAGCAGGAAGATGGCCAGGGCGGTGAGCATGATGCCGCCCACGATGGCATAGACACCGGTATAGCTCATATAGGCGTTGCGGACCTTGGAGATGGCCAGCACGGAACCGATGCCCAGCACGATGATGCCGCCGGCATTGCCCATGAGGTTAATAATGGCGTTGGCCTTGGAGCGCAGGGGCTTCAGCGTCACGTCGGGCATCAGCGCCACGGCAGGGGTCCGGAAGGTGGCCATGGAGATCAGCAGCAGCAGCAAAATACCCAGGAACAGGATGAGATTGACTGGATTTTCCGCAGTCACGGCGGCGGCGCAGGCCTGCCGGGCGGGCACCACATGGCGGGTGTAGAGGTTCACCTCCACCTCCCGGCCGAAGCTGTTGCGCTCGGTGGTGGTGGAAGAGGTGGTCAAACGGCCAAACTCCTCACGGGTATATTCCTCGGAGAGCTTGAAGGTCTCGCCCTCGGGGGTCTTCAGCAGGGCATCCTTCTGCTCGTCGTAGATCCGCTCCATGGTGGCAGGGTCATTGACCTGGGAATAGGCCTGGATCTTCTTCAGCTGGGCGTTGTCTGCCAGGCTCAGCAGCATCAGAAAGGTCACCGCAAGAATGGTGCCGGTACGGATGAAGGGGGTACGGCGGCCGGACTTGCTCTTGCAGCGGTCGGAGATGCCGCCGAAGAGGGGCAGCATGAACAGCGCCAGGATATTGTCCAGGGCCATGACCACGCCGGAGGCGGTCTGGCTCATGCCGAATTTGCTGGTCAGTGTCATGGCAATGGTCACATCGTAGACCTGCCAGAAGGCACAGATCAAGAAAAAGGCAAAGCCGACTAAAATAGTGCGTTTGTTATTGAGCTTCATGGGGTATCCTCCCTATGTATCTTACCGCAAAGCAGCGCGGCGTACTCTTTTAATTATACCAAAATATGTAAGAAAGTCCAGTAAATATCCGATTTCTCAAATTTATTCCCCGGAAATCTCACTTTCGATCCAGGTCATAGCCTCCCCCAGGCATTCAAAGGGATCCCCATCCCAGCTCTCCTGCTCCGCCAGGGCATATTCCACCCCGGCTTCCAGGCAGGCTTTCACCACACCTTCCCACCGGACCTGTCCCTGGCCCGCGGGAACCAGCTTTCCATCCCGGTGATCCTTAAAATGGACCATGGGGATCCGGCCGGCATAGCGGCGGATGAAGGCGGGCATATCATCGCAGTTTCTGTCCAGGTGGTAAAGATCCAGGCACAGTTCCAGCCAGGGCAGCTTCGTGAGCAGGTATTCCACGGCGTTCATACCGGGCACCGCGTTGTAGTCCGCGCTGACCGGATGGAAGCAGACCCGCTGGCCCAGTGGCGCCAGCCTCTCCTGCAGTGCTTCCAGTTCTTCGGCGAAGATGTCCAGCCCCTCCGGGGATTTATGGGTCTCCAGAATCCGGCTGACCGTGAGCCAGGTTCCCCCAGTCAGGGCATTCAAGTTGACATAATAATCCAGATCTGCCTGAACAGAGGTGTAAAAATCCTGGGTTCCCAAGCTTTTCATATCCGTCAGTTTGACAGCCCGGGCAATGTCGTCAATGAGCACGGAAGGGTCGATCCACTGCAGCTGGACACAGCGGCAGCCAAGATCGGACATTTTTTCAAAAGCGTCCCAGATCTGCTCCGGGGTGGTCAGCAGGGGTTTTAAACTGGATACCTGAATGCCTGTTTTCATAATCGTGGCTCCTTCTGTAAATTATCGTTTAGCGGCGAGTCGCCGCTGACAAGACGAGCCTGGGAGGCCGGCAATTGTCGTTACACCATTGGGCTCTCCCGATTCGCTACTTCCTAAATTATCCTCTTTTTAGGGTAAATGTGACGATACCGAGCGGC